>NZ_VFPG01000001.1:1834936-2446582 GCF_006716565.1 Nocardia bhagyanarayanae | reverse complement strand
CTATTCGGTGGATTCGGCGATCGGCCTTTCGGTGATGGCCACCATCGGCAAGGAGCGTTTCGCGGAATTCCTGGCCGGAATGCACGCCGTCGACGTGCATTTCGCGAACACGCCGCTGGAGGCGAACGCGCCGGTGCTGCTCGGCATGCTCGGCGTCTGGTACTCGAATTTCTTCGGCGCGGAATCCCGTGCGGTGCTGCCCTATTCGAACGATCTGGCCCGTTTCCCGGCCTATTTGCAGCAGCTCACCATGGAGTCGAACGGCAAATCGGTGCGCGCCGACGGCACCCCGGTCACCACCTCCACCGGCGAGATCTTCTGGGGCGAGCCGGGCACCAACGGCCAGCACGCCTTCTATCAGCTGCTGCACCAGGGCACCCGCCTCATCCCCGCCGACTTCATCGGATTCGCCCGTCCCACCGACGATCTGGCGACCCGCGACGGCACCGGCAGCATGCACGACATCCTGATGAGCAACCTGTTCGCCCAGACCAAGGTGCTCGCGTTCGGCAAGACCGCCGAGGAGATCGCCGCCGAGGGCACGGACCCGAAGGTGGTGCCGCACAAGGTGATGCCGGGCAACCGCCCGAGCACCAGCATCCTGGCGCCGCAGCTGACGCCCTCGGTGGTCGGCCAGCTCATCGCGCTCTACGAACACCAGGTCTTCGTCGAAGGCAGCATCTGGGGCATCGACAGCTTCGACCAGTGGGGCGTCGAACTCGGCAAGCAGCAGGCCTTGGCACTCGCCCCGCTGCTCACCGCCGCCGAAGAGCCCGCGCCGCAGGACGATTCGTCCACCGACGCGCTCATCCGCTGGTATCGCGCCAACCGCTGAGGGCGCTCAACGATCCCCGGTCGGATCTTCCGGCCGGGGATTTCGTGTGTCATCGGTGCCGTGTTCCGGTTCGGCGACCTGGGCTCGGCGCGCGGCCACCTCCAGCCGGTGGGTGATTCCGGTGCTGACGATGGCCAGCAGGCTGCCGATCACGACGAGGTCGAAGACGATCTGCACCATCGTCGCGATCCGCGCCGCCTGGCCGATCGCGTGGATGTCGCCGTATCCGACCGTGCCCAGCGTGACGATGGTGTAGTAGAGCGCGTCGGTGCGGGTTTCGAGGCCCTCGAACTGGCCGGGGTAATGCACCGCGAGACGGTAGTAGTACAGCGCGAAGAACATGGCGACCACGCACAGCATCAACAGCATGCCGTCGACGCGCCCGCCGGTCGCCTGTGGTTCGCGCAGGTAGCGGTTGATCCGGCGGGCCGTCAGCCAGATGAGGCCGCCGACTCCGGCGAGGAAGGCCGTCAGTCCGGCCACCCTGCCCGGCCAACTGTCCGCGAAGTTCCACTCCATCGGGACGCCGTAGAAGAACAGGAGCGCGCACACCAGCGCGGCGACGTTGCGCAGCACGTGCCTGCTCCCCGAAACCCGCCGCGTGTTCGTCATGGGTCAATGATCGGCGCGCTCGGGTGGTCGGGGACTGACCCACGCCGGGCGATTCGCCAACATTGCCGCACGGACGCGCCGGATTCGAGTCGCCCGGCAGCGATCAACGCACCACTAGTTGCGCCGAGGTAGGTGGCGGGGTGGGTCCGGCCGTAACGAGCGCGATCACCCGACGACGAAGTAGCGCCCGTCCTTCTCACGCAGCACGAGGTCGGCTCGGTCGCGGGTCGCGTGCACGAGGTCGGCATTGCGCAGGTCGCTGTCCGATACCTTGCTCCGGGCCGCTTCCGCCGACTTCCCGCCGCGCAGGTGCCGTTCCAGCAGGCGCTGTTCCAGCACGTCGCGGTCGGCGTCGAGGTACCAGCACTCGTCGAGTTGCTTGCGCACTGCGGACCAGCCGTCGGCGTCGTCGAGCAGCAAGTAGTTGCCCTCGGTGATGGCGACCCACTGGTTCACGAAGACCACGCCCGCGGGCGTCGGCTCGTCCGAGGCTCGATCGAACGTCGGCCACGGCACCGGCGTCCCGCGCGGGGTGTCGCGCAGGCGGCGCAGGTTCTCGACGAAGCCCGCGACGTCGAACGTATCGGGTTCGCCCTTGCGTGCCAGGTGTCCCGCCGCGCGCAGCCGCGCGTTGGACAGGTGGTAGCCGTCCATCGGCGCGATCTCGGCCGCCGGGCCGCCCACTTCGGTGACGAAGGTGTCGCGGAGCAGTACCGACAGGGTGGATTTGCCCGCACCGGGCGGTCCGGCGATGCCGAGCAAGTACCGCCGCTCGGGGTGCTCGGCCACTCGGTCCAGCACCCGCCGCACCAGCCGGTACAACGGAATCTCGGTCACCGCGCCGACACTACCGAGCGCCCGTCACGCGACGAAGGCGCGTTCGATGATCGCGCCGGTGTCCACGCCGGTCGGCAGGGTGCCGAAGGCGATGCCCCAATCGTCGCCGAGCCGGGTGGCGCAGAAGGCGTCGGCGACCGCGGGGTGGCCGTGGCGGACCAGCTGCGCGCCCTGGAGGACCAGCGCCATCAGTTCCACGACGCGGCGGGCCCGGTATTCGATGTCGCTGAGGTCGGCCAGTTCCTTGCCGACCTTGGCGATCGCGTCGTCCAGCCGCGGGTTCGCGCCCTTGGCCAGCGTGACCTCGTTGAAGTAGGCCTCGACGGTCTCCGGCTGACGGCCCATGGCGCGCAACGCGTCCAGCGCGGCCACATTGCCCGAGCCCTCCCAGATCGACATCAGCGGCGCCTCCCGATAGAGCCGCGGCATTCCCGACTCCTCGGCATATCCGTTGCCGCCCAAGCACTCCAGCGCCTCGGCGGAATGCGACGGCGCGCGCTTGCACACCCAGTACTTGGTGACCGCGAGCGCGATGCGGCGCAGCGCGGACTCGGCGGGATCGGAGCTCGACCGGTCCGTGGCCCCGGCGAGGCGCATCATGACGGTGGTCGCGGCGTCGGACTCGATCACCAGGTCGGCGAGCACGTTACGCATGGCGGGCTGGTCGATCAGCTTGGCGCCGAACGCTTCTCGGTGCCTGGCGTGGTGCACCGCGTAGACGGCTCCGGCACGCATGTTGGTCGCGGAGCCGATCACGCAGTCGAGGCGGGTCATGTTCACCATCTCGATGATGGTCTTCACGCCCGCGCCTTCCGCGCCGACCAGCCAGCCGGTGGCGTTCTCGTATTCGATCTCCGAGGAGGCGTTGGACTTGTTGCCCAGCTTGTCCTTGAGCCGTTGGATGCGAATGGGATTGCGCGTGCCGTCCGGCAGCACCCGGGGCAGCAGGAAGCAGGACAGACCGGCGGGCGCCTGGGCCAGCGTCAGGAACATGTCCGACATCGGCGCGGAGGTGAACCACTTGTGCCCGACGATGCGGTAGCTGCCGTCCGGCTGCGGGGTCGCGGTGGTGGTGTTGGCCCGCACGTCGGAGCCGCCCTGCTTCTCCGTCATCGACATGCCCGCGATCAGACCGGCCTTGGTGGACGGTTCGCGGAGACCGAAATCGTATGTGCGCGAGGCCAGTAGCGGTTCGTACTTCGCGGCGAGCTCGGGGTTGTGCCGGAGCGCGGGCACGATCGCGTAGGTCATCGAGATGGGGCACATGTGTCCCGCGTCGGCGACGCCCCAGGTATAGAACTTGGCGGCGCGGGCGGTGTGCGCGCCGGGCCGTTCGTCGGTCCACGGCGAGCCGTGCAGGCCGTGCTGGACCGCCACCGTCATGAGATCGTGCCAGTGCGGGTGGAATTCGACCTCGTCGACGCGGTGGCCATAGCGGTCGTGGGTGTGCAGCACCGGCGGGTACTCGTTGGCCAGCCTGCCCCACTCCTGCGCCGCGAAATCGCCCGCGCGCCTGCCCAGTTCGCGCACCTCGTCCTCGGCCCAGCCGGCGCCCTCGCGGTGCAGGCCCTCCAGCAGCGCCGGGTTGCGCGCGGCGTCGAAGGGCACGATGTTCGGGACCTGGTTGAAGACCTCATGAGTCTGCATCGGACACTCCTGATCTCTCAGCGCTCACCTGCATGCCGAGGGCGCGGATGGCGAAGGTGACGAGTTGGGGGACAACGGATTCGGCGTGCGGCGCGGCGGCGAGCGGGCCGACGAGCACCTCGCCGATGGCGCCGACCAGGGCGGCGGCGCTGGTGCGCGGGTCCTGCGCGGGCAGTTCACCGGCCGCGACACCGTCGGCCACCGCGGATTCGAAGGCCTCGGCGAAGGCGCGGCGGAAACGCAGGCGCTCTGCGTCGACCACGGTGTCGACCGGCTCGACGAGCAGCACGTAGGCGAGTTTGGGGTTCTTCATGGCGCGTCCGGCGAAGGTCTCCACGGCCGCGGTCACCCGCTCCACCGCGCTGCCGGTCCGAGCGGCCGCGGTGACGGCGGCGACCTCCCTGGCGACGACGGTGCGGAAGACCGCGGTCACCAGGTTCGCCTTGCCGTCGAAGTGCTTGTACACGGTTCCGGTGGCGACACCCGCCCGGTTCGCGACCGCGGCCATCGACAGGCCCGCGAATCCGGCCTCGGAGAGAACCTTGGTCGCGGCCTGCACGATCAGCTGCTCTTGGGCGTCCAGGCGGGCCTGGACGGCAGGGGTCCTGCGGTACGCCACGAAAGAAGTGAATCACGGATTCACTTCTTCACACAAGGGGCGGGCCGTCGTATGGTCGAGACGTGAGTCATCCACACAGCACCGTCTCCGCGGCGTGGCGGGCGGCAATTCGGAGGGGGCGGCGATGAGCGTTCGAGTCGAGAAGAACGGGCCCGTGACGACGGTGATCCTGCACCGGCCGCAGGCGCGCAACGCGGTGGACGGTCCGACCGCCCATGCGCTGGCCGACGCCTTCCGCGAGTTCGATGCCGACCCCACCGCGTCGGTCGCGGTGCTCTGGGGCGAGGGCGGCACCTTCTGCGCGGGCGCCGACCTCAAGGCGCTCGGCACGGAACGGTCGAACCGCGCGGGCGAGGACGGCGACGGCCCGATGGGGCCGACCAGGATGAAGCTGTCCAAGCCCGTGATCGCCGCGATCTCCGGCTACGCCGTGGCGGGCGGGCTCGAGCTGGCGCTGTGGTGCGATCTGCGAGTCGCCGAGCAGGACAGCACTTTCGGCGTGTTCTGCCGCCGCTGGGGCGTTCCGCTCATCGACGGCGGCACGGTCCGGCTGCCGCGGATCATCGGCACCGGCCGCGCCATGGACCTGGTGCTCACCGGCCGCGCCGTCAGTGCGCCGGAAGCACTTCAGATGGGCCTGGTCAATCGCGTCGTGCCGACCGGCGAGGCGCGCAACGCCGCCGAGGAACTCGCGGCCGAGCTCGCCGTACTGCCGCAGACCTGCCTGCGCTCGGACCGGATGTCGCTGCTCGAGCAGGACGGTATGGACGAGGACGCGGCCATCCGCAACGAATTCCGGCACGGACTCGCCGCCTTGGCCGACGGCGCGCTCGCCGGCGCCCAGCGGTTCGCCGCGGGCGCGGGGCGACACGGAGCCGCCGGCTGAGAATGGATCGCCTCGGCGTCGTCGACGAGATCTTCCTGCGCACCCACCGCGGGCTCGGCACCCCCATCGCCCTCCAGGGGCTGTGGCGGACATCCGATCGCGTCGAACCCATACTGCTGCAACGGATTCACGACGCACTGCGCTCGGGGCCGCTGGGGCGCAGAGTGGTTCGTCCTCGGGTTCCCGGTGCACGCCGTGGGTGGCGGGTGAACACCCGGGCCCATCCCCTGCTGTTCGTCGATGATCCGCTTCCGGTTTCCGAGTTGTTGCCGTGGGCGGATGGGCTGGGGTCGGAACTCGACCCGGAGTTCGGTCCTGGCTGGCGTCTCGCCGCGGCCCCGCTCGCGGATGGGGGTTCGGTTGTGGCGCTGACGTGTTCGCATGCGCTGGCCGATGCGCGGGGGCTGGCGTACGCGGTGGATGTCGCGCTGCGGGAGGTTGGTGTCGAGTCGGGAGGTCCGGGGCTGGCAGAGAGGCCCGGTGCGGTTCTGGATGCCGCATTCGAAGCCGAAGCCGAGAGACGCCGAGCAGCCTTGACGGGCGCGGCGAGTGGCGCGAGCATCGGTTCCGCTCGGCTTCCCGGTCCGGCCGCGGCTGGTTCACGGCAGTCGGGCAACGCGGCTGCTCGGGCTGCCGAACCGAGCGCGGCGCCGTCGACATCTGCTCGCGAGTCCGATTGGGCGGACGCGTTGCGCCAATGGTCGATCGTCGTGGGTGGCACGATTCGGGCCCTGCGCCAAGGTATTCCGGGAAGACCGGAATCCGGTGCGCCGGTGCGCGCGCGTGGAAAAGAGGCGCGGGTGCGCAGTGCGGTAGTGCAGTTCCGCGCCGCCGATTGGGACGGAGTCGCGAAGGAACACGGCGGCACCGCGAACAGCCTGTTCATCCAGCTGGTCGCGAACATGCTGTGGGCCATCGGATTTCCGCACCCGGCTATCGCGGCGAGCCTTCCCGTGGACACCCGCGACGAACCGCGCGTGGACAACGACCTCTCGATGACCGAGATCCTCATCGACCGCTCCGACACCCCCGCGACGCTGCGCGCGAAGACCCGCGCAGCGTACGAGCGCCGGATGACCAGCCCCGGCGGCATGCCCGAGGAACTGCTCCAGGTGATCCCCGACCGCTGGGCCTACGCCCTGTCCAAGGGCGCGGGGGAACGAGACATCCTGTGCTCCAATATCGGAGCGCTCCCCGACTCGCTGCGTACGATCGGCGCGCACGCCTGCACCGGCGTCGCCGCCCGCGCCATCCACCCGGGCCTCACCGCGGCCAACCTCCCCCGAACCCGCCTGTCCGGCTACCTGTGCCGCACCGGAGACGACTACGTCCTCTCCCTGGTCTGCCTCGACCCCGCCATCGAATCCGCCACGGTACTAACCGAACTCACCGTCGAAGCCGCCACCCGCCTCGGCCTCGCCGCCGCCCCCTGGTAACACCCGCCCGACACGGTCGAGGATCGACGCAGTGCCCTCACCGCGCGAGAGAAGCCCCCGACACGCTCCGCTCCAGCACATCGGACGGCACGCCGATGCCCACGGCCAGATCGGGGGAATCGATCGGCGCGTCCCACACCTGGCGCAGGGGCAGTACACCCGCCCACGTGGGGCTGTCCACGTCCTCGGGGTCGTCCACCGGTCCGCCCGCGCGGACTTTGACCGACGCCTCGGTCAGGTCGAGGGCCAGCACCATGGTCGCGGCGAGTTCCTTCTTGTTCGGCGGGCGCACCCGGTTCCACGCACCCGGCGCGGCGTGTTCGACGATGACGCGCAGGGCGTGCGTGCGCGCGTCGGTATCGGTCAGTTCGACCGCCCGTCCGTGCACCACCGCCGAGCGGTAGTTCATCGAGAAGTGCATGGCGGAGCGGGCGTAGACGATGCCGTCGACGTGCGTGACCGCGACGGAGATGTCGGAGGTCAGCGCGGCGCGCATGCTGCCCGAGCCGGTCGATCCGTGCAGGTAGAGGGTGTCGCCGTCGCGGCCGTACGCGGTAGGCAGCACCACGGGGCTGCCGCCGAGGACGACGCCGAGGTGGCAGATCAGACCGGCGTCGAGCACGGCGTCGAGTTCGGCGCGGTCGCTGCGGCCGCGTTCCTTCGACCGGGTCAGCGTGCTGCGCGGAGTCGGGGACAGGGGCGGGCGGGCGCTGATCGAGTTCGTCATGAGGACAGCGTCGCGCGCGAAGTGGCATTCTGAAATAGCCAATTCGACTCGATTCTCACAGTCCAATCCGAGGTGCCCGGATGCTCGACGAACTCCCGCTCGCGCTCGATCGCGACGCGTCCGAACCGCTGTCGGTGCAGGTCGCCGACGGTCTGCGCGCCGCGGCGACCTCCGGCCTGCTGCGGACCTCGGACCGGCTGCCGTCCTCGCGGGCCTTGGCGCAGCGGCTCGGCGTGAGCCGGACGGTGATCGCCGCGGCGTACGACCAACTGCACGCCGAAGGCTGGATCGCGGGCAAGCGTGGATCGGGCACCTACCTGACCACCGCGCCGGCCGCCGCGCCCGCCCACCACCGCGTCACCATCGACGCCGCGGCCGAGGGCCCGGGCTACGACCTCGGCCCTGGCGCGCCCTGCGTCGAGGCCATCGACCCAACGGCATGGCGCCGCGCCTGGCGGGCCGCCTCCGACCAGCCGCCGGTGGTGCGCAAAGACCGCGCGGGCGAACCCGGATACCGCGCGGCCGTGGCCGAACATCTGCTCCGCCACCGCGGACTGAGCGCGGGCAGCGACACCGTCGTGCTGGCCACCGCCGGGACCAGTTCCGCGGTGGGCGAACTCGCCGCCGCACTGCTGCGCCCCGGTGACGCCGTCGCCATGGAGGACCCCGGTTATCAGCGCGCGGCGGGCGCTTTCCTCGCCGCGGGCATCCGCGTGCTTCCGGTGCCGGTCGACGCCGAAGGCCTGCGCGTCGACGATCTGCCGCCCGACATCAAAGCGGTGTACTGCACACCGGCGCACCAGTTTCCGCTCGGTGCGCGAATGCCGGCCGCTCGACGTGTGCGGCTCGTCGAATATGCCAGGCACACGGGATCGTTCGTCATCGAGGACGACTACGACGGCGAATTGCGTTACGACACAGCACCTCTGCCGCTGCTCGCCGCGATGGCGCCCGACGTCGTCGTGCACCTCGGCACCACCAGCAAGATCCTCTCCCCGGTCCTCGGCGTCGGCTGGCTGGTCGCGGCGCCGTGGGTCGCCGCGGCCGTGCTCGCGCATCGCGATCGCACCGGCACCTCGCCGAGCCCGGCGGGCCAACGCGTTCTCGTCGAACTCGCCGCGCACGGTGATCTCGCCAGGCACCTGCGCAGGCTCCGGCGCGCACTCCCGCCGCGCCGGGAACTCGTCGTCACCGAACTGCGCCGCAGGGGTTCGACCGTGCTCGGCGACGACGCGGGTTCGCACGTCGTCGTGCCGCTGCCGACTGCGGAGGCCGAGCGACGCGCGGTCGCCGCGGCCGAAGCACGCGGCGTCGTCGTCGACGGCCTGGCCCGGCATCACCTCTTCTCGCAGCACGACACGCGATCGGCGCCGCCGACCACCTTCGGCATCGCCATCGGCTACGCGGCGCCGAGTTCGCGCGACCTGCACGCGGCCGTGCCGATCGTCGCCGACTGTCTCGCCGAAACGCTGGCCTGCGGCATGCCGATCGAGCCCGCCGCCGGCGTCTAGCTCCGACGCGACCCGAACGACCGGCTTACCCGGAGATCCCGCCCGCACCCGACCGCACCCGCGCACGAGCGACCCGGTCGTAGCATGGTCCATGACCGCAACCGGTCGCTGCACGTCCTGCCGTATACCTCCGAGTATCGAAGTGGTGACTCATGACCGAACAGGACATCCTGGAACGCATCAAGCAACTGGTCGACGACGAGCACGAACTGCGCTCCAAGGCGACCTCCGGCGAGGTGGACCCGGTGACCGAACGGCAGCGGCTTGCCGAGCTGGAAGTGATGCTCGACCAGTGCTGGGACCTGCTGCGGCAGCGCAGGGCCAGGATCGACGCAGGCGCCTCGCCCGACGAGGCGCAGGTCAGCCCGCCGCGCCAGGTCGAGGGTTATCTGCAGTGAGTTCCGAGCCATCCGCCGAGTACGACGTCATCGTGATCGGCGGTGGGCCCGCGGGAGAGAACGCCGCCGCCTACGCCATCGCGGGCAGCGATCGCACCGCCGCCATCGTGGAGCGCGAACTGCTCGGCGGCGAATGTTCCTACTGGGCCTGTATGCCGAGCAAGGCGCTGCTGCGCCCCGGGCATCTGCTCGCCGCCGCCCGCGCCGTGCCGGGCATCGATGCGAACGGCTTGGACGCGAAGGCGGTGCTCGCCCGCCGCGACCGGATCGTGCACGACCACGACGACTCCGGCCAGGTCGAGTGGGCCGAGAGCAGCCGCATCGAGGTGATCCGCGGCGCGGGGCGTCTCGCCGGGGAGCGGTTGGTCGAGGTCGAGGGCCGCACGCTGCGAGCCAGGCACGCGGTGGTGCTCGCGACCGGAACCCGAGCCCGCGTCCCCGACGTGCCCGGCCTGCGCGACGCCCTCCCCTGGACCTCGCGCGACGCGACCAACCTGCACGAGGTCCCGCAGCGCGTGGTGGTGGTCGGCGGCGGCGTGGTGGCTTGCGAAGCGGCGACCTGGCTCGCCGCGCTCGGCAGCGACGTCACCGTGCTGGTGCGTGGCAAGGCGCTGCTCACCAATACCGAGCCGTTCGCCGGGGAGCGGGTCGCCGACGCCTTCGCCGCTTCCGGCGTCCGGGTGCTGTTCGAGACCGAACCGGAGAATGTCACGCGCTCGGAGCCGAAGGACACCGGCGAGGGCTGGATCCACGGCGGCACTGTCACGGTGCGAACGCGCGGCGCGCACTCCGAGACGATCGAGGCCGACGAGATCGTGGTCGCGGCCGGGCGCGGACCCGCGACCGCGGAACTCGGGCTCGCGTCCGTCGGATTGGCGGACGGCTACGTCGAGGTGGACGACCACCTTTCCGCGCGCGACGTGTCCGGCCACTGGCTGTACGCGGTGGGCGACGTGAGTCACCGTGCGGCACTGACACATATGGGCAAGTACCAGGCCAGGGTCTGCGGCGACGTGATCGCCGCGCGCGCCGAGGACCGCCCGCTCGCCGGTGCTCGTTACGCCGCGACCGCCGACCACGAGCAGGTTCCGCAGGTGGTGTTCACCGATCCCGAGGTCGCCTCGGTCGGCCTCACCGAAGCGGCGGCCCGGCACGCGGGCTACGACGTGGACACCGTGGAGATCGACATCGCGGTCGCCGGATCGACGCTGGCCCGCGAAAACTACTCCGGGCGAGCCAAGATCGTCATCGATACCGCCACCGACACCCTGCTCGGCGCGACCTTCGTCGGACCCGAGGTCGGCGAGCTGCTGCACGCCGCCACCATCGCCGTCGTCGGCAAGGTTCCCCTGGAAACCCTCTGGCACGCCGTACCCGCGTATCCGACGGTCAGCGAAATCTGGCTCCGCCTGCTGGAGGCCCGCCGCCCATAGCCCTCACACACCCGCCCTGCCCGCGGCCACCATGCCTGGCCACCTGCCCGGCGGTCGGGCGGCCGCACGGGTAGGCCGCGGTGCACACGCGCCCGATCGGGCTGCTGCTTGTTCTGGAAAGCCGTGGCAATGAAACCGGAATCAGCTGGTAGGAACCGGTCGAGCCAGGTCAGCCCGAACGAGAACCTGATCCAGTTACCATCGATCAATGGTGGCAACGATCGACGTGAAGACCGCCGACGGTGTCGTCCGCGGTCGCCGGGGCCGCCGCGTGCTGCGCTGGCGCTCGGTGCCGTACGCGGCACCGCCGGTGGGCGACCTGCGATTTCGCGCTCCGCAACCGGTGCGGCCCTGGTCCGGGGTGCGCATGGCCGTCGAGTTCGCCAACGCCTCCATGCAGCATCGCGCGGGCGCCCGCATCGGGCCGAGGGCGTACCAGCCGACCAGCGAGGACTCCCTGACGCTGAATGTCACCGCGCCCGCCGCGCCGTCCGCGGGGCCGCGCCCGGTGCTGGTGTTCATCCACGGCGGCGGCTACCTCATCGGCACGTCGGCGCTGACGCTGTATTCGGGCGCCCGGCTCGCGCTGCACGGCGACGCGGTCGTCGTTTCGCTGAACTACCGGCTCGGCGCGTTCGGTTACGTCGATTTCAGCGCCTTCGGCACGCCGCAACGGCCCTTCGACGCCAACCTCGGCCTGCGCGACCAGGTCGCCGCGCTCGAATGGGTGCAGCGGAACATCGCCGAGTTCGGCGGCGACCCCGACAACGTCACCATCTTCGGCGAATCCGCGGGCGCGCACGCTGTGCTCGCGCTGCTCGCCACCCCTGCGGCGCGTGGCCTGTTCCACCGCGGCATCGCCCAAAGTCCGCCCGCCGACTGGGCTTTGAGCGCCGAAGACGCCCAGACGTTCGCCCGCCGCTGCCTCGACGCGCTCGGCGCGGACCCCGCCGACGCGACCCGCGTTCTCACCGAGGCTCCGGCCAACGACATCCGCAGGGCCGTCGACCGTACGAGCAACGCGGTGCTCGACGAGCGGCCGGGCCTGTTCCCCATCTGCCCGGTGGTGGACGGCGACTATCTGCCGGAGTCCCCGATCGACGCGATCACCAGCGGCGCCGCGCACCGGGTGCCGCTCGTCATCGGCACCAACCGCGAGGAGGGTTCGCTGTTCGCGCGTTTCGCCGACAAGCTGCCCACCAATCCGCAGCGCCTGCGCGCCCTGTTCGACCGGGCCGGAGCGGACGTCGAGGCCCGCGTCGCCGCGGCCTACCCGGGTTACCCGCAGCCGCGCGTCGCCGTGCGGATGGGCGGCGACTACGTGTTCTGGCGGCCGTCGGTCACGGTGATGGAGGGGCACAGCCGCTACGCGCCGACCTACGCCTACCGCTACGACTTCACCCCGCGCGCACTGCAACTCGCCGGTATCGGCGCCACCCACGCGACCGAACTGATCCCGGTCTTCGGCGTGGCCGACAGCCCGATCGGACGCACCTTCACCGCGGCGGGCGGACGCCGCGGCCTGCTCGCGGTGACCAAGCAGTTCCAGGACAACTGGATTTCCTTCGCGCGCACGGGCGCGCCGCTACCGTCCTGGCCCTGCTACACCGAGGACACCAGAACCACGCTGATCATCGACAACCCCACCCGGCTCGAACACGACCCAGAGCGCGCCAAACGCCTGGCCTGGCAGGGCATTCGCGTCCCGACCCTGACCTGACGGCTCACTTCAGCAACCGCGACATCCTGCGGTCGGCGAGCACCTTGCCGCCGGCCTGACAGGTCGGACAGTACTGAAAGGACCGTTCGGCGTAGGAGACCTCGCGAACGGTGTCGCCGCAGACCGGGCACGGCTGCCCGGTGCGCGCGTGCACCCGCATGCCGGAGCGCTTCTCGCCCTTGAGCCGCGCCGCGGCTTGGCCGACCGAGCGTTGGACCGCGTCGGTGAGCACGGTGCGCATCGCCTCGTACAGTTGCGCGGTCTTCTCGGCGGTGAGGGTCTTGGTGTTCGCGAACGGCGAGACCTTGGCGGTGTGCAGGATCTCGTCGGAGTAGGCGTTGCCGATACCGGCCAGCAGCGACTGATCGACGATGGCCGTCTTGATTCGCTGCGAGGTGCCGTGCAGTATCTCGTCGAACTGCGGCTCGGTGACCTCGAGCGCGTCGGGCCCGAGCCGTGCGATGCCGGGCACCATCTTCGGATCCTCGACGACGTAGACCGCGAGGCGCTTCTTCGTTCCCGCCTCGGTCAGATCGAACGCGGGCGTCGCGCCCTCGGGCGTGAAGAAGTGCACCCGCAGCGCCAAGGGGCTCTTGCCGCCGGGTTTCGGCGGGGTCGGACTCGGCTCATCGATCCAGCGCAGCCAGCCGCCGCGGGACAGATGGGTGATCAACCAGAGTCCCGAGCAGTCCATGCCGAGGAACTTGCCCCAGCGACCCGCACCGGTCACGTCCCGTCCGGACAGCGCCGTCACGGGCGGGTCGAACGTCTTGACCGCGCTCAGCGCGGCCACGTCGACACGCCCCACCACCGCGCCGACCGCGTGTTCCCGCAGGAACTGCGCCAACGCCTCCACTTCCGGTAGCTCGGGCACGCGTCCAGGGTACTGAAGACCACCGACAGCCCGGGCCGAACGATCAGCCGCGGCGCAACAGGTAGATGTCCATGATCCAGCCCTTCTCGGCGCGCAGCGCGGCCCGCCGCTCCAGGATCTCGTCCTGTACCGCGCGCAGCGGACCCGCGACGAGCGTCTCGTCCGGCATGCCGAGGTAGGCGCCCCACCAGATGTGCACGTCGTCGCCGGGCAGCTCGGTGAACGAGCACTCACCGTCCAGCATGACCAGCGTCGAACCGTGGCCGAGACCGTCCTCGCGCAGGCGTCGGCCGGTGGTGACGTGCACCGGTTCGCCGATGCGGTGCAGCACCATGCGGTGGCGCGCGGCAAGCGCCTGCGCGCTGGTCACGCCCGGGATCACCTCGTAGTCGAAGGTGGTCCGGCCGCTTTCCAGCACCAGCTCCACCATGCGCAGGGTGCTGTCGTAGAGCGACGGATCGCCCCACACCAGAATCCCGCCCACGCCTTCTTCCGCCGCGAAAGCCTCCGCGAGCAGCGTGGCCCTGCGCTCGTGCCAGTCCACGACGACGCCGCGATAGTCGGCCGGGTCGCGATCGCGCGGCGGATCGGTGATCTCCACGACCCGGTACGGCCGCTCGACGTGCTCGGCCAGGATCGCGGTCCGCACGTCGAGCAGCTCCTGTTTCTCGACGCCCTTGGCGATCACGAAGAACGTGTCGACCTGCCGCATGGCCTTGATCGCCTGCACCGTCACCTGGTCCGGGTCACCCGCACCGATGCCGATCACGAAGAGCTTGCGCATGCGCGAAAGCTTGCCAGCAGCCCACGCCCATGCCGCAAGCCGCACCGCGCTCGCGCCATTCGACCCCCGCCTCCGCGCACCACTACAGCCGGTCGTTCCCACCGACCCGGACAAGTAAGCTTGCCAACCGTGGCGACGGATACGCAGTACGAGGATTTGCTCCGCCTGGTGTTGGAGACCGGGACCGCGAAGGCGGATCGCACCGGCACCGGCACCCGCAGCGTGTTCGGCCATCAGCTGCGCTACGACCTCGGGGCGGGCTTCCCGCTGATCACCACGAAGAAGGTGCACCTCAAGTCGATCGTGTACGAATTGCTGTGGTTCCTGCGCGGCGATTCGAACGTCGGCTGGCTGCGCGAGCACGGCGTGACGATCTGGGACGAGTGGGCCGACCCGCAGGGCGAGCTCGGTCCCGTCTACGGCGTGCAGTGGCGCTCCTGGCCGACACCGGATGGCGCGCACATCGACCAGATCGGCCAGGTGCTCGACACCCTGCGCACCGACCCGGATTCGCGCCGCATCATCGTCTCCGCGTGGAACGTCGCCGAGCTGGACAAGATGGCGCTGGCCCCGTGCCACGCGTTCTTCCAGTTCTACGTCGCCGACGGGAAGCTCTCCTGCCAGCTGTATCAGCGCAGCGCGGACCTGTTCCTCGGCGTGCCGTTCAACATCGCCAGCTACGCGCTGCTCACCCACATGGTGGCCCAGCAGACCGGGCTCGAACCCGGCGACTTCATCTGGACCGGCGGCGACTGCCACATCTACGACAACCACGTCGAGCAGGTCACCGAGCAGCTGCGCCGTGAGCCGTATCCGTTCCCCCGGCTTCGCCTGCGCCGCGCGGCGAGCCTGTTCGATTACACCTACGAGGACATCGAAGTGGTTGGCTACCAACATCATCCGGCAATCAAGGCGCCGGTGGCGGTGTGAGTACGGCCGTGCGCACCCGCACCATCGGCCTGATCTGGGCCCAGACTCCCGACGGCGTGATCGGCTTCGAGAACACCATCCCCTGGCGCGTCCCCGAGGACATGGCCAACTTCCGGACCGTGACCTGGGGCCACCCGGTGATCATGGGCAGGCGCACCTGGGATTCGCTGCCGCCCAAGTTCCGCCCGCTGGCCGGGCGACGCAACATCGTGGTGACCAGGCAGCCGCACTGGTCCGCGCCTGGCGTGGAACGCGCGGGCTCGCTGGCCGAGGCGCTCGAACTCTCCGCGCCGGATCCGGTGTGGATCGCGGGCGGCGGCGAAATCTACCGCGCCGCCATGGATTTCGCGACCGAACTGTTGGTGACCGAGGTGGAGATCAGCGTTCAGGGCGACGCGCACGCTCCCGCCATCGGTCCCGAGTGGCATGCGGACGAGCCGGAGGAATGGCGCACGTCCACGACCGGGCTGCGTTTCCGCATCCGCAGATATCTGCGCCGCACCGCCGACTGAGCGCACCCCTCCGCCGCAACACGCCCAGGCCGGGCAAACCCGGCACGCGGGCGGCCCCCGTCGGGCATACTCCAGATAAGCGGCGGTGCGGACCATCGTCCGCCCCGAGCGCCCCGAGCCGGTGACACCAGCCCTGCACCGGCGGATGTGACGCGAAAGGCAGTCCATGGACAAGAAATCCCTGACCGCGGTCGCTCGCCAGCAATTGAAATTGGCCGCAACTGCCACCAGCGGGCGCAGCTCGCAAACCATCTACGGCGGTCACGCCCATACGCTGCGCCAGACCGTCGTCGGCCTCACCGCGGGCCAGAGCCTGGCCGAACACGACAACGCGGGCGACGCCACCCTGCTGGTACTCACCGGCACTCTGACCTTGATCAGCGGCGCGAACGAATGGAAGGGCTCGGCGGGCGACCTGCTCGTCGTCCCGAAGGCGCGGCACAGCGTGAAAGCGGTCGACGACGTCGCGTTCTTGCTGACAGTTGCCAAGTAGCGCGCATCGCCTGAGTGACGTCCGCTCGAGGGAACGGCACGCTCCGCGCTCTCCCGACCACCCCGAGGGCGAGTCTTACGAGCCCGTTCGCGGCCGTCTCGCTTCCCAGCGGTCGAAGCGCATGCGACGAAGTCGCGAGTCTCGACCGCTGGGAAGCGAGACACAAGGGGCCGCGAACACGCGCGCGACAGCGCGCCAATATGCTCGAGCTCATGGGTGAGCCGCAGCCGATCCTCGAACCGCTCACACCGGCGGCGATCTTCCTCGTCGCCACCATCGACGAGGGTGGCGAAGCGACGGTGCGCGATCTGCTCGCCGATATGCCCGGTTTGCGCCGTTCGGTCGGTTTCCGGCTGCCCGGCGCGGGGTTGAGCTGCGTGACCTCGATCGGCTCGGACGCGTGGGACCGCCTGTTCGCCGGGCCGCGTCCGGCCGAACTGCATCCGCTGCGCGAGTTCGTCGGCGAACACCATCGGGCGCCGTCGACGCCGGGCGATCTGCTGTTCCACATCAGGTCCGAGGTGCACGACGCCTGCTTCGAGCTGGCCATGGTGATCGGCGACCGGCTCGCAGGCGCGGCGACCATCGTCGACGAGACCGTCGGCTTCCGTTACTTCGAGCAGCGCGATCTGCTCGGTTTCGTGGACGGCACCGAGAATCCCGAGGGCACGGCCGCGATCGGCGCCGCGCTGGTCGGCGACGAGGATCCCGAATTCGCCGGTGGCAGTTACGTTGTCGTGCAGAAATACCTGCATCCGCTGGACGAATGGCGCGCGCTGACGGTCGAGCAGCAGGAGAAGATCATCGGCCGCACCAAGCTGGACGATTTCGAGCTCTCCGACGAGGACAAGCCCGCCGATTCGCACGTCGCGGTGAACACCGTGGTCGACGCGGACGGCACCGAACGCCAGATCGTCCGCGCCAACATGCCTTTCGGCAGCGTGCGTGAGGGGCAGTTCGGCACCTACTACATCGCCTACGCGGCCACCCCGAGCGTCACCGAGACCATGCTCTCGCGGATGTTCGAGGGCACCGAAGAGGCGGCCTACGACCGGATCCTGGATTTCTCGGTCGCGGTCACCGGCACGCTGTTCTTCGCGCCCCCGCTGGACTTCTTCGACGAACTGCCGCCGCCACCCGACGCGGAGACCAGCGCGGAATCTCTGCCGCGCAACGACGTTGAAATGTCCGCCGTGGCGGGCGACGGCTCACTCGGTATCGGCACGTTGAAAAGGAGCATCCCGTGAACAACCTCCATCGCGAACTCGCGCCGATCACCTCCGAGGCATGGACGGCGATCGAGGAAGAGGCCACCCGCACCTTCAAGCGGCACATCGCGGGCCGCCGGGTGGTCGACGTGTCCGGCCCGCACGGCACCGACTACTCCGCCGTCGGCCTCGGCCGCACCACCCCGATCGCCGCGCCGGACGAGGGCGTGCAGGCGCGCCAGCGCGTCGTCGCGCCGCTGGTCGAGCTGCGGGTGCCGTTCACGCTCTCCCGCGAGGAACTCGACAACGTGGAGCGTGGCGCGAAGGACACCGATCTGGATCCGGTGAAGGAGGCCGCCCGGCGGATCGCCTTCGCCGAGGACCGCGCCATCTTCGAGGGTTACACCGGTGCGAGCATCACCGGTATCCGCGCGAGCTCGTCGAACGAGCCGATCCAGGTGCCCGAGGACCCGCGCCTGGTCCCGGAGGCCGTCGCCCAGGCGCTGAGCGCGTTGCGCTTGGCCGGTGTGGACGGACCGTACTCGGTACTGCTGAGCGCCGACCTGTACACCGCGGTGAGCGAGACCTCCGACCACGGGCACATGATCCGCACCCACATCGAGCGCCTGATCCCCGAGGGGGAGATCATCTGGGCTCCGGCCATCGACGGCGCGTTCGTGCTGACCACCCGCGGCGGCGACTTCGACCTCAGCCTCGGCCAGGACCTCTCCATCGGCTACCTCTCGCACGACGCCGAGTCGGTGCGGCTGTATTTCCAGCAGAGCTTGCAGTTCCTGGTCTACACCGCGGAGGCGGCGGTCGCGCTGCGCGCCTGACGGCAGACGCGGACCCTCCGGATCCTCGGGTACGGTGACCCGGTAGTTCCAGGAGGTGCGACGGTATGACGATGGTGCGCGCGGGCGTGGTCCCGACTCGGCGAGTCATGCTCTACGGCACGCTCGGCATCGCGGTGACCGTCCTCGTGTGCGCCGCGATCGTGACCGGGTTCGGACTGAATCGGGTGTTCACCGGCCTGCTCGCGGGCGCGGTCGCGGGCATCGCGCTCCTGGTCGCGCTCTTCGGGCGCGACGCCATCGTGCTCACCGAGGGCGCCATCTACCGCCGTACGCCGTGGGCGGAGTCGAGCATCGAGTGGGACCGGGTGGTGGCGGGCCGCTTCACGCTGGACGAGCGGGCGCGCTGGTCGCTGGCGCTCGATCTGTCGGGCGGCGACGAGCGGCACGGGGAACTGGTGCTGCTGTCCATCCCACCGGTGGTCCGGCCGGTATCCGGCGCGTACGACCTGCGCAAACGCGATCAGGTCGAGCAGATCCGGGAGATGTTGCGTCACAAGCGCGTTCCGGTGACGGTGCTGCCGGAGATCGCCGGTGCGCTCAGCGCGCACTGGAAGATCGCGCCGCCCACGCGCTGAATCGGACGCGGACGAACTGTTCCGCACCGTGGCGCCGAACACGGATGACGAGCACCGCCCGCGTCGTATACGTTGACTGCTGTGTCGATGATGAAGGGCGCCAACGTTCCGGTGCCGATGTCCGCGGTCCGCATCGAGCTGGGGTGGCAGTCGGGTCCCGGAATCCCGGACGCGGATGCCTCGGCCCTGTTGCTGGTCGGCGGTAAGGTCCGCTCCGACAACGACTTCGTTTTCTACAACCAGCCGCTGCACCCGTCGGGCGCGGTCCGGCACGAGGGCAAACAGCAGGGCCCGACGGTGCTCGACGTGCTGTCGGTACAGCTGGCGCAGGTCGAACCGCAGGTCGAGACCGTCGTCATCGCGGCATCCGCCGACGGCGGCACCTTCGGCCAGTTCCGGGGCCTCTACGTGCGGGTGCTGGACGCCACGAACGGCGCCGAGGTGGCGCGCTTCGACAGCACCGGCGCCACCACCGAGACCGCGTTCGTGCTCGGCGAGCTGTACCGCCGCCAGGGCGCGTGGAAGTTCCGCGCGGTTGGTCAGGGCTACGACTCCGGATTGGCCGGGCTGGCGACCGATTTCGGCATCTCCGTCGACGACGATCCGGCGCCCGCGGCACAGCAGCCCGCCCAGCAGACCCCGCCGCCCGCGCCGACCCAGCAGTTCGCGCCGCCGCCGCAGCAGTACGCGCCGCCGCAGCAGCCGTACGCTCCGCCGCAGCAGCAATACGCACCACCGCCGCCGCAGCAGCAATACGCGCCGCCGCCACCGCAATTCGCGCAGCAACAGTACGCTCCGCCCCCGCCCCAGCCGCAGTACGCGCCGCCGCCTCCGCAGCAGCAATACGCGCCCCCGCCGCCCCCGCAGGGCGGTGGCGCGCCGGTGAACATGAGCAAGATCTCGCTCACCAAGGAAGCGCCCTCGGTCTCGCTCACCAAGCAGGGCGCCACCGGCGGCACCATGCGGGTGAACTTGAACTGGACCAGCCAATCCCAGCGCGGCGGCGGCCTGTTCGGCAGGCGGCGCGGCGGCGGCGGACTGGATCTGGACCTCAGCTGCTTCTTCGAGCTGGCCGACGGCCGCATCGGTTCGGTGCGCGCACTGGACCGCTCGTTCGGCGCGCTGGACCGCCCGCCGTTCATCCGGCTGGACCAGGACGACCGCACCGGCAGCAGCGCCACCGGCGAGAACCTGGACATCAACCTGGATTTCACCGCG
Organism: Nocardia bhagyanarayanae; assembly: GCF_006716565.1. Lineage (NCBI taxonomy): Bacteria > Bacillati > Actinomycetota > Actinomycetes > Mycobacteriales > Nocardiaceae > Nocardia > Nocardia bhagyanarayanae. The sequence continues at coordinate 2,426,470 of NZ_VFPG01000001.1, read as the reverse complement.
CAGTTCCGCCGGATCCTGGTGTTCACCTCGATCTACGAGGGCGCCAACGATTTCCGCGGCGTCCAGGCCACCGCGACGCTGTACCCGCTGAACTGCCCGCCGATCGAGATGACGCTCGACGGCTGCGTGGACGACTCGCGTGACGCGGTGCTCGCGCACATCGAGAACATCAACGGCGAGCTGGTGGTCCGCCGGGAGGGCACCTTCATCCGGCCGCCTGCGGGCAGGCCCGGCGCCGGCGTCATGGAGATCGCGCGAATGTACAACTGGGACTTCGGTTTCAAGGCGGGTCGCGGCAAGGGCTGACCCGCCCGTCTCAGTACCCGGCGAGCCGTTCCAGCAGGACGGCCGCGTCGGCGCGCGCCTCCTCGAGGTCCCCGGTCCAGCCCAACATGCGCAGCGCGGCGTCCGGAATGGTCTGCTCGGCGTAGGCGGGCGCGCTGCCCTCGTCGGACCGGATGTTGATCACCGTCTCCACGAGCCGGAACGGCAGGACTTCCGCGCCAGGGATTCCCGCCGCGCCCGCGCCTTCGATCACGGCCTCGGCCAATGTCTCGTAGTGCCCGCGCAATTCGTCGCGGCGCAGGCGGAACGCCGCGAAGCGCTTGGTGCGCAGCTCGGGAAGCAGGTACAGCGCACCGAGATTCCAGCGCGCGGCGCAGAGCTGGCGCACGTCGTACCAGGCCAGCGCGTAGAGCCGGGTGGGCGCGGGATCCGCTTCGGCGCGCAACCGCTCGGCGAGTTCCAGTGGGGTGGCGATGGTTTCGGTGAGCAGCGCGTCGAGGATGTCGTCCTTGGCGGCGAAATGGTGGTACAGCGAGGCCTGACGGATGCCGACGGCGTCGGCCACCGCCCTCGTGGACGTGTTGGCGTAGCCCTTGGTGGTGAACAGTTCGCCTGCCGCGTCGAGGATCTCGGCGCGCGGCGTATGGCCGCGTCGGGGTCGCTGTTCCAGACGGGGACGGCCGGGACCGGGGTTTGCCACGTGCCCATTCTGGCACTGTCGATCGAGGCGGCGGTCGGGCCATCCGCTGCCGTCACCCGCCGGAGAGATTTCTGTCACTTGACAGAAACTCAGGCAACGCAGAAGTTACCGGCGTTGCCGCAAGCGATACACGGCGGACACCGAAATCGCGATCGCGAGCGCAAAACTGTCATGCGATAGATATTGGCCGCACGCCGAAGGACCCCCGCCCATGGCCACAACAGTCGCTCCGCCCCCATCCTCCGACGCCAACGTCGACAGCGCAGACCTCGCCAGTTTCGGCTATCGACCGGTGCTACACCGCAAACTGGGCCGCTACGCCTCGTTCGCGGCGGGCTTCTCGTTCGTCTCGATCCTCACCACGATCTTCCAGTTCTTCGGCTTCGGCTATTCGTTCGGCGGCGCCGCCTTCTTCTGGACCTGGCCGATCGTGTTCGCCGGGCAGTTCCTCGTCGCGCTGAACTTCGCCGAACTGGCCGCCCGCTATCCGCTCTCCGGCTGCATCTACCAGTGGTCGCGGCGGCTCGGCGGCGAGCTCGTCGGCTGGTTCGCGGGCTGGATGATGGTCATCGCGCAGGTCGTCACCGCCGCGGCGGCCGCCATCGCGCTGCAAGTGGTGCTGCCGACGATCTGGAGCGGATTCCAGATCGTCGGCGAGGACACCGCGCTGACCTCCGCGTCGGGCGCGACCAACGCGGTGCTGCTCGGCAGCATCCTGCTCGTCGTCACCACGACGATCAACGTCATCGGCATCGACCTGATGGCGAAGATCAACTCCATCGGCGTCACCATCGAGATCGTCGGCATCGCCGCGATCATCGGCCTGTTCTTCGTGAACAGCGAACGCGGCCCCGGCGTCGTGTTGCAGACCGATCAGGCCGCGCCGGGACCGTATTGGGCCGCGTTCCTCGTCTCCGGTCTGATGGCCGCCTACGTGATGGTCGGATTCGATTCCGCCGGTGAGCTTTCCGAGGAGACGAAGAACCCGCGCCGGGTGGCGCCGCGCACCATCCTGACCGCGCTGTCGGTGTCCGCGCTCGGCGGCGGGCTCATGCTGCTCGGCGCGCTGATGGCGGCGCCGAGCCTGACCGACGGCGCGCTGGCCACCGAGGGCCTCGCCTACGTGCTCACCTCGAAGCTGGACAGTCCGGCGGGCAAGGTCCTGCTCGGTTGCGTCGCGGTCGCGATCATGGTGTGCACCTTGGCGATTCAGACCGCGGGCTCGCGCTTGATGTTCTCCATGGCCCGCGACGGCAAACTGCCCTTCGCCGGGCGGCTCGCCGCGGTCCATCCCCGGTATGGCACGCCGATGCTGCCCGCCGTGGTGATCGGCCTGCTCGGCATCGGCCTGCTGGCGGTCAATCTCGGCAACGCGGCGATCTTCGCTACCCTCGCCAGCGTCTGCATCGTCTCGCTGTACGTGGCATATCTGCTGGTCACCGTTCCGCTGCTGGTCCGCCGGCTGAAGGGCTGGGGGCGCTCCGCGGAAGCCGCCGACGAATCGCTGTTCAGTCTGGGCCGCTTCGGCATTCCGGTCAACGCGCTCGCGGTGGTGTGGGGCATCGCCATGGCGATCAATCTGGCCTGGCCGCGCGCCGAGGTGTACACGCCGCACGGTGGCGGCTGGTGGATGCTCTGGGCCGCACCGCTGTTCGTGCTCTCGGTCGCGGCCGTCGGCGCGGTCGTGCACCGGTTCGTCGTCGCCGGTCCGCGTGCCGAGGCGAGCGGCGAACCCGCCGTCCAACCGGCCTGACCGCGTCCATGCCGTGCGCGGCGGCTCCGGCCGCCGCGCACGGACAACTCGACAAAGGAGCACCATGACCGAGCCATCCAGCCACACGGGCACCGCTTCCACCGAGGCCGCGCGCTCGCACGCGCGCGCCCAAGCCGCGGCCGCGACCCTCGTGACCCCCGACCTCCCCTCCGACGTACCGTCCGCCAAGGTCACTTGGGCGCAACGCATTCCGTCGAGCGGCTACGCCAACGTCGTTCTCGGCCGCGGCACACGCGTCCGGTTGAGCGATCCGGCCGGATCCGCCTGCGCGCACGTGCTTCTACTGCGCGCCGATGCGCCGTGGGAGCGGCTGAACGTGGCCGACACGGTGAAAGTGCCGTGGCAGGCTTATCTTTCCACGGGACACCCGCTCCTCACCGATCAGGGCCGGGTGCTGGCCACTGTGCTGGCCGACAACTCGGGCCACCACGACACGCTCTGCGGCCCCACCCCCGAGGCTCGCGGGCTGCTGCGCCTCGCGGGGGCCAAACAGGGCTTGGCGGCGCGCGATATCGCGCCGAGCGTCTCGTTCTTCCGCGGCGTCCGGGTTGCCGCCGACGGCGCGCTCGTCGCCACCGGCAGCGCGGCCGCCGGATCGTCGGTGGATCTGCTCGTCCACCTGCCTGCGGTGCTGCTGGTGGCCAATGCCGCGCACCCGCTCGACGAGCGCGCCACCACCGATCTCGACGTCGTCGCCTGGTCCGCTCCCGAGGACCTGGTCGCGACCCACAACAGCGACCCGGAATACCTGCGGGCCGTGCAGAACACCGAAGCGGCCTGGACGGCCATGACCCTGGAGGCGACGGCATGACCTCGACCCTGTCCCGCGCCATCGTGCTCGACGAGACCGTGCCCGCCTGCGCGCCGTGGTCGACGATCGTCCGTGCGGGCGAGCAGTGGGAGATCATCGATCTGCACGGCAATCAGGCGGTCGACTGCCTGCTCTACTCCGCCGCCGACCACGCCGACCGCTACAGCGCCCAGGCCACCATCGTCGCCCAGCGCAACATCTTCCTCACCACCGGAAGCGTGCTGCTGACCGACGCGGGCACCGCGCTGATGACGGTGCTCGCCGACGAGGTCGGCAATCACGACACCATCGCGGGCGCGTGCTCGCAGGAATCGAACACCCTGCGCTACGGGCACCACACCCGCCACCAGCACGCCTGCGTGGAGAACTTCCTCGCCGAGGCGATGAAATGGTGCCTCGGCAAACGGGATCTCGTCTCGAACATCAACTGGTTCATGAACGTCCCGGTGGAGCCGGACGGAACTCTCGGCATCGTGGACGGGTTGTCCGCTCCCGGCAAGAAGGTCACCCTGCGGGCCGAGGTCGACACGCTCGTGCTGGTGTCCAACTGCCCGCAGATCAACAACCCCTGCAACGGTTTCGACCCGACGCCCGTGCGCATGGTGGTCACCCGATGACGGTCGTCGAGGCGCCCGCCCGCGCGCCGGAAGCCGAGATCACCGAAGCCGTGGGCGCGCGCGTCGAAGTGCTGCGGCCGGGAACGCTTGTCACCGTGCAGGATTGGCCGGGACGCGTCGGCTACTGGCACGTCGGCGTTCCGCCGTCCGGCCCGATGGACGACCTCTCCTTCCGGCTGGGCAACCGGGTGCTCGGCAATCCCGAGGGTGCGGCGGGGTTGGAATGCACGCTCGCCGGTCCCGCGCTGCGATTCGCCACCGCCACATGGGTGTGCGTGACGGGCGCGCCCGCGGGCGTGACGGTCGACGGCGCGCCGGTCGAGCAGTGGCGGACGGTGCTGGTGCCCGCGGGCGGCGTGCTGGAGGTGGGCGCGATTCGCGGGCCGGGCATGCGGACCTATGTGCTGATCTCCGGCGGCATCGAGTTGCCCGAATACCTCGGCAGCGTCGCGACTTTCACGCTCGGAAGATTCGGCGGCAGCGCGGGCGCGGCCCTGCGCGAAGGAGAAGTACTGCCGCTGGGCGGATCTCACGCGCCCATCGCCACCGCTGTCCCGGCCGACGACCGACCGGTGCTGGCCAGGCGCTGGGAACTGGCCGTCACGGAGGGACCGCACGGCGCACCGGAGTTCTTCACCCGCGCCGACTTCGACACCATCATCGGCACCGACTACGAAGTGCACTTCAACTCCGACCGCACCGGTGTGCGGCTGATCGGCCCTAAGCCGGAGTGGGCGCGCACCGACGGCGGCGAAGCGGGTCTGCACCCGTCCAACATTCACGACACGCCGTATTCGGTTGGCGCACTGGATTTCACCGGCGATACACCGATCCTGCTCGGTCCCGACGGGCCGAGCCTCGGCGGTTTCGTCTGCCCGGTCACGGTGGTCGCGGCCGATCGGTGGAAGCTGGGCCAGCTCTGTCCCGGCGACGCGGTGCGGTTCGTGCCGGTGCGCCGCGAACACGCCGCGTCGCTGCGCGATCTCGGTCCCGGTAGACGGGCCTCGTGGCCTTCGGTGCTCTCCCCCGGCGGTGACGGGGACGACGGCGTGCTGCGCCGCGCCGAGGCGGACGACGAGACCGGTGTGACGTATCGCCGCGCGGGCGACGACGGCGTCCTCGTCGAATACGGCGCGATGACACTGGATCTCGGCCTGCGCGCCCGCGTGCACGCGCTGCACCAGCACCTGCTCGCGGCTGATACCCGCGGGGTGGTCGAGCTGACCCCCGGCGTGCGGTCCTTGCAGATTCGCGTCGATCCGCACGTCCTCCCCGTGCCGAAACTGTTGGACCTGCTCGCCGAGGCCGAGCGGGAGCTACCCGCCGTCGCGGAGCTCGTGGTGCCGAGCCGCACTGTGCACTTGCCGCTCTCCTGGGACGACCCCTCGACCAGGGAGGCGATCACCCGCTACATGCACGGTGTGCGCGCCGACGCACCGTGGTGCCCGTGGAATATCGAATTCATCCGGCGCATGAACGGACTGGCCACGGTCGAGGACGTCTACGACACCGTCTTCGGCGCGCAGTACCTCGTGCTCGGCCTCGGCGATGTGTACCTCGGCGCGCCGGTGGCGACTCCGATCGATCCGCGCCACCGTCTGGTGACCACCAAGTACAACCCGGCCCGCACCTGGACGCCGGAGAACGCGGTCGGCATCGGTGGCGCCTACCTGTGCATCTACGGCATGGAAGGGCCGGGCGGCTACCAGTTCGTCGGCCGCACCACCCAGGTCTGGAACCACGCCGCCACCGAGACGCCCTGGTTGCTGCGCTATTTCGACCGGATCAGCTGGTACCCGGTGAGCGCGGAGGAATTGCTCGAGATGCGCGACGATTTCGCCGCGGGCAAGGTGGAGGTGCGCGCCGAGGACGGCGAGTTCCGGCTCGCGGAGTACCGCGCGTTCCTTGCCGACAACGCCGCCGCCATCGACCGATTCCGCGCGACGCAAGCGGAAGCCTTTGCCGCCGAGCGGGAATCGTGGCGGCTGGCCGGTGAGCTCGGCGCCGAGTGAAGCGGTTACCAGCCGAGCAACTCGGCCATGTCGATCCATTCGTCGCCCCAGCGCTGTTCGATCTCACGGCGCTGGGCCTCGGCTTGCTCGGGTGACCAGCCGCAGCGCCGCCAGAAGGCCTCTCGATGTTCCTGCGTCATCCGCAACGGTTCGGTCATGGCGATCGCTCCTGCTCACCGCGGTCCTGCGCTTCCGAGTGTGCGCCTGAATCCCCGCCTCGGGACGCGGTTTCGGCGATCTCGCGCGGCGGCCGAAGCGAAGGTGGTGGAACGCCTCGTCCGGCGGCGACCCGCCGCACACGGCTGGGCTTTCAGCGCAGGTCACGGAAGAACGCGCGGACGTCGCCGGTGCGCAGCTCCGGTTCCTCCAGCGCGGCGAAGTGCCCGCCGGACCAGCGAGGCGCGGATGCCCTGGCGGGCCCGCCTGTCGTCGACGCGGGAGTACTGCGCGAATCTCAGGAAGGTGCGGAAGCGCCTGTCCGGCTGACGATCAGCACCGTCTTGCCCTGTGCGTGCCCCTCGGCGACGTGCGCGATCGCGGCTGGGGCTTCGCGCAGTGGGTACTCGCGCTCGATCGCCGGACGCAGTTTGCCGTTCTCTGCGAGTTCGGTCAGGAAGTCGAGGTCGGCACGTCGCGGCTTCATCAGCAGCGGGCGCAAGGTCTGGCGGACGAAAAGGTTCGTCACCACGACTTTTCCGATCCAGAGCACGGGACCGAGCCAGTCGCCACCGGGGGCTCCAGCCGAGGATACGAAGACGCCCTCGGGTGTGAGCACCTTGCGGTAGTCGGACAGGTGGCGGTTGCCTGCGAGATCGAGTAGGACGTCGTAGCGTTCGCCGTCTTCGACAAAGTCCGATGTGGTGTAGTCGATCACGCGATCGGCGCCCAGACCTCGCACGAACTCGACGTGCCGCGTACTGCACACCGCCGTCACTCGCGCGCCCATTGCCTTGGCTATCTGCACGGCGAAACTGCCCACACCGCCGGACGCCCCGTTGATCAATACCGATTGCCCGGCGCGCAACCTGCCGACATCGCGTAGGCCCTGCAACGCGGTCATGCCCGAATCCGGCACGGCGGCAGCCTGTTCGAAGCCGAGGCCAGCGGGCATCGGCGCGAGCGTCCCCTCGTCGACGCACACGTACTCGGCGAAGGCTCCGAAACCCGTTGCGCCATAGACGAGATCACCAACCCGGAACGACGTGACCGCCGACCCGACGGCGACGACTTCACCCGCCAGATCGTGCCCGATCACGGGATCCTTCGGTTTGCGCACACCGAAACCCATCAGCCGGATCAGGTAGGGCCTGCCGGTGAGCAGGTGCACGTCGCCGGAGGCGACCGCGGCCGCCCGCACCCGGACCAGTACCTCGTGCGGGGCGGGCGTCGGCCTGGGCACTTCCTCGACACGCAGGACGTCGCTGGAACCGTAGCGCGGCGCGACGACCGCGGTCATCCCGTGCTGTTCGGGCTTCGACATCGTTGCGCGGGGACTGGACGACTCCGACATTGCGGACCACCTCTACTTACACCGTAAGTGTGTTGACCCGAACGCTACGCTTACGGTGTAAGTCCGTCAAGGAGTGCTGATGCCCAAGCCCGCCGACCGCACCCGGCTCACCCGCGAGCTCGTGCTGCGCACCGCCGTCCGTCTCGCCGACGAACAGGGGCTCGACGCGCTGTCGATGCGGAAGCTGGCCCAAGCCCTCGGCGTGGAGGCGATGTCGCTGTACAACCACGTCGTGAACAAAGACGACATGCTCGACGGGATCGCGGATCTGGTGGTCGCCGAGATGGCGGTGCCCGAGATCGGCGGGGACTGGAAGGCGGCACTGCGCGTCCGCGCCGTCTCCGCGCACGAGGCGCTGCGCCGCCACCCCTGGGCGACCGGACTGATCGGCTCGCGCGTGAACGTCGGACCGGCGATGCTGCGCTACATCGACGCCACCCTCGGCTGCCTGCGCGCCGCGGGCTTCACCTACCAGCAGGCGGACCGGGCCTGGAACGCCATGGACGGGCACATCTACGGATTCACCCTCCGCGAGACGACCTTTCCACTCGATCCGTCCGAATACGTCGCGGCGGCAACGCATTTCCTCCCGCTCATCCCGGAATCGACGCACCCGCACATGAACGCGCTCACCCACCTCGTGATCGACGGCGCACACGACGGCATCGCCGACTTCGAGTTCGGCCTCGACCTGATCCTCGACGGACTCGAGCGCCTACTGGACGAGTAACCGGTCAGTCGGTGCGGGCGGTGGCGGCAGGGTTGGTGGCGTCGCGGATGATGCGCAGCGCGGTGGTCAGGCCGTCGAGTTGTTCCGGCGTGAGGAGTCCGGTGAACCAGCGCTGCACCGCGTCGAGGTAGTCGGGCAGGACCTGTTCGAGGCGGCGGGCTCCGGCGTCGGTCAGCACCGCGTGGGCGCTGCGGCGGTCGGCGGGATCGAGGACGCGCTCGACCAATCCCGCGGCGGACAGCCGATCGACCAGGCGGGTGACGCCGCTGGTCGACAGCGAGGTCTGCGTCGCGAGATCCGTCATGCGCAGCCGCCGCTGCGGGGAACGGCTCAACCGCAGCAAGGCGTTCAGGTCGAGACCCGAGAGGCCGTTCGACTTCCAGGTCGGCTCCAGCTTGGCGACAAGACCCTCGTGCGCCTCGTAGATCAAGCCCATCGCGGTGAGGCGCGGATCGTCGAAGAGGTCTGAGTCCATGATGCGAACCTACCCCACCTTGTTGACTCGCGGATAGTTGACACGAGGAATAGTTCGGAGTAGATCTATGCATACGCAATATTCCTCAAGTCAAGCACCTGGAGTTCTCATGTCGTCGCAAACCACCCGCTGGATCGCCGGCTTCCGCTCGGCCGTGATCAGCCCCTACGAGCGAATCAAGCTCACCGAACCGCACGAGTTCGCCGATCAGACCCTGCGCCAAGTGCTACACCTCGCGGGCGGCGGTGAGCGGATCCGCGTTCACCTGACCAACCGCTACGGACGGACGCCGCTCGTCGTCGGCGCGGCCAGGGTCGCGCTGCGCAAGACCGACGACCAGATCGCCCCGGAAACCGATCGCGTACTGCGCTTCGACGGTGTGGAGCGGGTGACCGTGCCCGCGGGCGGCGAGCTGATCAGCGATCCGATCGACCTCGCGGTCGAGGCGGGTGACGATCTCCTGCTGAGCCTCTACCTGCCCGAACCGACCGGGCTGGCGACGTTTTCGCACATGCCCGCCGAGATCGCCTATGCCGCAGCGGGCGATCACACCGAATCGATCGCGATGCCTGGCGCACAGGTGATCCCCGCGCGCTTCTTCGTCAGCGGCGTCGATGTCCTCGCGCCCGCGGAGACCGAAATCGCCGTCGCCTTCGGCGATTCCTGGTTCGAGGGCTTCGGCAGCACGATCGGCGCCAACCGCCGCTCGGTGGACGCGCTCAACGACCGCATGTCACGCGGCTGGGTGGTGAACCAGGGCATCGGCGGAAACCGCCTGCTCACCGGCGAGATCGGGGAACGCGGCATGGACCGGTTCGAGCGCGACGCCCGCGACGTCCCAGGCGTGCGCCACATCCTGGTCCACTTCGGTATCAACGATCTGATCCTCGGCGGCCTCGGCGATCAGCCACCCGCCACCGCGACCGAACTCATCGAGGGCTTCACCGAACTGGCCCACCGCGCGCACGCCGCGGGTCTGGCCATCCACGTCGGCACCATCGGCCCCTACGCGGGCTGCGTCTACGAAGGCCCGACCGTCTTCGAGACCCTGGACACCCGGCGCGAGGTGAACGAATGGCTGCGCGGGACGGACATTTTCGACTCGGTGTTCGACGTCGACCGCGCCGTCGCCGATCCCGAGCGACCGGACTACATTCGGCCCGAGTTCGACAGCGGTGACGGCATGCATCTCAACGACGCGGGCGCGCGGGCCATGGCCGAAGCCGTCGACCTCGCCGCGATCTTCGGGTGACCGACTCGAGCACGGCGGCAGCGAGATTCAGCGCGGCGCCAAACCGCGCAGCACGATCTCGACGCCGCCGTGGAACTCGTCGTCGACGGACATCGTCCGCGCCTGGGCCGCGGTCTGCACCAGCAGCGGGAAGTCCTCGGCGGACAGCGCGGCGATGGTCGCGGTCCCCGGTCCCGCGATCGAGGCGTAGTGCTCGTTCTGGAGGAAGCCGAGCAGGAAGCCGACCACGGTTCGCTGCGCGATCACCCGTTCGGCGCCGGTGAAGCCCGCGTCGGTGAGCACGGTGAGCATGGCCTCCATCCAGTGCAGCGAGGCGGCCGAGGACTGCCGGTGCCGCAGGATCAGCGGAACCGTGGCCGGGTGGTCCGCGACAGCGGCGCGCATCCGCGTCAGCAGGACGGTCGCCTTGGCTCGCCAGTCCGGCCCCTCGGGTGGCGCGGTCTCCATGGCGCCCAGCACCCGATCCACCACCAGCACCTCCAACTGATCCCGGTGGGCGACATAGCGGTACAGGCCCATGGTGGCCATGCGCAGTTCCTTCGCGATCGCCCGCATGGTCAGGCCGTCGAGGCCGTCGCGGTCGATGACCGCGAGGGCGGCGGCCCCGAGATCGTCGGTGGTCAGCGAACGAGGACGTGGCATGGGTTGACAGCGTACAAGGTACGCGCATACTTGTCGTAGGCGTACGTCGTACACCTACGAAGGAGAGACCATGTCGTTGCCGACTTCCATCGCCACCCGCACCTTGCGGACAGTCACCGGTGTCGAGGTTCCGGTCCCGGATCCCGATTGCCTCGTCCACCTGCAATTCCGCCGCTTCGCGGGCTGTCCCGTGTGCAACATGCACCTGCGTTCGATCGTCGTGCGCCACCACGAGATCACCGCCGCCGACATCCGCGAGGTGATCGTCTTCCACTCGCACGCGGACGAACTGCGCAAGTACACCGACGATCTGCCGCTCGACGTGATCGCCGACCCGGATCGGCTGTTGTACCGCGAGTTCGGCGTCGAGTCGTCGCCGCGCGCCCTGCTCGATCCGCGCGGTTGGCCCGCCATCGTCCGCGCCGTCGCGCACGACCTGCGCGCCGCGCTGCGCCGCGACCGCCCCGCTCCCCCGTCCCGGCCCGACGGCGGCCCGCTCGGTCTGCCCGCGGACTTCCTCATCGCCCCCGACGGGCGCGTGCTTGCGTCGAAGCACGGTACGCACGTCTACGACCAGTGGTCGGTGGACGAACTGCTGGCGCTGGCGCCCTCGAGGCAGCTCCGGTGAGCGCGCTCACCCGCGCCGACGGACGAACGCAGCGCACGGACGAAGCGAGAAGACAGCCGCGCGTCGCCAGGGCGTGCGCGCTGCTGTCCAGCGGGCTGCTCGCGGGCGCGTTCGGGTACGGAGCGGTCAACGTGCTCTATGCCTTTCGCGAGGTGCCGCTCGATGTCCGCTTTACCTTTCACACCGCGCTGATGCAGGTCAACGGGTTCGTCATGCAGTCGCTGATGGGGCTGACGATCCTGAGCTGCGCCGTACTGGCCGTGCGCACGTCCGGCAGGTCGCGATGGGCCGCCGGAGTCGCCGCGGCGCTGGCGTTTTCGTCCTTCTTGCTCACGCGCTTCGGCAATGTGCCGATCAATCAGCACATCAAGCGCTGGGCGATCGAGGGGCCGCCCGCCGACTACGCCGAGATGCTCGGTCGTTGGGAGGCATTCCATTTCGCCCGCACCGGCTGCGCGCTGCTGGCTTTCGTGCTGATCGTCCTGCTCACCGTCCCGAACTTCGCCGAGAAGGGAACACGCCCATGATGACCATCGAATTGTTCGTCTCCGCGGGAGTTCTCGACGCCGAGCGCAAACAGGCTCTCGCCGAACGCATCCTGCACGGGTTGACCACGGAAGGCAGCGCGCCGGACGCCGTAATGGAGAAGGCACGCGAGCTCACCCACGTGCTCGTCCGGGAGCCGGAAGTGTGGGCCACCGGCGGCTCCGCCGCACCGCGCTACCTCGTCCGCCTCACGGTCCCCGGCGCGTGGAGCAACAACCCGCATTTCGCCGGCCACGTCGTACCGATGATCACCGACGCGATCGCGGCGACCGAACCCGACCCGGACCGCCTCACCCGCGAACCGCACTGCGTGGTCCAAATCGTCGGCCTCCGCGAACACGGCCTCGCCACCCTCGGCCGCACCCTCACCAGCACCGAAATCACCAAACTGCTGACCGACGACTACCGCAACTCCGGCGAAACCCGCGAAGCCCCGGAGGGTCACGTCATCGACCCGATCTGCGGCATGCCCGTCGAACTGGCCACCACCGACCTGACCCTCACCCACAACGGCACCGACTACGCCTTCTGCGCCCCCGCCTGCCGCAAACTCTTCGCCGAAGAACACGCCATCCCCGCCTGACCCCAACCACCCCGAAGGCCGCCACCGATCCCTCGGCAGCGGCCTTCGTGGTCGGACAACCTACTCCGCGACGATGATTCGGGTTTCCTCGTCGGCGGCGTCGGTGGGTTCGCCGGGGGTGACGAACCAGTGGGTGACTTCGCCGTCGGCGAGGTCGTCGGCTACGTCGTCGGCCGTGGGGAGCACGGAGAGTGCACCCGCGGTAGCCGTGGCGACGAACTCCCAGAGGGCGGCTCGGCCCGCGGCGGCGGTGGTGAACGTGGTCGACTCGTAGTCGATGTCGTTCTCGTCGCGGATCCGTTCGCCCAGGTCGAGCGCCGCGGTCTGGCTCAGCGCGACCGGCGCGCCGTCGACCAGCTCCACGAAGGCCGGGTGCTCCTCGCCGAGCGGGCGGACCCGATCGGCGTAGGACACCGGGTGCCCCGCGGCCGCAGCCAGTTCGGTCTGGACCTGCGGATCGCTCGGCACCAGCCAGTTCACCGCACCCGCACCGGAAGCCGCGCCGATGCCGAAAGCGGCTCCGGCAGCGGCGATCTCGTCCGCGCCGAGGCCCGAGGCGAACAGGCAGGCGGCGCCCGCCTTCTGCACGGCCCAGCCCGCGACCACCGCGTCGACACCGCGCGGCAGCGCCACCGCGACGACGTCGCCCGGACCCGCGCCCCGTGCGATCAGCACCCTGGCCAGCTGCGAGGAACGCCGATCCAGCACGTGGTAGGCGATCTCGTCGCCGTCGGCGAGCAGCGCGGGCGCCTGCGGATCCGCCTCGACGACCTCGGCGAGCACCTTGGCCACGGTCCGCGCGCCGACCCGGTTCGCCGACTCCGGCGCCGCGGCCGCCGTAGCGACGTGGGACTCGGCGAGCAGCCGGGCCCGTTCCGCACTGTCCAGGATGTCGATGTCGCCGACCAGCCCCGCCGGGTCGCCGAGCAGCGACTCCAGCACCCGGACCAACCGGGTGGAGAGCGTCTGTACTTCCTCGGCGGTGAACCGGCTGAGCAGGTACTCGAAGCTGATCTCCAGGATCGACTCGGCCGCCACCTTCAGCGACAGCGGGTAGTGCGTCGTGTTGCTGACGTCCACCCCGGTCACCGACATGCCGTCGATCGAACTCGCCGCCGCGATCGCCTCGCGGTCGATCGGGTAGGACTCGAACACGTACAGCGTGTCGAACTGCGACCCGGCACCGGCGGCCCGCTGGATGTCGGCCAGGCCGACGTAGTGGTGATCCAGCAGATCCGCCTGCTCGCGCTGCAACTGCCGCAGCTGGTCCTCGATGGTGGCGCGATCATCGATGCGCACCCGGACGGGCAGCGTGTTGATGAACAGACCGACCATCGATTCGACGCCGGGCAGCTCCGCGGGCCTGCCCGACACCGTGGCGCCGAAGGCCACGTCCGAGCGACCGGTGAGCCTGCCGAGCAGGATGCCCCAAGCCGCCGACACCAGGGTGTTCACCGTGATGCCGAGTTCCGCGCAGTGCTTGGTGAGCCTGCGGGTGCGGTCGGCATCGAGGTGGGTGACCAGCTTGCCGGTCCGGTAGTCCTCGGCCGAACGCGCCTGCGGAGCGAGCTCGGTCGGATCGTCGAGACCCTCGAACGCGCGCGACCAGGTCCGCAGCGAGGCGTCCAGATCGCGGCCCGCGAGCCACTCCAGGAACGTCCGGTAGGACGCGACCTCCGGCAGCGCCGAGGCGTCGCCGCGCAGCGCGTACAGCACCAGCAGATCCTGCATCAGCAGCGGCATCGACCAGCCGTCCAGCAGCACGTGGTGGGTGCTGATGACGAGGTGCCAGTGGTCGGCGGCGGTGCGGTACAGGCCGTAGCGCACCAGCGGCGGCGCGGCCATGTCGAACCGCTGCGCCAGGTCCTCGGCCAGCCGCTTCCGCAGTTCCGCGTCCCGCTCGTCCTCGGGCAGCCCGGTGAGATCCACTGTGCGCCAAGGCACCTCGACCCGGTCCATCGCGATCTGCACGGACTGGCCCGCCGCGTCGGTGACGAACGCGGTGCGCAGGTTCGGGTAGCGGTCGAGCAGCGCCTGCGCCGAGGCGTGCAGCCGCTCGGCGTCCACCTCGCCGGTGAGCTCGATGACGGCCTGCATGTTGTAGACGTCCACGGTGGTCGTGGTCATCTGCGCGTGGAAGAGCAGACCGGACTGCAGCGGTGTGAGCGGCCAGACCTCGGTGAGGCCGGGGTAGGTCCGCTCCCACAGCTCGATGTCGGCCTGGCCGACCCGCACCAGCGGCATGTCGGACGGCGTGTGGCCGCCCGCACCGGGCCGGCGCACGTGCGCGGCCAGCGCGGTCAGCGCGGACACCCAGAGCTCGCCGAGTTCGCCGACGCGCTCGGCCGTGAGCAGGCCGGTCGGGAAGGCGAACGACGCCACCAGCTCCGGACCGTCCGCACCGTCGAGCACCATCGCCTCGATGTCGAGCGCCGCGTCCGCGGGCCGGTCGTCGTCGGCGACGGTGGTGATCTCGGCGGCCTGCGCGCCCAGGTACCGGAAGCCGACCTGCGCGGCGTCGGCCAGTCCGAGCAGACCGTGGCCGCGTCCGTGATCGGGCACGGCGAGCAGCTGCTCCTTGACCGACTTCACGATGCGGCCCAAGGCGTTTCCGCCCGCGAAGGCCTCGTCGAGGTCGGCGCCGTCGAGGTCGATCCGCACCGGGTGGGCGAGGTCGAACCAGCCGAGCGTGCGCGCCAGCTCCGCCCCACGTGCGGCCCGCGCGGCGCGACCGTCGCCCGCGCTGCGGATCAGCGCGGCGGCGCCGTGCTGTTCGCCGCGCCAGCGCACCAGCGCCATGGCCAGCGCCGCGAGCAGGCCGTCGGCCGCCGCGCCGTGGAAGCGGGCGGGCGCCGTGCTAAGTACCGCCTCGGTGACCTCGGCGGGCACGGTGACCCGCACCCGGTCCACGGTGGCCGCGATGTCGGTCGCCGGGTCGAGTGCCCGCGCGCCGAGCAGCGGCTCGGTGGTGTCCGAGATCGCCTGCCAGAAAGGCAGTTCCGACTCGTGCGCGGCGGCCTCGTCGGCGGCCACGCTGTGCGCCCAGCGCCGCAGCGTGGTGCCGGTGGCGGGCAGCTCGAGCGGCGCGTCGACGCCGAGCTGCTCGGCCGCGGTGGTCAGCTCGCCGAGCAAGACCCGCCACGACTGCGCGTCCACCGCGAAACGGTGCGCCACGACCAGCAATTCGTCGGGACGGTTGTCGGCGAAGGTGAACAGCACGAACTGCGCCATCACACCGTCGGCCGGATCGAGTCGATCGACCGCCGCGGCGCGCTCGGCCGCGACCAGGTCGGCCAGCTCGGCGCTGTTCTCGACCCTGACCTCGCTGAGCAGCGGCTCCACCTCGACGCGGTCGACGGCCTCGAACACCCAGCCGTCGCCGTCGGCGCGCAGCTTGGTGCGCAGCGCGTCGTGCCGGTCGAACAGGGCCTCGAGCACGTCGAGCAGCGTGTACCAGTCGAGCGCGGAGGGCAGCGGCAGCAGCGCGGTCTGCGCGTACCGCTGGAACGGCGCACCACCGGACAGCGCCGCGGCGACGGCGGGCGGCAGCGGCATCTCGCCGACACCGCCGCCGGGCAGTTCGGCGGGCTGTTCCCGCTCGGCCTGCGTGGCGGTCGCGATGGCGGCCAGCGCGGCGACGCTGCGCTGATCGAACACGTCGCGCACGCTGAACTCGACGCCGAGCGCCTTGGCTCGCGAGACCAGCTGGATCGACAGAATGCTGTTGCCGCCGAGCGCGAAGAAGTCGTCGTCGGCGCCGATGTGCTCGACGTCGAGGACGTCGCTGAACACGCCCGCCACGATCTGCTCGGCCGGGGTCACCGGCGCGCGGAACGCCGCCTTCTCGAACGTCGGCTGCGGCAGCGCGTTGCGGTCCAGCTTGCCGTTCGCGTTGAGCGGCAAGGCGTCCAGCGCCATGAAGGCGCTCGGCACCATGTAGGACGGCAGCTCCGCCGCGAGCGCGGACTGCAGCTTGCGCTTGTCCAGTTCGCCGGTCTCCGGATCGATTCCGGCCGCCGACGGCACGACGTAGGCGACGAGCCGATCGCCGAGACCGGGATCGTTGTGCGCCAGCACCGCAGCGGAAGCGATCGCGTCCTGCCGCAGCAGCGCGGCCTCGATCTCGCCGAGCTCGATGCGGAAGCCGCGGATCTTCACCTGGAAGTCGGTGCGGCCCCGGTATTCCAGCTCGCCGTCGGCGTTCCAGGCGACCAGGTCACCGGTGCGGTACATCCGCGCGCCCGGCTCGCCGAACGGGTTCGCGACGAACCGTTCCGCGGAGAGATCCGGGCGGGCGAAGTAGCCGCGCGCCAATTGCGCACCGGCCAAGTACAACTCGCCGGAGACGCCGACCGGAACCGGCCGCAGGCGCGAATCCAGCACGTAGACCTGGCTGTTCCACTCCGGCGCACCGATGGAGACCGAGTGCTCGTCGGCGTCGGTGACGGCGTGGTTGGTGATGGACACCGCCGCCTCGGTCGGGCCGTACAGGTTGAACAGCCCGGCCGCGTTGCCGCGCCGGAACTTCTGCGCGGTCACCGCGGGCAGCGCCTCACCGATGGCGAGGATGCGCCGCAGCGAATGCGGCATGCGGCCTTCGGATTCGGTGAGCAGCGCGTCGAGCATCGACGGAACCACATGCAACGTGGTCACACCCGTCGAACGCATCAACTCGTTCAAGTAAGCCGGATCCCGATGACCATCGGCGGTCGCGATCACCAAACGACCACCACTGACCGCCGCGGACCAGAACTCCCACACCGAGAGATCGAACGTCGCCGCCGTCTTCAACAACACCACGTTCTCGCTGTCGAGACCGAACTCCGCCGACTTCCACAGCAACTGGTTCACGATCGCCGCGTGCGGCACCGCAACACCCTTGGGCTGACCCGTCGAACCCGACGTGAAGATCACATACGCCGTATTCGCCGCAACCAGAACACCATTGCGCTCGTTCGCCGCGATCGGCGCATCCGAGTAGCCGGACAGATCCAGCTCGTCGATCGCGACGGTCTGCGCCGCCTCGGTCTCGAACGCGTCCCGAGCCGTGGTCAGCACGCACACCGGAGCGGCCGTGCCGAGGATGTAGTCGACACGATCCACCGGCTGATCCGGATCGATCGGCACGTACGCCGCACCGGCCTTGGCCACCGCGTACATCGCGATCACCAGATCCGCCGACCGGCGAATGGCCAACGCCACCCGATCCTCCGGACCGACACCACGACCGATCAAGTACCGCGCCAACCGGTTCACCCGGGCATCCAGCTCGGCGTAGGTCAGCTGGGTCCGCTCGCCGGACGCCGTGTCGGCGACCAGCGCGACGGTGCCCGGCGCGGCCTCGGCCACCGCGGCGTCGAGCAGCGACACCAGCGTGGCGTCGGTGTCGACGGGTCGTGCGGTGTCGTTCCACTTGCGCAGGATCCGCTCGGTCTCCGCGTCGGCGAGCAGGTCGATCTCGCCGACCGGAACCGTCACGTCGGTGATGACCGCGTCCAGCACCCGCACGAACCGGTCCGCGAAGCCCTGCACCGTGGCCTCGTCGAACAGGTCGGTCGCGTAACCGAATTCGGTGATGATCTCGGCCGGGGTGCCGTCGTCGGCGTACCGGTCGTAGAGCGTCACGTGCAGGTCGGTCTTGGCCAGCTGCGAGTTGAAGTTGACCGCGCTCACCTGGAGCCCGGGCAGCGTCAACGTGGTCTCGGCCAGGTTCTGGAAGGAAAGGCCGATCTGGAACAGCGGGTTGCGCGCGGTGGAGCGCTCCGGGTTCAGCACCTCGACGAGGCGCTCGAACGGAACGTCGGCGTTGGCGAACGCCTCGAGGTCGCGTTCGCGCACGTCGGCGAGCAGGTCGGCGAACCGGTCGCCCGGCCGCACGCCGGTGCGGAACACCAGCGTGTTGACGAACATGCCGATCAGGTCGTCGAGTTCGCGCTCACCGCGACCCGCGATCGGCGTGCCGACCGCGATGTCCTCGGTGCCGGAGAGCCGCGCGAGCAGCACCGCGAGCGCCGCGTGCACCACCATGAACAGCGAGGCGTTGTTGGCGCGCGCCAATTCCGCAAGCTCGGCGTGCCGCTGCGGCGAGAGCTCGAAGCGCAGCGCCTTGCCGTGGAACGACTGCGCGGGCGGGCGCGGCCGGTCCGCGGGCAGCTCCAGCTGATCGGGCAGCCCGGCGAGCGCCTGCTTCCAGTAAGCGACCTGGCGGGCGGCCACCGACTCCGGATCGTCCTCGGAGCCGAGCACCGCGCGCTGCCACAGCGCGTAGTCGGCGTACTGCACCGGCAGCGGCGTCCACTGCGGCGCGTCGCCCGCGACCCTGGCCACGTAGGCCGCCATCAGGTCGCGCGCCAGCGGACCCATCGACGCGCCGTCCGCCGACACGTGGTGCACGACGAACGCGATCACGTGCTCCTGCTCGGAGATTCGGAACAGCGCGACGGCGAGCGGCACCTCGGTGGTGACGTCGAAGGTGGTCATGGCGAACGCGATGACCCGCCCGATCAGCTCCGACTCGTCGATCTGGACCGGATTCAGCTGCGGCAGGTTCGCCGGCAGGATCACCTGGTGCGGACCGTCCGCCGAGCTCGGGTAGATGGTGCGCAGCACCTCGTGGCGGGCGAACACGTCGCCGATCGCCTGCTCCAGCGCGCGCACGTCGAGCGCGCCGGAGAGCCGGACGGCCAGCGGGATGTTGTCCACCGCCGAGGTGGCCGTGTCGAACTGGTTGAGGAACCAGTACCGCGCCTGCGCGGGCGAGAGCGGAATCCGCTCCGGCCGCTCGGCGGCGGTCAGTTCCGGACGCGACCGGCCGGAGCCCGCGATGCGCTCGACCCTGGTCGCCAGGGCGGCCACGGTGGACGCCTCGAACAGATCGCGCACCGCGAGCTGGGTGTCCAGCGCCGCGCCGAGGCGCGCGGTCACCTGGGTGGCGACCAGCGAGTTGCCGCCCAGCTCGAAGAAGTCGTCGTCCAAGCCGACACGCGCCACGCCGAGCACGTCGCCGAAGGTGTTCGCCACGATCTCCTCGATCGGCGTCGAGGGGGCGCGGAAGGCCTTGACCTCGAACACCGGCGCGGGCAGCGCCTTGCGATCCAGCTTGCCGGAGGCGTTCAGCGGGAACTCGTCGAGCACCACGAACGCCGAGGGCACCATGTACGCGGGCAACTCGCCGCCCAGCTGGGTACGCACGGAATCGACGTCGATCACCTGACCGGCGGTCGCGACGACGTAGCCGACCAGCTGGTCGCCGAGGCGCTCGTCCGAGCGCACGACCACGACCGCCTGGGCGATCGAATCCAGCGCGGTGAGCGCGGCCTCGATCTCGCCGAGCTCGATGCGCAGACCGCGCAGCTTCACCTGGAAATCGGTGCGGCCCAGGTACTCCAGCTCGCCCTTCTTCGTCCAAGTGACGAGGTCGCCGGTGCGGTACATCCGCTCGCCCGCGGCGAACGGGTTGGCCACGAACCGATCCGAGGTCAGGTCCGGCCGCGCCACGTAACCGCGCGCCAGCTGGACACCGGCCAGGTACAGCTCACCCGCGACACCGACCGGAACCGGGTGCAGGCGCGAATCGAGCACGTACACCTGGGTGTTGAACACCGGCGCGCCGATCGGCACCGACACCACGTCGTCCTCGGTGACCTCGTGATAGGTCACGTCGACCGCGGCCTCGGTCGGGCCGTACAGGTTGTGCAGGCGGGCGCCGGTCAGCTCCTGGAGACGCTGCGCCGTCACCGCGGGCAGCGCCTCGCCGGAGGCGAAGACGTTGCGCAGGCTGGTGCACTCGTCCGCGCGCTCCTCGGCGACGAACACCGACATCATCGACGGCACGAAGTGCGCCGTGGTGACCCGCTCGCGCTTGATCACCTCGACCAGGTAGCCCGGATCGCGGTGGCCGTCCGGCTTGGCGACCACCAGGCGCGCGCCGATCTGCAAGGGCCAGAAGAACTCCCACACCGACACGTCGAAGGTCGCGGGGGTCTTCTGCAACACCACGTCGGTGCCGTCCAGCCCGTACTCGGACTGCATCCACACCAGGCGGTTCACGATCGCGTCGTGCGCGACGCCGACACCCTTCGGACGACCCGTCGAGCCGGACGTGAAGATCACGTACGCGGTGTTCGACGGACGCAGCGGCGCGCGCCGCTCCGCGTCCGACACGGGGGCGTCGTCGTAGGCCGACACGTCGAGCGTGTCGATCTCCAGCGCGGTGACCGAGCCGGAGTCGAAGCCGTCCCGCGAGGTGGTCAGCACACAGACCGGCTCGGCCAGGTCGAGCACGTAGTGGGTGCGCTCGGCCGGATGATCCGGATCCAGCGGCACGTACGCACCGCCCGCGACGCTCACCGCGTACATGCCGACGACCAGGTCGAGCGAGCGGCGCATGCCGAGCGCGACCAACGTGTCCGGCCCGACACCCGAGGCGATCAGGTGCCGCGCCAAACGGTGCACGCGCGAGGCGAATTCGGCGTAGGACAGACTCGTCCCCTCGAACGTCAGCGCGGTCGCGTCCGGCGTCCGCGCCGCCTGTGCCTCGAACATCGACACCAGGGTGGCGTCCCTGTCGACCGGGTGCGCCGTGTCGTTCCACGTCCGCACCACGGTGGCGCGCTCGCTCGCGTCGAGCAGCTCGACGTCGCCGAGCACCACGGCCGGGTCGGCGACCACCGCGTCCAGCATTCGCACCAGGCGCTCGGCGAACGAGGCCACCGTCGCGCCGTCGAACATGTCGGTGGCGTAGGCGATCTCGGCCTTCATGCCTTCGGCGGCGGTGCCGGTGAAGTTCAGGTGCAGATCGAACTTCGCGGTCACCACGTCCAGCGGCACACCCGAGACTTCCAGGCCGGGCAGCTCGAAGGTGGTGTCACCGGTGTTCTGGAACGAGAGCATCACCTGGAACAGCGGGTGCCTCGCCTGCGAACGCGCCGGGTTCAGCAGCTCGACGAGCCGCTCGAACGGCAGGTCCGCGTGCCCGAACGCGGCGAGGTCGGTTTCCCTTGTCCGCGTGAGCAGTTCGGCGAACGGCTGGGCCGGGTCGACGGCGCTGCGCAGCACGAGCGTGTTGACGAACATGCCGATGGCGTCGTCGAGCACGGCCTCGCCGCGGCCGGCGACCACGGTGCCGATGGCGATGTCGTCGCTGCCGGACAGGCGTCCGAGCAGCGCCGCGAACGCCGCGTGCACCACCATGAACAAGCTCGCGCCATGCTCGCGGGCCAGTGCCTCGGCGGCCTGCGCCAGTTCGGCGGAGAGCTCGAACTCGTAGACCCCGCCGCGGTTGGACGCGACGGCCGGACGCTTGCGGTCCGACGGCAGATCGAGCTGGTCGGGCAGACCGGCGAGGTTCTGCGACCAGTACGCGACCTGCGCCGCGATCAGCGAGTCCGGATCGTCCTCGGAGCCGAGCGTCTCGCGCTGCCACAGCGCGTAGTCGGCGTACTGCACCGGCAGCGGCGCCCAGCCCGGCGCCTCGCCGCGCGAGCGCGCCGCGTAGGCGACCATGACGTCGCGGGCCAGCGGTCCGACCGACCAGCCGTCGCCCGAGACGTGGTGCACCACGAAGACCAGCACGTGGGTGTCCGGCTGGGAGCCGTCCATCGAACCGGCGATACGGAACAGCGCGGCGCGCACCGGCACGGCGGCGGTGACGTCGAATCCGGTGAGCACCAGCTCGCTGATGCGCTCCTGAATCTCCGTCTCCGACACCAGGATCGGGGTCAGGTCCAGGTTCTCCTGGCCCGCGGGCAGCACGACCTGCACGCCCTGACCGTCGGCGGTCTCCGGGTACACGGTGCGCAGCACCTCGTGCCGGTCGACCACGTCGGCGACCGCCCTGCGCAGGGCGTCGACGTCCAGCGCGCCGGTGAGCCGCACCGCGAGCGGGATGTTGTTGACGGCGGTCTGGTTGTCGAAGCGGTTGAGGAACCACATCCGCTGCTGCGCGAGCGACAGCGGGATCTGTTCCGGTCGCGGCCCGGCGACCAGCTCGCGCCTGCGTCCGCTGCCCGCCTTCGCCGCGGTGCGCGCGGCGAGCGCGGCCACCGTGGGCGCCTCGAACAGCTCGCGCACGGCGAGGTCGGCGTCGACCGCCTCGTTGATCCGCGCGACGACGCGGGTGGCGAGCAGCGAGTTGCCGCCGAGGGCGAAGAAGTCGTCGTCCAGACCGACTTCCTCGACGCCGAGCAGCTCGGCGAACACCGTCGCGACGGCCTGCTCGATCGGCGTGCTCGGCGCGCGGAAGGCCGCGGTGCTGACGAACTCCGGCTCCGGCAGCGCGCGCCGGTCCAGCTTGCCGTTCGGGGTGAGCGGCAGGGTGTCGAGCACCACGATGGCGTCCGGGACCATGTACGCGGTCAGGAACTCCGCGACTGCCTCGCGCAGCGCGACCGGGTCGACCGCGGCGCCGGTCTCGGGCACCACGTAACCGACGAGGCGGTCGCCCGCGTGCTCGTCGGCGCGGACCATGACCACGGCCTGGCGCACGCCGTCGCAACGGACCAGCGCCGACTCGATCTCGCCGAGCTCGATGCGGAAGCCGCGCAGCTGCACCTGCTGGTCGCTGCGGCCCGCGTACTCCAGGTTGGCCGAGTCGCCGGTGCCGAACCAGCGGCCGACGTCACCCGAGCGGTACATGCGGGAACCGGGCTCCCCGAAGGGGTTCGCGACGAAGCGGGTCGCGGCGAGGCCGGGCCTGCCGAGGTAGCCGCGCGCCAGCTGCGCACCGGTCACGTAGATCTCGCCCGCGACGCCGACCGGCGCGGGGGCCAGCCGGTTGTCGAGCACGAAGGCGCTCAGGCCGGGCAGGGCACGGCCGATGACGCTGGCCGGGTTGTCGACGTCCTGGGCGTCCAGTGCGAGGAACGACACGTGCACCGTGGTCTCGGTGATGCCGTACATGTTCACCAGGCGCGGCGCGTCCGCCGGGTGGCGCTCGTACCAGCGGCGCAGCTGCCGCAGATCCAGCGCCTCACCGCCGAAGATCACGTGGCGCAGCGCGAATTCGCCGTTGTCGTCGGCGGCGCTCGCCGCCCGGTCGGCCTCCACCAGCTGGTAGAACGCCGACGGCGTCTGGTTGAGCACGGTGACCCGGTCGCGAACCAGCAACTCGCGGAACAGTTCCGGCGAACGCGAGGTCAGGTAGTCGACGACGACCACCGAACCGCCGTAGGCCAGCGCGCACCACAGTTCCCAGACCGAGAAGTCGAAGGCGAACGAGTGGAACAGCGTCCACACGTCGGACTCGTCGAAGCCGAACAGCGGCTGGGTGTTCGCGAACAGCTCCACCGCGTTGCGGTGCGAGACGCCGACGCCCTTGGGCACACCGGTCGAACCGGAGGTGTAGATGACGTAGGCGAGGTTGTCCTGGCGCAGCGGCCGGATGCGATCGGCATCGGTGACCGGCGCGTCGGACTCGTCCGCGGTCCGCTCGACGAGCAGCAGCGGAATCTCGCCCGCCGGAACGGCTTCCGCGTCCGCCGCGGTGGTCAGCACGCACACCGGCGCCGCGTCGGCGAGGGTGAACTCGAGCCGCTGCACCGGGTAGGTGGTGTCGATCGGCACGTAGGCGGCGCCGGTCAGCAGCACCGCGTACAGCGCGATCGGCAGTTCCTCGGTGCGCGAGATCGCCACCGCGACCTTGGATTCCGGCCCGACGCCCTGCGCGATGAGGGCGCGCGCGATCCGGTTGGCCCGGCGCTCGAACTCGCCGAAGGACACCGCGGTCTCGCCGAAACGAATCGCCGGTGCGTCCGGACGACGCCTGGCCTGCGCGCCGATCAGGTCGACCAGCGTGGCCGCGGGCGCCTCGACGCCCTCGGTGTTCCATTCGCGCAGCACCAGTTCGCGCTCGCCGGGCGCGAGCAGGTCGATGTCGCCGACCACCACGCTCGCGTCGGCCGAGACCGCGCCCAGGACGCGCAGCAGGCGATCCGCGAACCCGCGAACCGTGCTCGCGTCGAAAAGGTCGGTCGCGAAACTGAATTCGGCCGACATGCCCTGCGGTCCGCCGTCCGCGCCGAGCTTCTCCTCCAGCGTCAACTGGAGGTCGAACTTGGCAAGCGGCACCGCCATGTCCACGCCCGACACCGTCAGGCCGGGCAGTTCCAGCGCGGTCGGCGCGGTGTTCTGGAAGGTCAGCGCGACCTGGAACAGCGGGTGCCTGCCCGGGGAACGCACCGGGTCGAGCACCTCGACGAGGCGCTCGAACGGCACGTCGGCGTGACCGAAGGCGTCGACGTCGACCCGCCGCACGGCGCGCAGCAGTTCCTCGAACGCGACGCCGGGCTCGATTTCCGTGCGCAGCACGAGGGTGTTGACGAACATGCCGATCAGATCGTCGAGCGCGCGTTCGCCGCGGCCCGCGATCGGGGTGCCGATGGCGATGTCCGACGTGCTGGACAGGCGTGCGAGCAGCACCGCGAGCGCGGCGTGCACGACCATGAACAGCGTCGAATTGTGCTGCTGCGCCAGCGCGCGCAGGGCCGCGTGCACCTCGGGATCCACGGTGAAGGCCACCGTGTCGCCGCGGTTGGACGCCGTCGCGGGCCGCGGGCGATCGGCGGGCAGGTCCAATTGCTCGACCAGCCCGGCCAATTCGTTCTTCCAGAACTCGATCTGACCGGAGATCAGCGAGTCCGGGTCGTCCTCGGCGCCGAGCACCGCGCGCTGCCAGAGCGCGTAGTCGGCGTACTGCACCTCGAGCGGGCGCCACGCGGGTTCGTCGCCGTCCACGCGGGCGCTGTAGGCGATCATCACGTCCCTGGTCAGCGGCCCCATGGAGAAGCCGTCGGCCGAGATGTGGTGCACCACCAGCGCGAGCACGTGCTCGGTGGGGCTGATCTCGAACAGGCTCGCACGGAACGGCACCTCGGCGGTGACGTCGAAGGCGGTCAGCACGACCTCGGAAAGGCGCTGCGGCAGTTCGGCTTCGGTGATGTCGATCGGCGAGAGATCCGGGATCACCTGCGCGGTCGGCACGATCTGCTGGTAGCCGACGCCACCGACCTCGGGGTAGTAGGTGCGCAGCGACTCGTGCCTGGCCAGCACATCCGCGACCGCGACCTGCAAGGCCTGCCGGTCGAGCAGACCGGACAGCCGCACGGCGGCCGGGATGTTGTCGGCCGCGGCGGCCGCGCTGTGCTCGCCGTCTCCGCCCATGTTGAACCGGTTGAGGAACCACATGCGCTGCTGGGCCAGCGAGAGCGGCACCCGCTCGGGCCGCCGCTGCGCGACCAGCGCCGCACGCGCGCCCGCGCCCGCCTTCGACTCGGTGCGGGCAGCCAGCGCCGCCACGGTGGAGGCCTCGAACAGCTCGCGCACGCCGAGCTCGGTCTCCAGCGCCGCGGACAGCCGCGCCGCCACCTGGGTCGCGCTGAGCGAGTTGCCGCCGAGCGCGAAGAAGTCGTCGTCCAAGCCGACTCGGTCGAGACCGAGCACGTCGGCGAAGGTCCGCGCGACGATCTCCTCCACCGGCGTGGTCGGCGCGCGGAACACCGCGGCCTCGAACACCGGCGCGGGCAGCGCCTTGCGGTCCAGCTTGCCGGAGGCGTTGAGCGGGAACTCGTCGAGCACCACGACCAGCGCGGGCACCATGTAGGCGGGCAGCTGCCTGCCGAGGTCCTCGCGCACCACGTCGCCGTCGACGCGCGCGTTCGGCGCGGCCACGACGTAGGCCACCAGCTGATCGCCGGTGCGCTGATCGCCGCGCACCACGACCACCGACTGCGCGATCTCGTCCAGCGCGGTGAGCGCCTGCTCGATCTCGCCCAGCTCGATACGCAGACCGCGCAGCTTCACCTGGAAGTCGGTGCGGCCCAAGTAGTCCAGCTCGCCGTCGGCGGTCCAGGCCACGAGGTCGCCGGTGCGGTACATGCGCTGTCCGTCGGCGAACGGGTTGGCCACGAAGCGATCCGCGGTCAGGTCCGGCCGCGATACGTAACCGCGCGCCAGCTGGGTGCCCGCGAGGTACAGCTCACCCGCGACACCCACCGGAGCGGGCCGCAGCCGCGAATCCAGCACGTACACCTGGGTGTTGAACACCGGGGCGCCGATCGGCACGGTGTCGGTGTCGGCCTCGATCACCCGGTGGTACGTGACGTCGACCGCGGCTTCGGTCGGGCCGTACAGGTTGTGCAGCTCCGCGCCGGTCAGCTCGCGCAGGCGGTGCGCGGGCTTGGGCGGCAGCGCCTCACCGGACGCGAACACCATGCGCAACGTATCGCAGCGGGCCGCGGCCGCGTCGGCCACGAACACCGCGAGCATGGACGGCACGAAGTGGGTGACGGTGACCCGCTCGGTCGCGATGACCTCGGCCAGGTAGGCCGGGTCGCGGTGGCCGTCAGGGCGCGCGACGACCAAGCGCG
This sequence comes from Nocardia bhagyanarayanae, assembly GCF_006716565.1. Classification (NCBI taxonomy): domain Bacteria; kingdom Bacillati; phylum Actinomycetota; class Actinomycetes; order Mycobacteriales; family Nocardiaceae; genus Nocardia; species Nocardia bhagyanarayanae. Next base: position 2,399,542 of record NZ_VFPG01000001.1, on the reverse strand, counting down.
CGCCGATCTGCAAGGGCCAGAAGAACTCCCACACCGACACGTCGAAGGTCGCCGGCGTCTTCTGCAAGACCGCGTCGGACTCGATCAGCCCGTACTCGGACTGCATCCACACCAGGCGGTTGACGATCGCCGCGTGCGAGACCGCGACGCCCTTCGGGCGGCCGGTCGAACCGGAGGTGAAGATCACGTACGCGGTGTTCGACGGACGCAGCGGCGCGCGGCGCTCGGCGTCGGTCACCGGCGCCTCGGACACGCCGGACAGGTCGAGCAGATCGATGCGCACCTGCGCGGTGTCGATCTCCAGGTCGCTGCCCGAGGTGAGCACGCACACCGGATCGGCCGTGGCCAGAATGTATTCCGTGCGCTCGGCCGGGTGATCCGGGTCGAGCGGCACGTAAGCGCCGCCCGCGACGGTGACGGCGTACATGCCGACGACCAGGTCGATCGAGCGCCGCATGCCGAGCGCCACCGAGGACTCCGGGCCGACGCCGCGTTCGATGAGCCAGCGCGCCAGGCGGTAGACCCGTCCCGCGAACTCGTCGTAAGTGAGACTTGTCCCCTCGAACGTGAGCGCGGTCGCGTTCGGCGTCTTCGCCAGTTGCGCTTCGAACTTCGACACCAGCGTCGCCGCCGAGTCGACCTCGTGCGCGGTCTCGTTCCAGCCGGACACCACGAGTTCGCGCTCGGCGGCGTCGATCAGCTCGATGTCACCGACGGCCACCGCGGGATCGGCGGTGATCGCGGAGAGCACGCGGACCAGGCGGTCGGCGATGCGGCGCACGGTCGGCTCGTCGAACAGGTCGCGCAGGTAACCCGCGCGGATGCGCAGGCGCGAATCCAGCTGGGCGATCAGCGTCAGCGGGTAGTGCGTCGCGTCGGCGGCCTCCAGGTCGGCCACGGCCATGCCGTCGATGTCGGCGGCCTGGGCGCGCAGACCCTCGGCGTCCACCGGGTAGGACTCGAACACGACGAGGGTGTCGAACAGTCCGCCGACGCCCGCGGCGGACTGGATGTCGGCCAGTCCGATGTAGTGGTGGTCGAGCAGGTCGGCCTGCTCGCCCTGGGTGCGGGTCAGCAGGTCGCGCGCGGACTCGGCGGGATCGAAGCGCACCCGCACCGGGACGGTGTTGATGAACAGACCCACCATGGATTCCACGCCGGACAGCTGGGCCGGGCGGCCGGAGACGGTGGTGCCGAACAGCACGTCCTCCGCGCCGGTCATGCGGCCGACCAGGATGCCCCATGCGACCTGGAGCACCGTGTTCGGGGTGACGCCCAGCGAGCCGGCCAACGCGATCAGGCGCGCGGTCGCGGCCTCGTCGAGGTCGAACAGGTACTCACCGGAGAGCGCGGTGATCTCGCGGCCCGCGTCGGGACGCGCGAGCAGCGTCGGCTCGCTCACCCCGCGCAGCGCCGCCGACCACGCGGCCAGCGAGGCCGAATGGTCTTGGCGCGCGGTCCATTCCAGGAAGTGCCGGTAGGAGCGCACCGCGGGCAGCGCGCTGGCGTCGGCGTGCACCGCGTAGAGCACGATCAGGTCGCGCATCAGCAGCGGCATCGACCAGCCGTCGAGCAGGATGTGGTGGTTGGCCACCACGAACTGCCAGCGGTCGGGCGCCACCTGGATCAGCGTGAAGCGGATCAGCGGCGGCGCGGTGAGATCGAACCGCTGCATGCGGTCGGCCTCGATGAGGTCGGCGGCCGAACCGGTCTCGGTCCGGTCGTGCTCGGCCCACGCGACGCGCGCGCTGTCGAGCACCACCTGCACGGGGTTGCCGTCGGTGTCGCTGACGAACGCGGTGCGCAGGTTCTCGTAGCGGTCGACCAGCGCCTGCGCGGCCGCCCGCAGCCGGGCCGCGTCGACCCGGCCGGTGAGGGTGAGCACCGCCTGCGCGGTGTAGACGTCCACCGAGCTGGCGGCGAGGCGGGCGTGGAAGAGCAGACCCGCCTGCAGCGCCGAGAGCGGCCAGACGTCGGCCAGCGCCGGGAAGCGCCGTTCCCAGCCCTCGATGTCGCGCTGGCTCGCGCGCACCAGGGCGAAGTCGGACGGGGTGTGCCCGCCCGCTCCGGTCGAATTGGCATGGCGGGCAACCGCGTCCAGCGCGGTGGTCCACAGGTCGGCGAACTCGCGCACCTCGGCGGCGTCGAGCAGCGTCGACGGGTAGCCGATGTTCGCGGTCAGCTTGTCGCCGACCACGATCGCGTTGACGTCCAGCGGCGCCATCGCGGGCATGTCGGCGTCGTAGGCGCCGCCGAGCGAGCCGAGTTCCGGCGCGGGGGTCCAGCCGAAGCCGCGCAGTTGCTCGGGCACGTCGCTGTCCGAGACGCGGCCCAGGTAGTTGAAGCTGACCTGGCCGGGCAGCTGCGCGGGCAGCTCCGCGGCGGTGCGCCGGTTGAGGTAGCGCAGCAGGCCGTAGCCGATGCCCTTGTCCGGCACCGCGAGCAGCTGCTCCTTGACCGCCTTGACGGCCGCGGACAGCGCGGGACCGCCCGCGAGCGCGGCGTCCACGTCGACGCCGGTCAGGTCCAGCCGCACCGGGAAGATGGCGGTGAACCAGCCGACGGTGCGGGACAGGTCGGCGCCGGGGACGACGTCTTCCTCGCGGCCGTGGCCTTCCAGGCGGATCAGCAGCGCGTCGTCGGTGCGCGCACCCGCCCGAGCCGCCCGCCACTTCGCGGTCGCCAGCGCGAGCGCGGTGAGCAGGCCGTCGTTCACACCGCCGTGGAACAGCGCGGGCACCTTGGTGAGCAGCGCCTTGGTGGTCTCGGCCGAGACCTCGACCTGAACCTTCTCGATCGCGCCGGAGACGTCCACCGCGGGATCCATCGGACGCGCGGTCAGCAGCGGATCGGGGGTGTCGGTCACCGCCCGCCAGTAGCCGAGTTCGTCGACCCGCGAAGCACTTTCGGCCTCACGCTGCAGTGCGTGCGCCCAGGCTCGCATCGATGTTGCCGGTGCCACCAGCTCGGGCCGCTGCCCGGCGGTGAGCTGGCCCCATGCCGCGACGAAGTCGGGCACCAGGATGCGCCAGGAGACGCCATCGACCACCAGGTGGTGGGCGACCACGATCAGGCGGCCCATCCGGCCGCCTTCCGCGGGATCGAGCCAGACGAACCGCACCACGACACCGGCCGCCGGATCCAGTCGGTCCAGCGCGGAATCCAATGCGGCCGAGGCGATGCCGAGCAGCTCGGCGTCGGTGGCGGCGGCCGGGAACTCGACGCGCTCGATCAGCGCGTCCACGTCGACGGCGCTGGGCTCGGCGGTCCGCACCACCCAGTCGTCGCCCTCGCGCAAGAGCTGTGCGCGCAGCATGTCGTGCCGGTCGATCACCGCGCCGACGGTCGTCGCGATGCCCGCGCGGTCGATGCCGAGCGGCAGCTCCAGCGCGAGGGTCTGGTTGAACCGGCCGAAGGAGCCGGGGCGCTCGGCCATGAACCGCACCACCGGGGTGAGCGGCATGTCACCCACGCCACCGCCGGGCAGTTCGGCGAGGGCGGCGACGGCGGGCGCCGAAGCGTCGGCGGTCTCGGCGACCGCGGCCAGGCCCGCGACGGTCTTCTGCTCGAAGACGTGCCGCGGCGTGAACACCACGCCGCGCGCCTTGGCCCGCGAGACCAGCTGGATGGAGACGATGCTGTCGCCGCCGAGCGCGAAGAACGAGTCGTCGACGCCGACCCGCTGCACGCCGAGCACCTCGGCGAACACCTCGGCGATGATCTGCTCGACCGGCGTGCGGGCGGCGCGGAACACCACCTCGGTGGCGAACACCGGCTCCGGCAGCGCCTTGCGGTCCAGCTTGCCGACCGGGGTCAGCGGCACCCGGTCGATCACCATGATCGAGGAGGGCACCATGTAGGCGGGCAGCCGGTCCTCGACGTGCGCGGTGAGCGCCGCGACGTCGATGGAATGTCCTTGCGCGGCAACCACGTACGACACCAGCGACACCGCGCCCGCGGCGTTCTTGTGGCCGACGGTGACCGCGAAGTCGACGGTCTCGTGCGCCGCGAGCGCGGCGTCGATCTCACCGAGTTCGATGCGGAAACCGCGGACCTTCACCTGGAAGTCGGAGCGGCCGACGTACTCCACCTCGCCGGTGCGGGTCCAGCGGACCACGTCACCCGTGCGGTACATCCGCTCCCCGTCGACGTACGGGTTGGCCACGAAACGCTCGGCCGTCAGGCCGGGCCGTGCGTGGTAGCCGCGCGCCAGCTGGACGCCCGACAGATACAGCTCACCCGCGACGCCCACCGGAACGGGCCTGAGCTGGGCGTCCAGGATCAGCGAACGCATGCCGCGGATCGGTCCGCCGATGGTCACCGTCTCGCCGACCACCAGCGGATCGCTGATGTTGGTCATGATGGTGGTCTCGGTCGGGCCGTAGCCGTTGTGGAACGCGCGCAGCGCGCCGCCCTCGCCGAGCGGCACGGCCCACTTCGCGACCAGTTCCGGCGGGCACGCCTCGCCGCCCGCGACCAGCACGCGCAGCGTGTCCAGGCCGCTCGGATCGAAGGTGGCCAGCGCGGCCGGGGTGATGAACGCGTGCGTGACCCGCTCGCCGCGGATCAGCTCGGACAGCTCCTCGCCGCCGTACACGCCCGGCGGCACCACGACGAGCGCGCCGCCCGCGCCCACCGCGAGCAACAGCTCGAGGATCGAGGCGTCGAAGCTCGGCGAGGCGAAATGCAGTGCGCGCGAGTCGGAGTCGAGGCCGTAACGCTCGATCTGCTCGGCGCTGAAGTTGGCGAGACCCGCGTGCGTCACCACGACGCCCTTGGGCACACCGGTGGAACCGGAGGTGTAGATGACGTAGGCCGGGTGCTCCGGACGCACCGGGCGGACCCGGTCGGCGTCGGTGATCGGACCGCCGTCGAAACCGTCCAGCGCGAGGTCCTCGAGCACCAACCAGCGCGCCGACTCGGGCAGGCCGTCGCGCACCGCGGCGACCGTGATGCCGAGGGGCGAACCGGAATCGGTGACCATGTGCGCGATGCGCTCGGCCGGGTAGTTCGGGTCCACCGGCACGAACGCGGCGCCGGTCTTGGACACCGCCCACGCGGCGAACACCGAGTCCGCCGAACGCGGCACGCCGACCGCGACCAGGTCCTCCGCGCCGATGCCTTCGGCGATCAGCAAGCGGGCCAAGCGGTTCGAGCGTTCGTCGAGTTCGGCGTAGGACAGAGTTGTCCCCTGGAACACCACTGCGGGCGCGTCCGGGTTGTGCTCGGCGGCCTCGGCGAGCAGCTCGGGCAGCGTGCGCGGCGGCACCGCGGGGGCGCCGGTGCGCGCGACCAGATCGGCCAGCTCGGCCGCGTCGAGCACGTCGACGGCGCCGACCGCGACGGCCGGATCGGCCGCGACGGCGGTGAGCACACGCACCCAGCGGTCCACGATCTCCCGCGCGGTCGACTCGTCGAACAGCTCGGTGGCGTAGGTCAGCGCGAGCGTCATGCCCGCGACGCCGTTACCCGCGACCGCGTCGTTCTCCGACAGCGTGAACTGCAGGTCGAAGCGCGCGACGTTCTCCTCGAGATCGAGCGCGGAGACCGAGAGACCGGGCAGTTCCAGCGCGGTCCGCTCCAGGTTCTGGAAGGCCAGCATCACCTGGAACAGCGGGTTGCGCGACTGCGAACGCTCCGGCGCGAGCAGCTCGACGAGACGTTCGAACGGCACGTCGGCGTTGCCGTAGGCGTCCAGGTCGGTCTTGCGGACACGGTCGAGCAGTTCGGTGAACGATTCGCCGTTGTCGATGCCGGTGCGCAGCACCAGCGTGTTGACGAACATGCCGACGAGGTCGTCGAGCGCCTGCTCGCCACGGCCCGCGATCGGCGTGCCGACCGCGATGTCGTCGCCGCCGGACAGGCGCGCGAGCAGCACGGCGAGCGCGCTGTGCATGACCATGAACAGCGAGGCGCCACTGGCGCGGGCGATCTCGTCGAGCGCCGCGATCAGCTCGCCGGGGAGCTCGTGGTGCAGCGTCGCGCCGCGGTGCGAGGCGATCGCCGGACGCGGGCGGTCGGTCGGCAGCGCCAGCTCGTCCGGCACGCCGTCGAGGGCGCGCTGCCAGTACGCAACCTGGCGGGCCAGCAGCGAATCCGCGTCGTCCTCGGAACCGAGGACCTCGCGCTGCCATACCGCGAAATCGGCGTACTGCACCGCGAGCGGCGACCAGCCGGGCGCGCTGTCCTGGGTGCGCGCCGTGTAGGCCAGCATGACGTCGCGGGTCAGCGGACCCATCGAGAAGCCGTCGGCGGCGATGTGGTGCACGACGACGACGAGGACGTGCTCGTCCGGCCCCGCGGCGTACAGCCTGGTGCGCAGCGGAACCTGTTCGGCCACATCGAATCCCGCGGTGACGAACTCGGTCACCGCGGCGAGCAGCTCGGCCCGCGGCACCGCGACCGGGTGCAGATCGAGCGCGATCTCCTCGGCCGGGACGATCACCTGCACCGGCGTGCCGCCGTGCTCGGGGTAGCGGGTGCGCAGCGATTCGTGCCTGCGCACCACATCGGCCACCGCGAGCCGCAGCGCCTCGATGTCGAGCGCGCCGGACATCCGGATCGCGATCGGCAGGTTGTAGGCGGCCGAGGAGGTGTCGTACTTGTTCAGGAACCACATGCGCTGCTGCGCGTAGGACAGCGGCACCAGTTCGTCGGCGGCGCGCTTGCGTGCCACCAGCGGTGCGCGTCCGTCGCCACCGGTGTGCGATTCCACCCGCGCGGCAAGGGCTTCCACCGTGGACGCCTCGAACAGCGTGCGCACCGGCACCGAGGTGCCGAGCGCCGCGCCGATCCGGGACACCACTCTCGTCGCGATGAGCGAGTTGCCGCCGAGGTCGAAGAAGTCGTCGTCGACGCCGACCCGGGGCAGGTCGAGCACCTCGGCGAACACCGCCGCCACCGTCTCCTGCACCGGCGTCACCGGGGCGCGGAATGCCCTGGCCTTGGCGGCCGGCGCGGGCAGCGCGCGCCGATCCAGCTTGCCGTTGACGGTCAGCGGGATCCATTCCAGTCGCACCATGGCCGCGGGCACCATGTAGGCGGGCAGCCGCTCGGCCGCGCCGGAACGCACCACGTCCAGGTCGGGAACCACATCCGGTTCGGCGACGACGTAAGCCACGATGCGCTGATCGCCCGGCTGGTCCTCGCGCACGATGACCGCCGCCTGCGCGATGCCCGGCTGCGCGAGCACCGCGGCCTCGATCTCGCCGAGCTCGATGCGGAAACCGCGCACCTTGACCTGGTCGTCGGCGCGACCCAGGTACTCGAGCTCGCCGAAGCGGTTCCAGCGCGCCAAGTCACCGGAGCGGTACAGGCGCGAGCCCGCATCGCCCGGTGTCGCCAACGGGTTGGCCACGAAACGCGCGGCGGTCAGGTCGGGGCGACCGAGGTAGCCACGCGCCAACTGCGGTCCGGCGACATACATTTCGCCCGCGACACCGACCGGCACGGGGCGCAGCCGGTTGTCGAGCACGTACACCTTCAGGCCCGCGATCGCGCGACCCACGATGCTGCCCGAAGCGGCTTCGATGGTCGCGGCGTCCAGGGCACGGAAGGACACGTGCACCGTGGTCTCGGTGATGCCGTACATGTTGACCAGCACCGGCGACGAATCACCGTGGCGAGCAACCCAATCCGAGAGGCGACGCAGCTCGAGCGCCTCACCGCCGAACACCACGTAGCGCAGCGACAGCGGCGCGGCATCCGCGGCGGCATTGCGGTCGGCTTCGGCCAATTGGTAGAAGGCCGACGGGGTTTGGTTGAGAACCGTCACCCGCTCGTCGCGCAGCAGCTCCAGGAACTGCTCGGGCGAACGGGAGGTGAAGTAGTCCACCACGACGAGGGTGCCGCCGAACAGCAGCGGACCCCACAGCTCCCACACCGAGAAGTCGAACGCATACGAGTGGAACAACGTCCACACATCGTCCGGACCGAAACCGAAATCACGATCGGTATTCGCGAACAGCCGCACCACATTCCGATGCGCGACCGCCACACCCTTCGGACGACCCGTCGAACCCGACGTGTAGATCACGTAGGCGACATGGTCCGGGGTCAGCGCGGCGCGGCGATCGGCGTCGGTGATCGGCGCGTCATCGGCGTCGACCACATTGCCGGTCTCCACCGCGAAGCCGTCCAGCACGACCGAGGGCAGCCCCGCCGGGATCTCGACCTCGACCGTGGAATCCAGGACGACGCTGGTCGGACGCGAATCCGACAGCACGTACGCGATACGGTCGGCCGGGTAGGTCGGATCCACCGGCACGTAACCCGCACCGGTCTTCACCACCGCGAGCAGCGCGACGACCAGATCCAGCGACCGCGGCAGGATCACCGCGACCAGCGACTCCGGGCCCGCGCCATCGGCGATCAGCCTGCGCGCCAACACATTCGCGCGCTTGTCCAGCTCCGCGTAGCTCAACGAGTCCGTGCCGAACCGCGCGGCGACCCGATGCGGGTGCGCGGCGACCATCTGATCGAACAACTCGACCAGCGTCACGCCGGGCTCGGCGAACCGGCCGACGCCGGCATCCGCGCCAGCGGACACCCAACGCTGCGACACATCCAGCCGCTCGGCCTCACCGAGCAGATCGATGTCACCGACGACCACCGACGGGTCCTCGGCCACACCGCGCAGGACACGCACCAGACGATCGGCGAACGAGGCGACCGTCTCCGGATCGAACAACTCGCTCGCGTAGTTCCACGACATCGCCAGCCCACCGTCGCGGGCCTCGCCCACGGTCAGCTGCACGTCGAATTTCGCGGTGCCCGCGTCGAACTCGACGACATCCAGGTCCAAGCCGGGCAGCGCGACGGTGCCCATGTCGGCGGCCGAGGCCGCCTCGAAGGTCAACGCCACCTGGAACAGCGGGTGATGCGCCTGCGAACGCGCCGGGCTCAGCACGTCGACCAGCCGCTCGAACGGCACGTCGGCGTTGGCGAACGCCGCCAGATCCGTGCGCCGCACCTGCTCGAGCAGATCGCTGAATTTCCCGCCGAGGTCGATCTCGTTGCGCAACACCAGCGTATTGACGAACATGCCGACCAGATCGTCCAGCGCACGCTCGCCACGACCGGCGATCGGGGTGCCGATCGCGATATCGGTGCTGTTGGACAGCCGTGCCGCCCACGTCGCCAGCGCCGCGTGCACGACCATGAACAACGTCACGCCGTGCGCGCGCGCCACATCCTCGAGCGCGCGGTGCAGCTCGGCGTCCACCGAGAAGGCGTGCAGCCCACCGGCGTTCGACGCGATCTCCGGCCGTGGCCGATCCGCGGGCAACTCGATCTGATCGGGCAGATCGCGCAGCTGCTCGGTCCAGTAGGCGATCTGCTTGGCCGCCACCGAGTCCGCGTCGTCCTCGGAGCCGAGGACCTCGCGCTGCCACAGCGCGTAGTCGGCGTACTGCACCTCGAGCGGCGCCCAGCCGGGCGCTTCCCCGCCGGCGCGCTCGGTGTAGGCAACCACCACGTCGCGCAGCAGCGGACGCAGCGAGAAGCCGTCGGCACTGATGTGGTGCATGACCAGCACCACGACGTGGCTGTACTTACCCACCCCGTCGGCTCCGCCGACTGCCATCCCCGAGGGCTCGCCGACGATGAGCAGGTCGGCCCGGAACGGGATCTCGCTGGTCACGTCGAAGTGCACGCTCGCGAGTTCCACGATGCGCGAAGGCAGTTCGGTGCTCGGCACCCACTCCGTCGACAGGTCGAAGCGCACTTCGTCGGCGGGCAGGACGCGCTGGTAGCCCTCGCCCTCCACCTCCGGGTAGACGGTGCGCAGCGCCTCGTGGCGGGCGATCACGTCGCGGATCGCCGCCTGCAGCGCGACGGCGTCGAGCCTGCCGGTCAGCCGGATCGCGACCGGGATGTTGTTCACCGCGGTGCGGTTGTCGAAGCGGTTGAGGAACCACATCCGCTGCTGCGCGAGCGAGAGCGGCACCAGCTCCGGCCTGGCCTGCGCGACCAGCGGCGCCTTCGCGCCGCTACCGGTGGCCGACTCCACCTTGGCGGCCAGCGCGGCGACCGTCGAGGCCTCGAACAGCGTACGCAGCGGGATCTGGGTGTCCAGCGCCTCGCCGAGCCGGGCCGCCACCTGGGTGGCGACCAGCGAGTTGCCGCCGAGTGCGAAGAAGTCGTCGTCCAGGCCGACGCGTTCGATGCCGAGCACGTCGGCGAACGCGCTGGCCACGATCTGCTGCACCGGGGTGACCGGCGCCTGGAAGGCCTTGGCCTCGAACGTCGGCTCCGGCAGCGCCTTGCGGTCGAGCTTGCCGGAGGTGTTCAGCGGGAACGCGTCGAGCACCACGAACGCCGCGGGCACCATGTAGGCGGGCAGCTGCTCGGCGAGCGCGGACTTGACGCGCTCGATGTCGATGGCCGTGCCCGGCTTGGCGATGAGGTAGGCCACCAGCTGATCGCCGGTGCGCTCGTCGGTGCGCACCACCACGACCGACTGCGAGACCTCGTCCAGCGCGGTCAGCGCGCCCTCGATCTCGCCGAGCTCGATGCGCAGACCGCGCAGCTTCACCTGGAAGTCGGTGCGGCCCAAGTACTCCAGTTCACCTGCGGGCGTCCACGCCACCAGGTCGCCGGTGCGGTACATCCGTACGCCGTCGCCGAACGGGTCGGCGACGAAGCGCTCGGTGGTCAGATCCGGACGGGTGACGTAGCCGTAGGCCAGCTGCGCGCCCGCCAGGTACAGCTCGCCGGGCACGCCGACCGGAACCGGCCGCAGACGCGAATCCAGCACGTAGACCTGGGTGTTGAACACCGGGGCGCCGATCGGCACGGTGACGGTGTCGGCGTCGGTGACCTCGTGGAAGGTCACCTCGACGCCGGCCTCGGTCGGGCCGTACAGGTTGTGCAGGCGGGCGCCGGTCAGCTCGCGCAAGCGCTGCGCGGTGACGGCGGGCAGGCCCTCGCCGGAGGCGAAGACGTTGCGCAGGCCGGTGCATTCGGCCGCGCGGGGTTCGACGACGAACAGCGACATCATCGACGGCACGAAGTGCGCCGTGGTGATCTGCTCATCGATGATCAGCTGGGCTAGGTAGGCCGGGTCGCGATGGCCGTCCGGCTTGGCGATCACCAAGCGGGCGCCGACCTGCAAGGGCCAGAAGAACTCCCACACCGACACGTCGAAGGTGGCCGGGGTCTTCTGCAGGACCACGTCGTCGGCGGCGAGGCCGTACTGCGCGTGGCCCCACACCAAACGGTTGATGATCGCGGCGTGCGAGACCGCGACACCCTTCGGGCGACCGGTCGAACCGGACGTGAAGATCACGTACGCGGTGTTGCCGGTGCGCAGCGGCCGGTGCCGGTCCGCGTCGGTGAGCGGCTCGTCGGAGTAGGCCGACAGATCCAGCTCGTCGATGCGAACCTGGCGCGCGAGCGCGACGCCGAGATCGGAACCGGAGGTCAGCACGCAGACGGGTCGCGCGGTGTCGAGAATGTGCTCGATGCGCTCGGTCGGGTTGTCCGGGTCCAGCGGCACGTACGCGCCACCGGCCGCGGACACCGCGTACATGCCGACCAGCAGGTCGAGCGAGCGGCGCATGCCAAGGGCCACATACGATTCCGGGCCGACGCCGTTCTGCTTGAGCCAGCGCGCCAAGCGGTGCACCCGGCTCGCGAACTCGGCGTAGGACAGACTCGTCCCCTCGAAGGTCAGCGCGACCGCGTCCGGCGTGCGCGCGACCTGCGCCTCGAACAGCGCGACCAGGGTCGCGGCGTCGTCGCCCACCGGCGAGACCAGTGCCGCGTCCACCGCGAATTCGGTGTCGTTCCACTGCTTCAGCACCAGCGTGCGCTCGGCGTCGTCGAGCAGCTCGATGTCGCCGATCACGGTGGACGGCGCGGCGGCGATCCCGCGCAGCACGCGCAGGAAGCGGGCGCCGAAGGTGTCGGCGAAGGCGGCGTCGAAAAGGTCGGTGGCGTAGACGAGTTCGGCGTCCATCTCGGACTCGCCGTCCGGCACCTCGCTCAGCGTGAGCTGCATGTCGAACTTGGCCGTCGGCTGATCGATGCCCAGTTCGGACACGGTCAGGCCGGGCAGCTCCAGCGAGGTGCGGCCGATGTTCTGGAACGTGAGCATCACCTGGAACAGCGGATGCCGCGCCTGCGAACGGGCCGGGTTGAGCACCTCGACCAGCCGCTCGAACGGCACGTCCGCGTGCGCGAACGCCTGCAGGTCACGCTCGCGGACCTGGGCGAGCAGGTCGGTGAACGAGGCGGCGGTGTCGATCTGGGTGCGCAGCACCAGGGTGTTGACGAACATGCCGACGAGGTCGTCGAGCGCCTGCTCACCGCGGCCCGCCACCGGGATGCCGATGGCGATGTCGTCGGCTCCGGACAGACGCGAGAGCAGCGTCGCGAAGGCGCTGTGCACCACCATGAACAGCGTGGTGCCGTGCGCGTGCGCGACCCGGTTCAGCTCGTCGATCAGCTCGCCGGGCACCCGGAAGCGATGCGTGCCGGCCTGATAGGACGCGACGGTCGGGCGCGGCTTGCCGGGCAGGCGCAGTTCGTCGGGCAGATCGGCGAGCGCCGCGCGCCAGTAGTTGAGCTGCTCGGAGATGAGCGAGGTGGGATCGTCCTCGTCGCCGAGGGTTTCGCGCTGCCAGAGCGCGAAATCGACGTACTGGACGGCCAGCGGCGGCCAGCCCGGTTCGGAGTTCGAGGTGCGCGCCACGTACGCGGTCATCAGGTCGCGCACCAGCGGCCGCATGGAGAAGCCGTCGGCGGCGATGTGGTGCACCACGACCGCGAGCACGTAATCGCGCTCGCCCAGTTCATAGATGCGCAGCCGCACCGGCGGTTCGCCGGTGACGTCGAAACCGCGGTTCACGAATTCGTAGAGCGCACCGTACATCTCGGTCTCGTCGACCTCGACGACGTCCAGCTCCGGAATGGCGCGGATCGACGGAAGCACCCGCTGGTACGGGACGCCCTCGTGGGACGGGTACACGGTGCGCAGCGACTCGTGCCGCGCGATCACGTCGCCGAGCGCGCCGCGCAGCGCGCTCAGATCCAGCAGGCCGCGCAGCCGGACGGCGGCCGGGATGTTGTAGGTGCCCGCCGCCGCGCCCGGCTCGGTGCCGAGGTCGAAGCGGTTGAGGAACCACATCCGCTGCTGCGCGAGCGACAGCGGCGGGTGCTCGGGACGGGTGCGTGCGCTGAGCGCCTGGCGCACACCGGTGCCCGCGTGCGATTCGACGCGGGCCGCCAGCGCGGCGACCGTGGGCGCCTCGAACAGCGTGCGCACGCCGACCTCGGCGTCCAGCGCCTTGCTCAGGCGGGCCGCGACCTGGGTCGCGACCAGCGAGTTGCCGCCGAGCTCGAAGAAGTCGTCGTCCACGCCGACCCGGTCGACGCCGAGCAAGTCGGCGAAGATGTCCGCGACGATCTCTTCGATCGGGGTGGACGGCGCGCGGAAGCTCTTGGCCTCGAAGACTGGCGCGGGCAGCGCCTTGCGGTCCAGCTTGCCGCTGGCGTTGAGCGGGAACGCGTCCAGCACGACCAGCGCCGCGGGCACCATGTACCCGGGCAGCGTCGCGGCGAGGCCCGCCTTGACCGCCGTGCTGTCGAGAACGGAATCCGGTTCGGCGACAACGTAACCCACCAGCTGATCACCGGCGTGCGGGTCCGTGCGCACGACGACCACCGACTGCGCGACGCCCGGCTGCGCCAGCAGCGCCGCCTCGATCTCACCCAGCTCGATGCGCAGACCGCGCAGCTTCACCTGGAAGTCGGTGCGGCCCAAGTACTCCAGCTCGCCCTGCTTGGTCCAGGCGACCAGGTCACCGGTGCGGTACATGCGCGAACCGGCGGCGCCGTAAGGGTTGGCGACGAAGCGATCCGAGGTCAGGTCGCTGCGGCTCAGGTAGCCGAGCGCCAGCTGATCGCCCGCGAGATACAGCTCACCCGCGACACCCGGAGCGACCGGGTGCAAACGCGAATCCAGCACGAACACCTTGGTGTTCCACACCGGACGACCGATCGGCACCGACACCACATCGGCGTCGACGACCTCGTGGTAGGTCACGTCGACCGCGGCCTCGGTCGGGCCGTACAGGTTGTGCAGGCGCGCGCCGGTCAGCTCACGCAGACGCTGCGCGGTCGGCGCGGGCAGCGCCTCACCGGAGGCGAACACCTGACGCAGGCGCGGGGCGGGCATGTTCGCGGCGTCGCCGTTCTCGTTGCCCAGCGTGGAGACGAACACCGACAGCATCGACGGCACGAAATGCGCCGTGGTGATGCCCTGTTCGGCGATGATCTGCGCGAGGTACACCGGATCGCGGTGGCCGTCCGGCTTCGCGACGACCAGGCGCGCGCCGGTCTGCAAGGGCCAGAAGAACTCCCATACCGACACGTCGAAGGTGGCGGGGGTCTTCTGCAAGACGGCGTCGTCGGCGCCGATCGGGTACTCGTGCTGCATCCACAGCAGACGGTTCACGATCGCGGCATGGCTGACCGCGACGCCCTTCGGCCGGCCGGTCGAACCGGAGGTGAAGATGACGTAGGCGGTGTTCCCCGGCCGCAGCGGGCGCACCCGCTCGGCGTCGGTGATCGGCGCGCCGGAGGTCTGCGCGGAGCTGGGCAGGTCCTCGACGTACCGCGCGGTGACCGCGCCGTCGGCGACGAACCCGTCGCGGCGGGTGGTCAGCACGAGGCTGGGACGCGCGGTGTCGAGGATGTGGCCGATGCGGTCGGCGGGCTGATCGGGGTCGAGCGGCACATAGGCCGCGCCCGTCTGGAGCACCGCGTACATGGCGACGACCAGCTCGGTCGAACGCCGCATGGCAAGCGCCACCAGCGATTCCGGTCCGACGCCGGAGGCGATCAGCTCCCTGGCGATGCGGTTGGCGCGCTCCTGGAGCTCGCGATAGGTGAGCTGTTCGTCCTCGTAGACCAGCGCCGTGGCGTCCGGGCTCGCCGCCGCCTGCGCGTCGAACAGCGAGACGAGCGTCTCCGCGGGCACCGCGTGGTCGGTGTCGTTCCAGTCGACGAGAACCTGCGCGTGTTCCTCGGGCGCGAGCAGATCGATGTCGCCGATCGGCACGTCCGGGTTCGCGATGACGGCCGCGAGGATGCGGTCCAGGCGGCGCGCGAAGGCGGCCACCGTCGACTCGTCGAAAAGGTCGAGCGCGTAGGAGAACTCGGCCGACATGCCCGCGGCCTCGCCCAGCTCGTCCTGGGTCTCCTGGAGGGTGAGCTGCAGGTCGAACTTGGCCAGGCGGGCGTCGTAGTCGATGCCGTTGACCGAGAGCCCGGGCAGCTGCAGGGTGGCCTGCTTGGTGTTCTGGAAGGCCAGCATCACCTGGAACAGCGGGTGCCGCGCCTGCGAGCGGGCGGGGTTGAGCACCTCGACCAGCCGCTCGAACGGGACGTCGGAGTGCGCGAACGCCTGCAGGTCGGTTTCCCTGGCCCGGTCGAGCAGCTCGGCGAACGTACCGGCGCCGTCCACCTCGGTGCGCAGCACCAGGGTGTTGACGAACATGCCGATCAGGTCGTCCAGCGCCGCCTCACCGCGGCCCGCGACGGGCGTGCCGATGGCGATGTCGGAGGTGCCGCTGGCACGCGCGAGCAGCACCGCGAGGGCGCTGTGCATGACCATGAACAGCGAGGCGTTGTAGCGGCGGCCCAATTCGACCAGGGCGCGCTGCGTTTCGCCGGAAATCACGAACGCGTACGTGCCGCCCTGGTAGGAGGCGACCGCGGGACGCGGATGATCGGACGGCAGCACCAGCTCGTCGGGCAGGTCGGCGAGCTCGCGCGTCCAGTAGCTGATCTGGCTGGAGATCAGCGAACGCGGGTCGTCCTCGGAGCCGAGGATCTCGCGCTGCCAGAGCGCGTAATCGGCGTACTGGACCGGCAATTCGGCCCAGGTCGGCGCCTCCCACGTGGTGCGCGCCGCGTACGCGACGATGACGTCGCGCGACAGCGGACCCATCGACCAGCCGTCGGCGGAGATGTGGTGCACCACCATGCCGAGCACGTACTCGGTCTCGCTGATCTCGAAAAGCCTTGCGTGCAGCGGAACTTCGCTTGTCACGTCGAAGGCCATGGTGGCCAGGTCGATCAGGTGCTCGAGCAGGGTCTCCTCGGTCACCCGGTATGGGGTGAGGTCCGGCACGATCTGGGCCGCGTCGAGGACCACCTGCACCGGGCCGTTCCCGGTCTCCGGGAAGACGGTGCGCAGCGACTCGTGCCGGTCGATCACGTCGATGACCGCGACCTGCAGCGCGGCCACGTCCAGCTCACCGGAGAGCCGGATGGCGACCGGGATGTTGTTGACCGCCGAGGAGGTGTCGAAGCGGTTCAGGAACCACATGCGCTGCTGGGCGAGCGACAGTGGCACCTCTTCCGGCCGCTCGCGCGCGACGAGCGCCTTGCGCGCGCCGTCGCCCGCCTGCGATTCCACGCGGGCGGCGAGTGCGGCGACGGTGGGCGCTTCGAAGAGCATGCGCACCGGGACGCGGGTGTCCAGTGCGATACCCACGCGGGAGGCGACCTGGGTGGCGATCAGCGAGTTGCCGCCGAGATCGAAGAAGTCGTCGTCGACGCCGACGCGGGGCAGGTCGAGCACGTCGGCGAAGACCTGGGCGACGATCTCCTCGATCGGCGTCGCGGGAGCGCGGAATTCGCGCACCTCGAACACCGGCGCGGGCAGCGCGCGGCGGTCCAGCTTGCCGTTGACGGTCAGCGGGATCGCGTCGAGCGCCATGAACGCCGAGGGCACCATGTAGGCGGGCAGCCGGTCGGAGGCGGCGCGACGGACGTCTTCGAGGTCGAGTTCGACGCCGGGTTCGGCGACGACGTAGGCGACGATGCGCTGGCCGCCGGGCTGGTCCTCGCGCACGATGACCGCCGCCTGCGCGATGCCCGGCTGTTCGAGGACGGCGGCCTCGATCTCGCCGAGCTCGATGCGGAAACCGCGGACCTTCACCTGATCGTCGGCGCGACCCAGGTACTCGAGTTCGCCGAAGCGGTTCCAGCGCGCGAGGTCGCCGGAGCGGTACAAGCGCGAGCCCGCGCTACCGGCGTCGGCGAGGGGGTTGGCCACGAAGCGGGTCGTGGTGAGGTCGGGGCGGCCGAGGTAGCCGCGCGCCAACTGCGGTCCGGCGACATACATTTCGCCGACCACGCCGACCGGGACCGGCTGGAGCCGGTTGTCCAGGACGTAGACGCTCAGACCGGAGATGGCGCGACCGACGATGCTGCCGGAGGCGGCCTCGATGGTCGCCGCGTCCAGGGCACGGTAGGACACGTGCACCGTGGTCTCGGTGATGCCGTACATGTTGACCAGCACCGGCGACGAATCACCGTGGCGAGCAACCCAATCCGATAGGCGACGCAGCTCGAGCGCCTCACCGCCGAACACCACGTAGCGCAGCGACAGCGGCGGTGCGGCGGGCCCCGCGGCGCGGTCGGCCTCGGCGAGCTGATAGAACGCCGAGGGCGTCTGGTTCAGGACGGTCACGCGCTCGTCGCGCAGCAGCTCGAGGAACTGCTCCGGGGAGCGCGAGGTGAAGTAGTCGACAACGACCACGGTGCCGCCGAACAGCAGCGGACCCCACAACTCCCACACCGAGAAGTCGAACGCGTACGAGTGGAACAACGTCCACACATCGTCCGGACCGAAACCGAAATCACGATCGGTATTCGCGAACAGCCGCACCACATTCCGATGCGCGACCGCCACACCCTTCGGACGACCCGTCGAACCCGACGTGTAGATCACGTAGGCGACGTTGTCGGGATTCAGCGGCGCGGAGCGGTCCGCGTCGGTGATCGGCGTATCGGCGAAACCGTGTGCGGCGCTGGCGAATTCGTCCAGCACCACGGTGGGCAGCTCGTCCGGGACGGCCACCTCCACCGAGGAATCGATGACGACGCTGGTCGGACGCGAATCCGACAGCACGTAGGCGATCCGGTCGGCCGGGTAGGTCGGGTCGACCGGCACGTAACCGGCGCCGGTCTTCACCACGGCGAGCAGCGCGACGACGAGATCGATCGAGCGCGGCAGGATCACCGCGACCAGCGACTCCGGGCCCGCGCCGTCGGCGATCAGCCTGCGCGCCAACACATTCGCGCGCTTGTCCAGCTCGGCGTAGGTCAGCGACTCCGCGTTGAATCGCGCGGCGACGTGCTCGGGATAGGCGGCGACCGCCTGATCGAACAGGGCGACCAAAGTGGTTTCGGGGTCGGCGAAACGGCCCGTGCCGCCGTCCGTGCCGGAGGACACCCAGTCGCGCGAGACGGCGAGCCGCTCGTCGGCGGCCAGCACGTCGATCTCACCGACCACGACCGCGGGATCGGCGACGACGCTGCGCAGGATGCGCACGAAGCGCTCGGCGAACGAGGTCACCGTCTCGGCGTCGAACATGTCGGTGGCGAACTGCACCGCCGCCGTCATGCCCTCGGGCTCGCCGTTGCCGCCGCGCTCCTCGGTGATGGTCCATTGCAGGTCGAACTTGGCGATGTCGACCTCGAGTTCGGTGGCGGTCACCGAGAGCCCGGGTAGCTCGAGCGCGCCGTGTGCCATCTCCTGGAAGGAGAGCATCACCTGGAACAGCGGGTGCCGCGCCTGCGAGCGGGTCGGGTTGAGCACCTCGACCAGCCGCTCGAACGGCACGTCGGCGTAGGCGAACGCCGCGAGGTCGGTTTCCCTCGTGCGCGCGAGGAAGTCGGCGAACGACGCGCCGCTGTCCACGTCGGAGCGCAGCACCAAGGTGTTGACGAACATGCCGATCAGGTCGTCGAGCGCCTGCTCGCCGCGGCCCGCGATCGGGGTGCCGATCGCGATGTCGCTGGTGCCCGACAGGCGACCGAGCAGCACCGCGAGCGAGGCGTGCACGACCATGAAGAGGCTGACGCCCTGCGCGCGCGCCAATCCGGCCAGCGCGGTGTGCAATTCGGCGTCGATATCGAAGCGGACCGTGCTGCCGCGGAAGCTCTGCACCGGCGGACGCGGCCGGTCGGTGGGCAGGTCCAGCTGGTCGGGCAGGCCGCCGAGCTGGCGTCGCCAGTAGGCGATCTCGCGGGCGGCCATCGAACCGGGATCGGATTCCGAGCCGAGCAGTTCGCGTTGCCAGACGCTGTAGTCCTGGTACTGCACCGGCAGCGGCGACCACGCGGGCGCCTCACCGGCGGCCCGCGCCAGATACGCGGTGGCCACGTCCCGCGAGAGCGGGCCGAAGGAGAAACCGTCGGCCGCGATGTGGTGCACCACGAACGCGACCGCGTGATCGGGCGTTCCGTTGGTCGACCCACCGGTCACCTGGTAGATCCGCACCCGGATCGGCAGCTCACGCGCCACATCGAAGCCCTGGCTGGCGAATTCGGTGAGGACACCGGACAACTCGGACTCGTCGATGGCCTGCACCGAGATCGCCAAGTTGATCTCGTCGTCCGGCACGACCTGCTGATAGCCGCCGTCACCGGACTCCGGGAACACCGTGCGCAGCGATTCCTGCCGCGCCATCACGTCATTCAGCGCGGCCTGGAGCGCCGGGATGTCGACATTCCCCTTCAACCGCACCACGAACGGCAAGTTGTAGGTCGGCGCCGCCGGATCGAACTGGTTGATGAACCACATCCGCTGCTGCGCCAAAGACAACGGCACGCGGGCGGGCAGCTGCTGAGCGACCAGCGGCGGACGCGCACCCTCACCCGGACCGGCGGTCTCCGCGCGCGCGGCGATACCGGCCACCGTCGGCGTCTCGAACAGCGCACGCACCCCGAGCTGGATGCCGAACGCCGCACCGATCCGCGACACCACCTGGGTCGCGACCAGCGAGTTACCACCCAGATCGAAGAAGTTGTCGTCGATACCGATCTGCTGCTGGCTCAGCACATCGGCGAAGATCCCGGCCACGATCTGCTCGGCCTGGGTGCGCGGCGCGCGATAACCGGCGTCCGCGGCGAACACCGGCTCCGGCAACGCCTTTCGATCCAGCTTGCCGGAAGTGTTGAGCGGGAACGCATCCAACACCATCACCGACGCGGGGACCATGTAGCTGGGCAACTGCTCGGAGGCGAAACGCGTCAGCTCCGCCGGATCGATCGAATGACCCGGCGCGGGAACCACATACGCCACCAGCTGCTGGCCGGTCGCGGTGTCGACCACCAGCACCGCCGACTGACTCACCGCCGGGTGCGCCAGCGTCACGGTCTCGATCTCGCCCAGCTCGATCCGCTGACCGCGGAACTTCACCTGGAAATCGGTACGGCCGATGTACTCCAACGTCCCCGCGGGACTCCACCGCACCAGGTCGCCGGTGCGGTACATGCGCTCACCGTTCGTGCCGAACGGGTTGGCGACGAAGCGATCCGAGGTCAGGTCGGGTCGGCCGCGGTAACCGCGAGCCAGCTGGCGTCCACCCAGGTACAGCTCACCGGGGGCGCCGATCGCGGCCGGACGCAGCCGCGAATCCAGCACGTAGACCTCGACGTTCCACTCCGGGATGCCGATCGGCACCGTCACCGTGTCGGCGGCGGTGGCCTCCCAGTAGGTCACCGAGACCGCGGCCTCGGTGGGGCCGTACAGGTTGTGCAGGCCCGCGGAGGTGATCGCGCGGAAGCCCGCGGCGGTCTCCGGCGGCAGCGCCTCGCCGATCACGAACACCGCGCGCAGCGTCGCGCACTGCTCGGCGGTGGCGTGCGCGACGAACACCGTCAGCATCGAGGGCACGAAGTCGGTGACCGTCACGCCGTGGCGCTGGATCATCTGCGCCACGTACAGCGGATCACGATGTCCATCCGGGGCGGCGACGACGAGTTTCGCGCCGACCATCAACGGCAGGAAGTAGCCCCACAGCGACACGTCGAAGGTGGTCGCGGTCTTCTGCAGGTAGACGTCGTCGGCGGTGAGCCGGTACTCGTCGAGCATCCACAGCTGCTGGTTGACGATCGCGTGGTGGGTGACCGCCACGCCCTTCGGGCGACCGGTGGAGCCGGAGGTGTAGATGACGTAGGCGGTGTTGGCCGGGCGCAGCGGCGCCAACCGGTCGGCGTCGGTGACCGGGGCGTCGGAGAACTCCGACACATCCAGGGTGTCGATCTCGACCCGCCGCACCGTTTCCGGCAGCTCGAGTTCGTCGTGCGAGAGCGTCAGCACGCACACCGGATCGGCGGACTCGAGGATGTAGGCGGTGCGATCGGCGGGATGGTCCGGATCGATCGGCACGTAGGCGCCACCGGCCTTGAGCACCGCGTGCATGCCGATGACCAGCTCGAGCGAACGCCGCATGCCCAAAGCGACCAGCGACTCCGGGCCAACGCCGTCGGCGACGAGGAACCGCGCCAACCGGTTGACCCGCGCGCCGAACTCGGCGTAGGTCAGCGTTTCGCCCTCGAAATCGAGGGCGATGTTGTCGGGAGTCAGCGGGATCTGGGCGTCCAGCAACGCCGCCAAGGTGGTCTCGGGGACGTCTTGTTCGGCGTCGTTCCACTCCACCAGGGTGGTTTCGCGCTCGGCTTCGGTGGTGACCGGCAGCTCCCACACCCGCGCGTCGGCGTCGGCGGCCAGGAACCGGTCGAAGAACTCCAGGAACCGGCCGTGATGGGCGCGTGCCTCGTCGGCGGTGTAGAGGTTCGGGTTGGTCTCGAAGTCGATGTGCGAGCGGGTGCCCGCGACCGACTGGTAGAAGTTGACGCCCAGGTCCTCGATGCTGCCGGTGGACAGCACGTTCAGCTGGCCGACCATCGGGCCGAGCACCATCTCGCTGTGGAACAGCATGATGTTCACCCACGGGCCGAAGAACTCCGTGGTGACCACGCCGTCGCCCGCCGAGTCGCGGCGGATGTCCTCGTGCCGGTAGCGCTGGTGCCGCAGCGCGCCGGACACCTCGACCTGCACCGACTTCAGCAGCTCGGCGACCGTCGTGTCGTGCCCGACCCGCAGGCGCAGCGGCACGATGTTGGAGACCACACCGCCGGAACGGCGCATGGTCGCGGTGGTGCGTGCGGTCACCGGCAGGCTGAGGATCACGTCCTCGGCGCCGGTCAGCTGGGCGAGGTAGGTCGCGAAACCGGCGATGAGCAGGCCGGCGGGCGAGTTGTCGTGCTTGGCGACGGCCTCGGCGAGCAGCGCGTCCTGCTCCGGCGACAGCGCGGCGCTGGAGACACCGTTGACCGGGGCGGGCGGCGCGGAGCGACCGGCCAGGCTGGAACCCTCTTCCAGACCGGCGACCCGCTCGGCCCAGTGCTCGCGGTCCGCCTGGAAGCGGGAGCTGTCGCGGTAGGCGATCTCCGACTCGTAGAGCGACTTCAGGTCGGCGTTCTTGGCCGGGGCCGGCTCGACGCCGTTCACCAGGGCCGTGTACCGCTCGGCGATCCTGGTGACGAAGGTCATCGCGCCGAAGCCGTCCAGCGCGATGTGGTGCGCGCGCGAGTACCAGAACCAGCGGGAATCCTCGAGCCGCAGGGCGGCGGCACGGATCAGGCGATCGCCGACGATGTCCAGCGGGCGGCTGTACTCGGCGTGCATCCACTCGACGGCGGCGGCTTCCGGATCGGCGGCGTCGCGCAGGTCGACGTACTCGAGCGTGGCGTCCTGCGTGGGGTCGACGGTCTGGAACGGCTGACCGTCGAGTTCGACGACCTTCAGGAAGCCGGAGCCCAGCTCCAGCGCGGCCTCGCGGCTGGCCTGCTCCAGCGCGGCGACATCGAGGTCACCGCGCAGGTCGACATATTGTGCGATGTTGATCGGCACCTGCGGATCGACGTGCTGGGCATACCAGATGCCCAGCTGTGCGGGCGACAGCGGGAAGTATTCGCCACCAGCTTCGCCGTTCCCGCCGAAATCCAGCCGGTCCAACCGTAACCTCGCTTCCGGAACACCACGCAAGCGCTCCCCGACGACACCCGGACAGGGCGCACACCTTTCACAGCGTGGCGCCTGCGTCCCCGGGTTCAGTTCTCATATCAATCAAGCAAAAAAGTTCACTGGCACTATCTGTCCAGTGGGCCGATCTTGTTACATGGGGCCGACCGCGCCCACTACCCACCGACCGGCCGAGCCGGGATGTTTCTCGCAGATCACCGGAACAATCTACCCGCGCCTACCCTCACCGACCAACCAAGATCCATAGCGTCGGAACATCACCGCTGGCAGGGCGTTCGGGTCGAGTTTGCTGAGTTCGGTGTAGCGGTTCTCACAGCGAGATGGCTCACGGCGCGAGAACCGGTCCGGCGGAGGACCGTTCCCCCACCCCATCCGGACCCACCTGTCGCGCAGTCCGCTTCGGCTCCGCTAACCGCGCCTACGGTGCCGTAGGTACTTTTCCGTCGGCTCGGCCGCGCCTAGTTGGTTGTCGGTACGTTCTGGGCCCAGCACGGTCGGGGCGGAGTAGCGGAGGGGTCGGGCGTGGGCATCCGGAGCCGTTGCAATGGGCTGCGAAATATGTTGTGGGGGCGGGTGATTGGCTCGAAAGTGATGAGACCGCGATGCGTCGGGTGGAGTCGGCGTGGACGGGTTCGGCGGATACGTTGCGGGGGTTGGATTCCGAGGCGACGCATGTGGTGAAGGCCGCGGTCTCGGCGTTGGATGGCGAGACCGGGGCGGCGTTGACGTCGCATTGGGAGAAGTTGGGTTGGGGTGCGGGGCAGCCGACCCAGCCGACCAGTCAAGAGAACCAGTCGCCGGACCAGTCCACGCCACACGAACCGTCCCGTCCCTCAGACGACCGCCTCCCGTCTACACCGTCGACTCCCGGAGGGACACTTCGTCTACACCGTCGACTCCGGGAACCACGACGCCGTCGAACCCCGCTACGACACCGTCCACCCCGACCGCGTCGAGCGAACGCGGTTCACGCACGTCCGATATCGGCCGCGCCGCCTCCCGCTTGGCCGCCCCGCGCCTACTTGGTGGCCGTCTTGGCTACCGACATCGTCAACCGCGCCGTGGACTGAACCGCCCGGACGTTGTGGACACCGAACGGTGACCGCGCGATCTTCGTTATACCGAGTGCCGGTCGCGTCCCGGGTCGTAGAGATGGGAACCGGTGCAGCTCAGAGCGGGTGTCAGGGCGCGGCCGACGAGGATGACGGCAGCCTGCCGTAGGTCTGCGGCTTCGACTTGGTCGGCGATGTCGGCGAGGGTGCCGCGCAGGACGAGCTGTTCGGGCTGGCTGGCCCGGTAGACGACGGCGGCGGGGCAGTCGGCTCCGTAATCGGCGACGAGTTCCTCGGCCAAGGTGCGGATGCGGGTGATGGCCAGGTGCAGGACGAGGGTCGCGCGGGTGTGGGCGAAGTTGGCCAGCGCCTCGGATTCCGGCATCGCGGTGGAACGGGCCTGGGTGCGGGTGAGCACGACCGATTGGACGAGCTCGGGGACGGTTAGTTCCGTGCCGAGCAGGGCGGCCGCGGCGGCGTAGGCGGGAACGCCAGGGGTGACGTCCCAGGGGATGCCGTGGGCGTCGAGGCGGCGGGTCTGTTCGGTGAGCGCCGAGTAGAGGGACGGGTCGCCGGAGCAGAGCCGGGCCACGTCGCGGCCGGATTCGTGGGCGCGTACCAGGTGGGCGGTGATCTGGTCGATGTCGAGGCGCTGGGTATCGATCAGTTCGGTGTCGGGCGCGCAGTGCGACAGCACCTCGGGGTCCAGGTAGGTGCCCGCGTAGAGACAGACCGGGGAGGTGCGCAGGAGGGTGACCGCTCGCACGGTCAGCAGGTCCGCGGCGCCCGGCCCGGCCCCGATGAAGTGCACGGTCATGCGGGTCAGTGTAGGTGGCGCGAAATCCGTATCAGGCCGTCGCGTCGAAGTGCGCGATCACCTTGGTCGGGCGCAGCCGGACCACGAGTTCCCCGGGCACTCCGTTGCGCTTCCCGAACTCCTCGGCCCGATCCGCACCCATGTACCGGCCACCGAGCGCCGTGGCGGTGCGCAGCAACTCGTCCGGGTCTTCGGACATCGTGACCACACCCTGAATCTGGATCGACGCGTACGGCGGCTCCTCCAGATCGACGCACAGCGCGACCCGGCCGTCGCGCGTGAACGCCTTGCCCTTGGCCGTGTTCTTCCCGGTGTTGAACACGATCTCCTCGCCCTCGACGAGAAACCACACCGGCGTGACGATCGGACGCCCGTCCGCCGCCACGAAGGCGACCTTGCCCGTCCGCGTGCCGTGGTTGAGAAATTCGCGCACCTTGGGATCCGACAGAGAGGTCATGCGCCCACCCTAACGGCCGCCGCCGGGCGAAGTCCTTCGTTAGCACGCGCATGCCGCAGGGAAGGGGGAGGTACGCCTGGGCGCAGGCACCGACAGGTTCCAGACAAGTGGGCACGCGTCCTCCGACCGCGCCTTCCGAGTGCCCGCGCGATCTCCGACCGGATTCAGCATCCGAGTCGAGCAGCGAACTTTCCACCACGGCCGTGCCCTTCCACGCGAACGAGGCCAGGGACGTAATCCACTCCAGCCCAGGGACTCCCAGCGATCACACGCCTCGAGAACCTGTCGGTGTGCGGTTATAGCCTGTGCGCATGCCGACCGCCCTGCACGAAGTAGTGATCGACCTGATCCGGCAACGCCCACGCCTTGCCGCCGAACTGCTCGGTTACGTGTCGGACGATCCGCTACCCGAATTCGACAACGCTCGTTTGGATTCCGGTGACTTCCCTGATATCGACCCGACCGAATACCGGGCGGACGCAGTGGTGGTGCTGGCATCCGGCACGGCACCGGTACTGGCCGTCATCGTCGAGGTCCAGCTACAACCGGATGCCGACAAGCAGTGGAGCTGGCCCGTCTACTTGACGACGCTGCGTGCCCGGCTGCGCTGCCGCACGGCGCTGCTGGTGATCTGCCCCACCGAACGCACGGCAGTCCGATGCCGCAGACCCATCGCGATCGCGCCCGGGTGCACGCTCAGCCCCCTCGTCGTCGGACCGAACGATATTCCCGCGGTCACCGACTCCGAGGCCGCCGCCGCCAATCCCGAGCTCGCCGTGCTGTCGGCGATCTCGTATCAGCGGCGGCCCGAACGCGATGCGATCCTCAAGACCCTGGTCGAGCACGTGCTCGACTCCCCGAACGGTGAAATGTATCTTGACCTGGTAGCCGCTGTCATGTCCCCGGCGGCCCGGCACTTCCTGGAGAGCCTCATGACGACCGACACGTACGAGTACAAGAGCGAGTTCGCCCGTCGGTACTACGCGCGCGGCGAAGCCCGCGGCGAGGCCCGCGGCGAAGCCCGGGCACTGCTGACAATGCTGCGGGCCCGACGCATCCGGATCCCGGAAGAAGCCGAAGCTCGCATCCGTGCGTGCACCGATGCGGATCTGCTGAACAGCTGGGTCGAACGTGCCGCCACCGCGAAGACGATGGACGAGGTGCTCGGACACTAGCGGCTTCCGGCGCGACCTTGGGATCAGTTCCTACCCGTCCTCTCCCAGCAGCATCCCCCGCTGCTCACGCACCCTTTCCCGAATCGCATCCACCACCGCCGCCACTTCCGGCCGTCGCAAGGTCTCGGTGCGCGTCACCAACCAGTACGCCAACTGCACCGAAACCTCGTCCCGCAGAACCCGCACCAGATCGTCGTGGCGGTCGGCCATGAAGCAGGGCAGTAGCCCGAGCCCCGCCGCCGCGCGCGTCGCCTCGACGTGCACGAAAACATTTGTGGAGGAGATGGATTCGCGCATGGAAGGGGCGAAGCTGGAGGCCAGGTCGAGGTCGTCGACTTGGAGCATGGAGTCGATGAAGTAGACCAGCGGATACCGGGCGAGATCATCGATATCGGAGGGAATTCCGTTCTCGCGCAAGTATTGTCGCGAGCCGTACAACCCCAGCCGATAGTCGGCGAGCCGAATCGCCTTGGCGCGGTGGACCTGTGGCTCGCCCACGACGACCTCGATGTCCAGTCCCGACCGCTGCTGGGAAGCGCGGCGGGTGGCGGTCACGATCTCGACCGCGATCTTCGGATGCCTGCGTTGCACCTGCGCCACCGCTGGCGCCGCGAGGTAGGCGCTGAATCCGTCGGTGGCCGAGATGCGCACGACGCCCTCGAGCGTCCGGTTGCCGGCCGGGTCCGCGGTGAGCGACTTGACCGCCGATTCGACGGCCTCGGCGGCGGCCAGCGCGTCGCGGCCGAGGTCGGTGAGTTCCCAGCCGCCGGTCACCCGGGTCAGTACGCGCCCGCCGAGGGTTTCCTCGAGCGCGGCGATGCGGCGGGAGATGGTGGTGTGGTTGATGCCGAGCTCGTCGGCGGCGGACACGAAGCGACCGGATCGGCCCACCGCGAGCAGCACCAGCAGGTCATCGGCGCTGGGACGGCGGCCGAATCCGGGAGAAGCCGGACTCATGTCTGCATCTTTGCAGATTGGTCGTGCACATCTGGTCATTGCCACCGACAGAGATCTGCACGAATACTCGTTCCCAGCCAAAGCGTGTGGGCCGCATCACAGATGAGGGGTGATGTGGTCACCGTCATGAAGGAGAGTTCGATGAGCGTGCGCGAAATCGCGACAGACAGCGATCCAAGTCCCACACCCGCAGGCCTACGGCGGGTGGTCTCCGCGTCGATGGCGGGCACGGTCGTCGAATGGTACGAGTTCTTCCTCTACGGCACGGCCGCCACGCTGGTGTTCAGCAAGGTGTTCTTCGCCAAGGGGACCAGCGACCTGGACGCGATTCTCGCCGCGTTCGTCACCTACGCGGTCGGCTTCGCCGCGCGACCGCTCGGCGGCATCGTCTTCGGACACTTCGGCGATCGCTACGGCCGCAAGAAGCTGCTGCAGTTCAGTCTGCTGCTGGTCGGCAGCGCGACGTTCCTCATGGGCTGTCTGCCAACCTTCGCGCAGATCGGCTACTGGGCGCCCGCGCTGCTGGTGACGCTGCGCTTCATCCAGGGCTTCGCGGTGGGCGGCGAATGGGGCGGCGCGGTGCTGCTCGTCGCCGAGCACAGCCCCAACCGCAGTCGCGGCTTCTGGGCGAGCTGGCCGCAAGCGGGCGTGCCCGCGGGCAATCTGCTGGCCACGGTCGTGCTGCTCGCGTTGACCTCGACGCTGTCGGACGCCGCGTTCCTGTCCTGGGGCTGGCGGGTCGCGTTCTGGCTGTCGGCGGTGGTGGTCCTGGTCGGCTACTACATCCGCACCAAGGTCACCGACGCGCCGATCTTCCTGGAGGCGCAGCGCGAGGCCGAACAGATCAAGGCGACCTCGTTCAGCGTGGTCGAGGTGCTGAAGCGTTATCCGCGAGGGGTTTTCACCGCGATGGGCCTGCGCTTCGGCGAGAACATCATGTACTACCTGGTGGTCACGTTCTCCATCACGTACCTGAAGGTGCACGTCGGCGCGGACACGAAGACCATCCTGTGGTGGCTGCTTGCGGCGCACGCGGTGCACTTCGCGGCGATCCCGTTGGCCGGGCACCTGTCCGACCGATTCGGCAGGCGGCCGGTGTACCTCGTCGGCGCGCTCACCGCGGGCACCTGGGGCTTCTTCGCCTTCCCGATGATGGACAGCGGAAACCACCTGGTCATCATGTCGGCGATCATCGTCGGGCTGGTCTTCCACGCGCTGATGTACGCGGCCCAGCCCGCGATCATGGCGGAGATGTTCCCCACCCGGATGCGCTATTCCGGTGTGTCCCTCGGCTATCAGGTCACCTCCATCGTGGCGGGCTCGCTCGCGCCGATCATCGCGGTCCGGCTGCTCGACAGCTTCGACTCCTCGGTGCCGATCGCGTGGTACCTGGCGGGCGCCGCGGCCGTCACGGCGGTGGCCGTGCTCTTCGCCAGGGAGACCCGCGGTCTCGACCTGCAGGCGGTCGACCGGGCCGACGCCGAGGTGACCGCTCGATGACCGACCTACTCGGACGGCGCGCCCTGGTCACCGGCGGCGCGAGCGGCATCGGCGCGGCCTGCGCGCGGGAACTCGCGGCGCGCGGCGCGGAGGTCACCGTGGCCGACATCGACGGCGACGGCGCACGGAAGCTGGCCGACGAGATCGGCGGAAAGCCGTGGCAGGTCGACCTTCTCGACGTCGCGGCGCTCGAAGACCTGCGCCTCGAGGTGGATGTGCTGGTGAACAACGCCGGAATCCAGCGCATCCATCCGATCGAGGACTTCCCGCCCGCGCAGTTCCGCGACATCCTCACCCTGATGGTCGAAGCGCCGTTCCTGCTCGTCCGCGCGGCGCTGCCGCACATGTACCGCAACGGTTTCGGGCGCATCGTCAACATCTCGTCGGTGCACGGGCTGCGCGCCTCGGCGTTCAAGGCCGCCTATGTGACGGCCAAGCACGGGCTGGAAGGGCTGTCCAAGGTCACCGCGCTCGAGGGCGGGCCGCACGGTGTGACCAGCAACTGCGTCGACCCGGGATACGTCCGGACACCGTTGGTGGACAAGCAGATCGCCGATCAGGCCAGAACACACGGCATCCCGGAACAGCAGGTGATCGAGAAGATCATGCTCACCGAGAGCGCCATCAAGCGTCTCGTCGAACCCGACGAGGTCGCGGCCCTGGTCGGCTGGCTCACCGGCCCGCACGCGGGCATGGTCACCGGCGCCTCCTACACCATGGACGGTGGGTGGAGCGCTCGATGAGGGCGTCGGTCCGCGCGGGATCAGCCGGTTCGGTTCAGCGCCGACAGCGCCATCTCGCGCAGGATCGGCCGCGCCTTGCTCGCGGTCGCGGGCGGCGCGCTGTGCGGGGTCGAGTTGAGCAGGCCGAACGCGGCGTGCGCCTGCACCCGCGCGCCCTCCTCGGGCAGCCGGGGATGCAGCTTGCGCAGCACCTCCACCCAGACCTCGACGTACTGGCGCTGGGTGCGCCGCAGCTCGCGCCGCGGTCCGGCGGGCACGTTGTCCAGGTCCCGGTCCTGGATGCGGATGAGCTCGGGCTCGCCGAACGCGAAGTCCAGGTGGAAGTCGACCAGACCTTCCAGCGCGGCCTCGGCGGAGTTCGCGCCGACCACGACGGCCCGGCCGCCCGCCAGCAGCCGCTGACTGACCCCGACCAGCAGCTCGACCAGCAGCGCCTCCTTGTTCGGGAAGTGCCGGTAGACCGCGGGGCCGCTGATGCCGACGGCCGCGCCGAGGTCGTCGAGCCGCACGCCGAGGAAGCCCCGCTCCGCGATGAGCCGCGCCCCCGCCTCCAGCAATTGCTTGCGCCGCTCCGCCTTCAGCTGCTCGCGGCGGGTGAGTGTCACAGCTTCCGTGCCGGTCACACCCGCTCCTTTCACCCGATCTGGACAACTCGGTTAATCGATATTAACCTGAATTCCAGTTATCGGCGACTAACTGGACGGCGGACGTGATGACGGTTACCCAAGAGGTCGGCAACCGCGCGGCGCATGAGGCGCTCACCAGCGACCTGCGCGCACGGCTGGCGGCGGCCGCGCTCGGCGGGCCCGCCAAGGCGCGCGAGCGGCATATCGCGCGCGGCAAGCTACTCCCCCGGCAGCGGGTGGATCAGCTGCTCGATCCCGGCAGCCCGTTCCTCGAGCTCTCCCCGCTCGCGGCGAACGGGATGTACGGCGACGAATGCCCCGGCGCGGGCGTCATCGCCGGGATCGGGCGGGTGTCGGGACGCGAGTGCGTGATCGTGGCCAACGACGCCACGGTCAAGGGCGGCACCTACTACCCGCTCTCGGTGAAGAAGCACCTGCGGGCGCAGGAGGTGGCGCTACAGAACCGGCTGCCTTGCCTGTACCTGGTCGACTCGGGCGGAGCGTTCCTGCCGCACCAGGACGAGGTGTTCCCCGATCGTGAGCACTTCGGCCGCATCTTCTACAACCAGGCGACCATGAGCGCCAAAGGCATCGCGCAGATCGCGGCCGTGCTCGGGTCCTGCACCGCGGGCGGCGCGTACGTGCCCGCGATGAGCGACGAGGCGGTGATCGTGCGCGACCAGGGCACGATCTTCCTCGGCGGCCCGCCGCTGGTGAAGGCGGCCACCGGCGAGGTGGTCACGGCCGAGGAACTGGGCGGCGGCGCGCTGCACTCGCGCACCTCCGGCGTCACCGATCACCTGGCCGAGGACGACCAGGACG
The DNA here is from genome assembly GCF_006716565.1 of Nocardia bhagyanarayanae. Lineage (NCBI taxonomy): Bacteria > Bacillati > Actinomycetota > Actinomycetes > Mycobacteriales > Nocardiaceae > Nocardia > Nocardia bhagyanarayanae. The sequence continues at coordinate 2,368,541 of NZ_VFPG01000001.1, read as the reverse complement.
CGCTGCGCATCGTGCGCCGCATCGTGGCCACTCTGGGCCCGCGACCGCAAAGCCCCTGGGAGATCACGGCTTCCAGGCCGCCCGCTCTTCCGGAGTCCGAGCTGTACGACGTGGTGCCTGTCGACCTGCGCACCCCCTACGACGTGCGCGAGGTCATCCACCGCATCGTGGACGGCGGCGACGGCGAGAGCGGATTCCACGAATTCAAGGCCGAATACGGCAAGACTCTCGTCACCGGCTTCGCGCGGATCCACGGCCACCCGGTGGGCATCGTCGCCAACAACGGCGTGCTGTTCAGCGAATCCGCCATGAAGGGCGCGCATTTCATCGAGCTGTGCGACAAGCGCGAGATCCCGCTGCTGTTCCTGCAGAACATCACCGGCTTCATGGTCGGGCGCGACTACGAGGCGGGCGGCATCGCCAAGCACGGCGCGAAGATGGTCACCGCGGTGGCCTGCGCGCGGGTGCCGAAGCTGACCGTCGTCATCGGCGGCTCCTACGGCGCGGGCAACTACTCGATGTGCGGGCGCGCGTATTCGCCGCGCTTCCTGTGGATGTGGCCGAACGCGCGGATCTCGGTGATGGGCGGCGAGCAGGCCGCCTCGGTGCTGGCCACCGTGCGCGGCGATCAGCTGGACAGCAGCGGGCAGCCCTGGTCGGCGGAGGATCAGGAGGCGTTCAAGGCGCCGATCCGTGAGCAGTACGAGCACCAGGGCAATCCGTACTATTCGACGGCCCGCCTCTGGGACGACGGGGTCATCGACCCCGCCGACACCAGAACCGTTCTCGGCCTCGCCCTCTCGGTTTGCGCCCAGGCGCCGCTCGAACCGGTTTCCTACGGCGTCTTCCGGATGTGATGACCATGCTGAACAAATCCCACCCCGTCGGTTTCGACACCGTGCTCGTCGCCAATCGCGGCGAGATCGCGGTGCGCGTCATCCGCACCCTGCGCGCCATGGGTATTCGCTCGGTCGCCGTCTACAGCGACGCCGACGCCGGGGCCAGGCACGTCGTCGAGGCGGACACCGCCGTACGGCTCGGCCCGGCGCCCGCCCGCGAGAGTTACCTGGACATCGACAAAGTCGTGGCGGCCGCGGTGCGCACCGGCGCGCAAGCCGTGCATCCCGGCTACGGATTCCTTTCGGAGAACGCCGCTTTCGCGGCCGCGCTGGCCGAGGCGGGCATCGTGTTCCTCGGTCCACCCGCCCGCGCCATCGAGATCATGGGCGACAAGATCGCCGCCAAGAACACGGTCGCGGCCTTCGACGTCCCGGTGGTCCCGGGCATCGCCAAGCCCGGCCTCACCGACGACGAGCTGATCGCCGCGGCCGCCGAGATCGGCTACCCGGTGCTGGTCAAGCCGTCGGCGGGCGGCGGAGGCAAGGGCATGCGCCTGGTCGAGGATCCGGCGCTGCTGCCCGCCGCGCTGGTCAGCGCGCGGCGCGAGGCGGGCGCGGCGTTCGGCGACGACACACTGTTCCTGGAGCGGTTCGTCACCCGGCCGCGCCACATCGAGGTGCAGATCCTGGCCGACCAATACGGCAACGTGCTGCACCTCGGCGAGCGCGAATGCAGCTTGCAGCGCAGGCACCAGAAGGTGATCGAGGAAGCGCCCTCCCCGCTGCTGGACGCGGACACCAGGGCGCGCATCGGCGCCGCCGCCTGCAACACCGCGCGCAGCGTGAACTACGTCGGCGCCGGCACGGTCGAGTTCATCGTCTCCGCCGACCGGCCGGACGAGTTCTTCTTCATGGAGATGAACACCAGGCTGCAGGTCGAGCATCCGGTCACCGAGCTGGTGACCGGCGTCGATCTGGTGGAGTGCCAGGTCAGGATCGCCGCGGGCCAGAAGATCGGCGCGCGCCAGGACGAGATCCGCCTCACCGGCCATGCCATCGAGGCGCGCGTCTACGCCGAGGACCCCGGCCGCGGATTCCTGCCCACCGGCGGCACCGTGCTGGAACTTGTGGAGCCGGAAGCCCCTGGCGTGCGGGTGGATTCGGGTCTGCGCGTCGGCACGGTGGTCGGCAGCGATTACGACCCGATGCTCTCCAAGGTCATCGCGCACGGCCCGGATCGCGCCGCCGCGCTCGGCGCGCTGGACCGCGCGCTGGCCGACACCGTGCTGCTCGGTGTCACGAGCAATGTCGAGTTCCTGCGCTTCCTGCTCGCCGACCCGGACGTGGCGGCGGGACGACTCGACACCGGCCTGCTCGACCGCAGGGTCGGCGATTTCCGGCCCGAGCCGGTGCGCGACGAGGAATTCGTCGTCGCGTCCGCCTACCACTGGCTGCGCCGCTGGCCCGCCGACGCGAACGATCCGTGGGACATCCCGTCCGGCTGGCGGGTCGGCGTCCACGCGCCGACGCCGATCCGGCTCGCGGGCGGCGACCGGACCGAGCACGTCTACCTCACCGGCCGCCCAGAAGCGGCTCGTGTCCAGGTCGGCGACGGCGAATCCCGCACGCTGTCGGCCTCTTTCGTGGCGGACACCGCGGAAAGCGGTGTGCTGACCCTGACCCTGGACGACGTGCGCCGCGACTACCGGGTGGCCGAGCACGACGGACAACTCTGGGTGGCGGGTCCCGCGGGCGTCTCGGTGCTGCGCGAGGTCGCCGAGGTCAACGTCCGAGGCGGCGGCGAACACGTCGGTGACGCCGAAATACGCAGTCCCATGCCGGGTTCGGTGATCGCCGTCCCGGTGACCTCCGGCGCGACGGTGGCGGCGGGCGCGCCCGTCGTCGTGGTCGAGGCGATGAAGATGGAGCACACGCTCACCGCGCCGGTCGCGGGCGTGGTCGAAGTGCTGGTCGAGCCGGGCGCCCAGGTGCGCCTCGACCAGCCGCTGGCTCGCATCGTCGCCGAATCGAATACCTCCGATCGAGAAGGAACTTCCGAATGACCGACTTCCTGTCCACCGGCACGCTGCCCGAGGACTACCGCGATCTGGCCCTGACGGTCCGCGATTTCGCCAAGCAGGTGGTCGCTCCCGTCGCCGCCGAGCACGACGCCAACCACACCTTCCCGTACGAGGTCGTCTCGGGCATGGCCGATATGGGCCTGTTCGGCCTGCCCTTCCCGGAGGAGTACGGCGGCATGGGCGGCGACTACTTCGCGCTGTGCCTCGCGCTCGAGGAACTCGGCAAGGTCGACCAGAGCGTCGCCATCACGCTGGAAGCGGGCGTCTCGCTCGGCGCCATGCCGATCTACCGCTTCGGCGACGACAAGCAGAAGCAGGAGTGGCTGCCGCAGCTGACCAGCGGACGCTCCCTCGCGGCGTTCGGGCTCACCGAGCCGGACGCGGGCAGCGACGCGGGCGGCACCACCACGAAGGCCGTGCTGGACGACGGCACGTGGATCATCAACGGCCGCAAGCAGTTCATCACCAACTCCGGCACGAACATCACCAAGCTCGTCACGGTGACCGCGGTGACCGGCACGACCGGCGGCAAGAAGGAGATCTCCACCATCCTGGTGCCGACCGACACCCCCGGCTTCGTCGCCGAGCCCGCCTACAACAAGGTCGGCTGGAACGCCTCGGACACCCACCCGCTGAGCCTCACCGACGTGCGCGTCCCCGCGGAGAACCTGCTCGGCGAGCGCGGCCGCGGCTACGCCAACTTCCTGCGCATCCTGGACGAGGGCCGGATCGCGATCGCCGCGCTGTCGGTGGGCGCGGCCCAGGGCTGCGTCGACGAGAGCGTGCGCTACGCCAAGGAACGGCTCGCGTTCGGCCAACCCATCGGCCGCAACCAGGCCATCGCGTTCAAGATCGCCCGCATGGAGACCCGCGCGCACGCCGCGCGCACCGCCTACTACGACGCCGCGGCGCTGATGCTCGCGGGCAAGCCGTTCAAGAAGCAGGCCTCCATCGCCAAGCTGGTGGCCAGCGAGGCCGCGATGGACAACGCCCGCGACGCCACCCAGATCTTCGGTGGCAACGGCTTCATGAACGAATACGCTGTGGCCAGGCATTACCGCGACAGCAAGATCCTGGAAATCGGCGAGGGCACGACGGAGGTGCAGCTGATGCTGATCGGACGGGAGTTGGGTCTGTGACGGAACCCGGCGGGCGTCGAATCGTCCAGCGCGGCTTGTGGTTCGAGGAGTTCGAGACCGGCGTCGTCTACGAACACCGGCCCGGTCGCACCATTACCGAGGCCGACAACGTCCTGTTCACCACGCTGACCATGAACACCCAGGCGCTGCACCTGGACGCGGCGTTCAGCGACGCGCTGCCGCCGTTCAACAAGCGACTGGTGAACTCCATGTTCACCCTGTCCACCCTGGTCGGGCTCTCGGTCGCGCAGCTGACCCAGGGCACCATCGTGGCGAACCTCGGCTTCTCCGAGATCAACTTCCCGCACCCGGTGTTCCACGGCGACACGATGTACGCCGAGACGGTGGTCACCGACAAGCGCGAGTCCAAGTCCCGGCCGGGCGAGGGCATCGTGACCTTCGCCCACACCGGGCGCAACCAGCACGGCGACGTGATCGCGACGGCCACCCGCAAGACGCTGGTGCGTATGGCGCCGGAGCAGGCATGACGTGGCAGATGGCGGGACCGGGCTGGTTGTTCTGCCCCGCCGACCGACCCGAACGCTTCGCGAAGGCGGCCGCGGCCGCCGACGTGGTGATCCTCGATCTGGAGGACGGCGTCGCCGCAGGTGACAAGGCCGGGGCACGCGCGGCCCTGATCGCGTCCCCGCTCGACCCGGAGACCACCGTGGTGCGGGTCAACGCGGCGGGCACCGACGAGCACGAGCTGGATCTCGCCGCCTTGGCCGAGACCGAATACCGCCGCGTCATGCTGCCGAAAACCGAATCGGCCGAACAGATCATCGCGCTGTCCGGCTACGAGGTGATCGCGCTCGTCGAATCGCCGCTCGGCGCGCTGACCATCGGGCAAGCGGTCACGGCGCGCAACGCGATCGGCGTCATGTGGGGCGCGGAGGACCTGATCGCGGGGCTTGGCGGCACCGCGAGCAGGCACGCCGACGGCGGCTACCGCGACGTGGCGCGGCACGTGCGCTCCAGCGCGCTGCTCGCCGCCAAGGCCTACGGCAAGTTCGCCCTCGACTCGGTGTATCTGAACATCCGCGATCTCGACGGCCTGCGGGCCGAGACCGACGACGCGGTGGCCATCGGCTTCGACGCGAAGGTCGCGATCCATCCCAGTCAGGTGCCGGTGATCCGCGCGTCCTACGCGCCCGCGGACGACGAAATCGCCTGGGCGAGGCGAGTACTCGACGAGGTGCCCAAGCACCGCGGCGTCTTCGCCTTCGAGGGCCGGATGGTCGACGCCCCGGTGCTGCGGCATGCCGAACAGATCGTGCGGCGCGCGCACGGCAACAACTGATCCACCCCACGAGCCAGGAGGTATTGCGGTGCAACCACAGTGGGTGCCGACCGAACGGGACATCGCCGACGCCAAGGTGACCGATTTCGCACGATTCGTCGCCGCGCGCACCGGCGTCGCCACGTCGGACTACCACTCGCTGTGGCAGTGGTCGGTGGACGACCTGGCCGGTTTCTGGCGGGCGGTGTGGGAGTACTTCGAGCTCGGCGAGATCGACGGCGAGGTACTGGCGAGCACGGAAATGCCGGGAGCTCAATGGTTTCCGGGCACCAAGCTGAACTACGTCGACCAGGTCGTGCGCCAGGCCCGCACCGACCGCCCCGCCATCCTGGCCGTCGGCGAGGACGAGCCGACCCGCGAGGTGTCCTGGGTCGAGCTGATCGACGCCACCGCCGCCTTCGCGAGCACCCTGCGCGGGCTGGGCGTCCAGCCGGGCGACCGGGTCGTCGGCTACCTGCCGAACATCCCCGAGGCGGTGATCGCCTTCCTGGCGACCGCGAGCCTCGGCGCGATCTGGAGCGCGTGCGGGCAGGACTACTCGCCGAAGGCCGCACTCGACCGCCTCGGGCAGCTGGAGCCGACGGTCCTCGTCACGGCCGACGGCTACCGTTTCGGCGGTAAGGCGCACGACAAGCGCGCCGACATCGCCGCGCTCCAAGCGGGTTTCGGGTCGCTGCGCGCGACGGTCGCGGTCTCGCGGCTCGGCCTCGAGGTCCCGGACGCCATGCCGTGGGCGGAGGCGGTCGGCACCGACAACGCCGGGGCCGTCATCGAGACCGAGACCGTGGATTTCGACCACCCGCTGTGGATCGTCTTCTCCTCCGGCACCACCGGCCTGCCGAAGGGCATCGTGCACGGCCACGGCGGCGTGCTACTCGAGCACCTGAAAGCCATCGCGCTGCAATCCGATATCGGCGCCGACGACACCTTCTTCTGGTACACCAGCCCGAGCTGGATGATGTGGAACTTCCAGATCGCGGGCCTGCTGGTTGGCGCGACGATCGTCTGCTACGACGGCAGTCCGACCTATCCCGCGCCGGATGCCCTGTGGCGCATCGCCGCCGAGACCCGCGCGACCGTGGTGGGGACCAGTCCCGGCTACGTGCTGGCCTGCATCAAGGCGGGCGTCGTGCCGCGCGACGAGCACGACCTCTCGGCGCTGCGCACGGTCGGCATCACCGGTTCGGCGCTGCCGCCCTCCTCGGCATTGTGGTTGCGCGACAACGTCGGCGAGCACGTTCCGGTGTCCTCCATCAGCGGCGGCACCGACGTGGTCTCGGCATTCATCGGCGGTGTGCGCACCGTGCCGGTCTGGCCGGGTGAGCTCTCGGCGCCGTATCTCGGCGTCGCGCTCGACGCGTTCGACACGGCGGGCAAGCCCGTGCGCGGCGAGGTCGGGGAACTGGTGATCACCGCGCCGATGCCGTCCATGCCGGTGAGCTTCTGGCGCGATCCGGACGGAAAGCGTTACCACGACGCCTATTTCGACATGTTCCCCCGTGTCTGGCGGCACGGCGACTGGATCACCATCACCGAGCACGGCAGCATCGTCGTGCACGGCCGCTCGGATTCGACTTTGAACCGGCACGGCATCCGGATGGGCAGCGCGGACATCTACCAGTCCGTCGAGCGGCTGCCGGAGATCACCGAGGCGCTGGTGATCGGCGCGGAACAGCCCGACGGCGGATACTGGATGCCGCTGTTCGTCGTCCTCGCGCCCGGCGCCGAGCTGACCGACGAACTGCGCGAGCGCATCAGCTCCACCATCCGCACCGAGGTCTCGCCACGGCACGTGCCCGACGAGATCCTTGTCGCGCCCGGCATCCCGCACACCCGCACCGGCAAGAAGCTCGAGGTGCCGATCAAGAAGCTGTTCCAGGGCGCCGAGGCCGCGCGCGTGGTGGAGCGCAGCGCGGTCGACGACCCGGACTTGCTGGACTGGTACGCGAAGATCCGTCCCGCGCGCTGAACGTTTCAGCGTCGGTTCTCTCGGTACCAGCCCTGCCAGTTGCCCGTCTTGTCGCCGGCCACCAGCAGAATGGCCCGCCGTACGAGCGCTGTGCCGCCCATTCGCCCGAATCCCCGACACGGGCCTGGCCCAGGCACACATTCCCGTACTCGGACCATACGACTCGTAGTGAATCGAAAATCAGCTGTGCCGATCGTTGTGAACAGGCAACTTAGCCGTGTATGTTTATCGCCATTCGGCCATCGATACAGACCGGCTGCTGGTCCCCCCAGTGCGGACGGTTCGATCGCCGATCTCCGAACGGTTCGGCGCGGCGCATCCCGCCTCGCCGGCGCGGCGAACCGAACGGCGAACCGCGTGGTCCCGAGGCGACTGAACCTCGGGACCACGCGGAACGGGCCGACGCACTGGGTCGCGCACAGACCTCTCGCCCCGTTCGACGCAGCCGCGACCTGGGCAAATCACGGCGGGCGTGAAGTCGTTACGATGTCCGGCATGAGTGTCGACAATCGCCGTACGGCGCGAAAGGCAGTCAGCGGCGACTCGGCACCACGGGAGATCAAGCGGCGGCCGAAGAATCGGCGCGCGCAGATCGCCGCGGCGTCCGCAGCCGCCTTCGGCGCCCTCGGCTATCACGGCGTGAGCATGGAGGACATCGCCTCCGGGCTCGGGATCAGCTCGGCCGCGCTGTATCGGCACTATCCGAGCAAGTACGCGCTGTTCCGGGAGGAGCTGCTGCGGGTCGGCCGGGCGATGACCGAGTCGGTCCGGCTGCCCGACGACGCCGCCGAGCTCTCCCCCGAGCAGCGACTGCACCGGGTGCTCGACGCGCTGATCGGCGCCACCATCGAGAACCGCCCGAGCGTCACGCTGGTGCGCTGGGAGGGCCGCTACCTGGAGCCGGAGGACCAGCGAACGCTGGCCGAGCAGCAGGCCACCGTGCTCGACGCGCTCGGCACCGAATTGCGTGGGCTGCGCCCCGAACTCGGCGAGGACGACGTCCGGGTACTGCGCACCGCACTGCTGAGCGCCATCACGAGCATCGCCGATCACCACGCCTCGCTGCCCGCGAAATCCCTTGCCCGGCTGCTCGACTCGGCCTGCTGGTCGCTGGCGAACACCGAGCTGCCGCCCGCCGCGGCGGAACCGGAGCCCATGGCGGCGGTGGAGATCCCCGAGTCGTTCAAGCACGAGCTGTTGCTGCACAAGGCGGTCGAGCTCTTCCACGATCGCGGCTATCCCAATGTGAGCGTCGAGGAGATCGCCAGCGCCGCAGGGCTTTCCGCAGCGTCGGCGGTCTACCGCTTCTACCGCGGCAAGAGCGATCTGCTGGCCGCCGCGTTCCGCAGAGCCGCCGAACGCGTGTCGGCCGCGATCGGCCCCGCCGTCGCCGCGTCCGACGGACCGGAAGCCGCGCTCACCACACTGATCGAGTACTACGTCTCGGGATCTTTCGCCGAGCGCGCCCTCACCTTCGTGTATTTCACGGAGTTCCAACACGTTCCGGCCGAGGAACGCACCGTGCTGCGCAACATCCAACGGCTCAGCGTCGAGGAGTGGGCCAAGCTGCTGCGCGAGGTGCGACCGGAGCTCTCGCCCGCCGAGGCGCGCTTCCTGATCCACGCGGCCTTCGCGCTCGTCATCGATCTCGGCCGCGCGTTCGACAACGACCCGATCGCCGCGCAGGACCGGGTGCGACTGCTGATGCAAGTCGTGTTGTTCGGCCGTCCGGCGCAGGGCTGAAGACCACCGCACGCAAGGGTCCGAGCGTCGAGCCTTGGCCCAGCAATGTTACCGAGCATTCTGGTCCGCGTCGGTATAATCGCCCCCGTTACACCCTTTGTTACTGCTTGTTTGTGATCAATCATTCAGTTTGATTCCGGCCTGGGAAAGCCAGCTTTACCGAGCATCCGTTTGGGTTAGCATCGCCGCATGGACGCGCAGAAAGGCGGCGCCCGCCGGGAGGCGGCGAGCGGTGAGAACGCACGGGCGATCCGCCGTCGGCCGCGAAACCGGCGGGCGCAGATCGCGGCGACCTCCGCGGAGGCCTTCGGCGCACTCGGCTACCACGGCGTCAGCATGGAAGAGATCGCCTCCCGGCTCGACATCAGCTCCACCGCGCTGTATCGCCACTACCCCAGCAAGTACGCACTGTTCCGCGAGGAGGCGCTGCGGCTGAGCGCGCTCTGCGCGGAGGCGGTCCACCTGCCCGACCACCTGGCCGAGGCCGACGCGCAGCGCAGGCTCGAGCACATCGTCGACACGCTCATCGAGAAGTCGATCGCCAACCGCCGCGGCGCCGCGCTGCTGCGCTGGCAGAGCCGCTACCTCGAGCAGGACGACTATCGGATCCTGATCGACCAGCTGATCGAGGCGTACCGGGTGGTCGGCGCGTTGCTCGCCGAGACGCGGCCCGAACTCGCGCGCGCGGACAGCGTCGTGCTGGCCACCGCGGTGCTCAGCGTCATCGGCAGCATCTCCGATCACCACGTGTCCATCCCGGTGCGGTCGCTGACCAAGCTGCTGCGCACGGCGTGCCTGGATGTCGTCGGCTGCGACCTGCCGCCGATCGGCGACGAACCGGCCACCGAGGGGGCCACCGAGGTTCCGCTCCGGTTCAAGCACGAGCTGCTGCTGCGGCGCGCCATCGAACTGTTCCACGAGCGCGGCTATCCGAACGTCAGCGTCGAGGACATCGCCAATGCCGCCGAGCTGCCCGCGTCCTCGGCCGTCTATCGCTTCTACCGGAGCAAGGGTGATCTGCTCGCCGCCGCGTTTCGCCGTGCGGCGGACCGGGTATCGGCCGCCATCGGACCGGCCATCGCCGCCTCCGACGGTGACCCGGAGCGCGCGCTCATCAGGCTCGTCGAGCTGTACGTGGCCGGTTCGTTCGCCGAGCGGGAGCTGACCTTCGTCTACTACGCCGAGATCAGCAACGTGCCGCAGGAGGACCGCACCGTACTGCGAAACATCCAGCGGCTCAACGTCGAAGAGTGGGCGAAGCTCGTCGTCGGGGTGCGCCCGGAACTGTCCGCCGCCGAGTCGCGGGTGCTGGTGCACGCCGCCTTCGCGTTGGTCGTCGACCTCGGCCAGTGGTTGGGCCCGGACAATCCGTCCAGCTCGCAGGCGCGGGTCATCCACCTCATGCAGGTCATCCTGTTCGGCAGGGCAGCGGCGCCACCGCACCGAACGAACTGCCACCGCTGAACGAACCGCGCCGCGCCGAACGAACCGCGCTCTGGTCGGCCGCGTTCACCAACTGCGCCGGCGAACTCGCGGCGCAGAAATCGCGGCGCTGACGGAACCTACTGCTGCGGCGCGGGGACCAGCGGCGAGTTCACCTTGTTCACCAACCACTTACCGTCCACCTTGGCCATGCGCATCACCATGGACAGCTGGCCGGGCGCGGGCTTGCCCTGGGTGCCGACGCTGGTGATGGTCTGGCCGATCACCACGATCGCCTCGGCCGAGGTCTCGTCGCCGGTCTTCACCGCGCACTGCACGTCGTTGGTCTTGGAGACCACCTCGCCTTGGGACAGCACCTCTTTCAGCTCGCGGCTGGTGTCGTCGAACTGCTTCTTCCAGTCGCCGGTCGCGCCGTCGAGCACCGCGGTGAAGTAGGCGTCGAGGTTCTTGGCGTCGTAGTTGGCGAGCACGGGCGCGTACGCGCAGGCCGCCGCCCTGGCCTCCTCGTGGGCGGCCAGCAGGGCCTCGTTGTTCTTGTTCTGCACGTAGAAGTAGCCGGTCGAGGCGATCGCGCCGCCCAGCAGGACGGCCACGGCCGCGCGTGCCGCGACGAGGCCCTTCGTGCCACCGGGGATCTTCAGACGGTCCCGCCAGCTCGGCCCCACCGCAGCAGGTTTCCCGTCTCCGGAGGCTTCGTCGGCCGACTCCCGCATCCGCTGATCATGCTGCGGCGCAGCGTCTTTCGCATCCCCGCCGACCTTGTCGATGGAGACCCCGGACTCCACCCCAGCGGCCTTTCCGCCCTGGGCGAACTTCTCGGTGGACGGCGCGGCCTGCGCCTCGGCAACCGCGGCGGTCGAATCCGCGGACCCGCTATCCTCCGCTTCGGGCGCGGCGCCGTTGTCGACATCGTTGTCACTCATGGCTTTTCCTTCCTATCGCCCGGGAACGGGTCGGGACAGTTCGTTTCCGGTCACGCCCGGCGGCGGGCCGGAACCGTTGTCGGGCACGTTGGGCCGCGGCGCGTTGGCCGAACCGCGCACCTGGAGCGCAGGGTTGTTGGTGACGCAGTAGTTGTAGAGCCGCACCCTGGTGTCGGTGGTGGCCAGCGTCGGCACGACCGGGATGGTCTCGTAGTCGCAGGTCGGCCGAGGCCAGGGGTCGACGAGGGTGTGGAAGGCGCCGTCGTGCGCCGGGATACCGATCGCCTCGGTGCCGGTGCGCAGGGCGGGGAACAGCGCCGCGATGGCGGGCTGGCGCAGCTTCGCCGACTTGGTGATGGCCACGAAGTTCGTCACCAGATTGGTCACCGGATCCTCGGTCTCGGCCACGAAGCCGCCCAGCGTTGCCAGCTGGCCGGGCGCTAGGTCGAGGAAGCGGCGGACCTCCTGGTCGGCGGCGGTCAGCTGCTCGAACAGCGCGCCCGCGCCGGTGGTGAGGGTCGTCAGGTCGGGCTGGGCGTGCGAGGTGGTCTCCGCGATGATCTCGAGGTTCTCGATCAACTGCCTGGTCTGCGGGAGCAGGTCGTTGAGACCCGCCATTGCCCTGCTGATGCCGGAGATCATGTTGCGCAGGCGATCCGGGCCGCCCGCCAGCGCCTTGTCCAGCTCGTCGACGATCACGGTGAGCCGCTGCGGGTTCAGCCCGCCGATCATGCCGCTCACGTTCGTCAGCACGGACTGCACCGAGACCGGGGCCTTCGTGCGCGACACCGGCACCACATCGCCGTCGCCGAGGTAGGGACCAGTGTCGGAGTCCGGCCGGAAGTCCAGGTACTGCTCACCTGCGGCGGACAGGCGCCCGACCGCGACCGTGCCACCGACCGGGATGCGCGCCGAGGACTGGATCTCGGCGATGGCCTCGATACCGACGTCCGCCACCCTGACCTCGCGCACCAACCCGACCCTGGTGCCTCGGAACGTGACGTCGTTGTTCGCCAGCAACCCGCCGGAGGTCTGCAATTGCACGGTGACCAGGTACGTGTTCGGCACCGGATCGAAGCGCAGCACCTGCGAACTCAGGTAGACCGAGCCCGCGACCAGCACGAGCACCAGGCCGATGTTGGCGACCGTGATGCGCTTGTGTACCAAGTAATTCCAGAGCGGGATGTTCATCGTCCGCCCTCCGTGCGCGGCGGGCTGTTGAGCCTGCCGATCACCTTCTCGATGACCTGCGCGAGGCTGCCGATGAAGGCGGGCACGTCACCGAGCTCCGGCGGACGGCTGCCGCTCGGGTCGGTCAGCGCGCCCAGGCTGAGGTACGAAACCGTCGCCCCCACCGACAGATTCGGCCCGTCGAACGACGCCATGACGGACGGATACATCTGATCGAAGCGTTCCAGCGCCAGCCCCAATTCCTCGCCCATCTGGGTGAATCCGGACATCAGCCGCTGGATGCTGTCGAAGAGGCCGACGAACTCCGGCCCGGTGGTCTCGGTGAAATCGCCGAGCGCGGACATGGTCACCGACACCTTGCCGATCAATGCCGAGATGTCCCTGTTGTTCTCGGCGAACAGGCCGAGCAGCGCGGGGAAGGTGTCGGCCGCCGCGCCGAGTTCCGCTTTGCGCGCCGCCAATTCGCCGGTCAGCAAGTTGATGCCGGAGAGCACGCTGTCGATGTCGGCGGTGCGCCGGTTCAGCGCATCGATGGCGCTGCTCAATTCGATGAGCAGGTGCGACAGCTGCGGCGCCCGCCCGGCGAACATCGAGTTCATCTCGGTGGTGATCTTGGCGGCCTGATTGAGCCCACCGCCGTTGAGCAGCATGGAGATCGAGACCATCAGCTGCTCCACCGACGCGCCCGCCGAGGTGTGCTCGGTGCCGATCGTGTCGCCAGGGCGCAGCATCTCCGTGCTGTCCTGCGCGGCGGGCAGGGTCATGGCGACGAAGATGTCGCCGAGCGGGGTGGCCTGGCGCAATTCCGCGGTGGTGCCGCGCGGCAGCCGGATGTCCTCGCGGATCTCCATTTCCACGTCGGCGAGGAAGTTGGTGGTGCTGATGGCGGTCACCACGCCGATATCGGTGCCGCCGATCTTCACGTGCGCGCGATCCGGCAGATTGAGCGCGTCGCGGAACGCGGCGTGGATCTTGTATCCGGGTGCGCCGATGCCCGGCTTGGGCAGCGGCACGTTGTCCACGGTCACGGCGCAGCCGGTCGCCGCGCCGATGCTCGCGGCGGCCAACCCGGCCGCGATGGTGCGGCGCAACGCCGCCTTCGTCCTCATTTCGCGATCCCCAGCAGTGCGGCGGTGAGACCGAAATCCGGTCCCATGTCTTGGATCTTTCCGGTGCGACAGCCGTCCAGCCGCAGCTGAATCCGCTCGCAGAACAACGCGAGCGCCTCGCCATCCAGCACGGCCTTGTCGAGCAAGCCGTGCAGCCGGACGGCCTGATGCTCGCGGCTCATCGCATTGGTGATGTTCTCGAAGAACAGCGGTGTGACGTCGACGATCTCGATGAGCTGACGCGAGTTCGCGCGCATCTGCTCGGTGATCGCGACGAAACGGGTGAGCGCGCCTGCCAACTGGTCTCGGTTCTGTCCCACCACCGTCGCGGTGTTGTTCACGAAATCGTTGAGCTGGGTCAGCACCGCGTGCAGGCCGGGCGACTGCTCGCCCATCAAACGCACCAATTCGGTGAGCCTGCCGCTGAAGTCGCGCACCGTCTGATCGTTGGACGCGATCACGTGGGTGATCTCGTTCAGCTCGACGATGGTGTTGGCGATCTGGTCCTTGTTGGCGAGAGTCACCTCGAACGCGGCGGAGAGGGAGTCGAGCGTCTCCCGCAATCGGTCGCCGTTGCCGTCGAGCAGCGGGAACAGCACCCGGCTCGCCATCGGGCCGCTCTCGTTGTCACCTTTCAGCGCCGCGCCCAGCTGGTCGAAATTCTCCAGGATCCGGTCCAGTTCGACCGGCGTCCTGGTGCGCGCGAGCGGGATGTGCGCGCCGTCGGCGAGGGCCGGGCCGCCGGTGTAGGCGGGGGCCAGCTCGACGTGCCGGTTGGTGATCAGCTGCGGTGAGACCAGCGCCGCGATGGCGTCGGCCGGCACCTTCACGTCCTTGTCGATGGACATGGTGACCTCGACGTAGCTGCCGCGCGCGGTGACGGTGTCGACCCGGCCCACCGGCACGCCGAGTACGGCGACCTCGTTGCCGGCGTACAGGCCCGCCACGTTCTCGAAATCCGCGCTGATCCGCAGTTGTTCGCCTAGATATCGGTCGGGTAGCGAACTCACGCTCTCGGGCAGCAGCGAACAGCCGCTGCTCACGGCCGCGGCCACGCACAGGGCGGCCAGCTTCGAGACTCCACGAATCGTCATCAGTTGCACCCCGGTACCGCTTGCGCGAAACACAGCCAGTTGTCCGGGAAGACCCATGGCGCCCAGACTTCGCCGTACGGCCCGTTGCCGAGCGCGTTGTTGAACTGCCGCATGGCCACCGGCATGATCTCGTACAGCCGGTCCAGGTTCTCCCGGTTCTTCTCCAGCCCCTCGGTCATCGTGTTCAGGTTCTGGATGAGCGGCCCGAGCTGGTCGTTGTTCTCGATGCCCATCTCCTGGAGCAGGGCCGACAGCGCCGCGACGTTGTCGAGCAGCTGGCGCAGCAGGTCCTGGCGCAGCGCGACCGCGTTGCCGATCGCCTCGCCGCGGGTGAGCAGCAGCAGCACGCTGTTCTGGTTGTCCGCGACCAGCTGCGAGACCTCGTCCATGCTCTTCAGCAGCAGGTCGACCTCGTCGCGACGGTCGTTGATCACCTTGGCCAGCGCGCCGATGCTGTCCAGCGCGGCGACGGTCAGCTGCGGTGAGTCGCCCATCTGCTGGTCGAACACATCCAGCGCCTGGCGCAGCTTGCCGGGATCGATCCGCTCGATCCGCTCGAAGGACGACTTGTACTGCGGGTCCTGGATGACCTTGCCGAGGTTGTACGGAACGGAAGTGTTGGACAGCCGGATGGTGTTGTCCGGCAGTCCCTTTCCGTCGCCCGGCGTGAGTTCGATGTGCAGCCTGCCGAGGATGGTCGACATCTCGAGCGCGGCCCGCGCGTTCGGCCCGAGCCGCAGATCGCGGCGCACGCGCAGGTCGACGACAACCTTGTCACCGTCCAGCCGCACGGCTCGGACCTGACCGACCTCGATGCCCGACACGTCGACCGTCGCGCCCGGCCGCAGGCCCGCCGCCTGGGCGAACTCGGCCTTGATCGTCTTGTCCGACAGCCGCGCCTCGGACACCACGCTGGATCCGACCAGCAGCAGCGCCACGAACGCCGCGGCGAGCACGCCGAGCCAGAGATAGCGGTTCGTCGAATATCTCGGCAACCGAATCCGAGCCATCATCGGCAGACCTCCGATTGGGATTCGCCGCCGACCTGCGAGAACAAGCCCGGCGGGAGCAGCACGCCCCAGAGCGAGACGTCGAGGCGGCAGATGTAGGCGTTGCCGTACGCGCCGTAGCTGGTGAAGCGGGCCAGCGCGTTGAGCAGGGTCGGGAACTGCACCGCGGCCTTGTCCAGCGCGGCGCCGTTGAGCAGCAGCATCGCGATGCCGGTGGTGGCGTCGTTCTGTGCCCCGGCGAGGTCGGGCTGCACCTGGGCGATGAGCGAGACCAGGGAGTCGGTGGACTTCGCCACCAGATCGACGGACTGCTTGAGCGACTCGCCTTCGGCGTAGAGCGCCTCCACCAGTGCCCTGGACTGAGCGATGAGCGTCTCCAATTCCGCTGAGCGGTTGGCCAATCCGGCGATGACGCTGCTCAGGTTGGTGATCACCTCGCCGAGGATGCGGTCGCGCTGGCCGAAGGTGCCCGCCAGATCGGCGGCCTGGGTGATCAGGGCGCTCAGCGAGACGCCGTCGCCCTGCAACGCCTGAATCAGCGTCTCCGACAGCGAGTTCACCTGGTCGGGTTGCAGCACGCTGAACAGCGGCTCGAAACCGGAGAGCAGCGCCGAGACGTCGAAGGACGGTTCGGTGTTCGCCAGCGAGATGTGGCCGCCGGGCGGCAGCGGATCGCCCTCCTCCTTGCCGGGGACGAGCGCGATATAACGCTGGCCGATCAGGTTCTGGTATCGCACAAGCGCTCTGGTCGATGTGGTCAGTCGCTGCCGGTCCTGGATGCGGAAGTCGATGACCGCCTTGTAGTCGTCGTCGAAATCGATCCGGTCGACCCGGCCGACCCGCACGCCCGCCATGCGGACGTCGTCACCGACCCGCACGCCCATCACATCGGAGAAGGTCGCCGAATAGGTGTGCGTGTCACCCGGCACCGAGCGCTGCAGGGTCGACCAGATGGTGTAGGTCAGCGTGATGGCCAGCACGGCGAAGAAGCCGAAGCCCGCGAGGGCTCTTCCGGATTTCATCTAGTTGCCCCCTTCGGTGTGCGAGGTGTCGTACACGGTCACCGACCCGCCGGCCAGCAGCGGCGTCAGCAGCAGGAGTTGCGCGGCGGTCGGTTGGCCGCCGACGATCGCCGCGACTCCGGCGTGCCCCCGGCCGCCCGCGATCGGCCGCGCGGCGGGAGTGCCCGTGGCGGGCACGGTGATTCCGGGAATCGCGGGGAGACCGGGAATCTCGAGGCCGGGAATCACGGGCAGACTGGGGAGGCCCGGAAGTGCAGGGGTCACTTCGATTCCCGGGATGGCGAGTGTCGGCCGCGGTCCGGCGGCGTCGAGCCAGCGCGGCTGCAACTGCGCGGGATACTCCTGCTCCGGCGCGACTTCCGGTACCGTCGGACCGCCGCATCGGGGGCCCGTCAGGTAACCGTAGGACGGGCAGTCCGCTGCGGTGTACTGCTGGAAGGGCGTGAAGCTGACGTCCATCTTCCACACCATCTGGCGGCTCGGGCCGAAGTGGAACACGGTGGCCAGCTTCGCCAGCGACGCGTTGAGGTTGCGCGCGGTGTCCGGAATGGCCTGCGGGTCCTGGGCCAGACTGCCGAACAGCTCGTCCAAGCCGGGGACGAGATCCTTTGCCGCGTCCGGGTTTCTGGCGAACAGCGAGTTGACCGAGTCGATGGTGCTGCCAGCGTTGGCGAGCAGCGCGACGAGGTTGTCACGGCGCTCGGTGAGCGTCCGTGCCGCCGTGACCGACTCGGCGAGCACGCCCACCAGGTCGGGAGCCGACTTGCTGAGTTCCGTCGTGGCCCGGCCGAGATCGCCGAGCAGTTCGCCGACGCCGGGGATCGCGCGCACTTCCGTGACCCAGCGGTCCAGCCGCTCGATCGTCGAACCCGGTACGCGCGCGGCGGGGTCGAGCGCGGCGGCGAGGGTCGCGAGCACCCGGCCGAGCTTCTCGGGCTGGATGTTGTCGAGCACGTCGCGCAGGACGGTGAGCGTGGTCTGCAATTGCATCGTCGAGGTGCTGGTGTCCTCCGGGATCACCGCTCCGGCGGCCAGTTTCGCGCCCGCCGACCCGTTGTCGACGAGTTCGATCGCGGTGACGCCGAACAGGTTGTTTGGCACCACTCTGGCCGTGACACCGGCCGGAATCGTCGGCGCGACGGCGGGTTTCAGGTGGATCTCGGCGCGCTGCCGTTCCCCCTTGGCGACCACCTCGACGCCCGCGACCGTGCCGACCACCATGCCGCGGAACTTCACGTCTGCCCGCGTGGGCAGGCCGTCGCCGGTGCTGGTCAGTTCGGCGGTCACCCGGACCTTGTCCTCGAAGAAGCCGTTGTAGCGCAGCATCAGCAGGCCGAGCAGAATCGCGGTGGCCGTCAGCATGGCGAGACCGGCCAGGGAGAGCTGGCGGGCGCTCGGCCCGCGGCCACTGGGATCGAGAAGCATGCGCGGCCCCTATCCCGAGATCCGGAAGCCGGGGTCGATGCCCCAGATGGCCAGTGTCATGAACAGATTCGCGAAGACCATCACGACGATCACCATCTTGATGGCCTGACCGGCCGCGACGCCCACGCCCTCCGGCCCGCCCGAGGCGACATAGCCGTAGTAGCACTGGATGAACGACGCGAGCAGCACGAAGACGACGACTTTGAGCAGCGAGAAGAAGACATCGGTCCCGATGAGGAATTGGAAGAAGTAGTGGTCGTAGGTGCCCGCCGAGGTGCCGCCGAGGAAGAGCACGGAGAGCTTGGTCGCCAGGTACGCCATGGCCAGGCCGACCGTGTAGAGCGGGACGATGGTGAGCGTGGACGCGATCATCCTGGTGCTCACCAGATACGGAAGCGGCCGGATGGCAATGGATTCCAGCGCGTCGATCTCCTCGGAGATCCGCATCGCGCCGAGTTGCGCGGTGAACCGGCAGCCGGCCTGGATGGCGAAGGCCAGCGTCGCCAGGATCGGAGCCAGCTCGCGCGTGGTGGCGAATCCGGAGATCGCGCCGGTCAGCGGGCCCATCGTGAGCAGGTTGAGCGCGGTGAACGACTCCATGCCGACGGTGATGCCGCCGAACGCGCACAGGATGATCACCACGCCCACCGTGCCGCCGCCGACGACGAGCGAGCCGTTGCCCCAACCGATATCGGCGGTCAGTCGAAGCACTTCCTTGCGATAGTGCTTCAGCACGTACGGAATCGCGCCCAGCGCCTGGAAGAACGTGATGGCTTGGTGGCCGAGTCGCTGATTCGCCCGGTACGGCACGGCGACCGCGGTACCGACTGCCCGGAATGGTTTCAGGGCGGGCGGGGTGTACTTCGTACCCACCTCAGATCACCTTCGTCGGAAACAGCGTGTTGTACAGCTGGGTGAGGATGATGTTGGTGGCGAAGAGCATCAGCGCCGAGGTGACGACCGCGGAGTTCACCGCGTTCGCGACACCGCCGGGACCGCCCTTGGCGTGCAATCCGATATCGCAGGCGATGATCGCGGTGAGCGCGCCGAAGATGGCGGCTTTCACCAGCGCGACGATGAGATCGTTGGCCACCGCGAACGACGCGAACGAGCCGATGAACGAACCCGGCGTGCCGGATTGGGCGTACACGTTGAACATGTAGGCCGTCGCGAAGCCGACGAACACGATGAACCCGCACAGCAGCATGCTGACCAGCACCGCCGCCACCAGACGCGGCGCGACGAGCCTGCGCACCGGATCGACGCCCATCACCATCATGGCGTCGATCTCCTCGCGGATGGTGCGCGACCCGAGGTCCGCGCAGATCGCCGAGCCGACCGCGCCCGCGATCATCAGCGAGGTGACCAGCGGCGCACCCTGCCGGATGATGCCGAGTCCGGCGACCGCGCCGATGAACGTCGTCGCGCCGACCTGATTCACCAACGCCCCGACCTGAATCGAGACGACGACGGCGATCGGGATCGCGACGAACACCGTCGGCGCGGCGGAGACGCTCGACATGAAGGCGCACTGCCGGATGAACTCGTGGTACGGGAAGCGCCGGGCGACGATCGCGCGGAACAGTTCGATCATCGCGTCGCGCCCGAGCATCACCTGCCTGCCGAGGGTTTCCAGCGACCGCTGCGGATGGCGCCGCCACAGACCTTTCAGATCCTCGACGGCCTGCTCCAGATCGGTGCGCTCCGGAGAATCACCCGGTTCGATCCGACCCGGAGGTCGTTCGATGGTTGTCACGCTGCCCGAGTCCTTTCTCGGCCTTCATTTCGCTCACTTCGCCGACCGTCAACGGTGACCCCCTCGAGGGCGCGGAGCGTGTGAAGTGTCGCACGGGGATAGCGAGCGACACAAGTCACATGTGAATAGAAATTCTCAACAAATTACGAAGCAATGCTGTCATGGGATGAGCTGGCTTCGATTACCGAGCAGGCCGTTCACCTGCGAAGAAGTCGAAGTGATCGCCGTACTTCCGTGCCCATATCAGACACGCGACGCCAGGCAAGTGACCAGACAGTCACATATTCCGGACACCCATCTACGTCACGTCCGGTCAGCGCCGAGCAGGTGCCCATATGCGTAGACGGCGCACGAGCAACCCGGTCTTATCCGTTGGCAGGTACTCACGCAGAGAACCACACCCCGAGCAGGTAAACCCGCTCACGCCGGTTCGCCGAGGAAGTGCCGCAACTCAACCAGCCCGTAGCCGACGACGGCGACGCCCGCGGCGACGACACTCAGCACTGCGAGCCAAAGCCCATAGCGCAGAAACGGATTCACTTTCATCCGCCCACCGAGGACCTTGACGCCGATCACCAGGATGTCGATGAGCCACACCAGGATCATCATCAGGTCATGCACACATTCGAGAAGGTGAGCACCGGCCAGCACACGATCGATCCGAGGAACGAGATCACCACGTCGATGCCGTGCATCTCACGCAGATGACTCGTGTGAGTCAGCGTCCAGACGACTCCGACGAGCACGTACGGGATTCCGAGGATGATGAACGTCCCGAGGAACTCGGAGACCTTCATCTCGTAGCTGAATATTCGATCCAGCCTCTTGAGCATGTACGTCGCATCCTTTCCTGCACCGGCCGCACCCGATCGAGGTCACCCGCGCGCACCGATGGAGATCGCGACGTCGCGGGCGTACCCGACCGCTGAGATCCGGTCCGGCATGGTCCCGTATGTTACGCACGATTCACGCCGGGACGGAAGCTTTTCGCCGATATTCCTGTTCAGAACACGACCACACTTCTACGGTCTCGCAGCGCCGCGAAACTGGGCAAATCCCGAGCATGGCGCAGCCTTGTCATGCAGAATGATCGGTAACATAATCGACCGATGGGTGATCACACCCGGGAACCCGACGGAAGGACTCCGATGACCGCGGTCGCCCACTCCTCGCACCAGAACGAACCGGCGCCACTGACCAAGGAGCAGACGCGCATCCCGATAAGCTCCGCGCACCGTCCGTTCACCAAGCGGCCGATCAGACTGTCCGACGCGCTGGACTTCTGGTCCTTCGCCGGCGCGGCTGCCAACGTGGCGATGCAAATGGCAAGGCCCGGAGTGGGTTACGGCGTCGCGGAGAGCAAGGTGGAATCCGGTGCGCTGATGAAGCGTCCGTGGAAGCGCGCCCGCACCACCACCCAGTACCTGGCGGTGGCGATCCTGGGCACCGAGGAAGAGCGCATGGCCTATCGCAAGGCGGTCGACTCGGTGCACCGCCACGTGCGGTCCGAGCCCGGGGCGCCGGTGAAGTACAACGCCTTCGACCGCAACCTCCAATTGTGGGTCGCGGCATGCCTGTACATCGGCTTCGAGGACACCTACCAGCTGCTCCAAGGCAAGATGAACGACGAGCAGGCCGAAGCCTTCTACGCCTCGTCCTCGACTCTTGGCACCACGCTTCAGGTCACCGAGGACATGTGGCCCAAGACGCGCGCCGAGTTCGACGTCTACTGGAACGAGGCCTGCCGCCAGGCCGTCCTCGACGACTACGTGCGCGCCTACGTCGACGACCTGCTGAACCTGCGCATGATCCACTGGTACTTACGTCTGCCGTTCCGGAACCTGTTGAAGTTCTTGACGATCGGCTTCCTCGCGCCGTACTTCCGCGAGCAGATGCGGCTGGAGTGGACGGCCGCCGATCAGCGCCGCTTCGAGCACCTGTTCGTGTTCGTCGGCTTCGTCAACCGGTTCATCCCGCGGTTCCTTCGGCACAGTGGCAGCCACGCGCTGATGGCCGATCTGCGTCGCAGGATCCGCAAGGAGAAGAACCTCGTCTGAGGACTGCCGGGGTTCGGCCGAGCCTTACGGGCACAGTGCGTGTTCGAGCATGCCGATGAGGTCGGGTTCGGTCTCGGGCGCCTTGGTGAGGGCTACGGTGATCGCGCGACCGTCGACGGTCGCGCCGGATACGGTATTGTAGCCGTGGATTCCGCCGCTGTGGCCGAAATATTCTGCACCACAAGGTAATCGGATAGAGCCGAGGCCGAGTCCGTAGGCCGTTCCCGACTCCGGGTCGATTGGCACACCGTCGCGCATCTGCTGGAGTTCCGCGGCCTCCAACACCCGGCCCGCAAGCAGGGCGCCGTAGAAGCGGTTCAGGTCCGTGCCCGAGGAGACCAGGCCGCCCGCCGCCCACGGGATCGACGGCTCGATGCGGGAGACGTCCGTGACGACGCCGTCCAGGGTGGCGTAACCCGCGGGGTGCGGGCCACGGATGTCGCGCTCGCCAGGGCCGGGCAGGTAGGTGTCGGCCAGCCCGAGGGGTTTCAGGATGCGCCGTTCCAGCTCCTCGGCGTACGGAGCTCCGGTCACTCGCTCGATCAGCATCCCGGCGACCAGATAGTTCGCATTGCTGTACCCATAGCGCTCGCCCGGCGCGAACTCCCCCCGCCCACCGTTGACGATCGCGATGGCTTCCGCCGGCGTCATCGTGCGGTTCTCGACTCCCGCGCGGTATTCGTCGGCGCGCGGGTCGTCCGCGAAGTCCGGCAGACCGCTCTGGTGGCGCAGGATCTGCCGGACGGTGATCGCGCCTCCATCGATGCCGTCGCCGCGCAGCAGGCCGGGCAGGTATGTGTCGATCGGTTCGTCGAGGCGCACCTTCTCCTCCGCGACCAGTTGCAGCACCAGCGCGCTGGTGAACGTCTTGGTGACGCTGCCGACGCGGGTCTGTTGCGCGGGTTGTGTCGGGATCGGCGCGTCCGTGCCGATGTCCGCCACCCCGGCCGTACGGACCACGGTCTCGCCGTTCTCGGTCACCGTCGCGATCGCCCCGGTAACCCCCGCCCCGACCACTCGATCGATGTCCTCCTGCACCGCGACGACGCGAGCATCCGAGACTCCCGCCGACTCCGTCGCGCTCTCCGCCGCGCACCCGCCGGCCAGCAAGGCCACTGCGGAAACGGTCACGACGATCGGTACGAGACGCATACCTCGACGGTAGGCACCGCGGACCTCCCCCGCATCGGGGACCACCCCGATTTTCCCCTCAGCCCGGGAGACCAAATCCACGCCGGACCAGCCCCAGCTCCGGCACCCATGGTCCGCTGATGACGGCGGAGCGGCGAGAGCCACCGATGACCACGCGCCATTGCTGACGGCCCGAGGCAACGAGGCCACCGGAGCCCACCGCTCCACTCGTAACGGCCAGCGCCACGAGACCGCCGGCGCCCACCACTCCACTCGTAACGGCCAACGCCACGAGACCGCCGGCGCCCACCACTCCACTCGTAACGGCCAGCGCCACGAGACCGCCGGAGTTCACCACTCCGCTGCCCAGCATGCGCGACAGCGATCGGTGCGATCGACGGGAGTCATATGGTGGCGCTGGAAGATCAACTAGCGACCATATGACTACCGTCGAATCCGTTTCTCTATCGACGGGAGAGAAATGGTGGTTGCGGGGTTGGAGCGAGTCGCCAGAGAGCGGTTCGCTCGCGTGTTCGGGCTGCGTGAAGCGGGTCGGTCGGGTCGGCGACGCGTGAGTGGTGAGGAGCTGTCTCGTATCTGGCGATGATCTCGAGGCCGGCGTCGAAGATGCGGGCGAGGAGCTGGTCCCGGGTTCGTAGGCCGAGGTGTTCGGCGAGGTCCGACAGAATCAACCACCCTTCGCCGTGCGGTGTCAGGTGAGCTGTGAGATCACCGAGGAAGCGGTTCAGCACGTCGGACGCGGGGTCATAGATCCCGAGTTCCAAAGCAGAGCTGGGGCATCCGGGCAACCATGGCGGGTTGCAGACGATCAGGTCGGCACGCTGTCGGCCACCAGGCCACATATCGGCCTCGGCGACTCGAACCCGGCCGAGGAGACCGAGTCGCCGCATGTTCTCGCGCGCGCATCGCACCGCACGCGGGTTGATGTCGGTCGCTAGCACTTCTCCGGCGCCACGCCGGGCGAGAACGGCGGCGAGCACCCCGGTGCCGGTGCCGATGTCGAACACGACGGGGTGGGCGACGCCTGCGGGAAAGGGCGCATGGGCAACGAGATCGATGTATTCGTTCCGGGTGGGAGCGAAGACACCGTACGCGGGGTGGAGCCGAGCGCCGAGAGCAGGTATGTCGATGCCCTTCCGGTGCCACTCGTAGGCACTGATGACGCCGAGGAGTTCGGGAAGCGAGACGAGCGTAACTCCGCTGGAGTCTTCCCCTGCGTCATCCGCCGGCTTCCCATACGCGTGCTCGCATGCTGCACGCCCGTCAGGCGCTCGGCGCAGCCGGATCGAGTGATCCCGCTCCAGCGCGATCAGTACTTTCCCGAGCAGCGCCGCTCGTTGCGCGCGAGCCTCCCTGTGTGCGCGAAAAAGGGCGTCGATGCCGCCGTGCCCTGGATCCGGCCGCCTCTGGAGGCGTCGGTCCATGGCACGCAAGAGTTGCCGGGCGTTGTGGAAGTCACCTCGCCACAGCAGACCAGAGCCCGACTGGGCGAGTCGAAAGGCAACATTGGCGGAAGTGCGATCGTCGATGACAACGATGCGGGCCGGCGCTGGAGTCCCGTTCTCCGAACGCCAACAGGCGGTATGTCTCGTTCCATTCTCGGTCCAGCTGACCGTGGACATGTGGTGCTCCCGTGAAGGTCGAAGGTGACACTGACCGACGACGCTTCGAAGGGGAGCAGGCGTGGCTACCCGCCGATCACGAAGGAGGCAGCACGGCTTGCTCCCATGCCGAAGCGCGGGAGCGGCGGTCGCCCAGAACCATGCCCATGTTCACGACAGATCGATTCCTTCCGATCAGGTAGACAGCTGATACTCGCACGATGACCCGAGCGGGCGGCGGCTGGGCCAACAAGGGCAGGTCCGCAACTACTGTGGTGTACCACCGGACTGTGCCGCCAAGCGACACTTTTACGGTGCCCGTCGACCATCCGGACGGATCCTCGCTCGGATCGACATCTATCCCGAAATGAATGCACACTGCGGAGATTTGAACGCCTTATGATTCATTCGCGCAACGGATCTCCAGACAGCGAACTTTCTCCGAACAGCGCGGTCTATCGGGAGCCTCGCCGACACCAGAACCGGCGACTTCCGTTGCCGCGCAGACCTTTCTAGAGCTACATCGAATAACCGTCGGCGCGGGTGTCGGGGACAATGCGGCCCGCCGCGACCAAGGTGCGGAAGGCGGCGCCTTTGCGGGCGCAAGCATCGGCTCGGCAACCCCGGTGCAGCTGCATTGCGCGGTGTGCTTCCGAGACCGTGAAAGGTGTTGCGGGAGCGCGGTGTCCGGCGGCAGAGCGGGGGTCGCCGACGCAGGTTCCGATGATGCCGATGAGGGAGACGACCAGACCGCATCCGGTCAGGATGGACAGCGTCGAGTACATCGGATCACTTGTCTACGGCGCGCCGGAAGCAGTAGGCGGAGGCGGCTAGATACTGGCGGCAGCCACTGCCGTGACCGGCGTGGACGGAGAGGATGAACCTCGCCTTGTCGTAGTCCAAGACCTGCGGTTCTGTTGCGCAGTCTCGACTTTGGACAAGCCACAGTTCGCGCAAGTCCGAATGCGGTACGTTCATCGTCCACCTCCGCGGAGTTCAGTGCACCCGGCGCCGGGAGCGCCGGCGGAACCGCGCTCGAAGCGGCTGGATCATGACCGCCTCGGGACCGTGCGCCGGGTTCCGGAGAGTGGGCGCCCCCATAGGGTCTGGGCACAACCCCGGCGCCGGGTGCGAATACAGAGTGCGGGTTGCGATTGGGTACATAACAGCCCGGAATGCGATAAATGCGAGTAATTTTCGAGTGAATCGGCCTGATGCGAGGAAGCGGGTCCTATGGTTGAGGTCGACTGGACGGGCGAGGACGTGCTTGCCCTTCGCACGGCGATGAAGCGAAGTCGTTACGAGTTCGCACGTTTGGTGGGCGTTACCCCGCGCACCGTGGTCTTGTGGGAGAACGGCCGGACAACCCGGATGCACGCCGCAAGCCGTCGATTACTCGATCGAGTGCTGTCCGAGGCCGATTCAGTCGTCGTCACGCGATTCGAGCGGGCGATCAAGGCGGGTCGCGAAGCGGCAGGCCACACCGACGATGCGAGCGCGGCGCTCGATCGGACAATCAAGCTCGGTAGGGACAAAGCGCAGGCCGGACCGGAGGTTCGGCAGGCGCCGATCGGGCTCGACGAGGAAGTCGAGGATGACGACGTGAGAAGGCGGGAAATGCTGGCCTGCATCAGCGCAGGTCTGGCGGGACACGCTGCCGAACTCTTGGCAAGCGAACCGGAGCGGATGCTCGCGACCCTGGACGCCGGGTCGATGAGCGAGCGCAGGCTCGGTTTCCTGGAAGAATCCACCGCGGCGCTGGGCAAGCAGGTCGTCCAGGTGCCGCCGCACGAGCTGTTGCAGGGCACGCTCGACCAATTCCGCACAGTGCGCGCCTGTCTCGGTGAGCGCCAGGCCACGCCCCACCAGATCCGGCTGGTGCGCACGGCCGGTCGGCTGGCCAACGTGGTCGGCGAGATCTTGTTCAACGAAGGTCATTTCGGCCAGGCACGGCTCTGGTACACCACCGCGATCCACGCGGCCCAGGACATCGGCGACCGCTACTCGGAAGACATCGCGCTCGCCGGTCTCGCCTACCTGCCCACCTACAGCGACAAGCCGAGGGAAGTGCTGCGCCTGCTCGATCCGCGTCTCGCGGAGGACCCGGCGACCGGCGCGGCCGCCGCCTGGCTCTGGGGCATGGCGGCGCGCGCGCACGCCGATCTCGGCGACGAACGCCAATTCGCCTACTGCATCGACAAATCCGCGCGGGCGCTGGACAGCGTCTCGTCCGAGGAGCTGCCGATCGGCATCTTCTCGTTCCGACCGGAGAAGCTCGCCTTCTACCGCGCCATCGGGTACGCCAGGCTCGGTAAGCCCGACGAGACGGCGATCGCGGCGGCGCAGGCCATCTCGCTGTACGACCCGAGCGAGACGATGGAACCCGCGTTGGTGAGCTTCGAGCACGCGACCGCGCTGCTGGCCTCCGGCGAGGTGGACGAGGCCTGCGCGGTCGCCACCGCCGCCATCACCAACGCGAACACCTACATCGGGCTGACGGTCACCAAGCGCGCCAAGCGATTCGACTCGGCGCTGCTGAACAACAGCGGTCGCGCCGTTGGCGAGTGGCGGCAGCGAGCCAGGGAGGTCATCGACGCCCAACGGGTGGACGTGTAGCTGCCCCGGGGGTGGGGGGCGCGCCGGTCGGCGCGCCCCCCACATTTCAGTTGGCCTTCGGGGTCATGGCGGCGATCAGGGACTTGGGTCGCATGTCGGTCCAGTGGGTTTCGACGTACTCCAGGCAGGCGCTGCGCGGGGCGGCGCCGTAGGCGATGGTCCAGCCGCTGGGGACGGCGGCGAAGACGGGCCACAGGGAGTGCTCGCCCTCGGCGTTGGTGAGGACGTAGAACTGGGCGTCATCGTCGTCGAACGGGTTTGTCATAGTTCACCTTTCGTGAGGCTGGGACGGGTTCGTGCGCGGTCGGTGTCGGCCAAGGCCGCGGTCAGCACGTGGCCGATGCGGGCGAGCGCGGATTCGGCGGTCATCCGCCAGTGGGTGGCCGTGACGGCGTGGTTGTGCACGGTCCCGTCCACGGCGTCGGCCCAGCCGGCGGCTCCGGTGGCGCCGGTCGGGTCGTCCAGGGCGGCGGTGAAATACACCAGGTTGCCCTTGTAGCTGCGGGGCCGGTAGCCGGTGAGGAGTTCGAGGGAGCGGGTTCCCGCGTCCAGCACCCGGCCGAGCCGTTCGGCGCCGAAGGAGGCGAACGGTTCCGGCAGTTCGGCGATGCGCTCGGCGAGCGCGGTGAGGTCGAGTTCGGTGTCCGCGTTGGCCGCCTGTTCACCGAGCAGTCCGCCGAGCAGGTCGGCGAGCGGCACGGTGGTCTCGGCCACCGATTCGGTGCGCGGGCTGTCCATCATGGCCAGCGTCGCGACATGCTGCCCCTCGTCCTGCAACTGGATCGCGACGGCGTGCGCGAGAACGCCGCCGAGCGACCAGCCGAGCAGGTGGTACGGCCCCTCCGGCCGCACGGCGCGGATCTCCGCGACGTAGCGCCGCGCCCAGTCCTCGATCGAATCCGGCAGGGGCTCGGCGGAATTCAGCACCGGCGATTGCAACCCGTAGATAGGCCGCTCCGGATCGACGTGCGCGGCCAAACCGGCGAACGACCACGCCACGCCGCCGACCGGGTGCAGGCAGAACAGCGGCTCTTTGCTGCCGCCCGGCCGCAGCGGAAGCAGCACGTCGAAGGCCGCCGCCGCGTCCACCCGGCCCCGGCCGGACCTGGTCAGCTCGAGCTGGGTGACGAGCCCGGCGGGCGTCGGCGCGGAGAACAACCAGACGACCGGCACCGGTTCGCCGAGCTCCGCGCTCAGCCGGGTGGTCAGACGGGTGGCGAGCAGCGAATTGCCGCCGCGCTCGAAGAAGTTGTCGTCCACGCCGATTCGCTCCGTTTCCAGCACCTCGGCGAAGACGGCGCACACGGTGTGTTCCAGTTCCGTTGCCGGAGCGCGGAACTCGCGCGCGGCCAGTTCGGGCCGAGGCAATGCGGCGCGGTCCACCTTGCCGTTGGCGTTGAGCGGCAGCGCGTCCAGTCGAACGAGCACGGCGGGCACCATGTAGCTGGGCAGCGCCTCGGCCAGCGCGGCGCGCAGTGCGTCGAGGTCCGACGCGGTGTGCGAGCGCTCGGTGTCGACCGGCGTCGAGGCCGTGAAATAGCCGACAAGCATGGCGTTCTCACCATCCGCCCGGTGCGCGGCGACGACTGCCTCCGCGACCTCCGGCCTGGCGCGCAGCGCGTGCTCGATCTCGGCGAGCTCGATGCGGTAGCCGCGCACCTTCACCTGGAAATCGCGTCGTTCCACGTAGCCGAGGTTGCCGTCGGAGCCCCAGCGCACCATGTCGCCGGTGCGGTACAGCCTGCTGCCCGGTGCGCCGAACGGGTTGGCCACGAAGCGTTCCGCGCTCAGGTCCGGCCTGCCGTGATACCCGCGGGCCAGCTGCGCGCCGCCCAAGTACAGCTCGCCGGTGACGCCCGCGGGGACCGGGTGCAGCCGGTCGTCGAGGACGTAGACCTGGGTACCCGCCTCGGGCGTACCGATCGGCACGGTGCCGGTCGACACCGCCGTCTCCGCGCCGGTCGACCTCCGCGCCGCCGAACCGACCGCTGTGCGGTACCGAGTCACCGAAACCGCCGCTTCCGTCGGCCCGTACAGATTGTCGACCCGCGCATCGGTGAGCGCGCCGACCTTGGCGAGGGTCGCCGCGGGCAACGCCTCGCCGATCACCAACAGCCTGCGCAGCGAGCGGGGCAGTCTGCGTCCGCCGGACACCTCGGCCAGCATGGCGAGCAGCGACGGCACCAGCGTCATCGTGGTGACCGAGGCCCGGCGGACCAGGTCGAGCACCCCTTCCGGGTCACGCTGCGCGCCGGTCGGCGCGAGCACCACGCGCGCTCCGGTGCGCAGCGCCCACCAGAATTCCCACACCGAGAGATCGAACGCGGCCGAGGTCATCAGCAGCGCGGCGTCGTCGGCGCCGAGGCGGTACTCCGACTGTATCCAGTCGAGCTGGTGCGCGACGGCGCGGTGCGGGACCGCGACGCCCTTCGGAACACCGGTCGAGCCGGACGTGAAGACGACGTACGCGGTGTGCCACGGCGACAACGCCCGCACCCGCTCCGTGTCCCGGACCGGTGCGGCGTCGACGTCCTCGGGGACCGTCGTCATGTCGAGAAGCACCTCGTGATCGGACACCGCCACGGGCAGCATCGGCCTGCGCGCGGACGTGAGCACCAACTCCGGATTCGCTGCGGCAAGCACGCCGGTGGTCCGATCGAGCGGATGGTCCGGGTCGAGCGGCACGTAGGCGCCGCCCGCCGTCACCACCGCGTACATCGCGACGAGCAGGTCGACGCTGCGCGGTACGGCCAGTGCCACCAGTGTTTCCGGGCCGATGCCGCGGCCGATCAGCACCCTGGCCAGCCGGTTCACCCGCGCGGCGAACTCGGCGTAGGTCAGGGTGTGCGCGTCGTCGACGACGGCGACCGCGTCGGGCGTACGCGCCACCTGCTTCTCGAACGCGGTGACCAGCGTGTCCGGCGCGAACTCACGGTCGGCGGCGTTCCACGCGACGAGCATGCGTTCGGTCTCGGCGTCGTCCAGCAGGGGCAGGTCGCCGACCGGCCTGCGCGGCGTGGCGCACACGGCTTTCAGCAGCCGCTGCAACCGGCCCGCGAAGCCGGCGACGGTCGCCTCGTCGAACAGCGCCGTGGCGTAGGTGATCGTCGCGGCGAGTCCCGAGGGCACGCCTTGCGCGTCGTAGCGATCGGTGACCACCAAGTGCAGGTCGAACTGGGAGACCTCGGAATCGAAGTCGACCGCGGTCGCGGTCAGCCCGTCCAGCGTGAAGTCGGCCTCGGCCTGGTTGTGGAACGAGAAGCCGACCTGGAACAGCGGGTGCCGCGCCGTGGAGCGCTCTGGATTCAGCACTTCGACCAGCCGCTCGAACGGGACGTCGGCGTGCGCGAACGCCGCGAGATCGGCGGCGCGCACCCGTTCGAGCAGCGCGCTGAATCCGTCGCTCGCGTCCACCCGGGTGCGTAGGACCAGGGTGTTGACGAACATACCGACCACATCGTCGAGTTCGGCCGCGCCGCGACCCGCAACGGGCGTGCCGACGGCGATGTCGCCGGTGCCGGACAGCCGCGCGAGCAGGGCGGCGAAGGCGGCGTGCACCACCATGAACAGCGTGGCGCCCGACGTGCGACCCAATTCCACCAGGGCCGCGTGTGTTTCGCCGTCGACCGCGAAATCGACGTGCCTGCCGCGAGTGGACACGACCGCGGGCCGCGGTCTATCCGTCGGCAGCGGCAGCTGCGCGGGCAGTTCGTCGAGTGCCTCCATCCAGAACCGGAGTTGGCGCGCCACGAGAGATTCCGGGTCGTCCTCCGCGCCGAGCAATTCCCGCTGCCACAGGCTGTAATCGGCGTACTGCACCGGCAACGGCGCCCATTCCGGCGCGCGCCCCTGCTTGCGCGCCGCGTACGCCAGCATCACGTCCCTGGCCAGCGGAACGAGCGACGAACCGTCCGCCGCGATGTGGTGCACCACCACGACGAGCACGTGTTCCGTTGCCGCCAAAGCGTTCTCGGACACCGGCCGGAAGAGCCGTGCCCGTAGCGGCACCGCGTCGGTCACGTCGAAACCCGCGCCGACGAAATCCGCGACGGCGATGGGCAGATCATCGATCGGCACCTCGATCGGCGCGAGCACCGGGGTGCCCGCGTCCTCGACCGGCAGCACCACCTGCACGGGTCCGGCCGTCCGCTGCGGGTAGACCGTCCGCAGCACCTCGTGCCTGGCCACCACGTCGGCGATGGCGGCGTTCAACGCGGCGACATCGAGTGCGCCGCTCAGCCGCACCGCGAGCGGGATGTTGTAGGCGGTGGACTGGCGGTCCAGCCGGTTGAGGAACCACATGCGCTGCTGCGCCAGCGACAGCGGAACCGGCTCGTCGCCGCTGCGCGCGAGCAGCGCGGGGCGGGCGGGCGAGGTGTCTCCACCGGCGAGCTCGGCGGCCAGGTCCGCGACGGTCGAGTGCTCGAACACGGTGCGTACGCCTACGGTGACGCCCAGCGCCGCACCGAGTCGCGCGGCGAGTTGCGTCGCGGTGAGCGAGTTTCCGCCGAGCGCGAAGAAGTCGTCGTCCAAACCGACCTCGTCGATCCCGAGTAGGGCGGCGACGGTCGAGGCGACCGTCCGCTGCACCGCGGTCACCGGCGCGCGGAACGCGGCAGCGCGGAATTCCGGTTCCGGCAACGCCTTTCGATCGAGCTTCCCGACCGGCGTCAATGGCAGCGCATCGAGGACCATGATGGCGGCGGGCACCATGTAGGCGGCCAGCGAACGACCCGCGAAGGCGGTCAGGTCCGCGGTGTCCACCGTGTGCCCCGGCGCGGCGACCACGTAGGAAACCAGCGAGACGACACCATTGGCATCGGTGTGCCCGACGGTCACCGCGTATTCGACGGACTCGTGCGCGCCGAGCACCGCGTCGATCTCACCCAGCTCGATCCGCAGACCGCGCACCTTCACCTGGTGGTCGGTGCGGCCGAGGTGCTGGAGCGCGCCGGAGGCGGGCCCACCGCCCCTCGTCGAATCGCTTCGCAATGCGGGCACCCATCTGACCAGATCACCGGTCCGGTAGATCCTGCCGCCTTCGGGCCCGTAAGGGTCCGCGACGAACCGGCTCGCCGAAAGACCCGCCCGCGCATGGTATCCGCGCGCCAAGCCGGGTCCGCGCAGG
Source organism: Nocardia bhagyanarayanae (assembly GCF_006716565.1). Lineage (NCBI taxonomy): Bacteria > Bacillati > Actinomycetota > Actinomycetes > Mycobacteriales > Nocardiaceae > Nocardia > Nocardia bhagyanarayanae. The sequence continues at coordinate 2,335,943 of NZ_VFPG01000001.1, read as the reverse complement.
TACAACTCCCCCGCGACACCCACGGGCACCGGCCGCAACCGGTCGTCGAGCACGAGCGCGGACATGCCGTGGATCGGCGAGCCCATGTCGAGCGGATCACCCGGCCGCATCCGCGCGCTGATCGTGGTGATGACGGTGGTCTCGGTGGGGCCGTAGGTGTTGTACATCGCGCGTCCGACGCCCCAGCGCCGCACCACATCCGGGCCGTAGGCCTCACCGCCGACGGTCAACTGCCGCAGCTCCGGAAGTCGCGCCGGATCGAGGGTTTGCAGGACCGCCGGGGTGATGAAGGCGTGGGTCACCCGCCGATCGCGGATCAGCGCCGTCAGCTCGGACCCGCCGTAGACGCTCGCCGGTGCGACGACCATGGTCGCGCCCGCCGAGAGCGCCATCAGCAGCTCCAGCATCGAGGCGTCGAAACTGGGCGAGGACACGGCGAGCACTCGCGCGTCGGCGGTCACCGAGTACCGATCCCGTTGCGCGCGAGCGATGCCCGCGATGCCCGCGTGCGTCGCCAGCACGCCCTTCGGCACACCCGTCGAGCCCGATGTGTAGATCATCCACGCCGCGTGATCGGTGCGCATGGGCCGCACCAGCTCGTCCGCGCCGAGCGGAGCTCCGCTGGTGTGCCGAGTCCGCGCGATGGTGGCGGGTGTGTCCAGCGCCAGCCATTCGACGGCGGCGGGCAGTGCGGCGTGGACCGCGTCGATCGTGAGGCCGAAGACCGCGCCGGAGTCGGTGAGCATGTGCGCTGTCCGGTCGGCCGGATAGGTCGGATCGACCGGGACGAACGCGGCGCCCGTCTTGGCCACCGACCACACCGCGAGCAGCGCCTCGGCCGAACGCGGGATGGCGATCGCGACGACGTCCTCCGCGCCGATGCCGTGCCCGACGAGCACCCTGGCCAAGCGTGTGGACTGCTCGTCCAGCTCGCGGTAGGTCAGCTCGCGGGCACCGCAGACCACGGCGATGCCGTCCGGGTTCATGGCGACGGCCGCCGCCATCAGCTCGGCGAGAGTCCGCTGCGGCACCGCCTCGGCGCCGCGCCTGGCGAGCAGTTCGGCGCGCTCGGCGGGCGCGAGCAGCTCGACCGCGCCGATCGGGCGTTCCGGCTCGGTGGTCAGCGCGCCGAGGACCCGGCCGAACCGGCGCAGCAGCCCTTCGGCGGTGTCCGCGTCGAACAGATCGGTCGCGTAATTCAGTTCGACCGTGAAGTGTCCGTCGGCGTCGAGGTCCGCGGTCACGGTGAACTGGAGGTCGAAACGCGCCACCGGCTCGTCGAATTCGACCGTAGCGAGCTCGAGCCCCGGCACGGCGAAGGTGTCGTCCCCGGTGTTCAGGTAGCTCAGGGCGACCGTGAACAGCGGATGCCTAGCCTGCGTCGTCGCCACGCCGAGTTCGTCGACCACCCGCTCGAACGGCACGGTGGCGTGCGCGAACGCCGCCAGATCGGCGGCCCGCGTCTCGGCGAGCAGTTCGGTGAAGGACTGTTCGGGACGTGGCCGGGTGCGCAGCACCAGCGTGTTCACGAACATGCCGACCAAGTCGTCGAGCGCCGCCGCGCCACGGCCCGCGACAGGGGTGCCGATCGCGATGTCGCCGGAACCGGAGAGCCTGGCCAGCAGTACCGACAGTGCCGCGTGCACCACCATGAACGGCGTCGCTCGGTGGGCACGTGCGAGTTCGCGCACCCGCGCGCCGACGCCGATCCGGGCGCGCGCGTTGCCGCCGCGCTTGCTCGCGACGGGCGGACGTGGACGGTCGGTGGGCAGGGCCAGATCCTCGGGCAGTTCGCGCAGCGCCTCGCGCCAGAACGAAAGTTCCTCGGCCGCCGCGCTTTCTACCAACGCTGTCTGCCAGACCGCGTAGTCCGCGTACTGCGCGGCCAGCTCCGGCCACGCCGGTGCGGCGCCGATCACGCGAGACACGTAGGCGGAGACCAGGTCTCGTAGCAGCGGCCGCATCGAGTATCCGTCGGCGGCGATGTGGTGCAGCACCGCGACGAGCACCCGGCTGGTCGGATTCTCGCGCAGCAATACCGCGCGCACCGGAACCTCGTTGGTGACATCGAAACCGGCGGCGAGGAATTCGGCGATCCGACCTTCGATGCTGCCCGCATCGACCGGTTCGACGGCCAACCGCACGGGCGCCGGCTCCACGGGCAGGATCACCTGGTGCGCCGTGCCGTCGGCCCCGGCGGGATAGTAGGTGCGCAGCACCTCGTGCCGCGCGACCACGTCGGCGAATGCCGCGCCGAGCGCCACCTCGTCCAGTTCGCCGCGAATCCGCATCGCGACCGGGATGTTGTGCGCGGCCGACGACGGATCGAGCCGGTTGAGGAACCACATGCCGCGCTGCACGGGCGCCAACGGCACCGGCTCCGGACGCGGACCCGCGATCAGCGGAACGACCGAATCCGTCGCCGCCGCGGCGATTCCCGCCGCCAGCGCACCGACCGTCGGCGCCTCGAACAGCAGCCGCACGGGCACTCGCCTGCCCAGCCTTTCGCCGAGCCTGGCCAGCACCCTCGTCGCGCTGAGCGAGTTTCCGCCGAGATCGAAGAAGCTGTCCTCGACACCGACCGGCCCGCGACCCAGCACGTCCTCGAAGGCGGCGGCCACCAGACGCTCGGCCGGGGTGACAGGAGCCGTGTAGGCACGGCGGTCGAACACCGGCTCCGGCAACGCCTTTCGGTCCAGCTTGCCGGAGGCGTTGAGCGGGAAAGCGTCCAGCACCACGAAAGCCGAGGGCAGCATGTAGGACGGCAGCGTCGCCCGCGCCGCGGCGCGCAGCGCGTCCTGGAGATCTGCGGTGTTCTCCGGCGTCGGCACGACGTAGCCGACCAGGTGATCGCCGACCACCAGCGCCGCGGCTCGGGCCACGCCACGCACCCCGGCCAGCACCGCCTCGATCTCCCCGAGTTCGATGCGCTGGCCGCGGAACTTCACTTGGAAGTCCGTGCGTCCGAGGTACACCAGCTCAGCGGAGCCCCCGCCGGTGTCCCAGCGCACGAGGTCGCCGGTGCGGTACATGCGCTCGCCGGGAGCGCCGAAGGGGTTGGCCACGAACCGATCCGCGGTCAAGTCGGGTCGGCCGTGGTAACCGCGGGCCAGTTGGGTCCCGGCCAGATACAGCTCACCCGCCACACCGGGCAGGGTCGGCCGCAGGCGCGAATCCAGCACGTAGACACGGCTGTTCCACTCGGGGTTGCCGATCGGCATCACGGTGCGCTCGGTCTCGCCCGTCACGTCCCGGTAGGTGATGCTGACCGCGGCCTCGGTAGGTCCGTACAGGTTGTGCAGCCGCGCATCGCTCACCGCGCCGAACCCGCGGACGGTCTCGGCGGGCAGCGCCTCCCCGATCACGAAGACGGTGCGCAGCGCGACCAGACGCTGTCCGGTGCTGTGCACGTGTCCCGCGAAGACGCTGAGCATCGACGGCACGAAATCGGTGACGGTGACGCCGTAGCGGCCCATCACCTCGGCGAGGTAGCCCGGATCGCGGTGCCCGTCCGGCGTAGCGAGCACCACGGTCGCGCCGACGCGCAGCGGCAGGAAGTAGCCCCACAGCGAAACGTCGAAGGTGGTCGCGGTCTTCTGCAGATACACGTCGTCGGCGCGCAGCCGGTATTCCGACTGCATCCAGGTCATCTGGTTGACGATCGCCGCGTGCGAAACACTGACGCCCTTCGGCTTTCCGGTCGATCCGGACGTGAAGATCACGTACGCCGGGTTCCCCGGGTGGATCGGCGCGCCGCGCTCCTCGGTCGCGATGGGATCGTCGGCGTAGCCGTCCAGCGCGACGGTGTCCACGCACACCGTGCGTCCGGTGTAGCCGAGTCCGGCACGGTCGCGTTCGGTGGTGAGCAACGCGGCGGGCCGCGCGGTGTCCAGGATGTGGGCGATGCGCTGGGCGGGATGGTCGGGATCGATCGGCACGTACGCGCCGCCCGCCTTGAGTACGGCGTACATGGCGAGCACCAGGTCCGTGGATCGCCGAATGGCCAGAGCCACCAGCGATTCCGGGCCGACTCCCGCCTCGATGAGATGGCGGGCCAGCCGGTTGGCGCGCTGATCCAGTTCGCCGTAGGTGAGCACCGTGGCGGGCGCGCCGCCGTCGGGGACGTACACCAGCGCGGGATCGTTGGGCGTGGCGGCGGCCTGCGCCTCGAACTCGTCGAGCAGCATCTCCGCCACGAACGCGGTGTGCGCGGAGTCGTTCCATTCGGTGACCACCCTGTGCGACTCGCCCGCGCCGAACAGGTCGATGTCACCGACCGGCAGGTCCGGGTCCGCGATCACCGCGGTCAGCAGCCGCAGGAACCGCTCCCCCATGGTGTGGATGGTGGCGGCGTCGAACAGGTCGGTGGCGTAGGTGAAACGCACCGCGTCGTCGGAGACCGTGAGCTGTAGGTCGAAACGCGTTGTCTCGTAGTCGAACTCGTACTCCGCCACGGTCAGGCCCGGTAGCCGGACCGCGATCGGCGAGAGATTCTGGAAGAACAGCGCGACCTGGAACAGCGGGTGCCGCGCCTGCGAGCGCGGCGGGTCGAGCACCTCCACCAGCCGCTCGAACGGCACCTCGGCATTCGCGAACGCGTCCAGGTCGCCCTCGCGCACCCGCCGCAACACGGCCGCGAAGGAGTCCGCGCCGGGCACCTCGGTGCGCAGCACCAGCGTGTTGACGAACATGCCGATCAGGTCGTCCAGCCGACGTTCGCCGCGCCCGGCGATCGGCGCGCCGACGGCGATGTCGGCGGTGCCGGAGAGCCGCGCGAGCAGCACCGCGAGCGCTGCGTGCACCACCATGAACGGCGTCGCGTCGTGCCGCGCCGCCAGCGTGGTGATGCCCGTCCGCACCACCGGGTCCAGTAGCAGGGTGGCGCTCGCGGCGGCGTGCGAGGCGACGGCCGGGCGCGGGCGGTCGGCGGGCAGATCCAGCTGGGCGGGCAGCCCGCGCAGCGTACGCCGCCAATAGTCCAGCTGACGGGCAGCGATCGACTCGGGATCGTCCTCAGCGCCGAGCAGTTCGCGCTGCCAGAGCGCGTAATCGGCGTACTGCGCGGGCAGCGGCGTCCAGTCCGGCTCCCCGCCGGCGACGCGCGCGGCGTAGGCGGCGGCGAGATCGCGGGCCAGCGGTCCCATCGAGAAACCGTCGGCGGCGATGTGGTGCACGACGAGGGCGAGCAGGTGCTCGTGCTCCGACAGCTCCGCAAGCCCGATCCGCAGCGGCACCTCGGCGGTCACGTCGAACGGCGTGGCGACGAATTCGACGAGGGCCGCGGCCGGGTCGGCGGAATCCAGCTCGGTGATCGACGGGACGGCGGCGTCGAGTATCCGCTGGTGGCCGACGCCGTCGCGGTCCGGGTAGACGGTGCGCAGCGTCTCGTGCCTGGCGATCACGTCGGCGATCGCGGCGGTCAGCGCCGCCGTGTCCAGCTCGCCGACGAAGCGGATGGCGACCGGGATGTTGTTGACGGTCTCCCCGGGATCGAAGCGGTTCAGGAACCACATGCGCTGCTGAGCGGGCGAGAGCGGGATCGTCTCCGGGCGCGGTCCCACGGTGAGTGCGGGGCGGCGAGCCACTCCCGTGCCCTCGACCGCTCGCTCGGCGAGCGCCGCGACGGTCGGCGCGTCGAACAGCGCCCGCACCGGGATGTCCGTGTTCAGCTCGGCGCCGAGCCGCGCGGCAAGCTGGGTGGCGATCAGCGAGTTGCCGCCGAGCGCGAAGAAGTCGTCGTCCGCGCCGACCCGTTCGACGCCGAGCAGCTCGCCGAACAGCGCCGCGACGGTCCGTTCGGCGTCGGTCTCCGGTGCGCGGAAGACCGCCGCCTCGACGACGGGCGCGGGCAGCGCCTTGCGGTCCAGCTTTCCGGAGGAGTTGACCGGGAACTCGTCGAGCACGACGAAGGCCGAAGGCACCATGTAGCCGGGCAGTTCGGCGACCAGCCGCGCGCGCACGGCATCGATGTCGATCGACGCGCCGGTCAGGTACGCGACCAGCTGGTCGGCGCCGGACACCTGCCCGCCCCGTACGACCACCACCGCCTGGTCGACCGCGGCCACGGAGGTGAGGGCGGCCTCGATCTCGCCGAGTTCGATGCGTAGACCGCGCAGCTTCACCTGGAAGTCGGTGCGGCCCAGGTATTCCAGTTCGCCGCTCGCTGTCCAGACCACGAGATCGCCGGTGCGGTACATACGTTCGCCGGGCTCGCCGAAAGGAGTGGCCACGAACCGATCCGCAGTCAACTCAAGCCGCGCCACATAACCGATCGCCAGCTGCCCGCCCGCCAGATACAGCTCACCCGGCACGCCGACGGGCACCGGCCGCAGCCGGGCGTCCAGCACCAGCAGCCGGGTGTTGAACACCGGCCTGCCGATCGGCACCGAGTCCGCGTCCGCGTCGGTGACCTCGTGATACGTCACGTCCACGGCGGCCTCGGTCGGGCCGTAGAGGTTGTGCACCCGCACCCCGAGAACCCGCCGCGCCCGCTGTGCGACGGCGGCGGGCAGCGCCTCGCCGGACGCGAAGACCCGGCGCAACGCGGCGCGCTCGCGCGCCAGCGGTTCGCTGAGGAACACCGCGAGCAGCGAGGGCACGAAATGCACCGTGGTGACGCGCTCGGCCGCGATTAGCCGGGCCAGGTACGCGGGATCGCGGTGACCGTCATGGCGGGCGACGACCAAGCGGGCGCCGACTTGCAAGGGCCAGAAGAACTCCCACACCGACACGTCGAAGGTGGCGGGCGTCTTCTGCAACACCGCGTCGTCGGGACGCAGCCCGTACCGATCCTGCATCCAGACCAGCCGGTTGACGATGGCGGCGTGCGACACCGCGACGCCCTTGGGGCGGCCGGTGGAGCCGGAAGTGAAGATCACGTACGCGGGGTGCCCCGGCGTGAGTTCGCCGATCCGGTCGGCGTCGGTCAACGGGTCGTCGGCGAGGGCGGACAGATCCAGGCGATCGATCCGGACCTGCCGCACCGTGGCGACTTCCAGATCCATTCCGGAGGTCAGCACGCACACCGGACGCGCCGTGGCCAGCACGTACTCGATGCGGTCGGCCGGGTGATCGGGATCGATCGGCACGTACGCCCCGCCCGCGGCCGTCACCGCGTACATCCCGACGACCAGGTCGAGCGAGCGCCGCATGCCGAGTGCCACAAACGAATCCGGGCCGACGCCCTGGGTGACCAACCAGCGCGCCAAGCGGTGCACGCGAGCGGCGAACTCGCCGTACTCGAGGCTGGTTCCCTCGAAGGTCAGCGCCACCGCCTCCGGCGTACGCGCGACCTGCTCCTCGAACAGCGAGATCAGCGTGTGCGAGCTGGTCGCGACCGGGTGCGCGGTGTCGTTCCACCGCTCGAGCACCAGCGAACGCTCGGCCGGATCGAGCAGTTCGATGTCGCCCACTCGGAGAGCCGGGTCGCCCACCACGGTCTCCAGGATTCTGATGAACCGCGCCGCGAAGGCCTGGACCGTGGCTCGGTCGAACAGGTCGGTCGCGTAGCGCAGCAGCGCGCGCAGCGCCGTGCCCGAGCCCTGGCGATGTTCGACAAGCTCCAGCGCCAAGTCGAACTGCGCGACCCGATTGTCGAGCGGGTAGGCCGACACCTCGAGCCCCGGCAACTCGAGCACCGTGTCGTCGCGGTGCTCGAAGGTCAGCAGGGTCTGCACGATCGGCGAATGCGATTGCGAGCGAACGGGATCGATCTCCTCGACAAGACGCTCGAACGGCAGGTCGGCATGGGCGAAGGCGCGCACGTCGACCTCGCGTACCTGCCGCAGCAGGTCGGCGAAGGACGCGTCGGCGCGCACCTCGGTGCGCAACACGAGGGTGTTGACGAACATGCCGACCAGCTCGTCCAGCGCCTGTTCGGCGCGTCCGGCGACCGGGGTGCCGATCGCGACGTCCTCGGTCCTCGCCAGCCTGCCGAGCAGGGTGGCGAAGGCGGCGTGCACCACCATGAACGAGGAAACGCCGTGTCGCCGTGCGAGTTCCGCGATCGCCGAGGTCAGTTCGGCGGTGACCGCGAATTCCACCGCGGCGCCTCGCCCGGTGGCGACCGGCGGACGCGCGCGGTCGGTGGGCAGTTCCAGCACGGGCGCCAAGTCGGCCAGCTCGGCGCGCCAGTGCGCGATTTGCTTGACCAGCACCGAGTCCGGATCGGCGGGCGCGCCGAGTACTTCGTGCTGCCACAGCGTGAAGTCGGCGTATTGCACCGGGAGCGGTCGCCACTGCGGGGCGGTGCCCGCGCTGCGAGCCGTGTAGGCGACCATGAGGTCGCGGGCCAGTGGCGCGGTGGACACGCCGTCGGCCGCGATGTGGTGCACGACGACCACCAGCACATGGTCATCCGCCGCGGCACGGAACAGCTTGGCGCGAACAGGTATCTGGCCGCGGAGGTCGAACGGCAATGCCGCGAAGACCGCGACGGACTCGGGCAGTTCCGCCTCGGAGACCGCCACCGGGTCCACTTCGAGCGCGGGCACTTCCGCGCGCACCGACTGGAACGGCCCGGCGCCATCGGACGGGAAGACCGTACGCAGCGACTCGTGCCGTGCGATCACGTCTCCGAGCGCGGCGGCCAGCGCCGCGGTGTCCAACGCGCCGGTCAGCCGGATGGTGATCGGGATGTTGTAGACCGCCGATTCCGGATCGAGCCGGTTGAGCAGCCACATCCGAGTTTGCGCCAGCGACAGGGGAATCCGCTCCGGCCGCGGACCCGCTACCAGAGCGGGACGGGACTCGACCGGCCCGGCCGAATGGCGCACGCGCTGCGCGAGTTCGGCCACCGTAGGCGCCTCGAACACCTCGCGCACCGTGAGCGCGCAGCCCAGCGCCGCGTTGGCGCGGGCGACCAGCCGCATGGCGAGCAGCGAATTCCCGCCGCGCGCGAAGAAGTCGTCGTCCGCGCCGATGCGCGCCGATCCACCGAGCAGATCGGCGACCAGGGCGGCGAGCACCGATTCCGCGCCCTCCCGAGGCGCGCGGTAGGCCACCCCGCTGCCGCTGACCTCGACCTTCGGCAGCGCCGCGCGATCCAGCTTCCCGACCGTGGTGAGCGGCATCTCGTCCAGCGCCACCAGGTGCGCGGGCACCATGTAGCCGGGCAGCCGCTCGCGCACCGCGTCCAGGACGGCGTCGGCCGCGACCTCCCCGCTGACATAGCCGACCAGACATTCGTAGCCGGAGCTGTCCTTCGCCACCAGCACGGCCGCGTTGGTCACGCCGGGCACACCGGCCAGCGCCGATTCGATCTCACCGAGCTCGATCCGCTGACCGCGCAGCTTGATCTGGAAATCGTTACGGCCCAGATAGATCAGATCGCCCGAACGGTTCCAGCGGACCAGATCGCCGGTGCGGTACATCACCGCGCCTGGCACACCGAACGGGTCGGCCACGAACCGCTCGGCGGTCAGCCCGGAGCGACCGTGGTAGCCGCGCGCCAGCTGGTCGCCCGCGAGGTAGAGCTCGCCGGGCACGCCGACCGGCACCGGCCGCAGCCGCGCGTCGAGCACGTAGACGCGGGTGTTCCAGCACGGACGCCCGATCGCCACGTCGCGGCCGGAAGCCACGTCGGCGTCGGTGAATTCGTGATAGACCGCCGAGATGGCCGCCTCGGTCGGGCCGTAGGCGTTGTGCACCGCGCCGTCGAAGCTGCCGCGGATCGCGGCGAGCAGATCGGGTGTCAGCGCCTCACCGCCGCAGTGCAGGTGCCGGAACGAGCGCAGCGCGTCGCCCATGCCCTCGCCGATCAGCGCGGCGAGCACCGAGGGCACGTATTCGGCGATGGTGATGCCGTGTTCGCGCAGCAGTCCGGCGAAGTAGGCCAGGTCCAAGTGTCCGCCGGGTCTGGCGATCACCAGCGGCGCGCCGACCGCGACGGGCAGGAAGCATTCCCACACCGAGACGTCGAAGGTCAGCGGCGCGCGCTGCAGGATGCGGTCGGCCGCGGTCACCTCGTAGCGGTGCTCGAGCCAGCGCAGCTGGTTCATGATGGCGCGGTGCGTGACAGCGACGCCCTTGGGCCGTCCGGTGGAGCCCGAGGTGAACAGCACGTAGGCGGTGTTGTCCTGGCGCAGCGCGGCGCGGCGCTCGGCGTCGGTGACCGGCTCGGCCGACCAGCCGGACAGGTCCAGCTCGGCCGGACGCAGCACGCGCGCGTTCAGCGGCGGCAGTTCCGCGCCGCCGACGACGAGAACCAGTGCGGGCTCGGCACTTTCGATCCCCTGCGCCAACCGGTCCGCCGGATGCGTCGGGTCGAGCGGCAGGTACGCGCCGCCCGCGCGCACGATCGCGAACATCGCCACCAGCATGTCCAGCGAGCGCAGCGCGGCCAGCCCGACGATCGTTTCCGGGCCGACGCCCTCGGCGATCAGGCGCCGAGCCAGCCGGTTCACCCGCGCGGCCAGCTCGCCATACGTGAGCGTCGCGTCCTCGAAGGTCACCGCGCGGGCGTCCGCGTCGGCGGCGGCGCGCACCGTGAGCAGGTCGTCGAGAGTCTCGGCGGGCAGTGCGCGCGCGGTCGCGTTCCGGTCGGAGAGCAGCATTCCGCGCTCGGCGACGGACATCAGCTCGACATCGCCGACCGCGGTCCTGGTGTCGCGCGCCATCGCGCGCAGCATCCGCTCGAACCCGGCGAGGAGATCGGTGACCGTGCGCTCGTCGAACAGGTCCAGCGCGTAGTGCAGGTGCACGTCGATGCCGTCGGGTTCGCCGTCCGCGTCGTAGCGGTCGGTCAGTGTCCAGTCCAGGTCCAGCTGGATCGGGGCCGGGCCGATGTCGAGCGCGGCGATGGCGAGGCGCTGCAAACGGAAGTCGGGCTTCGTCTGGTTCTGGAGCGTCAGCGCCACTTGGTAGATCGGCGAATGCGCCTGTGAACGAACGGGATTCAACGTGTCGACCAACTGCTCGAACGGCACCGCCGCGTGCTCGAAGGCGGCCAGGTCGGCGGACCGCACCTCGGCGAGCAGTTCGGCGAGGGTGGCCTCGGCGCGCACCTCGGTGCGCAGCACGAGGGTGTTGACGAACATGCCGACGAGCTCGTCCAGCGCCTCGTCGCCGCGCCCGGCCACCGGCGCGCCGACGACGATGTCGCCGCTGGCGGCCAGCCTGCTCAGCAGCGCGGCCAACGCGGCGTGCAGCACCATGAACGGCGTGACGCGGTGTTCGGCGGCCAGCTCCTGGATGTCGCGGTGCAGTGCGGCGTCGAGCCGTCCGACGACCGCGCCGCCACGGTTCGAGGCCACCGCGGGACGCGGGCGGTCCGAAGGCAGCGCGAGAACCTCGGGCAGACCCGCGAGGCGGTGCGTCCAGTAGCGCAGCTGGCCGGCCAGCACCGAGGTCGGGTCCGATGCGTCGCCCAGCGCGTCCCGCTGCCAGAGCGCGAAATCGGCGTACTGGACCGGCAACGGACGCCATGCGGGAGGGGACCCCGCGCAGCGCGCGACGTAGGCGGCGGCCAGATCGCGGGTCAGCGGCGCGAAGGACCAGCCGTCGGCCGCGATGTGATGCACGACGAACAGCAGCACGTGTTCCTGCTGCGCGCCACCGTCCGCGACGTGGAGCAGCCTGATCCGCAGCGGCACTTCGGAAGTCACGTCGAATCCGGTGTCGGCCGCCGCGGCGATCAGCGCGGGCAGGTCGGCCGCGCGCACTGTCTGCGGCGCGAGGTCGACGAGCCGGGTACCGGCCGGCAGCACCAGCTGAGTGGCCGCGCCGTCGTGTTCGGGGTAGAGGGTGCGCAGCGTTTCGTGTCTGCCGATCACGTCGGCGACGGCCGCGTCCAGCGCGGCCACGTTGAGCGCGCCGGTCAGCCGCAGCGCGAACGGGATGTTGTAACCGCCTCCGGCGCTGTCGAATCGGTTGAGGAACCACATGCGCTGCTGGGCGATCGAGAGCGGGACGGACTCGCCGCGCTTCCGTGCGAGCAGCGGCGGCAGCGTCACCGGCGCGGCGGGTCCGTCGAACCTCAGGTACGGCGCGAGTTCACGCACGGTGGGCGCGTCGAACACGGCGCGCACCGGCACCTGCGCTCCGGTCGCTTTGGACAGCCGCGCGGCGAGCTGGGTAGCGATGAGCGAGTTTCCGCCGAGCGCGAAGAAGTTGTCGTCCGCGCCGACCCGTTCGGCGCCGAGCAGGGTGCGAAAGATCTCGGCGACAAGGGTTTCCGCAGGACCGCTGGCCGCGCGGAACTCGACGGTCCGCGGCGCGGGCGCGGGCAGCGCCCGGCGATCCAGCTTGCCGGAGGCGTTCACCGGAAAGGCGTCCAGCACGACGAATTCCGCGGGGGCCATGTAGCCCGGTAGTCGGCGGGCGATCTCCGCGCGAACCAGATCGAGATCGAGCGCGGCCTCCGGCACCAGGTACGCCACCAACTGGTCGCCGGTGCCGTGGTCGTCGCGCACCAGCACGGCGGCCTGGGCCACCCCCGGAGCCGCGAGCAGCGCCGTCTCGATCTCGCCGAGTTCGATGCGCAGGCCGCGCACCTTCACCTGGAAATCGGTGCGGCCGAGGAACTGCACCTCCCCCGCAGCCGTCCAGCGCACCAGGTCGCCGGTGCGGTACATCCGAGCGCCCGGGGCGCCGAAGGGATTGGCGACGAAGCGATCTCCGGTCAGATCGGCGCGGCCGAGGTAACCACGGGCCAGCTGCGCACCGGCCAGATACAGCTCGCCGGGCACGCCGACCGGGACCGGCCGCAGGCGCGCGTCGAGGACGTACATCCGGGTGTTCCAGACCGGCCCGCCCATCGGCAGCGCGCCGGTGTCCGCGTCGGTCACCTCGTGCGCCGACACCTCGACCGCCGTCTCGGTGGGCCCGTACATGTTGTGCACCCGCGCCGAGGTGAGCGCGCGCATCCGCTGCGCGGTGGCGGCGGGCAGCGCCTCACCCGAGCAGAAGACGTGCCGCAGGCTGGGTGTCTCGGGTTCCTCGGCGACGAACGCGGCGAGCATCGACGGCACGAAGTGCGCCGCGGTGACGCCCTCGCGCCGGATCAGCTCGGCCAGGTAGGCCGGGTCGCGGTGACCGTCCGGGCGGGCCAGCACCAGCCGCGCGCCGACCTGCAACGGCCAGAAGAACTCCGGCACCGACACGTCGAAGGCGACCGGCGTCTTCTGCAACAGCACGTCGTCGCCGTCCAGCGCCACGTACGCCGACTGCATCCAGCGCAATCGGTTGACGATCGCGCCGTGGCTCACCGCGACGCCCTTCGGCTTGCCCGTCGAACCGGAGGTGAAGATGACATACGCGGTGTTGCCGGCGCGTAGCGTGGCGCGGCGTTCAGCGTCTGTGATCGGGGCGTCGGAGTAGCCGGACAGGTCGAGCCGGTCGATGCGGACCTGCGCCGCGGCGAGGTCCGGATCCGCGCCGGAGGTCAGCACCGCGACCGGAATCGCCGTGGCGAGAATGTGTTCCGTGCGCTCGGCCGGATGGTCCGGGTCCAGCGGCACGTAGCCGCCGCCCGCCGCCGTGATCGCGTACATGCCGACCACCAGGTCGATGCCGCGCCGCATGCCGAGCGCCACCAGCGAATCCGGGCCGACGCCCTGCGCGATCAGCCAGCGCCCCAGCCGGTTTACCCGCGCGGCAAGCTCGGCGTAGGTAAGGGTCTCGCCCTCGAAGGTGAGGGCGGGGCGATCGGGGGTGCGTGCGACCTGCGCGGCGAACAGCGAGGCGAGCGTTGCCGTTTCGTCGACGGGATGTTCCGTGTCGTTGAACCGGTCGAGCACGAGTGCGCGCTCCTCGGCGTCGAGCAGCTCGATCTCGCCGACGCGCGCCGTGGCGTCGGCGGCCACCGCGACGAGCATCCGGCGCAGCCTTGCGACGACCGCCGCGACCGTCGCGGCGTCGAACAGATCCGTGGCGTAGCGCAGGCTGCCGCTCAGTCCGTCGGCGCCCTCGGCGAGCACCAGGTGCAGGTCGAATTTCGCGCTGTCGTCCGGGATGTCGATCGGCTCCACGGTCAGCCACGGGACCTCGACCGCCGACAGCGCCCGCGGGGCCGCGCCGAAGCTGAGCAGCACCTGGAACAGCGGATGCGCGCCGGTGCTTCGGTCGACATCCATCGCGTCGACCAGCTGCTCGAACGGCAACTCGGAATTGGCGAACGCGGCGAGATCCGCGTCGCGCACCTCGCCGAGGAAATCATCGAACGCGGTGTCCCAGGCGACCCTGCTGCGCAGCACGAGCGTGTTGACGAACATGCCGATCATGTCGTCGAGTTCGCGTTCACCGCGCCCGCCGACGGGCGAACCGACCACGATGTCATCGGTGCCGCTCGAACGCGCAAGCGTGGCGGCGAAGGCGGCGTGCAGCACCATGAACAGCGTCGCGCCGTGCCGGGCGGCCAGCGCGCGCAGCCCGGCGGCCACCTCGGGATCGATCGCGAAATCGACGGCCGCGCCGCGCCGGCTGGGGAGTGCCGGACGCGGACGGTCGGTGGGCAGCGGCAGGTCGGCGGGCAGGCCGTCGAGGGTGTCGCGCCAGAACCGTAGCTGCCGGTACGCCAGATCGCCGGGCCGCTCCGGCGCGCCGAGCAGCTCGCGCTGCCAGAGGCTGTAATCGGCGAATTGGATGGGCAATTCGGCCCAGTCCGGCCGCCGGCCGATCAGCCGGGCGCGGTAGGCGCGGATCAGATCGGTGACGAGCGGCGTCATCGAGAGCGCGTCGGCCGCGATGTGGTGGACGACGAACACCAGCGCGTATTCGTCATCGGGGACGCCGCGCGCGTCGTCGATCCGGTCGAGGGTCAGCAGCGCGACGCGCGCGGGCAGCTCGGTGGTGACGTCGAAGCCGCCGCCCGCGATGGCCGCGATGGTGGCGGCCAGTTCGGCGCGCTCGACCGGCACCGGATTCAGGCTCAGTCCGATGTCGTCCGCGTCGATGATCGACTGGTAGGGACCGTCCTCGCTGTCCGGATAGCTGGTCCGCAGCGATTCGTGCCTGGCCAGTACGTCGAGCACGGCGCGCTCCAGCGCGCGTACGTCGAGCCTGCCGGTCAGCCGCAGCACGACGGGCAGGTTGTAGACGCCTGGCGAAGAGTCCTCGCTCTCGATGCGATTGAGGAACCACAGCCGCTGCTGGGCGGGCGACAGCGGAATGCGGTCCGGCCGCTCGCGCCGCGCCAGGGGCGGCCGGGTCACGCCCGCCTCGGCCAGCTCGGCAACGGCCGCGGCGAAGCCCTCGACCGTCGAGGCTTCGAAGAGGGTGCGGACCGGGACGTGCGCGCCGATCGCCGCGCCGGTGCGAGCGGCGACCTGCGTGGCGTCCAGCGAGCTGCCGCCGAGCGCGAAGAAGTCGTCGTCCAGTCCGGCGCGCTCCACCCGCAGCACCTCGGCGAACACGGACGCGACGAGCCGCTGCGCCGCGTCGACGGGCGCGCGAAAACGGTTGCCGCGCAATACCGGAAGCGGCAGCGCCGCACGATCGAGCTTGCCGCTGGTGTTCAGCGGGAATTCGGTCAGCTCGACCAGTGCGGTCGGCACCATGTACGCGGGAAGCACCCGGCCGAGACCGGACTTCAGCGCGTCCAGGTCCAGTTCCGCGCCGGGTACCGCGACGACATAACCGGCCAGATAATCGCCGGTCTCGGCGGTCACCAGCCGCACGGCGGCCTGACCGATCTCGGGCGCGGCGAGCAGCGCGGTCTCGATCTCGGCGAGCTCGATGCGCTGGCCGCGGAACTTCACCTGGAAATCGACGCGGCCGAGGTAGACGAGTTCGCCGTCCTGGCTCCACCGCACCAGGTCGCCGGTGCGGTACATGCGCTCACCGTGGACGCCGAAAGGGTTGGCCACGAAGCGGTCAGCGGTCAGGTCGGCCCGGCCGTGATAACCGCGTGCCAGCTGGTCCCCCGCCAGGTACAGCTCGCCCGGCACCCCGATCGGCGCGGGGCGCAGCCGCGAATCCAGCACGTAGACCTGCGAATTCCACTCCGGCTCACCGATCGGCACCAGCGGTGTGTCGTCGGCGGTGACCTCGCGATAGGTGATGGACACGGCGGCTTCGGTGGGGCCGTACAGGTTGTGCAGCCCGGCGTCGCAGACAGCGTGGAAGGCCGCGACGGTCTCGGGCGGCAGTGCCTCGCCGATGACGAAGACGTCGCGCAGCGAGCGCAATTCGTCGGCCTCCGCGTGCGCGGCGAACACCGCGAGCATCGACGGTACGAAGTCGGTGAGCGTGACGCCCTGTCTGGCAATGGTTTCCGCGATGTAGCGAGGGTCGCGGTGGCCGTCCGGGGCGGCGAGCACCAGGCTCGCGCCCGCGCGCAGCGGCAGGAAGTAACCCCACAGCGAGACGTCGAAGGTGATCGCGGTCTTCTGCAAATACACATCGCCCGGACGCAGCCGGTATTCGTCGTGCATCCAGGCCAGCTGGTTGGCGATGGCGCGATGACTGACCGCCACGCCCTTGGGTCGCCCGGTGGAGCCCGAGGTGAAGATGACATAGGCCGGGTGCTCGGGGTGCAGCGGCGAGGTCCGTTGTTCGTCGCCGATCTTGGCGGCCGAGTATTCGGCGAGGTCCAGTTCGTCGACACGGTGCACGAGAACGGTCGGCGGCACCGTGCCGGGCGGTGTGAAACCGGCGGCGCGGGTGGTCAGGATGGTGTGCGGTGCGGCAGTGTCGATGATGTGGCCGATGCGTTCGGCGGGGTGCGAAGGGTCCACCGGCACGTAGGCGCCGCCCGCCCGCAGCACCGCGTACATCGCGATCACGAGGTCGATCGAACGCGGCATCGCCAGCACCACAAGCGATTCCGGCCCGACGCCCGAGGCGATCAGCAGCCGCGCCAACCGGTTGGCGCGGTCGGAGAGCTCGGTGTAGGTGAGCTGGGCGCCGCCGTCAGCCACGAGGGCGATCGCGCCCGGGGTGCGCCGGACCTGGTTGTCGAAGCCCTCGTGCAGGAAGCGGTCGGCGACCCGGTGGCCGCTGGCGTTCCAGCTCGCGGTCACGTAGTCGAACTCGCCCGCGTCGAGCAGTTCGATATCGCCGACCGGAGCGTCCGGCGCGGCGAGGGCAGCGCGCAGCAGGCGGACGAACTTCGCGGCGAACTCCCCCACGGTCGCCGCGTCGAACAGATCCGTGGCGTAGGTGAATTCGGCGCGATAGCCGTCGGCGGCGGTGGGTTCGGACAGCGTCAGCTGGAGATCGAACTTGACGAAGCCGGATTCGAAATCGACCAGCTCCGTGTCGAGTTCGGGCATGGCCAGCGCGACCGGCGCCATGTTCTGCATGAACAGCGCGACCTGGAACAGCGGATGCCTGCCCCGCGAGCGCGCCGGGTTCACCGCCTCGACCAACTGCTCGAACGGAATGTCGCGGTGGGCGAAGGCGCGCAGATCGCGTTCGCGCGCGTGCCCGACGAGCTCGGCGAAGCTCGCGGCGGCCGGCACCTCGGTGCGCAGCACGAGGGTGTTGACGAACATGCCGACCAGGTCGTCCAGCGCGGGCTCGCCCCGGCCCGCGACGGGAGTGCCGATGGCGATGTCGGAGGTGCCGGAGAGCCGGGCGAGCAGCGCGGCCAGCGCGGCGTGCAGCACCATGAACGGGGTCGCGCCGCAGCGCGCGGCGAGCCGTTCCACGGCGGCGCGCAGGTCGGCGTCGAGCGCGAATTCGTGGGTGGCGCCGCGGTAGGACGCGACGGCGGGGCGCGGGCGATCCGACGGCAGGTCCAATTGCGCTGGCAGCTCGGCCAATTCGGACTTCCAGAAACGCAACTGACGCGCCGCCGCCGAGTCCGGGTCGTCCTCGGCGCCGAGCACCGCGCGCTGCCACAGCGCGTAGTCCGCGTACTGCACCGCGAGCGGCGACCAATCCGGGGCCGTGCCCGCCCGGCGCGCGGTGTAGGCGGTGACCAGGTTGCGCATCAGCGGACCGAGCGAGACACCGTCGGCGGCGATGTGGTGCACGACGAGCACCAGGGTGTGGTCCCGCGGCCCGCTGCGCAGCAGGCGCACCCGCACCGGGATCTCCTCGGCGACGTCGAAGCCCTGGCTCGCCACGGCGCGCACCGCCTCGGCGAGCCGCTCGACGGGAATCTCCGAGGGCGTCAGATCGAAGACGGCGTGTACCGACCGCACCACCTGCGCCGGGCCCGCCTCGGTCTGCGGGTAGACGGTGCGCAGGATCTCGTGGCGCGCGACGAGATCGGTGATCGCGGCCGAGAGCGCGGAGACGTCCAGCGCGCCGCGCATGCGCAGCGCCACTGGAATGTTGTCCACCGCGGCGTTGTGCGCGGTCCGGTCCGAACTCGAATCCGCGCCGAGCCGGTTGAGGAACCACATGCGCCGCTGCGCGGGCGAGAGCGGGATGTGCGCCGGGCGCGGGCCCGCCGCCAGCGCCGGACGCGGCGTCGCGGAGCCGGACAGCGCGGCCACCGCCGCCACCGTCGGCCGATCGAAGAAGTCCCTGACGTCGATCGCGACGCCGAGCGCGGCCGAGGCCCTGGCGATCGCCCGCGTCGCGAGCAGGGAGTTGCCGCCCAGCGCGAAGAAGTCGTCGTCAGCGCCGACTCGCGGCGCGGCGACCAGGTCGGCGAAGATCTCCGCGACCAGGCGCTCGGCCTCGGTGGCCGGTTCCCGGTATTCGACGGCCGCCGCGCCGAAGTCGGGATCGGGCAGCGCGCGCCGATCCAGCTTGCCGTTCGCGTTGACCGGCATCTCGTCGAGCACCTGCACCAGCGTTGGCACCATGTATTCCGGCAGGTGCGCACGCGCGGTGTCCAGCACGGCCGCGGTGTCGACGACGCCGCCCGCCGCCACCACGTAGCCGACCAGGTGATCGCCGCCCGCGTGCCGGTGCAGCACCACCGCGGCCTGGGCCACCTGCTCGTCGCGCAGCAGGCTCGCCTCCACCTCGCCGAGTTCGACGCGCAGTCCGCGCAGCTTGACCTGGAAGTCGGTGCGGCCCAGGTATTCCAGCTCGGACGGTCCGCCGTCCACCCCCGGCGTCCAGCGGACCAGGTCGCCGGTCCGGTACATCCGCTCACCCGGCGCGCCCTCGGGATTCGCCACGAACCGGTCCGCGGTGAGGCCGGGACGGGCGACGTAGCCGCGGGCCAGCTGGACGCCGGAAAGGTACAGCTCGCCGACCACGCCCGCCGGAACCGGGCGCAGGTTGTCGTCGAGGACGAGCAGTTCGGTGTCGTCGGCGGGGACGCCGATCGGCACGCTGGTGGTGTCGGCGGCGGTCACCTCGTGCGCGGTCACGTCCACCGCGGCCTCGGTCGGCCCGTACAGGTTGTGCAGGGTCGCGCCGCTGACGTCGCGGAAGGCGGCCGCGGTGGCCGCGGGCAGCGCCTCGCCGGAGGCGAACACCAGGCGCAGGGTGTCGACGGCGGTCTCGATCTCGGGTTCGGCGACGAAAACCGCGAGCATGGACGGCACGAAATGCGCGACGGTGACGCCGCATTCGGCGATGGCCCGGGCCAAGTAGGCCGGATCGCGGTGGCCGTCGGGCTCGGCGATCACCAGACGCGCGCCGATCTGCAAGGGCCAGAAGAACTCCCACACCGACACGTCGAAGGTGAACGGCGTCTTCTGCAACACCACATCGTCTTCGGTCAACCGGTAGAGGCGCTGGCGCCATCGCAGGTTCGCCAGGATCGAACGGTGCGAGACCGCGACGCCTTTCGGGCGGCCGGTCGAGCCGGAGGTGAAGATGACGTAGGCGGTGTTGTCCGCGGCGGGCAGCGGCAAGAGCTCTCCATCGGATTGCCGACCGGCAGCGCCGAGCTGTCGGCCCGCGGCGCGCAGAGCTGCCTCGAATTCATCGATGCGCAGCACCCGGCTGTCGGCAAGCGACTCCGGCTGGTCGGCGGTCGTGGTGAGCACCAGAGTCGGCGCCGCGGTCTGGAGCACGTAGGCGATGCGCTCGGCCGGATGCTCCGGGTCGATCGGCACGTACCCGCCGCCCGCCTTCAAGATCGCGTACATGCCGACGAGCAGTTCGAACGAGCGCCGTACGGCCAGCCCGACCAGGGCGTCCGGTCCGACACCGAGCTCACGCAGCCGCCGTGCCAGCGCGGTGGCGCGCGCGTCGAACTCGGCGTAGGTGAGGGTGGCGTCACCGCATTGCAGCGCGACGGCGTCGGGGGTGCGCCGCACCTGCTCCTCGAATTCGCTGACCAGCGTCTCGACCGGGGTGAACGCGGTCGGCAGCACGTCGGCGGCGATCAGCAGCGCGTCGTCGAGCAGCCGGTCGAGCACCGCGCCGAGCGCGCCGTCACCGGATTCGAGCAGCTCGGGAAGCCTGCCGGAGATCACCACGGAGACAAGGGCATCCGGGCTCAGGCCACCGCCCATGGCCGCGCCGAGCGCCGCGACCTCGGCGGCCAGCGCCGCGTAGCCGATGGCGGTGTCGCCGTGCCGCAGCGCGATCCGGTCGGGCGCAAGGTCGGCCACGGTCTCGATGAGGCCGGGTAGATCTTCGACGCCGTAGGCCCGGCGCAGCATGGTGTGTCGGGGGTTGTTGCGGTTGCCGAGCCCGCTGGATGCGACCGATTCCGCGTGAGACATCAGCTAATTCCTTTCGGAGACCACGGCCTGAGCCTCGGCGAGGAGGCGGTGCAGCGCGGCGGCGAGGCCATCGCCGCCGAGCGCCGCGAGCACGCCGGGCACCAGCCCGGCGAGCGAGACGTTGATGAGGACTTCCGGTGTCGCCGCCGCGCCCATGGCCTTGGCGACGGTGGCCAGCTTCGCGGCGAGGTCGGCGTAGGACACCCGGTGCGCGCCGTGGCTGAAGGCGAGCGCGCCGGGGGCGACGGCGGCGGCCGACGCGATCAGATCGGGCAGGTCGGCGACCGTGGCCGTCGGCGCTGCCGAGGGACGCTGCTCGCCGTCGGTGCGGATGTCGATGGCGCGGATCGCGACGGTCGGGTCCGCCGCCACTGCGGCGAGCACGAGCAGCAGCCGTTCGGCGTAGCGCTCGACGGTCGACCTGTCGAAAATATCTGTCGCGTAACCGAATCGGAGCGCGAGACCGGTCCGCGCGCCGACGGCGTCGAAGCGCTCGATGCCGGTGAGCTGTAGGTCGAACTTCGCCTCGTCCGGCGCGGGATCGAGGACTTCGACCGCGAGTCCCGGCAGTTCGACGCGGCCGGTGGGCATGTTCTGGAAGGTGAACATCACCTGGAACAGCGGCGTGTAGGCGCTGGATCTGGTGCGGCCCATCGCTTCGACCACCTGATCGAAGGGCACGTCGGCGTGCGAGAGCGCGGCCAGGTCGCGATCCCTGGCCTGGCGGAGCAGATCGGCGAAGCCGGAGCGCGGGTCGATCTCGGTGCGCAGCGCGACGGTGTTGACGAACATGCCGATCAGGTCGTCGAGTTCGGCCGCGCCGCGCCCGGCCACCGGTGCGCCGATGGTGATGTCGGTCGCGCCGGACAGCTTGGCGAGGAGCACCGCGAGCGCACTGTGCAACAGGGTGAACAGCGTGGTGCCGTGCTCGCGCGCGATCAGCTCGAGCGCGATGGTCAGCTCGGCGTCGATCTCGAAATCGACAGCCGCGCCGCGCATATCGCGGTGCGCCGGGCGTGGACGATCGGTCGGCAGCGCCAGGACTTCGGGTGCGCCCGCCAATTCCGTTGTCCAGTAGCGGAGTTGCTGTGTGAGCAATGAGTCAGGGTCGCCGGCGGCGCCGAGCAGGGCGTGTTGCCATTCGCTGTAGTCGCTGTACTGGATGGCGAGCGGGGTCCAGCCCGGCGCGCGGCCCGCCGCGCGGTCGGCGTAGGCGCGGACCAGATCCCTGGTCAGCGGTGCGATGGAGTAGCCGTCCGCGCAGATGTGGTGCAGCACGACGACCAGGACGTGCTCGTCGGCGGCCGGTGCGAACAGCACTGCCCGGACCGGAGGCGCGATGGTCACGTCGAAACCGGCGCTGACGAACTCGGCGATACGGGCGTCGATCTCGTTTGGCCGCACCGGAATCGGCGTCGGATCGAAGGCCACCCCATCGGTGTCCAGCACATCTTGCACCGGACCTTCCGGCAGGTCCGGGTAGCGACTGCGCAGCGCCTCGTGCCGCGCGAGGACGTCCCGCGCGGCCGCCGTCAGCGCGTCGTGGTCCAGTGCGCCGGTGAGCCGGATGGCGACGGGGATGTTGTACGCGGCCGAGTCCGGCGCGAGCCGGTTCATCACCCACATGCGCTGCTGCGCGGGCGCGAGGCGGGCCGGACGGGTGGGGTCGCGCCGCACCAGAGCGGGTCGAGCGCCGGCGTCGTCCAGATCCGCGAGCCGAAGCGCGAGCCCCGCCACCGTCGGCTCCTCGAACACCGCGGCGACCGGCACCCGCACCCCGAGTTCGGCGCCGAGCCTGGCCGAGAGCCGCGTCGCGAGCAGGGAATTGCCGCCCAGGGCGAAGAAGTCCGTGTCGGCGCCGACTCGGTCCGCTCCTGGGTCGTGCGCACCATCGATGACCTCGGCGAAGGTGGCGGCGACCAGTCGCTCCAGGTCGGTGGCCGGTGCGATGAAGGCCCCCTCGGCGAAGACCGGCTCGGGCAGCCGCGCGCGATCGACCTTGCCATTGGCGTTGAGCGGCAAGGTATCCAGCACGACGATGGCGGCGGGCACCATATAGGTCGGCAGTCGCGTCGCGAGTGTGGCTCGCAACTCCGCTGCGGATTCGGCGTGCCCGTCACCCAGCACGACGTACGCCACCAGCCGCGCGCCCGCCCGCTCGTCCGTCTTGGCGACGGCCACGGCGGCCCGCACCTCGGGCAGGCGCCGCAGCGCCGTCTCGACCTCGCCGAGCTCGATGCGGAAGCCGCCGATCTTGACCTGGAAATCGGCCCGTTCGAGGTATTCGAGCTCGCCGTCGGCGCGCCACCGGACGATATCGCCGCTGCGGTACATCCGCGACGCCCCGGCCGCGAACGGGTCCGCCACGAAGCGGTCCGCCGTCAATCCGGGCCTGCTCTGGTAGCCGCGCGCCAATTGCGCGCCCGCCAAATACAATTCGCCCGCGACGCCGATCGGGACCGGCTGGAGCCTGCTGTCCAGCACGTACACCCGGCTGTTCCAGGCGGGCGCGCCGATCGGCACCGTCCGGCTCGGCCGCGCGACCACCTCGTGCGCGGTGATCGAGACCGCCGCCTCGGTCGGTCCGTAGAGGTTGTGCAGCCGCGCGCCCGTCGCCCGATCGAGGAACTCGGCGGCGGTCGCGGGCGGCAGCGCCTCGCCGATGGCGAGGACCTGCCGCAACCCGGCGGGCAACGGGTCATCCGGCGCGGCGGCGAGCAGCATGCCGACCAGGGACGGCACCGCGTACAGCACCGTCACGCCGTGCCGCGCCATCAGCGCGTGCAGCCGATCCGGATCGCGCTCGTCGCCGGGCCGGGTCACCACCAGCGCGCCGCCGGTGACCAGCGGGGACCAGAACTCCCACACCGAGAGGTCGAAGGTCGCCGGCGTCTTCAGCAGGGTCCGGTCGGCCGCGCCGAGCGCGAAACGCTCGCGCAGCCAAGCCAACTGGTTGACGATCGCCGCGTGCGGGACGGTGACGCCCTTCGGCCGCCCGGTCGAGCCGGAGGTGAAGACGACGTAGGCAGGGTGCTCCGGGCGCAGCGGCCGAATCCGCTCGCCGTCCGTGATGGGCGCCGCCGATCGGTGCGCCGCCTCGAGCCAGTCGACCTCGAGCACGCGCACCGAGGTCTCGATCGGCATGCCGTCCGCCACGGTGGTGAGAGCGCAGACCGGTGCGGCGGTGTCGACGATGTAGGCGATGCGGTCGGCCGGATGATCCGGGTCGACCGGCACGTACGCGCCACCGGCTCGCACCACCGCGTACATTGCGATCACCAGCTCGACGGACCGGCGCATGGCCAGCACCACGGTGCGCTCGGGGCCGACGCCGTGCCCGATCAACGCCCGCGCCAGCCGGTTGACGCGGCCATCGAACTCCGCGTAGCTCAACGTCTTTCCGGACTCCGCGTCGATCAGCGCCGGAGCGTTCGGCGTCCGTGCCGCCTGCCGGTCCACCAGATCGGCGAGCGTCACCGGCTCGACCGGATGGGCCGTGGCGTTCCACTCCCCCAGTACGCGCGCACGCTCGTCGCCGAGCACGTCCAGGTCGCCGATCAGCGTGTTGGGCAGTGCGACAACGGATTCGAGCACGTCCACCAGTCGGTCGATCACCCGCTCGCCGGTGCCGGATTCGAAAAGGTCGGTGGCGTAGCCGAGGGTCAGCTCGATGCCCTCCGGCGTGCCGTCGGCGGCGTAGCGGTCGACGGCGAACAGGTGCAGATCGAACTGCGCGACGCCGTTGTCGAATTCGAGCTCGCGCACCGTGAGCCCGGGCAGTCGCAACTCGCCGCGCTCGTGGTTCTGGAACGAGTAGCCGACCTGGAACAGCGGGTGCCGCGCGGTGGAGCGCTCGGGGGCCAGCACCTCGACCAGTCGCTCGAACGGCACGTCGGCGTGCGAGAAGGCGGCGATGTCGGCGGCGCGCGCGTGCCCGAGCAGCTCGGCGAAGGTCTGTCCGCCCTCGACGCGGGTGCGCAGCACCAGGGTGTTGACGAACATGCCGATCACGTCGTCCAGCTCCGCCTCGCCGCGCCCGGCGATGGGTGTGCCGACGGCGATGTCGCCGGTGCCGGACAACCGGGCGAGCAGCGCGGCGAACGCGGCGTGCACGACCATGAACAGCGTCGCACCGTGCGCGCGACCGAGGCCGATCAACTGCTCGTGCAGCCGCGGCGGCACCGGCCGGGTCGTCTTCGCGCCGCGCAGACTCTGCCGCGCCGGGCGCGGACGGTCGGTGGGCAGCGCGAGCTGATCGGGAAGTCCGGCCAGCGCCTCGGTCCAGTAGCCGATCTGCTCGGCGGCGCGGGAGTCCGGATCGTCCTCCGCGCCGAGCAGTTCCCGCTGCCAGAGTGCGTAGTCGGCGTATTGCACCGCCAGCGGCGACCAGCACGGCACTCGATCGTCCAATCGGGCGGTGTAGGCCGTCATCAGATCGCGCACGAACGGCGCGACGGAAGATCCGTCCGCGGCGATGTGGTGCAGCACGCCCGCCAGCACGAAGTCGGCGGGGCCGATGCGGAACAACCGCATTCGCAAGGGGACCTCGGCGGTGACGTCGAAGGCGGTGCTCGCCAGCTCCCGAACGCGCTGCGGCAGGTCGGCTTCGGTGATATCCACCGGATACAGCGCCGGAACGGCCTGCGCCGCAGGAAGAATGCGCTGCGTCGGCGCGCCTTCCCGCTCGGGATAGGTGGTGCGCAGCGATTCGTGCCTGCCGATGACGTCGGCCAGCGCGGACTGGAGCGCGGGTACGTCCACGTCGCCCGTCAACCGCAGCGCCAGCGGGATGTTGTATGCGGCGGACGCGCCGTCGAAGCGGTTCAGGAACCACATCCGCCGCTGCGCGGGCGAGAGCGGCAGCGTCGCCGGTCGCGCGCCGGCCACCAGCGGCGGCCGCGCGGCTCCGGCCTCGCCCGCGGTGACGTTCGCGGCCAGTTCGGCGACCCGCGGCGCCTCGAACAGCGCGCGGACGCCGACCGGCCTGCCCAGCGCCGCGCCGATGCGGGCGGCGGCCTTGGCGGCGAGCAGGGAGCTGCCGCCGAGGGCGAAGAAGTCGTCGTCGGCGCCGACCCGGCGCGCCTCGGCGGTCAGACCGAGCACGTCGGCGTACACCCCGGCGACGATCTCCTCGACGACCGTGCCCGGCTTGCGGTAGGTCGTCGATGCGAAGACCGGTGCGGGCAGCGCGGCGCGATCGAGTTTCCCGTTGACCGTCAACGGGATTCGCTCCAGCGTGACGATGGCGGCGGGCACCATGTGCTCGGGCAGCGTCCGCGCGAGCTCGCCGCGCAGCGCGGCCGCGTCCACCGAGTCGTCGGCGACGACGTAGGCGACGATGCGCGCCTCGTCCACCAGATCGGCGCGCACCACCACCGCGGCTTCGCGGACCGCGCCGGTGTCCAGCACGGCCGCCTCGATCTCGCCGAGCTCGATGCGGAACCCGCGCAGGTTCACCTGTTGGTCGGCGCGGCCGAGGTATTCCAGGTCGCCGTCGGCGGTCCAGCGCGCCAGGTCGCCCGAGCGGTAGGCAAGCGAGCCGTCCACGGCGTAGGGATCGGCGACGAAGCGGCTCGCGGTGAGCGCGGGCCTGCCGAGGTAGCCGCGCGCGAGCTGGCCGCCGGAGACGTAGATCTCGCCCGGCACGCCCACCGAAACCGGCCGCAACCGCGCGTCGAGCACCCGCACCGCGAGGCCAGGAATCGCGCCGCCGATGACGCTCGCCGAGCCCGCGCCCGGCTCGATCGGGCGGTACGACACGTGCACCGTGGTCTCGGTGATGCCGTACATGTTCACCAGGCGCGGTCCGTCGGGATACCGCGCGAACCACCCGGCAAGCCGCTGCGGCTCCAGCGCCTCGCCGCCGAAAACGATATCGCGCAAGGCGAATTCGGCCGGTTCGGCCGCGGCGTCGGCGGCGATGAGCTGGTAGAACGCCGACGGCGTCTGGTTCAGCACCGTCACCCCGCGCTCGACGAGCAGGCGACGGAACTGCTCCGGTGAGCGCGAGGTGAAGTAGTCCACCACCACGAGTTCGCCGCCGCACAGCAGCGCGCCCCACAGCTCCCACACCGAGAAGTCGAAAGCGTAGGAGTGGAACATCGTCCACACGTCCGAAGGACCGAACTCGAAGTGGCGCCGGGTGTTGTCCAGCAGCCGCAACACATTGCGGTGCGGGACGACGACACCCTTGGGGCGGCCGGTGGACCCGGAGGTGTAGATGACGTAGGCGGTCTGCGCCGGGTGCAGCGGGGCGCGGCGGTCGGCGTCGGTCAGCGGTTCGGCGCTCACCGACTCGAGGTCGGCGTCCACGTCCAGCACCGGGCCGCCGAACCAGTCGCGCGGCAAACCCGTCGTGGCGGAGCCGACGGCGCAGATCGGCCGCGCGTCGTCGATCATGTACTCGATCCGGTCGGCCGGATAGTCGGGATCGATCGGCAGGTAGCCGCCGCCCGCCTCCAGGACCGCCAGCAACGCGACGACCAGCTCGACCGAACGCGGAAGCGCCACCGCCACCAAGGTTTCCGGTCCGACGCCCGCGGCGATCAGCCGCCGGGCCAGCCGGTTCGCCTTGGCGGACAGCTCGCCGTAGCTCAGCACGTCCTCGCCCGCGCGCACCGCGACGGCCGCCGGGTCGAGCGCCGCGGCGCGGCGGAAGCGGTCCACCAGCGTCTCGTCGGCGGCCGCCAGATCGGGACCGGTGCTCGCCCATTCGACCAGCGCCCGCCGCTGCTCCTCCGCGGAGAGCAGTTGGATGTCGCCGACGACCACCGTCGCGTCCGCGGCGACCGCGGCGAGCACCTGGGTGAACCGGCGGGCCAGCACCGCTACCGTCTCGGGCTCGAAAAGATCGGTGGCGTAGGTGATCTCGATGTCGATGCCATCGGCGCGGCCGTCCGAGTCGTCGGCGGCGAGCACCGTGAACTGGAGGTCGAACTCGGCCGCGACCGCGTCCAGCTCGACCGGACTCACCCGGAGTCCGGCGAGCTCGAGCGCGGGCACGGTGAAGTTCTGCATGGTGAGCGCCACCTGGAACAACGGGTGACGGTTGCGCGCGCGGTTCGGGGCGACGAGCTCGACCAGCCGCTCGAAGGGCAGGTCGGCGTGCGCGAGCGCCTCCAGGTCGCGCGACCTGATTTCGTCGAGGACCGTCTCGAACCGGGCGCGCGGATCGATGCGGCTGCGCAGCACCAGGGTGTTGACGAACATGCCGACCAAGCCGTCGAGTTCGGCCTCGCCGCGCCCGGCGACCGGGGTGCCGATCGCGATATCCGCGCTGCCCGACAGCCGGGCGAGCAGCACGGCGAGCGCCGCGTGCACGGTGCTGAACAGCGTCGTCTCCCGCTTGCGTGCCAGCTCGCGCAATTCGCTGTGCAGGTCGGAGTCGATGCGCAGCCGGTGCGTCGCACCGCGGTGCGTGGACACGGCCGGACGTTTGCGGTCGGCGGGCAGCTCGAGCTGATCGGGCAGGTCGCCGAGGGCGCGCCGCCAGAATTCCAGCTGGCGCCGCGCGCGCGACTCGGAATCGTCGGGGTCGCCGAGAATTTCGGACTGCCACAGGGTGTAGTCGGCGTACTGCACGGGCAGCGGACCCCACCCCGGCGCGCCGCCGTCGCGGCGGGCGGCGTAGGCGGTCATCAGGTCGGCGGCCAGCGGGCCGAGCGAGAATCCGTCGGCCGAGATGTGGTGCAGCACGAGCAGCAGCACGTGCTCGACAGTGTCGGTTCCGGTCAGCGCGAACAGGTGGGCGCGCAGGGGTGTTTCTTCGGTGAGGTCGAAAGTGACCGCGGCGCAGGCGGCGAGGCGCTCGGTCAGCGCCGGCTCCGGCACCGCTTCGCGGCGCAGCACGGGCCTCCAGCGCGGCAGGATCACCTGCTCGGCGCCGTCCGGCCCGGCCGGATACACCGTGCGCAGCGCCTCGTGCCGTTCGATGACATCGCCGAGCGCCGCGGTGAGCGCCTCGGCATCGAGGTCACCGCCGAGCCGGAGCGCGACCGGGATGTTGCTCACCGCGTCGCCCGGCCCGTCGGAGTCGGCGAGGAAGCGGTTCAGGAACCAGATCCGCTGCTGCGCGGGCGAGAGCGGCAACCGCTCCGGGCGCCGGCGCGCGGTGAGCGCGGGCCGCCCGCCGCGACCGCGCGACGCTTCGGCCTGTGTCGCGAGGGCATCCACGGTGGGCGCGTCGAAGAGCACCCGGACCGGCAGCTGGGTGTCCAGCGCCGCGCCGAGCCGGGCCACCACCCGGGTCGCGGTGAGCGAATTGCCGCCTAGCGCGAAGAAGTCGTCGTCGAGACCGACCCGCGGTGCGCCGAGCACGTCGGCGAAGACGCGCGCGACGATGTGCTGCGTGGGTGTCACCGGCGCGCGGAAGACCGCTGCCTCGAACACCGGCGCGGGCAGCGCCTTGCGGTCCAGCTTGCCCGAGGCGTTGAGCGGGAACTCGTCCATCGGCACGAAGGCCGACGGCACCATATACGCCGGAATCCGCTGCGCCAGCGCCGCTTTCACCGAGTCGATGTCGATGACGGACGCGCCGATCAGGTACGCGACGAGCCGGGTGTCGTCGCGCACCACGACCACGGCCTGGTCGATCTCCGGCAGCGCGGTCAGCGCGGCCTCGATCTCGCCGAGCTCGATACGCAGTCCGCGCAGCTTGACCTGGAAATCGGTGCGGCCCAGATACTCCAGCTCGGCGAGCTTCGGACCACCCGTCGAATCGCTTCGCGATGCGGGCACCCATCGGACGAGATCGCCGGTGCGGTACATACGCTCGGCGCAGGCGAACGGGTTGGCCACGAATCGATCCGCGGTCAGGTCCGGCCGCCGCACGTACCCGCGCGCGAGCTGCGCGCCCGCGAGGTACAGCTCGCCCGGTACGCCGACCGGGACCGGGCGCAGGCGCGAATCGAGCACGTACACCCGGGTATTGGCCACCGGAACGCCGATCGGCACGCTGTCGGTGTCCGCGTCGACCACCTCGTGGTAGGTGACGTCCACGGCCGCCTCGGTCGGCCCGTACAGGTTGTGCAGCCGGGCGCCGGTCAACGCGCGCAGCCGCTGCGCGGGCCCCGGCGTCAGCGCCTCGCCGGAGGCGAACACCATGCGCAGCGAATCACACCGCGCCACGGCGGGTTCCGCGACGAACACCGCCAGCATCGACGGCACGAAGTGCGCCACCGACACCCGTTCCCGGTCGATGAGCTCGGCCAGGTAGCGCGGGTCGCGATGACCGTCCGGGCGCGCCACCGCAAGCCGTGCGCCGATCTGCAACGGCCAGAAGAACTCCCACACCGAGACGTCGAATGTCGCGGGCGTCTTCTGGAGGACGACGTCCTCGGCCGTGAGTTCGTACTCGGCCTGCATCCACAGCAACCGGTTGACGATCGCCGCGTGCGACACCACGACGCCCTTGGGCTCGCCGGTCGACCCCGAGGTGAACAGGACGTAGGCCGCGTTGCCAGGGACGAGCGCGGCGAGCCGGTCCGCGTCGGTCAGCGGGGCGTCGGAGTAGTCGGTGGTGTCGAACTGGTCGACGTCCAGCACCGCCCACACGTGTGAATCGCGCTCGGACGGCGGGAGATCCAGGCCGTCTTCCGTGCGGCTCAGCACGCACACCGGCCGCGCCCCGCGCAAAACGCGCTCGATGCGCTCGGCCGGATGGTCCGGGTCCACCGGGACGTAGGCCCCGCCCGCTGTCAGCACCGCGTACATAGCGACGACCAGATCCACGGAGCGCCGCATACCGATCGCCACGGTGCTCTCGGGCCCCACGCCGATGGACACCAGCAGCCGGGCCAGGCGGTTGACCCGGGACGCGAACTCGCGATAGGTGAGGGACTGGCCTTCGAAGCTCACCGCGACCGCGTCCGGCGTGCGCCGGGCCTGCGCCTCGAACAGCGACACCAGCGTCGCGGCGGGGTCGAGGGCGCGCGCGGTGGCGTTCCACGAGCACAGCAGCTGGGTGCGCTCGCCCGCCGACAGTGTGTCGATGTCTCCGACGAGCACCGCGGAATCGGCGCAGACCGCGTCGAGCACGCGCCGCAAGCGGGCCGCGAACGCCACGACGGTGTCGGCGTCGAACAGGTCGGTCGCGTAGTCGAAGGCGGCGTCGAGGCCGTCGGCCGTCTCGGTGAGGGTGAGCTGGAGATCGAATTTCGCTGTGCGCGTGTCGATGTCGAGTCTTTCGACGCGCAGGCCCGCCAGCTCGACGGCGGCGCTCGCGGTGTTCTGGAAGTCCAGCATCACCTGGAACAGCGGGTGTCTGGCCGCCGACCGCTCGGGGTCGAGCGCCTCGACCAGCCGCTCGAACGGCACGTCGGCGTTGGCGAACGCGCGCAGGTCGCCGTCGCGCACGGCCGCGACGAGCTCGGCGAAGGTGCGTTCGGGGCGCACGTCTGCGCGCAGTACCAGGGTGTTGACGAACATGCCGACCAACTCGTCGAGCGCCTGCTCGCCGCGGCCCGCGACCGGGGTGCCGATCGCGATGTCGCGCTGGCCGGAGAGCTTCGCCAGCGTCACGGCGAAGGCCGCGTGCAACACCATGAACAGCGAGGCGTTCGCGGACTCGGCGATCTCGCGCAGGCGGCGGTGAGTCGCGACGGGGATGTGGAAGGGATGCCGTGCGCCGCGCCCCGAAGCGGCGGCTGGGCGGGGCCGGTCGGCGGGCAGGGTGAGGAGATCGGGCAGGTCGGCCAGTTCGGCGGACCAGAAGCGCAGCTGCTCGGCCAGCAGCGAGCCGGGATCGTCCGCCGAGCCGAGGTTTCGGCGCTGCCACAGCGTGTAGTCGGCGTACTGCACCGGGAGGGGCGACCAGTCCGGCGCGGCGCCATCGCGGCGAGCGGCGTAGGCGCGCAGAAGGTCTCGCGTGAAGGGCGCGATGGACCAGCCGTCCGCTGTGATGTGGTGCAGCGCGACGACCAGCACGTGCTCGTCGTGCACCACGGCGCGGGCACTACTACGACGGCCGCCGGGGCCGGTGCGCGACAGATCGTGGTGCCCGTCGGCGCCTCGCAGCAGCGTCAGTCGCACGGGCGGCGCCTGGGTCACGACGAAAGGTGTTGCGGCGAGGGCATGTACCCGTTCGAGTAGGTCACCGGCTTCCTCATCGACCGCAAGGACGGGGCCTCGGTCGGCGGGCAGCACCTCTTGCCGCGCGACGCCGTCGACGGCCGGGTACCTGGTGCGCAACGTCTCGTGTCTGGCGACGACGTCGGTGACGGCGGCGGCCAGGGCCGCCCGGTCCAGCGGACCGGTGAGGCGCACCGCCGCGGTCAGATTGTTCGCGGTGGACGCCGCGTCGAACTGGTTCAGGAACCACATCCGCTGCTGGGCGTAGGACAGCGGCACCAGGTCGGGACGCTCGGCGGCGACCAGCGGATGACGGGTGCGTGTGGTGCGCGCGGCGGCGAGCGCGGCGGCCAGTGCGGCCACGGTGGGATGTTCGAAGAGCAGCCGGACCGGCACGTCGACCTCGGTGCGTGCGGCGAGCCGCGCGGCGATCCTGGTGGCCACCAAGGAATTTCCGCCCACGGCGAAGAAGTCGTCGTCCAAGCCGACGCGGTCGAGTTCGAGCACTTCGGCGAACACCTCGGCCACCGCGCGTTCGGCCGGGGTGACGGGGGCGCGGAAGTCCTTGGCCGCCAAGACCGGATCGGGCAGCGCCTTGCGATCCAGCTTGCCCGAGCCCGTCAGCGGCATGGCCGCCAGCGCGACGTACGCGGTCGGCACCATGTAGGACGGCAGCGCCGCGCGCAGCCTGCCCGTCAACACCGCGGCCACCTCGTCCTCCGGCAGGTCGGTCACCACGTACGCCGCCAGCAGTTCACCGGCCGGATGGGCGAAGACCCGCACCGCGGCGGCGCGCACATCGGCGGCGGCCGACAGCGCCGCCTCGATCTCGCCGAGCTCGATGCGCTGGCCGCGCAGCTTCACCTGGAAGTCGCTGCGCCCCAGGTATTCCAGCTGTCCGTCGCGGTTGCGCCGCACCAGATCGCCGGTGCGGTACATGCGCGCGCCCGCGGGGCCGTACGGATTGGCGACGAATCGTTCGGCGCTCAGCTCGGCACGGCCGTGGTAGCCGCGCGCGACCTGCACGCCCGACAGATACAGTTCGCCTACAACGGTTTCCGGTACCGGGCGCAGCC
Source organism: Nocardia bhagyanarayanae (assembly GCF_006716565.1). Classification (NCBI taxonomy): domain Bacteria; kingdom Bacillati; phylum Actinomycetota; class Actinomycetes; order Mycobacteriales; family Nocardiaceae; genus Nocardia; species Nocardia bhagyanarayanae. Next base: position 2,303,278 of record NZ_VFPG01000001.1, on the reverse strand, counting down.
GACCGTCCAGCACGAGCACCTGACTGGCGCGCACCGGCCGCCCGATCGGGGTCGGGCCCGCCGTCGCGACGACCGGCGCGTGCGTGGCGTGCACGGTGAATTCGGTCGGGCCGTACAGGTTGTGCAGTTCGGCACGGCTGACGGCGGCGAACGCCGCGGCGGCCTCGCCGGTCATCGCCTCGCCCGCGACGAGGACGGCGCGCAGGGTGGCGAGCGACGCGGCGGGCGCGGCGGCGGCGAACACCGTGAGCATCGAGGGGACGAAGGAGGTCATCGTGACGCCGTGCGCGGCGATGGTCGACGCGAGGTAGGCGCTGTCGCGGTGCCCGTCGTGCGCCGCGACCACCAAGCGCGCGCCGCTCGTCAACGGCGCGAACAGTTCCCAGACCGAGACGTCGAAGGTGGCCGGTGTCTTGAACAGCACCACATCGGCGGGGCCGACACCGTACTCGCCGACGATCCAGCGGATCTGATTCGCCACCGAGGCGTGCTGCACGGCAACGCCTTTCGGGCGACCAGTGGAGCCCGAAGTGAAGATGACATACGCGGTGGTGGCGGCGCGCAGCGGGCGCAGGCGCTCGCCGTCGAGCACCGGAACGTCCGGGTATTCCGTGAGGTCGAGTGCGTCCACCTCGATGACCGGCACTTCTTCCGACACCCAGCCGTCGGCGGATCGGGTCAGCACGCACGCCGGGCGGGCGGATGCCAGCACGTGGGTGATCCGCGCCGCCGGTTGATCCGGATCGACCGGGACGTACCCGCCGCCCGCGGTCAGCACCGCGTAGGCCGCGATCACGAAATCCGCGCTGCGCCGCATGCCGAGCACGACCAGCGTCTCGGGGCCGATCCCGCAGGCGATGAGATGCCGGGCCAGGCGATGCACCCGCGCCGCGAATTCCGCGTAGGTCAGAGTGCGCTCGCCGTCGATGATCGCGACGGCGTCCGGAGTACGGCTGACCTGCGCTTCGAACGCGACAGGCACGGTCTCCTCGGCGGCGAGCGAGAAGTCTGGCTCCACAGACGAACCCGGCTCCCCGGCCCAGCCTCGTTCGATCGCCCAGCGCAATTCGGCGGTGTCCAGCAGCGGTAGATCACCGACCGCCGTCTCCGGATCACCGGTCAGCCCTTCCAGCACGCGCAGGTACCACCGCGCGAAGTCGGCGACGCTCGCCTCGTCGAACAGATCTGTGGCGTAGGTGAATTCGGCCGGAACCCCCGCCGGTGCCGAACCTTCCCCGAGTCCGGCACCGGCGAAGCCTGCGGTGACCGTGAGCTGGAGATCGAACTTGGTCACCCCGGTGTCCAGGGTACCGGTGCGCACCGATATTCCGGGGAGCCCGAACTCGATGTCGGCGGCATTGTCGACCGAGAGCAGCACTTGGAAGAGCGGATGCCTGGCTTGGGAGCGCGGCGGGTTCAGCGCCTCGACCAATTGCTCGAACGGAACCTGCGCGTGACCGAAGGCGGCGAGGTCGGCCGCGCGCACCGCGGCGAGCAACTCCGCGCCGGTCCCGGCGGCGTCGACCCGGGTCCGCAGGACGAGCGTGTTGACGAACATGCCGATCAGGTCGTCGAGTTCGCGTTCGCCGCGCCCGGCCACCGGAGTGCCGATCACGATGTCCGCGCTTCCCGACACCCGAGCGAGCAATACCGCGAGCGCGGCGTGCAGAACCATGAACTCGGAGAGTCCGTTGGCGCGCGCGGTCGCGGTGACGCGCTCGGCGATCGCGGCGGGCAGCTGGAAGCGGTACACCGCGCCGCGACCGGTGGCGATCGCGGGACGCGGCCGATCGGTGGGCAGCTCCAGCAGATCGGGGGCGTCGGCCAGCGCCTCGGTCCAGTAGGCCAGCTGACGGGCCAGCGGCGCGTCCCGGTCCGACGCCGCGCCGAGCGATTCCCGCTGCCACAGGCCGTAATCGGCGTACTGCACCGCGAGCGGCGCCCAGTCCGGCGCGGCGCCGGTGCGGCGGGCCCGGTACGCCGTGGCCACGTCGCGGGCCAGCACGCGCAACGAGAGTCCGTCCGCGGCGATGTGGTGCAACACGAGCGCCAGCGCGTAGCCGTCGGCGTCCACGGCGAACAGCCGGGCGCGCAGCGGGATCTCCCGCTCCAGGTCGAACCCGGTGGCGGCGAAACCGGCGAGCGCCGCGTCCAGTTCGTCCACGCCGATCGGCTCGGCCGCCTCGAGCACGGTGACATCGCCGGCGGGCAGCACGATCTGCTGCGCCGGGACACCGGGCTCGTCGAGCACGGCGGGGAACACCGTGCGCAGCACCTCGTGCCGCGCCACCACGTCGGCGACCGCCAGGCGCAGGGCGGTCACGTCCACATCGCCGCGCAGCCGCACCACGAACGGCATGTTGTAGTCGGCGGCGGAACGTTCGAATCGGTTCAGGAACCAGATCCGCTGCTGTGCGAGAGAAAGCGGAACCAGCGGCGGCCGCGGCACCACCCGCAGCAGGCGGGGCGCGGACGCGCCGCCGGTTCCGCCCGCCCGCTCGATCAGTTCGGCGAGATCGGTCACCGTGGTGGCGGTGAACAATTCGCGAACCCCGAGCGGGCAGCCCAAGTCGGCGGCCAGCCGGGCGGCCACCTGCGTGGCCACCAGGCTGTTGCCGCCGAGTGCGAAGAAGTCGTCGTCGCGGCCGACGGATTCGCGGCCGAGCACCTCGCCGAACACGCGGGCGACCGCCTGCTCGACCGGCGTGACCGGCGCGCGGTACTCGCCGGTGCGGTGCGGCGGCGCGGGCAGCGCGCCGCGATCCAATTTGCCCGAGGCGTTGACCGGCAAGGCATCGAGCACCACGTAGGCCGCGGGCACCATGTAGCCGGGCAGCGCCGCGGCCGCCGCGGCCCGCAGCTGCTCGGGACGCACCGTGCCGGGCTCGGACTCGACCGCGTAGGCCACCAGCTGCTCGCCCGCGCCCGCGTCGTCGCGCACCACGACGACGGCGCGCACCACCGAGTCGACCGTGCCGAGCACCGCCTCGATCTCGCCGAGTTCGATCCGCAGGCCGCGCAGCTTCACCTGGAAATCGGTGCGTCCCAGGTATTCCAGTTCGCCGTTGGTCGTCCAGCGCACCAGGTCGCCGGTGCGGTACATACGGTCGCCCGGCGCGGCGGGGCCGTCCGGACCGGCGAACGGGTCGGCGAGGAAACGTTCGGCCGTCAGGCCGGGCCTGGCCACGTAACCCCGGGCGAGCTGTACCCCCGACAGATACAGCTCACCCGGAGCCCCGACCGGTACCGGCCGCAGCCGCGAGTCGAGCACATAGAGCCGGGTGTTGAACACCGGCGCGCCGATCGGCACCGAGAGGGTATCGGTATCGGTCACCTCGTGAAAGGTGACGTCCACCGCAGCTTCGGTGGGACCGTACAGGTTGTGCAGCCGGGCGCCGGTCAGCACCCGCAGTCGCTGGGCCGGCGGGGCGGGCAGCGCCTCGCCCGAGGCGAACACCGCGCGCAGGGTGGTGTCGCGAGCGACGTCCTGATGCGCCAGAAAGGCTTCCAGCATGGACGGCACGAAATGGACAACCGTTACGCGATATTCGGCGATGACTTCGCGCAGGTACGCCGGGTCGCGATGTCCGTCGGGCTGGGCGAGCACCAGCTCGGCGCCGATCTGCAAGGGCCAGAAGAACTCCCACACCGAGACGTCGAAGGTGGCGGGGGTCTTCTGCAACACCACGTCGGCGGTTGTCAGCCGGTAGTTCTCCTGCATCCACACCAGCCGGTTCACGATGGCGCCGTGGGTCACCAGCACGCCCTTGGGCTTGCCGGTGGAGCCCGAGGTGAAGATCACATAAGCGGGGTGGTCCGGTCGCAGCGCCGCGAGCCGTTCGCGCTCCCACACCGGTCCTTCCTGGTACCCGGCGAGGTCCAGGCGATCCAGCCGCACCGTCGGCGCGTCGAGCTCCACATCCTCGGCGCCGAGGACGCAGACCGGACGGGCGGTGGCCAGGATGTGCGCGGTGCGCTCGGCCGGATGATCCGGATCCAGCGGCACGTAGGCCGCGCCCGCGGTGAGGACCGCGTACATCGCGACGACCAACTCCGGTGACCGGCGCAGGTGCAGCGCGACCAGGCTCTCCGGCCCGACGCCGCGCTCGATGAGATACCTGGCCAGCCGGTTCACCCGGGCGGTCAGCTCGCGGTAGGTCAGAGTGGCTTCCGGCGCGCCCGCGAAACGCAGCGCGACCGCGTCCGGGGTGCGGGCGGCCTGCGCCTCGAACATCGACACCAGCGTCGCGGCGGAGTGCGCGCCGGGAGCGCGGGCGGCGAGCAGCGCGTCGACGTCGCAGCCGGTGGCGTTCCAAATCCGGGTGCTCACCTCTATTTCCAGCTCGGTCGTCACGTCGACCGCGGAAATCGGCGTGTCCAGGTCCGCGGCCACCAGTCGCTCCAGGTACTGGAGGAAGCGCGCGTGGTGGCGGGCCAGATCGTCGGCCGCGTAGAGATTCGGGTTCGCCTCGAAGTCGACGTGCACGCGGTCGCGCTCGCCGTAGTAGACGTTCAGGCTCAGATCCTCCACCGGCCCGGTGGAGAGCACGTGGTACCGGCCGGTCGTGGCGCCGAGCGTGAGGTCGCTGCGGAACAGCATGATGTTGGCCAGCGGCCCGAACAGCGCACGCCGGGCCGGGCGGCCGTCGTGTTCGGCGTCGCGGCGGATGTCCTCGTGCCGGTACCGCTGGTGCCGCAGCGCCCCGGCGACCTCCACTCGGGTGGCGCGCAGCAGGTCGCCCCAGGTGGCCGCGCCCAACGCCATTCGCAGCGGCACGATGTTGGAGAGCATGCCCGCGGAGCGCCGCATCGCGGCGGTGGTGCGCGCGGTGACCGGCAGACTCAGCACCACGTCGTCGCGATCGGTCAGGCGGCCGAGATAACCGGCGAAGGCCGCGAGCAGCACCACCGCGATCGTCGAATCCTGGCTTGCGGCAACGGCGTTCATCCGCTCGACCAGCTGGTCGGGCAAGCCGCGTCCGACGATGAGGTTGCTCGCGGCACGCGGCGCGGTGCGCGGGTCCAGGCTGGTCACGCCGTCCAGCCCGGCCACCCGTTCGGCCCAGTGCGCGCGATCGGTCTGGTAGCGCCCGCTCTGCCGGTAGGCGATCTCGCCCTCGACCAGCGCTTCCAGGCTGCCCGGCCGGATCGCTTCCGGCTCGGCGCCGAGCACCCGCGCGGTGTAGCGCTCGGCGACCCGCATGGTGTTGGTGAGCGCGCCGTAGCCGTCGAGCACGATGTGGTGGGCCCGCAGGTACCAGAAGTAGCGCTGGTCGGCGACCCGCAGCACCGCGCCCGCGAACAGCCGGTCGCGCAGCAGATCCACCGGCGCGCAGGCGTCGGCGCGCATCCACTCCATCGCGGCGGCGACCGGATCGGCGTGCGAACGGAAGTCGATCAGCGGGATCTCGATGGGCAATTCGGGATCGACGCACTGATACGGCGTTCCGCCGTCCTCGCCGAGCCGCACCAGCGTCGACCCGTAGTCGAGCGCCGCCTCGCGCGAAACCTCTTGCAGCAGAGCGGCGTCCAGCTCGCCGCGTACGTCTACGTATTGCGCGACGTTGATCGGGATCTCGGGCTCGAGCAGCTGCGCGTACCAGAGGCCGAGCTGCGCGGGAGCTAGCGAAAACGGTGTGGGGGACGGTGTACGGCTCGCCGCGCTCCCGTTCGGCCGCGCGCTGAACCCACCCAACTCCGTACCGTGCACCAGAGCCTCCTCGTTAGCGAAACAACAGCTGGCCGAGCGCTTTTGGGCAGCACGAATAGACGGCATGGGCGCTACCGGAAGGCGATTCGGCGAGAGCGCGAACGGTGACGACGTCACCGGCGCGAGATCCAACAATTTGGTGAGACGAGATCGGCGGCCGGAGCCACCGGGCCTAACTCTTGATCGTTCCTCCAACTCCGCTGCCGGGGGGTCGGTCCACGCCCCCGGTGGTGTTTCCTACATCACACGGATGTCACCGCGCATTGCGAACATTAGGCGGTCCGGAAATAAAAAGGAACAAGTTCAGCTAAAAAAATCTGGACGCTTGTCCATCTAGATCTCGGCAGGCAGTTAACTCCGAGCAGATTTATGCGCGCGACCACAAACGGGGCCGCTTTGTGAGCTACCGCACTTTCGGATGTGCAGACTATGAGCCGGAACGTTGCATCCGCGTTGCATCGGCGCCGAGGCGGCGATCGAGCACCCGAATCTTGGCTTCGATCTGCGCATACAGCGGAGAATCGCGATCTACTACCGACCGGTACGCAGCCCATGCGGCGGCGTCGTCGCGACCCTCCGCGCCGGCGGTCCACCGCCGCAACACCGAGGCCTCGCGCGAACCGAGAACCGCGGTGCGCAATCGGACGCGCAGTTCGTCACGAATATCGATAATTCCCGGAGCGGTGGAACGCGGCAGCACCGGACCGGCGTAGAGACGTAATGCGGAATCGACATCACCGGAATCCAGCGCGGCCCGCAGCGCCTCCACATCGGTTGCGACATGGACGCGCAACTTGTATGGGCGCGAGCCGAACACGGTCGGCCCGACCACCGAGCGCAGCCGCGACATGGCGGCGCGAATCGTTCCGTTGTCCAGATCGGTGTCGTCCAGCAGCAGCGCGAGATGGTCCGCGCCGAGCCCTTCCGGATGTTCGGCCAACAGCAGCAGGATCTCGGCGTGCCGCTGTGACAACGGAACTCGGTCACCCGCGATGGTCAGCTGCGGCTGCCCGAGGCCGAGCACGTCGAGTCCGAGCCCGCGCGACTCGGCGGGCGCCGCCGGCTCGGGCCGGTCCCGCCCTGGCCGACCGTGCCGGCCCGAGCGCATCGCGCTGAGCACGAGGTCCATCTCCGCCGCGGTGGCGGTCGCCTTCACCAGCGCGAGGATCTCCGGCTTCGCCACCCGCACACCGCCGGCTATCACCAGGACGCCGACCAGCCTGCCGTCCGGATCGTGCACGGGCGCTGCGGCGCCGGTGATCTGGTGCATGCGGTGCAGGAAATGCTCGGGCCCGTGGATCCAGGCGGCGCGGCCGGTGCGGACCACCAAGCCGACGGCATTGGTGCCGACCCGGCGCTCACTCAGATCGTCACCCGCGCGCAAACCGATTTCGGCGGCGGCGGTGACTTGTTCGGGTTTGCCGTGTACCCAAAGGACGCGGCCGAATTGGTCGGCGATCAAAACGATCAAGCCGGTGCTGGCCGCGTCCTCGACGAGCAATTTGTCGATCAACGGCATCAGGCCCGCCATCGGGTGGGCGTCGCGGTAGCGGCGAAGATCGGCGCCGCGCAGGCCGCGCTCGCTGAGCACGTCCATCGGATCGACGCCGCTACGCAGGCTGCGCAGCCAGGATTCCAGCACGAGCGGACGCAGCAGACCGGCTAGCTGCGACAGCTGTTCGCCACCCGCGCTAAGATATCCGTGTGCTTGTGCGGCATAGGCTTCCAAAGCGCCGAGTTGCGTGCCGGGTTCGACGCCGTGCCGTGGGGACCGCCCACCTGCAAGATTGCTGACCATTTGCCTTTCTTTCCGCCACAAACTGTACCGGCGCGTATTCAGGGGTAAGGGCGGTTATTTCGGTTTGTCCGCCAGCTCACACCCGGGGCGGACCTCCTCATTTTGTGACCCATCCGTCTTTCACTTCACGATGTGAGCCAGCCCGCAGCGTGTTCGGCGAGCATCACGGCCGTGGCCTGCGGTCCTCGGCTCAGCGGCACCGGAACCACGGACAGATCCACCACGGACAGTCCGCTCACCCCGCGCACCGCGCACCGCGCGTCGACCACCGCTCGCTCGTCCCGCTCGGCTCCCATCCGGCAGGTGCCCGAGAGATGTTGCGAGGTGGAAAGATTCGCGCGCAGCCAGCCGTCGTCACCGCCCTCCGGCGGCGGGTGGCACGGGTACGCACCCGGTATTCGTCGCAGCACATCGACGGCCAGTGCGACGGCATCCCGCAATCGCGCGCGATCGGCCGCGCCCGCGAGGTAGCGGTGCTCGATCCTGGGCGCGGCGAGCGGATCCGGGCCGCGCAACCGCAACACACCCGCGGACTCGGGACGCATCAGCGCGACACCCATGCGGTGCCGGTCCCCGGCGAACGGGACTGTGTAAGGGCGGATTTCGATGTCGTCGAGACTCAGCACGTACTCCAGCGGCACCGCGGCGGGCGTCGGCGCGTCGAGCCGATATTCGAGACCGATCTCGGGATGGTCGTCGAACCGCGCGCCGACGGGCGACGGCGCCACGACCGGTATGCCGAGCGCCTGAAGCTGGTCCGGCGGCCCCAGCCCCGACCGCAGCAGCAATGCCGCCGACTCCACAGCGCCCGCGCACAGCACGATCCGATCGGCCGTCATCGTGCCGGTGGTCTCGCCGTGCTTGTAGTCGACACCGACCGCCCTGGTACCGCGGAAAAGGATGCGGGAGACCACGACTCCGCCCCGCACGGTCAGATTGGGACGTCCGAGCGCGGGCAGCAGATACGCCGTCGCGGTGCCGACCCGCGCGCCGCCGTCGATATTGCACGGCACCGGGGCGACGCCTTCGGCGGGACCCGTACCCGGCAGCGCGTTCGAATCGGGCATCTCCGCGAAGCCCGCATCGTGCGCGGCCGCGGCGAACGCGCGGCTGACCGGAGTCGGAACGGCCGTGCGGCGCACCGGGATCGGGCCGCCGCGACCGTGGCCGGGACGGTCGCCGTAGTCGCGGTCGTCCTCGAGCTTGCGGTAGGCGGGCAGCACGGACTCGAACGACCACTCCGCCGCCCCGCCGAGCGCCGCGCTCCACGCCACGAAATCCGCCGCGGGCGCGCGCACGAAGTAGCTGCCGTTGATCGTGCTCGACCCACCGAGCACCCGCCCGCGCACCAGGCTGCCCTCGACGGCGCGATCGTCGTCCGAGCTCGCCGCCAGCGTCGCGGAATACCGCCACAGCCACCGCGACTCCGGCCCGATCGGCAGGCGCGTGGCATCGCGCAGCGCCGCGGGCATCTCGGCCGCGGCCGACCACACCGGGCCCGCCTCCAGCAGGCGCACGGTGTGATCCGGCTGTTCGCTCAGCCTCGCCGCGAGCACGCAGCCCGCGGTGCCGCCACCGACGATCAGGGTGTCGACCATAGGAACCAGCTCATCCGACGGGCGGGCCGTCGGCCCGGCAAAAAACGATCAGCGCGGCGGCGCGGTGGATCTCACCGCGACGGCGCCGTGGGTTTGAGCGCCTCGACGCTGCGCGCCCGGTAGGCGCCGAGCCAGAGCCCGGTGCCGTAGGCGATGTCGTCGAGACGCTTGTAGGCCAGGTAGCGGAACGGGTCGAGCCCGCCCGCGTCGCGGTGGGTGAACCAGTCGGCGAGGCCGTCGGCCACCGCCATGGTCACCGCGATCCGCCGGATGCGCCGGGAGACCAGCATCGCGAGCACGGTCACCGGCCAGTAGTGCCTGCACATCGCCGACGCCAACCGCCACAGCCCGGCGAAGAACCCGCGGGCGAGGTAGATGGCCGCGATGCGCGTCGGGTTGTCCAGCGCGGTGAACACCCGGCGCAGCCGGGCGAGCGCGGTGGCCAGCGTGACGATGCCGCCGAGCAGGCCCCACTTCGACATCGTCCCGAACAGCACCGCGGCGAGCACCGTCCAGGACGGCACCGACAGCGGCGAGACCATGCCGTTGCCGTGCCGCTCGCCGAGCGGAGCCGCGCCGGTGCCGTAGAACATCTTTCGCCCGAACCAGGACGGGAACGAGACGCGGTGATCGTGCGCCACATGCGCGGCGGGCTCGTAGCGCAGCCGCCAGCCCGCTCGCTCCAGCCGCCAGCACAGGTCCACGTCCTCGGCGACCCGCATGGTCTCGTCGAAGCCGCCCTCGGCGAGCAGCGCCTGCCGCCGCACCAGCAGCGCGGCGCTCGGCACGTACGAGACCAGGCCGCGGGATTGCACGGCGGCCTCCCGCCTGCCCAGGTCGAGCGAGGAGCGGGTGTGCTCGTAGCGGGCCAGCGCGTTGGACTCCGAATCCAGCGCAACGATGCGCGGCGCGACGAGCGCGACCTCGGGATCGCTGAGGTGCCCGAGCATCACCTCGAGCCAACCGCTGCGCGGCACCACGTCGGAGTCCAGGAAGGCGACGAATTCGGTTGTCGCCGCCCGCAGCCCGGCGTTGCGGGCCGCCGAGGGGCCCTGCCGTCGATCGTGGCGCAGCACGGTGACCCGGCAGCGGGTGCCCCGGGATTCGGGAATCCGCACCGGTTGGTCGGAGCCGTCGTCCACGACGATCACGTTGTGGCCGCGCAGCGCCGCCAACAGCCGGGCGAGGCCCTCGGCGTTGTTGTGCAGCGGCACGATGACGGTCACGTCGTCGGGCGAAGGCAGCAGTCGCGGCCGCGGGTTGGCGACTCCGGAATCGAGCAGCCGTCTGGCAACAACCGCCGACTTGGGGTCGGTGACCTCGAGGTACCCGTCGCCGATCATCTCGGCGGCCTCCGGGGCAAGTCGTAGCAACCTGGCGGGTGAGCCCCCGATCAGGATGCGTCCCCCGGAGTATGCGCGTACCCGTGGATCGATCCGTACCCCGAAGCCGTCGGGCAGTCGATCATGGCGCATTCCTGGCATGCTAGGCGGAGATTCGCGCGCGGGCATCATCGGTCCCGAAAAAAGGATCGAATTCCGCGCGAATAGGCCCGTGACCGTGTGCCCGCCGCGCCGCGGCGTGTTGCGGTGGAGTTGCGGACAATTCGGTCACACCACCCAGCAACGCATCGGCTATTCATCGACGGACCCCCGATCCGCTGCGCTCGCCGGCTGGCAGCGCACGGCTGGCAACCGGCGGGTGATCATGCCAGCGGACTCTCGTCGCAGGCGCGCGACGGACGCCGGACCGAGAGGGTGAGCGGAATCGGCCCTGCCTTGCGTGCCGATCCTCGGCGCGGCGCCGCCCGGCGCGAGTGGTCCACCGTGGAGCGGGGAATGGTCCGTCCGGTGTCGGCCAGCGCGGCCTCGCCGTAGCCCTGCACGCACTCCGGGTCCGGCCCGTCGGCGGGCAGTCCGGTGAAGAACTTCGCCGCCATGCAGCCGCCACGACAGGCGTCGTAGTGCGCGCACCCGGAACAGGCGCCGCCGCCGCTCGGCGCGCGCAGCTCGGAGAACAGCTCCGAGGTCTGCCACACATTACGGAAACCGCCGTCGGACACCACGTTTCCGGCCAGGAAGCGGTCGTGGATGGCGAACGGGCAGGCGTACACGTCGCCCACCGGATCGACGAGGCAGACCACGCGGCCCGCGCCGCACATGTTCAGACCGGGCAGCGCCTGCCCGAAGGCCGAGAGATGGAAGAACGAGTCGCCGGTCAGAACGCCCTCGCCGTTGCGCAACAGCCAGTCGTAGAGCACCCGCTGCTGGTCCGGGGTGGGGTGCAGCTCGTCCCACACGTCGGCGCCGCGACCGGAGGGCCGCAGGCGGGTGAGACGCAGTGTGGCGCCGTACTTCTCGGCGATGGCGCGGAACTCGTCGAGCTGGCCGATGTTGTGCCTGGTCGCCACGACGGAGAGCTTCGCGTCACGGAAACCGGCGGCCGACAGGTTCTCCAGCGCCCGGATCGCCATGTCGTAGGAGCCGGGTCCGCGCACCGCGTCGTTGACCGCCGCGTCCGCGCCGTCCAGCGAGATCTGCACGTCCACATAGTCGCTCGCGGCCAGCCGGGCCGCGACGTCCGGCGTTATGCGAACGCCGTTGGTGGAGAACTTGACTCCCACGTGGTGCGCGGTCGCGTAGTCGACCAGTTCCCAGAAGTCCGGGCGCACAGTCGGTTCGCCGCCGCCGATGTTCACGTAGAACACCTGCATGCGCTCGAACTCGTCGATCAGCGCCTTGCACTGCTCGGTGCTCAGTTCCCGCGGATCGCGCCGACCCGACGACGAAAGACAGTGCACGCAAGACAGATTGCAGGCGTAGGTGAGTTCCCAGGTAAGGCAGATCGGCGCGGCGAGGCCGCTCTCGAAACGATCGACGAGCCGCACCGCCCGATCGGCTTGCGACGCAGCGCCGCCCGACCGCGGGACCACCCCCGCATCCGGCCGGACGGCCTGCGCCAGCGCGGGCTTGGCTCCCGCGGCGCCGGCCGAATGCACCGGCGCGCCGATGATCATGTCACCTTCGGCGAGTTGCGCGAGCGCCCGCACGTACGGCGCGGCGCCTTCGTCGGCGACGCCGGCGGCGCGCAGGGCCGAACGCGCCGACGCGTGCTCCGGCAGCGACCGCACGATCTCGACGACGCGCGGACTCTTCAGGAACGAGAGCTTGCGCGTGCCGAAGTGGTAGAGCAGCGCACCGAAGGGCTCGGGCCGCAGCGCCACCCTCGGATGGAGTTGCCATCGGGCATCGAGATCGAGCATGCCGGTCGCCCCGTCAGTAGACGCCGCACATGCCGTCGATGGACACCTCTTCGATGAGGCTCTCCTCGACGAGCTCCGCTGCGTCGGTATCGCTCGGTGCGATGAACTGATGCGGCATGAGAACCTCCGAGTTGACGACGGAACGCGACCACCTGTGTAGTCCCTGTCACACCATAGCGACAAGCCCCGCAAAAGTGAAACACGTTCCAATCGATGAGACCCCGCCTTCCCCCGTCGCGCGGCCCGGCCGCACCGGCACGCCGCCCTCGCGGGTCGCGCGCGCACCTGCCGCACCCCCACCGGTCGATACGCAGGCACTCTAGACTTCGGGTGTAGCGCAGCTGAACAGAACGTGACGGGCGGCACATGCCCGCGGCAGTAGAGGTGGCATGGGAGTCGGTCGAATGCAGGCGAGCGGGGGCGGAAACACACTGTCGGAGTCCGAGATCGTGGAGGCCGCGCTGCGCGTGGTTCGCGCGGATGGCGTGGAAAAGCTGTCCATGCGGCGACTTTCCCGCGAACTTGGTGTCTCCCCCATGGCGCCGTACTACTACGTGGCCGACAAGCGCGAGCTGCTCGACCTCGTCGCCAGCGCCGCGCTCACCGGAGTGCGCAAGCCACCGCCGGAATCCGGGCCCTGGCAGGCGCGCCTGCGCGAACTCATCGATCAGATCGATGAGAAACTGCGCAAGCACCCCGGGCTCGGCGATGTGCTCATCGAGCAGATGCTGGGCAAACAGCTCGACCTGATCGCCGCAATCATGGAGATCCTGTTCGAGGCGGGGTTCTCCGACCGCAACGTGCTCGCCGCCTACGCGACGATCCACACCTACCTGTTCGGCCGCAGCCGGGTGAACCCCCGCGACCGCGCCCCGCTGTCGGAAGTCGCGCTGCCCGAGTCGGTGGAGCGGGCCACGAAGTACATATCCGACCTGCGCGGCAAGTACGCCTACGACTTCGGCATGGAGGTGCTGATCGCGGGTCTCGAGGCCCAGCTTGTCCACCAGCCGGACCGCGACGTACGATGAAACTGAAACACGTTCTAGTTTTGTCGGTGGCCGCTGGACCCGCGGTCGCCGGCGGTGCCGGATTCGAGAGGACGTCATGACAACCGTCGAAGTTCCCCACGGCTCGCGCTCGGTCGTGCTGCGGGTTGCCGCGGTCATCGCCGAGACGGCCGACACCAACTCGCTGGTCTTCGACGTCCCCGACGAGCTGCGCGAGAAGTTCGAGTACAAGCCGGGCCAGTTCCTCACGCTGCGCATCCCCAGCGACCTGACCGGCTCGGTGGCCCGCTGCTACTCGCTGGCCAGCTCGCCGCACACCGACGACCAGCCCAAGGTCACCGTGAAGCGCACCGAGGGCGGCTACGGCTCGAACTGGGTGTGCGACAACGTCAAAGCGGGCGATCAGCTCGAGGTGCTGCCGCCCTCCGGCGTCTTCACACCGAAGAACCTCGACGAGGACCTGCTGCTGTTCGGCGCGGGCAGCGGCATCACGCCGGTGATGTCCATCCTGAAGTCCGCGCTGGCCCGCGGCACCGGCAAGATCGTGCTCGTCTACGCCAACCGCGACGCGGACACCGTGATCTTCGCGCGCGAACTGCGCGAGCTCGTCGACAAGCACCCGCAGCGGCTCACCGTCATCCACTGGCTGGAGCCGCTGCTCGGCCTGCCGACCGCCGACACGCTCGCCACCCTCGTCGCGCCCTACACCGGCTACGAGGCGTTCATGTGCGGGCCGAAGCCGTTCATGGACCGGGTGCACGACGCGCTCGGCCGGCTCGGCGTTCCGCGGTCGCGCACGCACGCCGAGGTGTTCAATTCCCTTGCCGGAGACCCGTTCGCCGACCAGGCGCCGGTCGAGGTGAGCGACGAGGAGGCCGCCGACGCGGCGACCGTCGAGGTGGAACTCGACGGTGAGGTGCACGAGCTGAGCTGGCCGCGCAAGCAGACGCTGGTCGACATCATGCTCGCCAAGGGTCTCGACGTGCCCTACTCCTGCCAGGAGGGCGAATGCGGGTCCTGCGCCTGCACGGTGCTGGAGGGCAAGGTCGAGATGGCGAACGCCGAGATCCTCGATCCCGAGGACATCGAGAATGGCTACATCCTCGGCTGCCAGGCGCGGCCGGTCACGGATCGGTTGCGCATCCAGTTCTGAGGGCCGCTCAGCGCGCCGCGCGGTAGGCGGCTCGGTCGGCGGCCTCGAGGTGTTCGGTGGCGTAGCCGAGCGCGGTGCGGCCCATCCGTGGCGCGTGCTCGTCCAGGAAGCCGGTCAGCAGCGCCCGGTCGATGCGCTTGCCGACCTCGCGCAGCATCCAGCCGACCGCTTTCTGGATGAGGTCGCGGCGGTCGGTCAGCAGTTGTTCGCAGAGTTGGAAGGTCGTGCTCGGATCGCCCGCCTTGATGAAGGCGAAGGTGGTCAGCAGGGCGACGCGGCGCTGCCACAGCGAATCCGCGGCGGCCAGCTCGAAGAGCAGATCCCGCGGCCGGTCCAGCAACCACGGGCCGAGGACGTTCTCGGCGGACACGTCGACGAGGTCCCAGTTGTTCACCCGGCCGCGGCGCACGGCGTCCAGATACAGGTGCACCATCTTCTCCTGCCCCGCCACGTCGAGCGTGCGCGGCTTGGCCGCCTTGGCGAAGCGGGCGTTCAGGATGACGAGACCGGCCAGGCGCTCCTCGTGCACGGCGCTGCCGAGCAGGTCGTCGATCTCGGTGAGGTCGAGTGCGGCAAAGCGTTTGGCGACCGCGCGGGTCGTCGGGACACGCACACCGATGAACACGTCGCCCTCGCCGTACTCGCCGGGACCGGTCTTGAAGAAGCGCTGGAGATGGATCGCGTCGGCAGGGTCGGCGACCTCCGCGAGTGCTGACCGCACATCCGCGGCGGTCGGCGCTGTTTCGATCATCGACGGCTCCCATCCCTCGGCGCGGCGCGGGACGGGTCTCCCGCACCCGATCGATTCAACACCGCCGATCGGGTGGAACAGGCCAGCCGGACGCTTTACTCGGGCACAGCGCCGAGAATGCGTCCGGATTCGAACGCCGCGGCGCTGGCGGGCAGCGCGCCGGGTCGTCCGCTGTTCAGTACCCGAACGACACCGTTGCCGGTGGTCGGCCTGCCGAGCGCGTCCATCCGCCGAATGGTCTGCGCGGCAACGGCTTGCGCGCTGTCGAACAGGCGGACACCGACCGGCAGCGCCGCCACGATGGCGTCGATGACCAGCGGGTAGTGCGTGCAGCCGAGAACGACGCCCTCCACGTCGTCGGGCGTCTGCTCGGCGGCCCGGGTGATGGAATCGCGGGCCGCCACCAGATCGCCGCGATCGATGGCGTCGGCGAGGCCGTGACAGGCCACTCCCACCACCTTGGCGTCGCCGCCGAACTCCGCGATGAGGTCGGCCTGGTACTTGCTCGCGGTGGTCGCCGCGGTGGCCCACACCGCGACCGAGCGGCAGGCCGCGGCCGCCGGCTTGATGGCGGGCACGGTGCCGATCACCGGGACGCCGGGGCCGACGTCGGCGCGCACGTGTTCCAACGCGGTGACGCTGGCGGTATTGCAGGGCAGCACGATCACTTCGGCGCCCGACTCGACCGACGTGCGGGCCGCGCTCACCACGCGATCGACGGTCCACCGCTCCGGCTTGGGGCCCCACGGAGCGCCGTCCGGATCGAGTTGCAGCAGCAGGTCCACGTCCGGCCGTAGCTTGCGCAGCCAAGCGGCCGTGGGCAGCAAACCCAGCCCCGAGTCGATGAGCGCGACGATCACATCGACCACCGTATTACAGGCGCACCCCCCGGCCGAACCGTCTCAGGTGGACGCGAGCAGGTCGGCGACCGGCGCCGCCGCGGCGATCTTCGCGCGGGCCTTCATGACCTGGCCCGTCATCCCCGCCCCTACGACGCCGGTGAGGACGCCGTTCCTGGCGTAGTAGGCGAGGAACTTGCGGCCGTCGTCGGTGACGACGGTGACCTCGTCGGCGGCGCTCGGGGTGCCGAGGGCCTGGATCTTCACGTCGTACTGGTCGCTCCAGAAGTACGGCACCCGCGCCGCGGTGGGCGGCTCGGCGCCCAGCAGCGCGCAGGCCAGCAGTTTGGCTTGTTCGCCCGCATTGGTCCAGTGCTCGACCCGCTTGCGTTCGCCGGTCTCGTGCCGCCACGCGGCGACATCGCCGACGGCCCACACCCGGTCCGCGGAGGTCCGGCCGACCTCGTCGGCCAGCACGCCGCCACCCTCGGCGGGTTCGGCGAGCGCGATCCCGGAGTCGGTCAGCCATTCGGTCACCGGACGCGAGCCGACGCCGATCACGACCAAGTCCGCGAGCAGCTCGGTGCCGTCGGACAACAACGCGCCACGCACCCGGCCCGCGTCGTCGGCGAGGAAGGTGTCCAGTCCGGTGCGGCAGCGCAGGTCGACGCCCTCGGCGCGGTGCATGCGCGCGACCAGCTCGCCGACCCGCTCGCCGAGCACGGAGGCCAGCGGCGTCGGTTGCGGTTCGATCAGCGTCACCTCGACGCCGCCCGCGCGGAAGCTGGCCGCGAGCTCGCAGCCGATGAAGCCCGCGCCGACCACGAGAGCCCTTGTGGCGCCGCGCAATTCGTCGCGGAGCGCGGCCGCGTCCGCGTGCCCGCGCAGCACGTGCACGCCCGACAGCTCGGGCAGGCCGGGCAGGCGGCGCGGACGCAGGCCCGTCGCGATGACGAGCTGGTCGTAGTCGACGGCGCTGCCGTCGGCCAGGGTGACCCGCCGCGCCGCGGTGTCCACGGCGGTCGCCGTCACGTTCAGGCGCAACTCGATCCGCTTCTCCTCGAAGAATTCCGCGGGGCGCAGCGTGGTGTCGTCGGTCTCGCCACGGACGAATTGCTTGGACAGCGGTGGGCGGTCGTAGGGCAACCGCGGCTCGTCGCCGATCAGGACCAGCTCGCCGGTGTATCCGGCGCGGCGCAGTTCCTCGGCGGTGCGCAGCCCGGCGAGTCCGGCCCCCACGATCACGATCGGCGCGGTCATGCGGCAATCCCTTCATCCGTCGGCACGATCCTCACCCTAGCGTCTGCTTGGTCAAGTTCGGATGTGTCGGCGGTCACTCCCGTGGGGTCGGCTATCGCCGCGCAATCGTGTCCGTACCGATATTGATCGGGCGGTCAATCAGGACTATACCGAGGTCAGGACATATTTCCAGCCCTAGGAGGCACACCATGTTCACCGAGAGTCGCGCGCAGGACCTGCTTGCCGTCATACTCGGCGCCTTCACCGCGTTGTCCCCCATCTGGGTGGACACGAACGACAGGGCCATGTGGACGATGATCGTCCTCGGCGTGCTGATCGCCCTCACCGGCTTGGCGCAGATGGCCCGGCCCGCCATGGCGATGGCCGACTACGCGATGGCGCTGTTCGGCGCACTGCTGTTCCTCGCCCCATGGGTGATGGACTACACCGAGTACCGCGGTGCGTCCTGGACCTCGTGGATCGTCGGCGTGGTCACCGTAGTCGTCGCGGTCGCGGCGCTGCCCGCGGTCACGGCGCGCATGCACCGGACGACGAGCGGAGGAATGGCCCCGCACCTCTGATGCGTGACGTGCGAATCCTGAACCGTGCACCCGTCTTCGGCCGGACGGCAGCGAGGACGCACCACTGATGCAGATGCCCAAACCCGGTCGCCACATGGTCCGGCGACCGGACGACCCCACCCGGACCGGGCGCCGCCGCAGCGCGAAGATCGACGGCGACGCCCGCCAGCTCATCCTGGACGCCGCCGAAAGGCTCTTCGCCGCACAGGGATTCGACGCCACCGCGACGGCGGCCATCGCCGCGGGAGCGGGCGTGCCCAAAGGCCTCGTCTTCTACTACTTTCCGACCAAGGACTCGATCCTGTCCGCGCTCATGGCCGAGCGCATGCCCACGCAGCCGATCGACGACATCGGCGCCGTCGTCGCCCCCGGCGACCCGGCCGCCAGCCTGGTCAACCTCGACGCCGCGCTGAACCTGCGCGACCACCATTCCTCGGTGCTGCGGGTGATCATGTGGCGCGAGGCCGACACCCATCCCGACGTGCGCCGCCAACTCCGCCACCTGCGCGACCAGCTCCTCGACGTAACCGTCCGAGTCCTCCAGGCCAGCGCGACCGCGCCCGTCCGCCCCGGCACCTTGCGCGCCTGCGCCGCCGCCTGGGTCTCGGCCATGTTCGCCATCGCCAGCACCGACCGCCTGCACGCCCTCGACGGCATCACCCTGCCCACCACCGACGAAATCCTCAACGTCGCCCAGGTCGTCGCCGCGGGCATGACCCAACTCGGCTGACGCCGGTCGGCGCGCGGTGGCTGCCGTAGCATGGAATCGTGACCGCCGCGCGCGACTATTCCGAACTCCACGCGCTCATCGACCAGCTGAATCCCAGCCAGGCCGACGAGGTGCGCCGCCACGTGCTGCGACTGGTCCACCCCCGTTCCGAGCGGTTCTCGGTCCTACGAACATTCGACGGTCCGTCCACAGACCTTGGTGCGCGCGCCAAGGATGTACTGCGCGACGAGATCGGCGAATCAGATGCTGATCGTTGACACCGGGCCACTTGTCGCATATCTCAACCGCCACGACACCGACCACGAACGCTGCGCCGAGCTCTTCACCGGACGAACGGACGAGTTGCTGCTGACGCCGTATGTCGTCACCGAGGCCTGCTACCTGGTCTGCAAGTACGTCGGCGCGGCGGCCGAGATCAATCTCGTCGAAGCGGTTGCGGCGGGCGACCTGACGCAGGTCGACATCACCGAGGCCGACCTGCGCCGGATGGCCGAATTGATGACGCAGTACCGGGGGTTTCCGCTCGGCGTGGCGGACGCCTCGGTCATCGCCGTCGCCGAGCGCCTCGAAGCGGTCGAGGTCGCCACGTTGGACCACCGCCACTTTCACGCCGTGACACCGAGGCATACTCCGGGCTTCAAGCTCCTGCCCTGAGGTAAGCGCGGAATCGACGTTGCCCGGTTCGGCTGAATCGCGCTAATCCTCGTGTTCCGTCAGGAATTCGATCACGTCGGGGGCGAAGCGCGGGTGTTTGACGGTGCCCATGTGGGAGGCCCCGGGGTAGATGTGGAGGCGGGAGTCGGGGATGCCGTCGGCGGTGCGGCGGAAGGTGGCGGTGGAGTAGAACTCGTCGCGTTCGCCGCCGATGACGAGGGTCGGGGCGGTGATGTCGCCGAGGCGGTCGGAGACGTCGAAGGCGTCCTCGGCGCGGACGAAGGCGAGGGTGTCGGACGGGTTCGCCGGGCGCATGAACGGATCGAGCAGCCACATGGCGCCCTTGGTGAGGCGGTCGGTGAAGGTGGTGGGCGCAGGCATCATGTGGTGCAGCGCCCTGCGGCCCTCGGCGGCCGCTTCGGCATAGTTCAGCTGCGCGGTGCGCGCCGCGTCCTCCAGGCGATAGCCCGAGGCGCCGATGACGAGCCTCCGGACGACCTCGGGATGGTCGGCGGCCAGCTGGAGCGCGAGCGACCCACCGGAGGAAATACCGAGAACGTCCACGGGCGTATCGAATTCGGCGCGCAGCGCGTCGGCGTGCTGGGCGGCGATCTCGGACATCGTGGTCCCTTCGGCCATGCCGGGCGCCCGGTTCACCGCGTACACGCGAAAGTGCCTCGCCAGCGGCGCGAGGGTCTTGATCTCGGACTCGCGCATCCATCCGGTCGGGTTGGCGTGGTTGGGAGTGAACCACCGCAGGAACACCAGCGGACGGCCGGAACCCAAGGCGAGGTAGGGCATTCCGTGCTCGAGCGCACCCTCGACGATATCGAGATCGGTGTGTGCGGACCTGCTCATGCTTCCCTCCGTTGGCGGCGACGGCTCGACGTGTCGACCGTATCGGCAGCCTCCGACAGATCCGCGCAGGTGCGGCTTCGCGTCGCCGGGTTCCGAGCGGGTCAGGACGACCGCGGCATCGCGTGGCGCGCTCGCCCGAAGAGCAGATACAGCTCGCGCAGCGCCCCTTCCGGATCGCTCCACATGTGCGCACAGGACGGGCAGACCCAGTTCGGGTCGTCGTCGGTGACCACGCAGCCGCCGAGCCGGAGCAGCCCGGCGGCCGCGAGAACGCGCGCGTGCGTCGCGGGTAGGCCGTAGAGGATGGGGATCCCGTGACGTCCACACTCGGTGCATCGGCCGTTGCTCATCGGTTACCGCGTCCTCTCCTTCGCCCGTACCGGGTCGGCAGTCGATGCATCGCGCGAACCGAATACTTCGTTGCGACACGCCCTTACGACACGCAAACGGCGCCGTCCCGTACGGAACGGCGCCGTCCACAGATCACCGGCCCGCGATGATCGCGTTCGCGAGCGCGGCGGGCACCTCGGCGTAGGAATCCAGCACCATGGCGTAATTCGCCCGGCCCTGAGTCCGCGACCGCAGGTCACCGATGTAGCCGAACATCTCCGTCAGCGGAGTCAGCGCCCGCACCACCCGTGCGCCCCGGCGCTGCGCGACGCCCTGGACCCGGCCGCGTCGCGCGTTCAGATCACCGATGACCTCGCCGAGATACTCCTCCGGGGTGACGACCTCGACCGCCATGACCGGCTCGAGCAGCGCGGGCCTGGCACGCGCCAGCGCCTCCCGCACCGCCTGCGCGGCCGCGGTGCGGAACGCCATCTCGGACGAATCCTGCACGTGCGCGGCGCCGTCGAGCAGCACCACACGCACGCCGAACACCGGATACCCGGCCAGCACACCGCTGCGCAGCGCGTCCTGCGCACCGGCGTCCACCGCGGGCAGGTACTCCTTCGGCACCCGGCCGCCGGTCACCCGGCTCTCGAATTCGTAGCTCGCGCCGTCGTCGGCCGCGAAGGGTTCCACCGCGAGTACCACCTTCGCGAACTGGCCGCGTCCACCCACCTGTTTGCGATGGGTGTACTCGAACCGGTCCACCGCGACGGTGACGGTCTCGCGGTAGGCCACCCGCGGCGCGCCGATGTTCGCCGCGACCCCGAATTCGCGCCGCATGCGGTCGAGCAGGATTTCCAGGTGCAGCTCGCCCATGCCGCCGATGACGGTCTGCCCGGTCTCGGCATCGACGCGCACCGAGAACGTCGGATCCTCGTCAGCCAAGCGCTGGATCGCCTCGCTCAGCTTCTCCTGATCGGACCTCGTCCGCGGCTCGATCGAGACCTGGAGCACCGGGTCGGGGAACGTCATCGACTCCAGCACGATCTGGTCGTGCGGGTCGCACAGGGTGTCGCCGGTCGCGGTGTCCTTCAGCCCGATCACCGCGCAGATGTCACCGGCCGACGCCGCCGCGATCGGACGCTCGATGTTCGAGTGCATCTGGAACAGCTTGCCCAGCCGCTCCTTTCCTCCCTTCGTCGAATTCAGCACGGCGGCACCGGTTTCGACGCGGCCCGAGTACACCCGCAGGTAGGTGAGCTTGCCGAAGTACGGGTGCGCCGCGACCTTGAACGCCAGCGCCGCGAACGGCGCGTCCACCCGAGGCTCGCGGTGCACGAGCGCGTCCTCGTCGCCCGGCAGGTGACCGTCGACGCCGCCGCCGTCCAGGGGCGAGGGCAGGTAGTCGACGATCGCGTCGAGCATCGGCTGCACTCCCTTGTTCTCGAGCGCCGACCCGCACAGCACCGGATAAAGCGTCGAGCCGACCGTGCACCGCCGGATGGCGGCCTTGATCTGCGCGTTGGTCGGCACGCCCGCGAGATACTGTTCGAGCAGTTCCTCGTCGGCGTCGGCGAGGGTTTCGAGCAGTCGCTCGCGCTCGTGCTCGGCGCGCTCGCGCAGCTCGGCCGGGATGCCGGTGACGGTGTAGCGCGCACCGAGATCCGTATCCTCCTGCCACACGACGGCTTTCCACTCGACCAAGTCGACCACGCCCGTGAAGGCGTCCTCCGCGCCGATCGGCAGCTGCACGACGAGCGGCTTCGCGCCGAGACGCTCCGCGATGGTGCGCACGGTGAAATCGAAATCCGCACCGAGCTTGTCCATCTTGTTCACGAAGCAGATCCGCGGCACGTCGTACTTGTCGGCCTGCCGCCACACCTGCTCGGACTGCGGCTCGACACCCTCTTTGGCGTCGAAAACCGCTACGGCGCCGTCGAGTACGCGCAGCGAACGCTCCACCTCGACGGTGAAGTCGACGTGGCCGGGCGTGTCGAGGATGTTGATGCGGTGCTGTTTCCAGAAACAGGTCGTGGCCGCCGCGGCGATCGTGATGCCGTGCTCCTGCTCCTGCACCATGCGGTCCATCGCCGCGTTGCCGTCGTGCACCTCACCGATCTTGTGAGTCACGCCGGTATAGAACAGGATTCGTTCGGTAGTGGTGGTCTTGCCGGCATCGATGTGCGCCATGATGCCGATATTGCGTACCCGGCCGAGGTCGGCCTGCGTCCCGCGAGTCATGGGATCCCCCAACTGGTTCCGTCGAAAATGTCGACGCTCGCCTAGTTGGTGCGCTCCGGTGAACGGCACGAGCATCGTGTCGCGCGACGCCGACCGGCGCCGAAGACACGCCGCCGATCTACCCCCGCGCTCGCGGACCCGAAGTAACCATGCCCCATATCTACCGCCCCACCCACCCCACCGTCCACCGAATTACTCCCCAGGCAGGCGATCAGTCGATCAGCGGACCTCGATTACCTTCTCACCCGCCTCGATCATCTGCTCCCAACCGGAGCAGGATTCGCTTGTCCCGAGCCGGATTTCGTATTCGACGCCGACGGCAGGTGGTGCGGCACGGTCGCCGCGCTTGGGGCTCACAGGTCGGGCTCGCCGGGCTCGGGCGGTTCGACCGGGCCGAAATCGCCCTCTGGTTCGGCGCTGACCAACGCCAGCAGGGCCGGGTCGGCGTAGACCTCGGCGGTGTGCCGCCATTGGGCAAGAAGGGTTGCCAAGGGCGCGAGGTTTTCGAGCGCGGCCGCACCCTGCGCGACGGCGACGAGTTCGACGAGGAACTGGTCGACGTCGTCAGCTGGTAGGAACGTCACCCACGGCACCGCGTCGGGCAGGACGTCGCGCAGCGCATCGGCACCGAGACGTCTGGTCAGCCCAGCCAGCAAACGTGCGGTGAAATCGACGACCGTGCCCTCGGCATCGAGCTGTGCGACGCGCATGAGCGCCAGATCGTCGGCGTCTCGTCGCCGAAGTCGAAGCGCGCGAACCTGATCCAACAGCCCGGCGGTGACCGCGGGCTTGTGTAGCAGATCGCTGAAGGGGACCACATCGTAGGCGGCGCTCATGACATCCACATCACCTCGGATGTCATCTGGAACCGAGAATTACTCCCCCGGAAAACGCCGAACGGCGCCGCTCCTTGCGGAGCGGCGCCGTTGGGAGATCGGTGATTCAGGGAATCACTTGATGATCTTGGTGACGCGGCCGGCGCCGACGGTGCGGCCACCCTCGCGGATCGCGAAGCGCAGGCCCTCTTCCATGGCGACCGGCTGGATGAGCTTGACGCTCATCTCGGTGTTGTCGCCCGGCATGACCATCTCGGTGCCCTCGGGGAGGGTCACGACGCCGGTCACGTCGGTGGTGCGGAAGTAGAACTGCGGGCGGTAGTTGTTGAAGAACGGGGTGTGGCGGCCGCCCTCGTCCTTCGACAGGATGTACGCCTGGCCCTCGAAATCGGTGTGCGGGGTGGTGGTGCCCGGCTTCACGATGACCTGGCCGCGCTCGACATCCTCGCGCTTGATACCACGAACCAGCAGACCGACGTTGTCGCCGGCCTGGCCCTGGTCGAGCAGCTTGCGGAACATCTCGATACCGGTGACCGTGGTCTTGGTCTTCTCCGGACGGATGCCGACGATCTCGACTTCCTCGTTCACGTTGATCACGCCACGCTCGACGCGACCGGTGACGACGGTGCCACGACCGGTGATGGTGAACACGTCCTCGACCGGCATCAGGAACGGCTTGTCGGTCTCACGGACCGGGTCCGGGATCGACTCGTCGACGGCGGCCATCAGGTCCAGCACGGACTGGGTCCACTTCGGGTCGCCCTCGAGCGCCTTCAGACCGGAGACACGCACGACCGGCGCGTCCTCGTCGAACTCCTGGGCGGCCAGCAGCTCGCGGACCTCCATCTCGACGAGCTCGAGGATCTCCTCGTCGTCGACCATGTCCGACTTGTTCAGCGCGACCAGGATGTAGGGCACGCCGACCTGACGGGCGAGCAGCACGTGCTCACGGGTCTGCGGCATCGGGCCGTCGGTGGCGGCGACCACGAGGATGGCGCCGTCCATCTGGGCCGCACCGGTGATCATGTTCTTGATGTAGTCGGCGTGACCCGGGGCGTCGACGTGAGCGTAGTGGCGCTTCTCGGTCTGGTACTCGACGTGCGAGATGTTGATCGTGATGCCACGCGCCTTCTCTTCCGGCGCCTTGTCGATCTGGTCGAACGCGAAGGCCGCGTTCAGATCGGGGTACTTGTCAGCCAGCACCTTGGTGATCGCCGCGGTCAGCGTGGTCTTGCCGTGGTCGACGTGACCGATGGTGCCGATGTTGACGTGGGGCTTCGTCCGCTCGAACTTCGCCTTCGCCACTTTGGGTCCTCCTGGACTGTGTTGGTTCCTGCAGTTGCAGCAGTGCGGGGGTCATCCCCGCGAGTGCGGGAATTCGGGGTCTTGCTGACTCCCGGTGAGTTCCGGGGCAAGTGTGCCACTTGCCCCGGAGGGGACTACTCGCCGGTCGCCTTGGCGATGATCTCCTTCGACACGTTGGCCGGAACCTCCGCGTACGAATCGAACACCATGGAGTAGTTCGCCCGGCCCTGGGTCTTCGACCGCAGGTCACCGATGTAACCGAACATCTCCGAGAGCGGAACCAGCGCCTTGACGACACGGGCACCACTGCGTTCCTCCATGGCCTGGATCTGGCCACGGCGGGAGTTCAGGTCGCCGATCACGTCGCCCATGTAATCCTCGGGCGTGGTGACCTCGACAGCCATCATCGGCTCGAGGATCACCGGACCGGCCTTACGGGCCGCTTCCTTCAGGGCCTGCGCGCCAGCGATCTTGAATGCCATTTCCGACGAGTCGACGTCGTGGTAGGCACCGTCGAGCAGGGTGACCTTCAGGTTGACCAGCGGGTAGCCAGCGAGCACACCGTACTGCATGGCGTCCTGGGCACCGGCGTCGACCGACGGGATGTACTCCCTCGGCACGCGGCCACCGGTGACCTTGTTCTCGAACTCGTAGTGCGCGCCGTCCTCGCCGACGAACGGCTCGAGGGCGATGATCACCTTCGCGAACTGACCGGAACCACCGGTCTGCTTCTTGTGGGTGAATTCGAGCTTCTCGACCGTCTTGGTGATGGTCTCGCGGTAGGCCACCTGCGGCTTACCGACGTTCGCCTCGACCTTGAACTCGCGCTTCATGCGGTCCACCAGGATGTCGAGGTGGAGCTCGCCCATACCGCCGATGACGGTCTGGCCGGTCTCGGCGTCCAGCTTGACCGAGAAGGTCGGGTCCTCTTCCGAGAGACGCTGGATCGCGGTGCCCAGCTTCTCCTGGTCGGACTTGGTCTTCGGCTCGATGGAGACCTCGATGACCGGGTCCGGGAAGGTCATGGACTCCAGCACGATCTGGTTCTGCGGATCGCACAGGGTGTCACCGGTGGTGGTGTCCTTGAGGCCGATGACCGCGTAGATGTGACCAGCGGAGGCCGCGCCGACCGGGTTCTCCTTGTTGGAGTGCATCTGGAAGAGCTTGCCCAGACGCTCCTTCTTGCCCTTGGTCGAGTTGATGACCTGGGCGCCGGAGTCGACCTTGCCGGAGTACACGCGGACGTAGGTCAGCTTGCCGAAGAAGGGGTGCACCGCGATCTTGAACGCGAGGGCCGCGAACGGCTCGTCGGCGCTCGGCTTGCGGGTCAGCAGCTCCTCTTCCTTGCCGGGCACGTGGCCGGTGGTGGCCTCCACGTCCAGCGGCGAGGGCAGGTAGTCGATGACCGCGTCGAGCATGGGCTGCACGCCCTTGTTCTTGAACGCGGAACCACAGAGCACCGGGTAGAGCTCGGAGTTCACCGTCAGCTTGCGGATGGCGCCCTTGATCTCCTCGACCGTGAGCTCCTCGCCGCCGAAGAACTTCTCCAGCAGCGCCTCGTCCGACTCGGCGACGGTCTCGAGCAGCTCCTGGCGGTACTGCTCGGCCTGCTCCTTCAGCTCGGCCGGGATCTCGGTGACCTCGTACTGCTCGCCGAGCTTGGTCTCACCGCGCCACACCTTGGCGTTGTTCTCGACCAGGTCGACGATGCCCTCGAAGGTGTCCTCCGCGCCGATCGGCAGCTGGATGACCAGGGGCTTGGCGCCGAGGCGCTCCTTGATGGTGCGCACGGTGAAGTAGAAGTCCGCACCGAGCTTGTCCATCTTGTTGACGAAGCAGATCCGCGGCACGTCGTACTTGTCGGCCTGACGCCACACCTGCTCGGACTGCGGCTCGACGCCTTCCTTGCCGTCGAACACCGCGACGGCGCCGTCGAGCACGCGCAGCGAACGCTCCACCTCGACGGTGAAGTCGACGTGCCCGGGGGTGTCGATGATGTTGATCTGGTTGTCTTTCCAGAAACACGTGGTAGCCGCGGAGGTGATGGTGATACCACGCTCCTGCTCCTGCTCCATCCAGTCCATGGTGGCCGCGCCATCGTGGACCTCACCGATCTTGTAGGTGATGCCGGTGTAGAAGAGGATGCGTTCGGTAGTGGTGGTCTTACCGGCATCGATGTGCGCCATGATGCCGATGTTTCGGACCTTGTTCAGGTCGGTGAGCACGTCCTGTGCCACGGAAATCTTCCCCGCTCGTAGCTAGTTGGGATCTTCGGGTTCCAGACCCTGTCGGGTCATCACTATGTCAACGCCGGGAGGGGCACCGAAGTGCCGCCTCGCGACTGTGAGCCTTCCGGCGCCGACACGGAGCGACGGGCCGGCCGACAATCACCAGCGGTAGTGCGCGAACGCCCGGTTCGACTCGGCCATCTTGTGGGTGTCCTCGCGACGCTTCACCGAAGCGCCCAGGCCGTTGCTAGCGTCGAGCAGCTCGTTGGCCAGACGCTCGACCATGGTCTTCTCACGACGGGCGCGGGCGAAGTTGACCAGCCAGCGCAGCGCCAGGGTGTTGGCACGGCCGGGACGAACCTCGACCGGAACCTGGTAGGTGGCGCCACCGACGCGGCGGGGCTTCACCTCCAGCGACGGCTTGACGTTGTCCAGCGCGCGCTTGAGGGTGACGACCGGGTCGGTGCCGGTCTTCTCGCGCGCCTGCTCGAGCGCGCCGTACACGATGCGCTCGGCGGTGGACTTCTTGCCGTCCAGCAGGATCTTGTTGACCAGCTGGGTGACCAGCGGCGACCCGTAGACCGGGTCGTTGATCAACGGACGCTTGGGAGCGGGGCCCTTGCGCGGCATATCAGCTCTTCTCCTTCTTGGCGCCGTAGCGGCTGCGGGCCTGCTTGCGGTTCTTCACACCCTGGGTGTCCAGCGAGCCACGGATGATCTTGTAGCGGACACCGGGGAGGTCCTTCACACGACCGCCACGGACGAGCACCATCGAGTGCTCCTGGAGGTTGTGGCCCTCGCCGGGGATGTAAGCCGTGACCTCGACCGCGCTGGTCAGGCGAACACGCGCGACCTTACGCAGCGCGGAGTTCGGCTTCTTCGGGGTCGTGGTGTACACGCGGGTGCACACGCCACGACGCTGCGGGCTCCCCTTGAGGGCCGCGGTCTTGGTCTTGGCGACCTTGTCACGGCGACCCTTGCGGACCAGCTGGTTGATGGTTGGCATAGACCGGCTTTCCTTGTTGTCTAACGCGGTGTCTGGAACTTATGTCTTGTATTCATCGAGTCTTCACTCGCACGTCCAACCACGTTTCTCGCGTCCCGAGGTCGGGCGTGTCGTGCGTGAGACAGGACCCTGATTCCGGGCACGCCGGGGAGGTCGGCCGCTTTCGCTGGCCTACGTCGAACGCACGAACTTGCCCGCATGCTTCCGGGCACAGCGATCCACGATACTCGCGAGCTTCGCGAAGGGTCAAAGCGGGGTCCGGCGCGGTGTGGTCTACCTGGCCAGATTCAGCGTCAGCTCCACCAGTTGCTTGGCCGCACCGCACGGATCGGGATGCGTCGAGCCCGCTCGGTAGTTGATCCACCAGCCGACCACGCCGCTGTCGGCCGCGCTCGCGCTGACACCGCAGGAATCGGGGTCGCCGGGACGGCGGGTCTGCAGCGCGCGACTGCTCTGCACGGTGGTGTTCTCGGAGATGTAGCCGAGCTTGTCGTTGGTCGCCTTCTCGTTGTTCAGCGAGCCGATCTCGTACCAGTTGAGGGTGACCATGGCCCGGCCGCCTGGCGCGTCCTCGACGTCCCACATGCACACCGCGCCGTTGAACGAGCCCTGGACGAACCGTGCGTCGCCGACCGCCTTACCGATCTTGGTCGGCTCCACCACCTCGCATTCGCGTAGCAGCTTGTCGAAGTTCGTGTTGATCTGCTGACTGCCGCCCGCCGGAAACGCCTCGCCCTCGATGGTCCTGCCGCAGCCCGTCATCGTGAGGGCCAGCGCGGCCGCCGTCGCGGCGAGCACCACGTCGCGCGTCTTCGGATGTGCACTCATGCCCGTCCCCTCACTTCAGCCGCTGCACGGTGAGCTCGGCCAGCTTGCGCGTCTTCTCGCACGGATTACCGGCGGCCGCGAACGCCCCGTACGACATCGACCATTCGAAGAAGTCGTCGTCGAGTTGCACGGCGAGATCGCAGACGGTGCCGCTGGGATCCAGCGCCTGGAATCCCGGCCTGCCGCCCACCTCGATCTTGTCCGGCTCGCGGCCGACGCTCGCCACCCACGCCTTCTCCCGGTCGATCGGGCTGCCGCGGTAGGACGCGAAGGTGACGCTGGGCGAGGACAATCCGGCGGACTGGTAGTTGCAGCCGACCGAGTTCTTGAACACCGTCGAGAGCTGGCCGAGCCCGGCCAGCTCACGGACCTCGTCGTCGGTGACGTGCCCGCATTCGCCGACGAACGGACCGAGCGTCGCGACCTTGGGCGGCGGGCGCAGCGGGGTGTTCGAGGACCCGGAATCGTCGTCCGAGCCGCACGCCGACAGCGTCAATGTCAGGGCGAGACAAGTGATGAGCGCCGACGCGATCCGCATGATTCGAACTCTACTTGTTCGGCGGGCGCGACCTCCGGGTCAAAGATTCCCGCGGGCGGCCTGCTCGCGTTCGATCGCCTGGAACAGGGCCTTGAAGTTGCCCTTGCCGAAGCCGAGGGAGCCGTGGCGCTCGATCAGTTCGAAGAAGACGGTGGGGCGATCGGCCAAGGGCCTGGTGAAGATCTGGAGGAGGTAGCCGTCCTCGTCGCGGTCGACCAGGATGCCGCGGCGCTGCAATTCGGCGACCGGCACGCGCACCCGTCCGATGCGGGCGCGAAGTTCCGGGTCCTCGTAGTAGGTGTCGGGGGTCTCGAGGAATTCGACGCCCGCCCGGCGCAGGTTGTCGACGCAGGTCAGGATGTCGCTGGTGGCCAGTGCGATGTGCTGGACGCCCGGCCCCCGGTAGAAGTCCAGGTACTCGTCGATCTGGGAGCGCTTCTTGCCGACGGCGGGCTCGTTGAGCGGGAACTTCACCCGGTGGTTTCCGTTCGCCACGACCTTGCTCATCAGCGCCGAGTACTCGGTGGCGATGTCGTCGCCGACGAACTCGGCCATGTTCGTGAAACCCATGACGCGCCGGTAGAACTCGACCCAGCGATCCATCATGCCGAGTTCCACGTTGCCGACGACGTGGTCGATCGCCTGGAACAGCCGGGTCGGTGCGCCCGCGTGCGGCTGGTAGCCGGAGCGACGCGCCACATAGCCCGGTCGATACGGACCGTAATAGTTGGAACGGTCGACGAGGGTGTGCCTGGTGTCCCCGTAGGTGGCCAGCGCCGCGGTGCGGATGGTGCCGTTCTCGTCGGTCTCGTCGTGCGGTTCGACGAGGACGGTCGCGCCGTGCGTGCGGGCCCACTCGATGCAGCGGTCCACGTCGGGCACCTCGAGCGCGATGTCGACGATGCCGTCGCCGTGCCGCTGGTGATGGGCGATCAGCGGGCTGTCCGGATGCACCGCCCCGGTGACGACGAACCGCGCCGCGCCGCTGCGCAGCACGAACGCCTTGTGGTCGCGGTTGCCGGTCTCGGGTCCGGAGTACGCCTCCAGCCGCATCCCGAACGCCGATTGCAGGAAGTGCGCGGTCTGTGTCGCGTTGCCGACCACCCAGACCAGGGCGTCCCAGCCGATGACGGGAAAGGGGTCGACGCTGTCGTCGTGGTCGACGAGTCCGACGAGCCCGCGCAGCTCGCCGTCGGTCGGCAGGTGCTCGATGGTCATGGATCAAGGAAATCTCCGCCGCCGAGCGGTAGGCAACCGCTCGGAATTTCTGTAGACACAGTGGCGGATTCGGCTAGCAGACCCTGCGGAATGCTGGACAATTTGAATAGTACGAATCGGTGAGCCACGCTGCCCCGCCCGCGCCCCCACAGGAGGTCGCCATGTCACGCACCCCGGCGAAGCTGGACGAACTCGACCTCGCCATCCTGACCGCGATGCACGAGCACCAGAAGGCCGGAATCCTGGAGCTGTCCCGGCGCACCCGGGTGGCGCGGGCCACGGTGCAGTCGCGCATCGGGCGGATGGAGGAGGCGGGCGTGATCGCCTCCTACGACCCGCAGATCGACGTCACCGCAGCGGGTTTCGACGTGCAGGCCTTCGTCACGCTGGAGATCGCCCAGGGCGCGCTCGACACGGTCGCCGCCGAACTCGACGCCATCCCCGGCGTGCTGGAGGCGTACGCGACGACCGGATCGGGTGATGTGCTGTGCCGCATCGGCGCCGACTCGCACGCCGGGCTGCAATCGGTGCTGCTCAGCATCGACCGGACCAGTTCGGTGGACCGATCGCACAGCGTCATCGTGCTGTCGACGGTGGTGCCGCGCCGGACGCTGCCGCTGCTGCGCACGCTGACGCCGACCGGAAGCAGCAAGGCCCCCGCCTACCGCGACTCCCACGAGCGCTGACTTACGGCCGCAGATCCGCGCCGACCTCGAGAATCTCCACGCTCGGCCGTTTGTCGTCCTCCAGGAAGGCAAGCAGCGCAAGCGCTTCCGCCTCGACCTCGGTTCGCTCGGCGGCCGACCACGCGCGGCTCGGGCTGACCCGCAACCGCGCGACCCCGGACTGCGGGAAGATCTTGTACACACCCGCGACGAAACCGTCGATCAGCACCGGAGACACCGCGGCCGCATAGGCGCGCAGGGTCGGTGGCGCGCCGTTCGGCACGATCCGGCTCCGATCCTGGTGCGAGAGAACGGCATTGTCGTACCAGCCGAGCAGCCGGACCGGCGCGGGCAGATCCGGGTCGGCCAGTTCGCAGTCGGCGAGGTCGTAGAGGGTGCGGCCGCGCTTGTCGGTGTAGGTGCGCAGCCGGTCGCCGAGCGCATCGACGGCCTTCTTCAACCCGGTCAGCTTGGACCAAGCCTGCATGTCCATGGTCGTCGCGGGACCGAACGCGCGCAGATACCGGACCAGCAGTTCCGCGAGCGGGTAGCCGGGATCGAGCGGCGCGCCCAGCCACGGCTCCACCCGCGACCACACCGGACGGCTGCTGTCCTTCCACTTGCCGCGCGGCGGCGTCTGCAAGACCGGCAGCTGATACAGCCAGGTCTGCACCACCGCGCCGGGATCGCGGTCCGGATAGAACTCGGCGGCGCGGGCCCGCAGCTCGGCGGCGGGCATCGGCTCGTCGCCGAGCGCCTCCTCGCCGCGGGCTCGCACCTCGTCCGGATCCAAGCCGACCATCGCGCCGTAGTTGAAACCCTTGCGGAACGGGACCTTCTCCAACTCCGGCTGGATGTGCGGCGCGATGCGCAGCGCGTCGGGCGGCGTCACCAGGTGAATGGTGCCGCGCATCAAAGTGATTCGGACCAGCGAACGGTCCTCCAGCCCCGCCGAGACCACCTCGGGATCGAAATCCGCGAGGCGGCTCCACAATCCGACGAACGGCGGCGGCACATCCTGGGCCTGCAAACCGACCAGGTGATCGCACATCTGCGCCACCGTCAGCGACGATCGCTCCAGCAGGTGCTGGCGCTGCA
This sequence comes from Nocardia bhagyanarayanae, assembly GCF_006716565.1. Classification (NCBI taxonomy): domain Bacteria; kingdom Bacillati; phylum Actinomycetota; class Actinomycetes; order Mycobacteriales; family Nocardiaceae; genus Nocardia; species Nocardia bhagyanarayanae. The sequence continues at coordinate 2,270,802 of NZ_VFPG01000001.1, read as the reverse complement.
ACAAGGTCCGGTTCAATACCCGGTGGGAAAGCGTCATGGCGCGAAGCGGCGATCAGCGCAGAGTGACGACGACCTTGCCGGTGGCGGTGCGGTTGTCCAGCGAGGCTACGGCTTCGGCGGCGCGTTCCAGCGGGTAGAGCACCGGCTGCGGCGGCGCGATCTTGCCGGAGGCCAGCAGCGGCTCCACCTCGGCCCACTGTTCGGCCAGGTAGCCCGGGTGCGTCATGACCCATTCGCCCCACGCCGCGCCGGTCACCTCGACGTTCTTGAGCAGCAGGCGGTTCACCTTCACCGTCGGGATCTCACCCGCGGTGAAGCCGACGACCAGCAGCCGACCGGCCGAGGCCAGCGAACGGATGCTGTCGGTGAAGCGGTCGCCGCCCACCGGGTCGAGCACGATGTCGACGCCGCGACCGCCGGTCAGCTCCTTCACCGCGGCGAGCCAGCCGTCGGTGAGTACCACGTCGGTGGCGCCGTTGGCCTTGGCCACCTCGGCCTTCTCCGGCGTGCTCACCACCGCGATCACCCGGCCCGCGCCGAGCGCCGCGGCCATGCGCAGCGTCGAGGTGCCGATGCCGCCCGCCGCGCCGTGCACGAGCACGGTCTCGCCTTCGGCCAGCCTGCCGCGGTTGCGCAGGCAGAAGTGCACCGTCAGATCGTTGAACAGGATGCCCGCGCCCGCTTCCAGGGAGATGTTGTCCGGCAGCTTGAACACCATCTGCGCGGGCGCCACCGCGACCTCGGCCATGGCGTTGCCGAGCAGCGTCAGCGCGACCACCCGGTCACCGGCCCGCACGTGCGCGTCGGCGGGCGCTTCCCGCACCACGCCCGCGACCTCGCCGCCGACGACGAACGGCAGTTCCGGCTTCATCTGGTACAGCCCGCGCGTCATCAGCACATCGGGAAACGCGACGCCCGCGGCGTGCACGTCGATCACCACACCGCCCGGATACGAAGCGGGCTCGGGAATCTCGACGACCTCGACCGCTTCCGGTCCTTCCAGCTTGCTGACCTGGGCTGCGCGCATGTGCCGACCTCTCTGTCCGATTCGACGACATCGGTCGTCGTCGATGACACCGTGACCAACATAACGCTATGCTGGCCGCGACTTTCAGGTCGGGGAGAAGGGGGTTTCTCATGGTAGACGGAGCACAGCCCGCGGCACAGCTACAGGTGAATCCGCAAGCGCTACAGACGTTCGCGAACAATCTGGGCGCCGAAGCCGGGCTGATTCGCGGGCTCAACATAGGCAACGGGTTCAACCCCGCCGTCTCGGCCCTGCAAGGCACGCCCTTCGGCAACTCCGCGGGTCGCGCGACCGACCTGACCAACCAGTGCCTGCACCGCATCGCCGACCGGCTGGACAAGGTCGCCCAGAGCACCCGCACCGCGGCGGGCGCCTACGAGGTCGCCGAGGACGACTTCGCGGCCCGCCTCCGCACCATCGCACTCGAGCTGCCATGACGCTCACCATCGCGAACGTCTCCGCCTGGCAGCCCGACCAGGTCGGCACCGCGGGAGCGAACGCCCGCAAGCTCTCCGAGCAACTCGACGCGGCGGTGCGCAAGGGCTCCGACGACACCGCCAGGCTCGGCACCGACAAGGTGTGGTCCGGCGCGGCAGCCGACGCCGCCAACCAGCGGATGGACACCGAGAAGAGCCGCTCCGGCGCGGTGAGCGCCGCCCTGCTCGAACTCGCCACCGCCTTCGAGGCCGAGGTCGGCAACCTGAACGAAGCCAAGTCCAACGTGCTGCGGCTGCGCGATCAGGCGGCGAGCGCGGGCCCGGTCCCCGGCGCGGGCATGGGCCTGATCACCGGCTTCACGGTGAACGACAACGGAACCGTCGACGCCACCGCGCGCACCGACGAACTGCTCCGCGACCTCACCGGCCAGGCGGCCGACGACCTGCGCCTTCGCATCCGCGCCGACGCCGCGAACTGGGAAACCCAGATCACCACCGCGCTGCAGACCGCCGAGAACGTGGCCACCGAGGCGCAGCGCAAGGTCGACACCGCGATCACCAAACTCCAGTCGGCCTACGACGGCCTCGCCGACACCAACCTCGTCCCGCCACCGTCGACCACCACCGCCCCGGCCGCCACCGCCCCGCCCTCGACGCAAAGCCCGAGCAAGCCGAACTACGTGATGTCCGGCGGCAACAACAGCTACTCCGGCTCGTCGTCCGATTCGTCGTATTCGGGCAGTCCGTCGTCCTCGAGCGCACCGACCGGGCCGATGCCGACCGGCGACAAGGCGAAGTGGATCCAGGAAGCGATCCAGGCGCTGCGCGCCAAGGGGTACGACATCAGCGACAGCGACGCCGCGATCATCTCGATGATCATCGACAAGGAATCGGGCGGAAACCCGCACGCGATCAACCTCTGGGACAGCAACGCCGCGGCGGGCATCCCGTCGAAGGGCCTGATGCAGACCATCGACCCGACGTTCAACTCCTACAAGCTGCCCGGCCACGACGACATCTGGAACCCGGTCGACAACATCATCGCCGGAACGCGCTACGCCATCGAGCGCTACGGATCGCTCAGCAACGTTCCAGGTATCGCCGCGATGAGCCGGGGAGAGGGGTACGTCGGCTACTGATCACCGGCTGGTTCGCGGCTCGGACGATTCGCCGCGCCACCCGGCCGGAAGACGATTCCGGGTGCGGTGCACCGGTTCGCATACCAATGAGTACAGGCGGCTCGACGCGAGGGTGTGACGTACGCCCCGTAAAGTCGTCTCACAACAGCACCGCAAGAAGACGCGGCACAACGTGCAGCGCGAGGAGCACCAGTGTCACTCGATCAGCCACTCGCCCCGCTGAGCCAGGAGGGCATGGGCTATGCCTCGGCGTGGCCGGTACGGGCTGGCGATGTGGATCCGTACGACCGATTGAGGTTCGACGCCGTCGCCAGATACCTGCAGGATATCGCCTGGGAAGAGCTGCATCACACCTTCCTGCATCGGTCTGATCCGAGTTGGATCGTGCGCCGCACGGTCATCGACGTCATCCGCCCGATCGTCTGGCCGGACCAGGTGCATCTGCTGCGCTGGTGTTCGAGCATGTCGACCAGGTGGACGAACATGCGGGTGCGGATCACCAGCGACAACGGCGGGCTGATCGAGACAGAGGGCTTCTGGATCAACATCAACGAGTCGACCAACCGGCCGACCCGGATCAGCGACGAGGGCCTGTCCTACCTGGCGAGGACCGCGAGCGAGCACCGGCTGCGGTGGCGGCCGTATCTGACCGACTCGACTCCCCCGGAATCGGACACCGACCTACCGTTCCCGGTGCGGGCCACCGACATCGACCAGTACAACCACGTGAACAACGCCTGCTATTGGCAGGCCGTCGAGCAGTTCCTGGTGGACTATCCGAAGCTGGTCGCGGGTCCGCACCGCGCGGTGATCGAGTACGTCGCCCCGGTGCTCGCGCGCCAGCACATCAGCGTGCGCAGCCGCTACGAACCGGGCGACCGCAACGGAAGGCCGGTGCTGCGGCTGTGGTTCGTGGTCGGCGGGACGACCACGACCGTCGTGCGCATCATGCCGCTACCCGGCTGAGCGCGGATTCGAGAAACGCGGAAAAGCCGGTCGGGTCCACCAGAACCCGACCGGCGCTTCCGACCTGCCCGATGGGCGCAGTCGGACGAAGTCCGTCCTCGGCCCCGCGCATGGCCCGGAGCGGAGGCCGGGCACGCCTAACCGCGAGCGGCCTTGAGCAGGTCCTCGCGAGTGGTGAACTTGACCCGCGGACGGCCCGCGGCCTTGCCCGCCGCCTTCTCCGCCTGATCGATGGACTTCCAGCCCGCGCGGTCGACGAGGTCGGCTTGGCGCTGCGCGATCAGCGCCTTCAGCGCGCCTCGATCGCCCTGCGGTACAGCGAGTTTGCCCGCGATGAAGTCGGCGACGAGCTGCTCGACGGTCTCCTCGGAGTCGACGCGGTTCGAGCCGATGACCCCGCGCGGGCCGCGCTTGATCCAGCCGCTGACGTACACGCCGGGCAGCGGGACGCCGTCCTCGCCGAGCACCCGGCCGTGCTCGTTGGGCACCACGGCGCGGCGCTCGTCGAACGGCAGACCCGCGACCGGCTCACCGCGGTAGCCGATGGAGCGCAGCACCAGCGAGGCGTCCAGTCGATCGGTCTGGTCGGTCGCGCGGGCGACCAGCTGGCCGCCCTCCTCGACCAGTTCGTTGCGCACGAACTCGATGCCGTCGACGCGCTCGGCGCCGGTGACCGCGGTCGGTGAGGCCAAGTAGCGGAAGACGATCCGCTTGTTGGCGGGGTCGCGGCGGCCCGCGGCGTACTCCTTGGCCAGGGTGTACTTCAGCTGCAACGAGGGCTCGGCGTCCGGGTCGTCCAGCAGCGCGCTGCTGCTCGGGTCGAGCTCGAGTTCGGCCTCGTCGACGATCACGTCGACGCCCTTCAGGTGGGCGAGCGCGAGGAACTCCGGGGAGGTGTAGGCCGCTTGCAGCGGGCCGCGCCTGCCGAGCACGACGACCTCACGGATGTTGCTGCGGCGCAAGGCATCCAGCGCGTGGTCGGCGATGTCGGTCTTGGCGAGTTCGTCGGGGTCGACGGTGAGCACCCGCGCCACGTCCAGCGCGACGTTGCCGTTGCCGACGATCACGGCGCGCTCGCCGGACAGGTCGAACTGCCGGTCGGCGTAGTCGGGGTGGCCGTTGTACCAGGCGACGAACTCGGTGGCCGAGTGGCTGCCGGGCAGGTCCTCGCCGGGAATGTTCATGTGGCGATCGCTGGCCGCGCCGACCGCGTAGATCACCGCGTGGTGGTGCCCGAGCAGCTCCTCGTGCGAGATGTGCGTGCCCACCTCCACATTCAGGTAGTACTGCAGGGTCTCGCGGCGGAACGCGGACTCGAACATGCCCGAGACCGTCTTGGTTCCCGGGTGGTCGGGGGCGACGCCCGCGCGCACCAGACCCCACGGCGTCGGCAGCCGATCGAACATCTCGACCTCGGCATCGCAGCGGCGCAACAGTTCGTCGGCCGCGTAGCAGGCCGCCGGCCCGGCGCCGACGATGGCGACGCGTAGCGTGCCGAGTTCCTTGGGCGGCCGCTGCGGCGGCACGATCGGGTCGAAGTTGGATTCGAGCGGGTGCCGCTCGAAGTAGGCCGCGTTGATGTCGCGGAACCGCGCGAGCGAGGCAGGCAGATCGTCCTCGGCGTAGATGGCCTCGACCGGGCACGCGTCCACACAGGCGCCGCAGTCGATGCAGGTGTCCGGGTCGATGTAGAGCATTTCGGTCGTCGCGAACTCCGGCTGGTCCGGCGTGGGACGAATGCAGTCGACCGGGCACTCGGAGACGCAGCTGGCGTCGTTGCAACAACGCTGCGTGATTACGTAGGCCATATTGTGCAGATCCTCGAAAATGTACGTGGGCTGGTGCCACCCTGGGTTGCGGTGGGCCGCGGTGTCACAGCGAGCGGATAGCGATATGTGACGCCGCTTTCAGTGTGCCTCGAGAGTGGCGTACGCCTCTCTTCGGACTGCCTACGTGCCTATCACACCCCGGTCACAGGCGGAGGCTTACGGTATTGCCATGGTTCGGACTCTGATCCTGATGCGGCACGGCAAGTCCAGTTACCCGGACGGCGTCGGCGATCACGAGCGTCCGCTCGCGCCGCGCGGACAGCGGGAGGCCGGGCTGGCGGGCGACTGGCTGCGCGAGACCCAGCCGCCGATCGACGCGGTGCGCTGCTCGACCGCCGTCCGGACCCGCGAAACACTGGCCGCCACCGGCATCACCGCCCCGGTCGTCTACGAGCGCGGCATCTACGAGGCGTCGCCGCGGACCCTCATCGAACTGATCCAGCTCAGCGACGACGACGTCGAGACCCTGCTGCTGATCGGCCACGCGCCCGGAATGCCATGGACGGCATGGGAACTCGCGGCCAACCGCAATTCGAATCAAGCCGTCGAGCTGAGCAGGAAGTTCCCGACCTCGGCGCTGGCCGTGCTCGAATTCGACCGCCCGTGGGCCGACATCGACCCGGGCACCGGCGAACTCGTGCGCTTCCACATCCCCCGCTGAGCTATCCCGGCGCTGGGCTCCCGCCGGTCACTTCAGCAGTTTGCCGCCCACCACGACGCCGACGCCGAGCAGGATCAGTAGCAGGAACGCGACGAATCCGTTTGTCAGCCACCAGACGACGCCTAGCGCGACGACGAACGGCGCCACCGCGATCGCGGTGATCACGGGACTCTCCTTGACCGTGGCCCAGGCCGAGCGGGCCCGGATCCGGTCGATTTCCTTTCCAGGCATGCCACCAGGGTAAGCCCGTTTCGGCCCGCCGACTCGGTACCGCCGATATCGGCCGAGATGTCGGTGGGCGGTGGGATGCTGACTCGATGGATTGGAAAATCGAACTCGTCGCGATTCCCGTCACCGACGTCGACCGAGCCAAGGATTTCTACACCCGCATCGGCTTCAACGCCGACCACGACCACTCGCCGAGCGAGGACATCCGCTTCGTGCAGCTGACCCCGCCGGGTTCTGGCTGTTCGATCTGCATCGGTCGCGGCATCACCGAGGCCGCTCCCGGCAGCGTCGAGGGCATGCAGATGGTGGTCGCCAGCGCCGAGAAGGCCTATCAGCAGCTGGTCGAGGCGGGTGTGGACGCCACCCCGGTTCAGGACCTCGGCTGGGGCCTGTTCACCTTCTTCAGCGATCCCGACGGCAACAAGTGGGCCGTCCAGGAACTGCCGAAGTACAACTGATCCCCTTCTCACACGTCGTGCCGAACGCCGCGGGCTGTCGGCAGAATCGGTGTTGCTTGGAGTGCACTCCAGGTGATTAGCGTCGTTCGGGTTCGACGAAAGGGGCGAGAGCAGTGAGCGTAGCGGCACGTAGCGTCGGTGACAGCGAGCGGGAACGGCCGAAGTACTCGATCGGCGAGGCCGCCGAGCGATCGGGCCTGAGCCGCGACACGTTGCGTTGGTACGAGCGGATCGGGTTGATGGACTACATCGGCCGCGACCACACGGGCAAGCGCCGGTTCAGCGATCGGGACCTGGAGTGGCTCGACCTGATCGGCAAGCTCCGCACGACCGGCATGTCGGTCGCCGACATGCTCCGCTACGCGGAGCTGGTGCGTGCCGGGGACTCCACCTTCCCCGAGCGGCTCGCGATGTTCCGTGAGACGCGCGCCGAAGTACTCGCCAAGATCGCCGAACTGCAACAGACCGTGGCCGTGCTGGACTACAAGATCGCCATCTACGAGGGCAGATCCGCCGTCCGGCCGGCCGCGCGTACGACGGACCACAGCGAAGGGATCAAGGCATGACCACCACCGACACGCTCCCCACCACCGCGCTCGGCGCGGGCGGCATCGAGGTGGGGACGCAGGGCCTGGGTTGCATGGGGATGAGCGAGTTCTACGGCGAGTCCGACCTCACCGAGTCGCGCGCCACCCTGGACCGGGCGCTGGAACTCGGTGTCACCCTGTTCGACACGGCCGACATCTACGGCTCCGGGCACAACGAGGAATTCCTCGGCGATTTCGTGCGGGCCAATCGCGATCGGGTGGTGCTCGCCACCAAGTTCGGCATCGTCCGCAAGGCCGACGACCCCACCTACCGCGGCATCGACAACTCCCCCGAGTACATCCGCGCCGCCGTCGACGCGAGCCTGCGCAGGCTCGGCATCGAGGTCATCGACCTCTACTACATGCACCGCCGCGATGTGCGGGTGCCGATCGAGGACACGGTGGGCGTCCTCGCCGAGCTCGTCGCGGCAGGCAAGGTGCGCGCGCTCGGCCTCTCCGAGGTGACCGGCGCGGAGCTGCGCGCGGCGCACGCCGTGCACCCGATCGCCGCGGTGCAGTCGGAGTGGTCGCTGTTCTCCAGGGACGTGGAGAACACCGCGGTGCCCGCTGCCGCCGAACTCGGCGTCGCCTTCGTCCCGTATTCGCCGCTCGGCCGCGGCTTCCTCACCGGGTCGTTCAAGGCGGCGGGCGAATTGGCCGACGCGAACGACTTCCGCAGGGCGATGCCGCGCTTCACCGGCGACAACGCGGCCCGCAACGCCGAACTGCTCACGCCGGTGCGCGCCATCGCCGAGGCGCGCGGCGTGACGCCCGCGCAAGTCGCGCTGGCCTGGGTGCACAGCAGGGCGGCCGCGCACGGCCTGCCGGTGATCCCGATTCCCGGCACCCGCAGCCGCAAGCGCCTGGCCGACAACGTGGCCGCCGCCGCGCTCACCTTGTCCGCCGACGAGCTCGCGACGCTCGAACCGATCGCGGCGCAGGTAGCCGGAAACCGGTACGCGGACATGTCTTTCACTTCCGCCGGACGGGAGTAGGACACTTCGCGCGATCGTCGCCCGGCCCGGCAAACGGCCGGGCGGCGGTCGCCGTTCGCAGTGAACGGTGACATGTCAACCAATTGCGACTACGATTCGACACTATGAACCTCGACAACCGGGTGTGGGTCGACAAACAAACACCCGTCGCTTACCGCGCCCTGCTCGCCACGGCGAAAGAGGTCAGGGCCGCGGCCGCGGCGGCCGGGCTCGACCGCAGACTCGTCGAGCTGGTCAACGTGCGCGTTTCCCAGCTCAACGGCTGCACGCACTGCCTGGACGTCCACCACCGGGCGGCGCTGCGGGCGGGCGCCACCGAGCAGGAGATCGCGGTCCTGTCCGGCTGGCGGCGCGGCGGACCGTACTCGGCGCTCGACCGCGCGGCGCTCGCGCTCGCCGAGGTCACGGCGCTTCTGCCGGATGAAGCGACACTCGAGCGTGAGTACGCTTTGGCACGAGAGCATTTGTCGGATGACCAGATGTCGGTAATCGTCTGGGTGGCCACCACGATCGGCGCGTTCAACCGCGTATCGATCATGAGCAAGCACCCGGTCCGGGCGCAGAAGGAGGAGGCAGCCATGACAGATCTCGCGGAGATCAAGGTCGCGCGCAATGCCGAGCAGAACCGCTACGAGATCTTCTACGGCGGCGGGCTCGCGGGCTTCACCGAATACGTCGAGCGCGGCAACGACAGCGATTTCGTGCACACCGAGATCGACAAGGCCTTCGAGGGCAAGGGTCTCGGCAGCAAGCTCGCCAAGGAAGCGCTCGACGACGTGGTCGCGCGCGGCCGGACCATCACCGCGCACTGCCCGTTCATCAAGGCGTACGTCGGGAAGCACCCGGAGTACGAGCAGCACATGACCGCCAAGAGCGGCCAGCGGTGAGCGATCTCGATCCGCATCCGGCGGAGTCGGTGTGCGAACCGGCGCCGGGCCCCGGCCCGGTCGCCGAGCTCTACCCGGCGCGCGAGGTGCCGTTGGGCGGCGTGCGCGGCGTTTTCGTGGAACGGGTGCTCCCGCAACGGGATCTGCCCACGGTCGGCGCGTGGTGTTTCCTCGACCATTTCGGCTCGCCGACCGTCACCAAGACCGGCGCGCCGCCGAACATCGAACCGCACCCGCACATCGGCCTGCAGACGGTGACCTGGCCGTTCGAGGGACGCATCCGGCATCGGGACTCGGTCGGGTCCGATGTCGAGATCAATCCGGGCCAGCTGAACCTGATGACCTCCGGCCGCGGCATCGCGCATTCCGAGTACGGCGACCCCGAAGCCCCCGCCGGCCACGGCCTGCAGCTGTGGATCGCGCTGCCCGGCCATCGCACCGGCATCGACCCGCACTTCGAACAGCACCGGGACCTGCCGGTCTACGAGGCCGATGGCATGCGCGCCATCGTGCTCATCGGCTCGTTCGCGGGACTGACATCGCCCGCCATGGCCTACACCCCGATCGTCGGCGCCGACGTGCGGATCGATCCCGGCGCCGAGATCACCATTCCGCTGGACCCGGCCTTCGAGCACGCGCTGCTGGTGATCGAGGGCGAGGTGACCGCCGCCGACACCGAGGTCAAGCCGGGTCCGCTGCTCTACCTCGGTTCCGACCGCACCAAGCTGCGGCTGGTCAGCGGCACCGGTGCGCACCTCGCGCTGATCGGCGGCGAGCCGTTCGGCGAGGAACTGGTGATGTGGTGGAACTTCGTGGGGCGCAGCCACGAAGAGATCGTGGCCGCTCGCGAGGACTGGGAGAACCGCCGCGTCGACCGATTCGCCGACATCGCCGGTCACCCGCCCGAGCAGCGCATCCCCGCGCCGCCGATGCCCGCGTTGCACCTGAAGCCGCGCAAGCGGCGCATCGGCGTGGATCGTTCCTGAGGCACAGTCGATCCCGGCGCTTTCCACGCGGCCCCCGCTCCATCGCGGGGGCCGCGTGCGTCTCGGCTCAGGCGGACTTGGCGAGCAGTTCGTCCAGCACCCGGTAGCTGGCGTTGAGCCCCTCGGACATGCCCGACTGCAGCATGCCGTCGCGCTCTTCCGGCGTGTGGAACTGGCTGACGGTGACGACCTTGGTGCGTCCGTCGCCGAGATCGACGAAGGTGGTGGCGTCGATGGCGACGTGCGCGGGCATGCCGTCCCACTCGAAGGACTGCACGATCCGCTCCTTCGGGGTGATCTCTCGGAACCGCCCCTCGAAGCCGTGCGAACCGTCCTCGGAGTTCTCCACGAAGCGGTAGTGGCCGCCCTTGCGGAATTCCCAGCGCTCCACGTCCATTCGATTGCCACGCGCCCACCACTGGACCAGCTGCTCGATCCGGCTGTAGGCGTCCCACACCCGGTCCAGCGGGGCGTCGAAGATCCGCTCGACGTGGATCTCCCGGTCGACGGGAGTGGTGATGTCGGCGTCGCGGGTTGTCGTGCTCATTGGTCTGGCTCCGTTCGTTCGAGGAATTCACCGAGACGGTCCATCCGGGCTTCCACCATCCGCCGATAACCCTGCAGCCACGCCACTTCGCGGTCGAAGACGTTCTCACCGAGTCGGCAATACCTGACCCGGCCCCGCTTCTCCGTGACGATCATTCCCGCGTCCTCCAGCAGGCTGATGTGCTTCTTGATGCCGGTCAAGGTCATCTCGAAACGCTCGGCCAGTTCGCTGACGGTCGCGGGTCCGCGGCCGAGGCGCTCGAGGATCCCACGTCGGGTGGGGTCCGCCAGCGCCCCGAACGAGGCGTCGAGGAAGTCATACTGAACCATCAGGTTCAGTATTGTGCGTCCGCTTTCCCGAGTCAATACCCGTGCGCGAATTCGATCGGCGGCTGCCACCCTTCGGATCGCGCTCGCCGCCGACGGCCACGCGCACTCGGCGTCGGCGCGTTCGCAGCCCGCGCGGGCCGCGCCGCCTTGAATGCGCACTCGGAGTGGACAAGTGTCGCCAGGCTGGGTAAAACTGGAACACGTTTCAATACGGCGGCTCGGTGGGAGTTCGGATGGACAGCGCGACCATGGGTGATCTGGTGATGGCCGGGTTCCAGAAGCTGGGGTTCATCCAGTACGCGGGCATCGAGGGCGTGGAGTTCGACGCGGGCCGCAATGTCGTCGCCATCGCCCCGCGCGCCGAACACCTCAACCACAACGGCGATCTGCACGCCGCCGTGCTGTTCGGCCTGGCCGAGACGGCCGCGATGGGGGCAGCCGTCTCCGGCATCGTCGACCTGATGGGCGAGACGTTCATCGTCGCCCGCGACGGCCGCATCGAGTATTTGGCGCGGGCCAAGGGTTCCGCGGGCCCCTTCCACGCCACCTCGAAGTTCGACGCGGGGACCCTCGAGCGCCTTCGCTCGGACATCGCGGGGCGCGTCGCGGTGGAGCTCGAGGTTCCGGTCGAGATCGCCGACGGCTCCGGAAAGCCGGTTGCCGCAGCGGCTTTCACCGCTGTCATCAGGCCGAAGCGAAACTAGGCGTACTTCCGCGTTCGCTCCGGCCATGCGCGCTTTGCGTACCTCCGGCCATACGCGGGTTACCGGCGGGCTGCGTCCGGCTGCCAAGTAGGCGTGAAGGTATCAGCGTTAGCTGTCCAGCAGCGCCATCTGCGCCACCGCGTACCGCTCCCCGACGACCCCCTCGGCCGGGACCGCCGCTTCGATGCTCGCCAGTTCGTCGACGTCGAGCCGCGGGCTGGAGCGGCACAGCGACTGCTGGTCTACTCGCCGCGGCCGGGGACCGACGCCGCCGAGAAGATGGAACTGCTGCGGGTCGTCGGGACGCAGGAGCTCACCCCTGCGCCCTCGAACGAGGCGTCACTCAGGGCTGGCCGGTGAGGTACGCCTGGGCCGCGTCGATGGCGGGCTGACCGCCCGCGTGGTAGAGCCCGGCGAACGCGCCGATCACGCCGCCGACGACGGTGGTGATCGGGACCGTGATGAAGTCGAGAACGAACAGGCCCAGTGGGAATCCGACCAGGAAGCCGATGCCCGCGCCGATGGCGGCGCCCGCGAGGATCTGCGGCATCGCCTTCTCCGCCTCGGCGAAGAAGCGCTCCTGCGAACCGATCTCGCGCACCGGGGTTTCCGACATCGCGGCGGGCGCGAGGGTCAGCCGGGTGCCCGCCTCGTCCACGGTCGGCGTGAGATCGACGCGGTGGCCCTCGATGTGCAGGGTCATCGGCAGGGCGGCGACGATCTGGCCCGCCCGATCGGCGATGGTGACGATACGGTCGTCGTCCACGAGACCGAAGGTGCCCTCTTCCAGCGTGGTCACGGTGGAGCGGCGGTCCTCGGCGACGGCGACGCGGTAGTCGATCTCGTGGAAGGCGCCGCTGAGGTTCAGCGCCGCCGCGGCCGGTGCGGTCTGCGCGGGCGGTTCCGTGGGCTCGGCGTGCACGACGCCCGACGAGAGACCGGTGGCCGCCAGTGCCAGCAACGCCGTCGCGGTGATTCTGCTGATCCTCATCCTGTGCTTCCTGTCGCGCCGTCCGGTTCACTTTGTCCGGTTTGTCCGCCGACAACTTACCGGCCGACGGGCGGCTTCAGAAGAGCGTCAAGACAATTGGGTGTGATCTAACAAACCCGGCTCAGTCGCGCAGTTCGGCGCTGAGGCGCTGGAGGTAGCCGGCGAAGCGGCGGCGGTCGTCGGCGGGCCAGTCGGCGGTGAGCTCGGCGAAGACGGTCCGCTGCCATTCGCGGGCGTCGGCGAGCAGGCGTTCGCCGCGTGCGGTGAGACGCAGCGCGGTGCGGCGGCGGTCGACCTCGGATTCCGATCGGGCGATGAACCCCGCCGCGGTCGCGTCGCGCACCATGCGACTGGCGCCGGACTGATCGAGGCCGAGTTGGTGCGCGACAGCGGTGACGGTGGGTTCGCCGTCCTGCTCGGTCGCCGTGGCCACGGCCTCAACGACCTGGATGTGCTGCACATTCCGCAGTTCCTCGGGAAGGCGGGCCGAGCTGCGGTTGATCCACCGCCGGGACCAGAACCGGACCACCTGGAACAGTGCGGGTCCGCCATCGATGGCGGTGTCCGGGGTGGAGGTCCTGTTCATGAGGTTCAGGGTAGTCGCACGCCGGTCATTGCATGCGAATCACATGTAATATGTATGCGTATCGCATTCGATTGTGGAGGTTGCGATGTCCATAGTCCTGAATCACACGATCGTCCGCGCCGCCGACAAGAACGCCGCGGCGACGTTCTTCGCCGAACTCATGGGATTGACGGTGGGTGCACCGACAGGACCTTTCCTGCCCGTGCGGGTGAATGCCGACCTCACGTTAGATTTCGACGACCGCGGGCCGGTGACGCCGGAGCACTACGGGTTCCTGGTCGATGACGACCGGTTCGACGCGGTGCTCGCGCGGCTCGAGCGGTGGGCCGACGTGCGATACGGATCCGGGCCCGAGCAAGGGTGGGATCGCGAGATCAATCGGCTGGCGGGTGGACGCGGGGTGTACGTGCTCGCGCCGGATGGGCACAGCTACGAGTTGTTCACCGCCGCGCCGTAGGCGCAGGGGTTCCGCCGTCGAGCAGCGGTTCGTACCACCGGGCCGCACGCTGGCCAGTGAGGCACGGATCGGCCACGAATATCTGCCCACGCCGAAGCCAGCGGATGCTCAACCTACGTCCGCACACAGCCCACCGCAGCGACGTTCGGCATCCGGGCCATCGAAACGGGCGCAGGGACCGGACTTTCGAGCACAGCACTGGCTACAGGGTGGTGGGCAGCCTGCCGAAGGCCCGCACGGTTGCCGATCAATGCGCTCCGACGGGGGCAACGCACTGGCGGTGCACCAATTCGCCCTGGCCTAGTCGGACCACTACGCCCGCAGCGGCGAGCACCGCACGGCGGCTCGCCTAGGTGAGAGCTCATCCGGCGGCGCGCAGGCGGATCTCGTTCACCAGGCTGAGCAGGGTGTCCAGTGTCGCGGGTGGGCCGGTCAGCCTGGCGAAGGCGAGGGTGTCGACGGGGCCGCCGGTGTCGGCCGCGAAGGCGTAGGTCATGGCGACGCGCACCCGGGGCTCGCCGTCGATGTCGGCCGGGGATTCGGTGAACGCGGTCGCGGAATCCGTTGCACGCCAGTGCGGTTCCGGTCCGATGAGTTCGGTTCGGAAACCGGCCTGCTCCACGTCGCGACAGGGCGCGAGGCAGGAGTGCACGCCGATCCAGCCGCCCGCCCGGCTCCCGCCGCGCTCGTCGGCGCAGGTCCACACCACATCGGCACGTAATCGCTTACTGCCGCCGATACAGCCCCAGGTCTCCGGAACGTCGAAATCGAACGGCATCCCGCGCAGTCCGCGCATCGGCGCCAACCGCGCACGCGGGCCGTACGTCGGCCCGGCCACCGGACCGGGCGCACCGTCACGCACCAAAAGCACCGTCGACCGCCGCGGCACCTCCCTCGGCAACGCGGTGGGCATCCCCTGCGGCGGCGGCCCGATCACCGACGTCGCGGGCCCGGAACCGGGCTGCTCCACCCGCCGCTCCGCCTCCCACAACGCCGCCACCCCCACGCACAACGCCACCGACACAACCGAACTCACCAGCGCCCCCGCCGCCCGCCCACGCACAATCCCCCGCCGCAACGAACGCCACCCCAACGCACTGCCGCCCACGAACGCGCCCCCTTACGCACACTCAGCCGTCCGGGCCGCCCCGACACCGAACCAGCGCCAAGCCGTGCCACATCTTAACTGCGCCACCACCTTTCAGTAGCGACAACGAAAATCGCGGACTGACACCCTCCTTGCGGAAACGCCTCGAACCTAGGTATAAGCGTAGTTATAAGAAGTATAGTTATATGGGTGACGGCCACACGGAAACCCCAGCGAGTATTCGATCGCGACCGGGAATGGGATGGGCTGCTGCGTTTCGCCACCTCGCCCAGCCCCGACGTGCGACTAGGCATCGTCAGCGGCCGTCGCCGACAGGGCAAGACCTTCTTGCTCGACGCGCTGTCCGAGGTCGTAGGCGGTTTCTTCTTCACGGCAACCGAGGCGACCGAGGTCGAGGCCCTCGAGCGCTTCGGTCGCGCCGTTGCGCGATACGCGGGTGGCGGGCGCTACATCTTCCGCGATTGGGAAGAGGCGCTCGAGCGGTTGTTCGCCGTCGTCGCCGCCGATCTGATCATCTTGGACGAGTTTCCGTATCTGACCAAGGCCACGCCCGCACTGCCTTCGCTGCTCCAGCGGGCGTTGGACCCGCGCGGACCGGCTCGCACGGCGGGCTCACGCATCCTGCTGTGCGGGTCGGCCATGTCGGTGATGGGCGGGCTGCTGTCCGGGAGTGCACCGCTGCGCGGGCGAGCGAGTCTGGAACTGGTCGTCAAGCCCCTCGGCTATCGCCAGGCGGGCGAATTTTGGGGAATCGATGACCCACGCTTGGCCGTGCTCGTCCATTCGATCGTCGGCGGCACCCCCGCCTATCGCCGCGAGTTCGTGGCAGGCGACGCCCCCGAATCGCTCGCGGACTTCGATTCGTGGGTCTTGCGAACGGTGTTGAACCCGCAGGTTCCGCTGTTCCGCGAGGCTCGCTATCTGCTCGCCGAGGAAACCGAGATCCGCGACGTGGCCCTGTATCACGCGGTGTTGGCCGCCATCGCCAACGGGA
The DNA here is from genome assembly GCF_006716565.1 of Nocardia bhagyanarayanae. Taxonomy (NCBI): domain Bacteria; kingdom Bacillati; phylum Actinomycetota; class Actinomycetes; order Mycobacteriales; family Nocardiaceae; genus Nocardia; species Nocardia bhagyanarayanae. The sequence continues at coordinate 2,254,886 of NZ_VFPG01000001.1, read as the reverse complement.
ACACCACGCGCGGCGGCATCGCGAGCGCGATCGGCCGTAGCTCTACCGATATGGCGCATCCCCTTGCGGTATTGGAGGATTCTCAGCTGATCGTTCGGGAGGCCGACCCTTTTCAGAAGGGTAAGCCCGTCTTCCGGATCGCCGAACCGCTGATCGTCTTCTACGAAGCGATCATGCGACGTCACTGGACGCCCCTCGAACGAGGCAATCAGGCTGCGGCGTGGCAGAGTTCGCAGGCCACCTTCTTTTCCCAGGTGGTCGGGCCGCATTTCGAGACGATCTGCCGGGAGTGGGCCATGTCGGTGGGACCCGAGGTCTTCGGTGAACTGCCGGGACAAGTGGCAGGCGCGGTGGTCAAGGACCCGGATCGGCGAAGCCAGATTCAGATCGACGTGGCAGTCCTCGCGCCCGAAGAACCAGGACGCCGCCGCCGAATCCTGTCGCTCGGCGAAGTGAAATGGGACCGCACGATGACGGCCGGACACCTGGACCGCCTCACCCGTGCACGAGACCTTCTGTCCGGCAAGGGATACGACGTGTCCGATACCATCCTCGCCTGCTACAGCGGTGCGGGATTCGACCAGAACCTGCGCTCCTCTCCAGAAAAGCCGCTACTGGTCGATCTCGAAACACTCTATGCCCGCGAATGATTCGCTGTAGGAGATGGCTTCAGGTGGCGCAGAATCGCGCGCATGCCCTCGGCGGTCACGTCGACATCACTGTCCAGGTCGGGCCGCACAGCATCAAAGTGGCTTGACCACAGCGCATTCGACAGCGCCATACGGGATGAACTCCTGAACACCCAGCCCAGCTCCAGCTCTGTTCGAAAGGCCGGAAGCTTCTGACACATCCGAAAAGCGAACGGCCCCCGCTCCGGGAAGGAGCGGGGGCCGAATGCCTATCGGTGCCTACCGATTACCGGTAGTCGCTGAATCCGTAGTCGTCCAGCGGAACCGCGGCACCGGTGGTGGTGCCGAAGCTGTCCGGGCTGTAGTAGGTGTCGTCGTAGGACGGCACCGCGTACGCCGCGGCACGAGCCTCTTCGGTCGGCTGCACCTGGATGTTGCGGTAGCGGTTGATGCCGGTACCGGCCGGGATCAGCTTGCCGATGATCACGTTCTCCTTGAGGCCGATGAGCTTGTCGGAGCGGCAGTTGATCGCCGCGTCCGTCAGGACTCGGGTGGTCTCCTGGAAGGACGCCGCCGACAGCCACGAGTCGGTGGCCAACGACGCCTTGGTGATACCCATCAGCACCGGGCGACCCGAGGCGGGCTCGCCGCCCTCGGAGACCACGCGACGGTTGGAGGACTCGAACTCGGAACGCTCGGTGAGCGAACCGGGCAGGAACTCCGTGGCGCCGGAATCGATGATCGTCACGCGACGCAGCATCTGGCGCACGATGACCTCGATGTGCTTGTCGTGGATCGACACACCCTGCGAGCGGTAGACCTCCTGGACCTCGTGGACCAGGTGGATCTGCACCTGACGGGGGCCCATCACGCGCAGCACCTCGTGCGGATCCGCCGCGCCTTCCAGCAGCTGCTGGCCGACCTCGACGTGGTCACCGTCGGAGAGCAGGCGCTCGGTGCCGTCGTCGTGCTTGAACACGCGCAGACGCTGACGCTTCGAGAGCTTGTCGTAGACAACCTCTTCACCACCGTCGTCCGGGATGATGGTGATCTTGTAGAAGCGGTCGTCGTCCTCGAGCCGCACGCGACCCGAGACCTCGGCGATCGGCGCCTTGCCCTTCGGCACGCGAGCCTCGAAGAGCTCCTGAACACGCGGCAGACCACCGGTGATGTCGTCACCGGCGACACCACCCTGGTGGAAGGTACGCATGGTCAGCTGGGTACCGGGCTCACCGATGGACTGCGCGGCGACGATGCCGACGGCCTCGCCGATGTCGACCAGCTTGCCGGTCGCCATGGAGCGGCCGTAGCAGGTCGCGCACACGCCGGTGCCCGTGGTGCAGGTCAGCACGGAGCGGACCTTCACCTCGGTGATGCCGGCCTCGAGCAGCGCCTCGATGGCCGGGTCGCCGAGGTCGGCGCCCTTGTTCACCACGACGTTGCCGGACGCGTCCAGCGCGTCGGCGGCGAGCGTGCGAGCGTACGCGGAGGTCTCCACGTGCGCGTCGCGGATGATGGTGCCGTCGAGCTGCTTCTCGGCGATCGGCACGACGATGCCGCGCTCGGTGCCACAGTCGTGCTCGCGCACGATGACGTCCTGCGAGACGTCCACCAGACGACGGGTCAGGTAACCCGAGTCGGCGGTACGAAGCGCGGTGTCGGCCAGACCCTTACGAGCGCCGTGGGTGTTGATGAAGTACTCCAGAACCGTCAGGCCCTCACGGAAGGAGGACTTGATCGGCCGCGGGATGAACTCACCCTTCGGGTTCGTCACCAGGCCCTTCATACCGGCGAGGGTACGGGTCTGGGTGAAGTTACCCGTGGCGCCCGAGTCGACGATCGTGATGATCGGGTTGTCGGCCGGGTAGTGCGCGCGCAGCGCCTTACCGACCTCTTCGGTCGCCTCCTGCCAGATCTTGACCAGGGCGTTGTTGCGCTCCTGGTGATCGAGCGCACCACGCTGGTACTTCTTCTCGATCTGATCCGACTGCGCCTCGTAGCGCTCCATGATCTCGGCCTTCTCCGGCGGAACGAGAACGTCCGACATGGAGACGGTGACACCCGAACGCGTGGCCCAGTAGAAGCCGGCGTCCTTGAGCTTGTCGACGGTCTGCGCGACCACGATCATCGGGTAGCGCTCGGCGAGATCGTTGATGATCGTCGCCTGACGCTTCTTCGGCATCTGCTCGTTGATGAACGGGTAGTCCGCGGGCAGCAGCTCGTTGAACAGCACCCGGCCCAGCGTGGTCTCGGTGGTCCACGCGTCGCCGCGCTGCCAGCCCTCCGGGAACAGCTCCGCCTCGACGTCCTTCGGCGGACGCTGGGTGGTGAGCCGCACCTTGATCTTGGAGCGCACGGTCAGCTCGCCGCGGTCGACCGCCATCTGCGCCTCGGCGGGCGAGGAGTACACGCCGAACTCCGGCTGACCATCCGACGCGGGCTTGTACTCGCCCTTGGCGCCGTCGACCTGACGGGTCAGGTAGTACAGGCCGGTCACCATGTCGAGACGCGGCATGGCGAGCGGACGACCCGACGCGGGCGACAGGATGTTGTTCGAGGACAGCATCAGGATGCGAGCCTCGGCCTGCGCCTCCGCCGACAGCGGCAGGTGCACGGCCATCTGGTCACCGTCGAAGTCGGCGTTGAACGCCTCACAGACCAGCGGGTGCAGCTGGATGGCCTTGCCTTCCACCAGCTGCGGCTCGAAGGCCTGGATGCCGAGGCGGTGCAGGGTGGGCGCACGGTTCAGCAGCACGGGGTGTTCGGCGATGACCTCTTCGAGGACGTCCCACACCTGCGGCCGCTGCCGCTCCACCATCCGCTTGGCGGACTTGATGTTCTGCGCGTGGTTCAGGTCGACCAGGCGCTTCATCACGAACGGCTTGAACAGTTCGAGCGCCATCAGCTTCGGCAGACCGCACTGGTGCAGCTTCAGCTGCGGACCGACGACGATGACCGAACGGCCCGAGTAGTCGACGCGCTTACCGAGCAGGTTCTGACGGAAGCGGCCCTGCTTGCCCTTGAGCAGATCGGACAGCGACTTGAGCGGACGGTTGCCCGGTCCGGTGACCGGGCGGCCGCGGCGGCCGTTGTCGAACAGGGCGTCGACGGACTCCTGCAGCATCCGCTTCTCGTTGTTGACGATGATCTCGGGCGCGCCGAGGTCGATCAGTCGCTTGAGGCGGTTGTTGCGGTTGATCACGCGACGGTACAGGTCGTTCAGGTCCGAGGTCGCGAAGCGGCCACCGTCGAGCTGAACCATCGGCCGCAGCTCCGGCGGGATCACCGGAACGGCGTCGAGCACCATGCCCATCGGCGAGTTGCCGTTGGCCTGGAAGGCCGCGACGACCTTGAGCCGCTTGAGCGCGCGCAGCTTCTTCTGGCCCTTACCGGTGCGAATGGTCTCGCGCAGGTTCTCGGCCTCGGCCTCGATGTCGAAGTTCTCCATCAGCTTCTGGATGGACTCCGCACCCATGGCGCCGGTGAAGTACTCGCCGTAGCGGTCGGTCAGCTCGCGGTAGAGCACCTCGTCCACGATGAGCTGCTTGGGGGCCAGCTTGGTGAAGGTGTTCCAGATCTCCTCGAGCCGGTCCAGCTCGCGCTGGGCACGGTCACGGAGCTGGCGCATCTCGCGCTCGCCGCCGTCCTTGACCTTGCGGCGCACGTCGGACTTGGCGCCCTCCGCCTCCAGCTCGGCCAGGTCGGCTTCCAGCTTCTGCGCGCGGGCCTCGAGGTCGGCGTCGCGCTGATCGGCGACGGCCTTCTTCTCGACCTCCATCTCGGCTTCGAGCGTGGAGAGCTCGTTGTGACGCAGCTCCTCGTCGACGCCGACGATGACGTACGCGGCGAAGTAGATGATCTTTTCCAGATCCTTCGGCGCCAGGTCCAGCAGGTAGCCGAGGCGCGACGGCACGCCCTTGAAGTACCAGATGTGGGTGACCGGCGCGGCCAGCTCGATGTGGCCCATCCGCTCACGGCGCACCTTGGCGCGGGTGACCTCGACGCCACAGCGCTCACAGATGATGCCCTTGAAGCGGACACGCTTGTACTTACCGCAGTAGCACTCCCAGTCCCGGGTGGGACCGAAGATCTTCTCGCAGAAGAGGCCGTCCTTCTCCGGCTTCAGCGTGCGGTAGTTGATGGTCTCCGGCTTCTTCACCTCGCCGTAGGACCACTGGCGGATGTCTTCGGCGGTGGCAAGGCCGATCCGGAGTTCATCGAAGAAGTTGACGTCTAGCACGTAACTTCCTTTCCCCTGTGCGGGTCGAATTCGAGCAAAAGTTCACTAGTTGGTTGTTCGCGATGGGCGCGGACGTCGTCGGTGACCGAGTTCGTCCGCGCCCGACCGCCTAGTTCGCCAAATCGTCGACGGTGGCCGCTTCGTTCCTGGACAGGTTGATGCCCAGGTTCGCCGCGGCGCGCTCCAGGTCCTCGTCCTCGCCTTCGCGCAGCTCGATCGCGGCGCCGTCCGAAGACAGCACCTCGACGTTGAGGCACAGCGACTGGAGTTCCTTGAGGAGCACCTTGAACGACTCCGGAATGCCCGGCTCCGGAATGTTCTCGCCCTTCACGATCGCCTCGTAGACCTTCACGCGGCCAACGACGTCGTCGGACTTGATGGTGAGCAGTTCCTGCAGGGTGTAGGCCGCGCCGTAGGCCTGCATGGCCCAGCACTCCATCTCACCGAAGCGCTGACCACCGAACTGCGCCTTACCACCGAGCGGCTGCTGGGTGATCATCGAGTACGGGCCGGTCGACCGCGCGTGGATCTTGTCGTCGACCAGGTGGTGCAGCTTCAGGATGTACATGTAACCGACCGCCACCGGGTACGGGAACGGCTCACCGGAGCGGCCGTCGAACAGGGTGGCCTTGCCGTTGTCGTCGACCATGCGCTCACCGTCGCGGTTCGGCAGGGTCGAGGACAGCAGACCGGTCAGCTCCTCCTCGCGGGCGCCGTCGAACACCGGGGTGGCGATGTTCGAGTTGGCGGGCGCGCCGAACATCTCCTCCGGCAGGCTCTTGGCCCAGTCGGGGTTGCCCTCGACCTGCCAGCCCGCCTTGCCGATCCAGCCCAGATGGGTTTCCAGGATCTGGCCGATGTTCATACGACGCGGCACACCATGGGTGTTGAGGATGATGTCGACCGGAGTGCCGTCCGGCAGGAACGGCATGTCCTCGGTCGGCAGAATCTTGCCGATCACACCCTTGTTACCGTGGCGACCGGCGAGCTTGTCACCGTCCTGGATCTTGCGCTTCTGCGCCACATACACCCGCACCAGCTCGTTCACACCCGGCGGCAGGTCGTCCTCGTCATCACGGGAGAACACCCGGATACCGATGACCTTGCCCGACTCACCGTGGGGCACCTTCAGCGACGTATCACGCACCTCACGCGCCTTCTCACCGAAGATCGCACGCAGCAACCGCTCCTCCGGAGTCAGCTCGGTCTCACCCTTCGGGGTCACCTTGCCGACCAGGATGTCACCATCACGAACCTCGGCACCGATACGCACGATGCCGCGCTCGTCCAGATCGGCGAGCACCTCATCGGACACATTCGGGATGTCGCGGGTGATCTCCTCGGCCCCCAGCTTGGTATCCCGGGCGTCGATCTCGTGCTCCTCGATATGAATCGAGGTGAGAACATCCTCTTCCACCAGGCGCTGCGACAAGATGATCGCGTCCTCGTAGTTGTGACCCTCCCACGGCATGATCGCCACGAGCAGGTTCTTACCGAGGGCCATCTCACCGTTCTCGGTGCACGGACCGTCGGCCAGGACCTGGCCCTTCTCCACCCGCTGGCCCTCGTCCACGATGGGCCGCTGGTTGGAGCAGGTGCCCTGGTTCGAGCGAGCGAACTTCCGCATCCGGTAGGACTTGCGGGTGCCGTCGTCGGCCATGACCGTGACGTAGTCCGCGGAGACTTCCTCGACCACACCGGACTTCTCGTTCACGACGACATCGCCGGCATCGGTCGCGGCGCGCAGCTCCATACCGGTGCCCACGATCGGAGCCTCGGAACGGATCAGCGGCACGGCCTGACGCTGCATGTTCGCACCCATGAGGGCGCGGTTGGCGTCGTCGTGCTCGAGGAACGGGATCATGGCGGTCGCGACCGACACCATCTGGCGCGGCGAGACGTCCATGTAGGTCACCTCGGTCGGGGCGACGAACTCCATCTCCTCGTTGCCGCGGCGCGCGAGCACCCGCTCCTCGAGGAAGTTGCCCTCGGCGTCGACCGGCGAGTTCGCCTGGGCGCGGACCTCGCGGTCCTCCTCGTCGGCGGTGAGGTACTTGACCTCGTCGGTGACCTTGCCGTTGACGACCTTGCGGTACGGCGTCTCGATGAAGCCGAACGGGTTGACCCGCGCGTACACCGACAGCGAGCCGATCAGGCCGATGTTCGGGCCTTCCGGGGTCTCGATCGGGCACATGCGGCCGTAGTGCGACGGGTGGACGTCTCGGACTTCCAGGCCGGCGCGCTCACGGGACAGACCACCCGGGCCGAGCGCCGAGAGACGACGCTTGTGGGTCAGACCCGACAGCGGGTTGTTCTGGTCCATGAACTGCGACAGCTGGGAGGTTCCGAAGAACTCCTTGATCGCGGCGACGACCGGACGGATGTTGATCAGGGTCTGCGGCGTGATGGCCTCGACGTCCTGAGTGGTCATCCGCTCGCGGACGACGCGCTCCATGCGGGAGAGGCCGACCCGGATCTGGTTCTGGATCAGCTCGCCGACGGTGCGCAGGCGACGGTTACCGAAGTGGTCGATGTCGTCGACCTCGACCGGCACCTCTTCGCCGCCGGGCGCGGTCATGACCTTGTCGCCCGCGTGCAGGCGAACCAGGTACTCGATGGTGGTGACGATGTCTTCCCGCGTCAGCACCGAACCGATGACCGGCTCGTTGAGGTGGATGCCCAGCTTCTTGTTGATCTTGTAGCGACCGACGCGAGCCAGGTCGTAGCGCTTCTCCTTGAAGAACAGGTTCTCCAGCAGGGTCTGCGCGGACTCCTTGGTCGGCGGCTCGCCCGGACGCAGCTTGCGGTAGATGTCCAGCAGCGCCTCGTCCTGACCGGCGGTGTTGTCCTTCTCGAGGGTGGACATCATGATCTCGGAGAAGCCGAAGCGCTCGACGATCTCCTCGGTGGTCCAGCCCAGCGCCTTGAGCAGCACGGTGACCGGCTGACGGCGCTTGCGGTCGATGCGCACGCCGACGGTGTCGCGCTTGTCGACGTCGAACTCCAGCCACGCGCCGCGCGACGGGATGACCCGCACGCTGTGCAGGTCCTTCTCGGTGCCCTTGTCGATCGTGTGATCGAAGTAGACGCCCGGGGAGCGGACCAGCTGCGAGACGACGACACGCTCGGTGCCGTTGATGATGAACGTGCCCTTGTCGGTCATCATCGGGAAATCACCCATGAAGACCGTCTGGCTCTTGATCTCGCCGGTGTTGTTGTTGATGAACTCCGCGGTGACGAACAACGGCGCCGCGTAGGTCATGTCCTTTTCTTTGCACTCGTCGATCGAGGCCTTGACCTCTTCGAAGCGCGGATCCGAGAAGGACAGGGACATGGAGCCGGAGAAGTCCTCGATCGGCGACAGCTCCTCGAGCACCTCCTCGAGTCCACCGACAAGGCCGACGTCGCCGCGAGCGGCCGCGCGCTCGCGCCATTCCGACGAACCGACCAACCAGGAGAACGATTCCGTTTGTAGATCGAGAAGACCCGGCACTTCCAAGGGTTCACGGATCTTCGCGAAGGAGACCCGCTTGGGGGCTCCAGGGATACCGGCAACTGCCTTGGTCTGGGTGGAGACTGCCAAGATGCGTCCTTCCAGCACCTCACGCGCGTCGCGTGGTGGTCCGCGACCGTCGCTTGCTTCTGCTACGAATTCCGCTGGTCACAACCCGAACGAAACCCGAACAGGCAACAACGGAAGTAACACCGGAAGGCGAAACTTACGTGTGCGAATCGAGGTATGGACAGGAGGCAGCCAGCGCAAAGTCCAAACCTACACCCCTAAACACGGGGGTGTCAAAGTACCACCCGTGTGATCCTCCACGCCGCTGGCGCGCCGTGGCCTTGGCCACCCCTGGCCATTGGTCGCACGCACGCCGCGTCGTGGGCAAGCGGCCTGTCCGCCGACCCCGCGCGGGCGATGCCCGGCACCCGGATCGCTGGCTGCGTCGAGGGCCACGGGGCGGCTGAAACCACTTGTGACAGCTGCCGCTGTTGTGAATAGCGTGACGGGTCGGGCGAAACTCGTCAAGTGCCCGGCCCGACCTGCCCCCGCCGGAATACGGTCGCTCGGACCAAGATCACTGGTCGACGATGCCGCTGGCCAGCCAGCGACCGTCCACCTTCTGCATCCGCAACACCACGGGACCCGCCACGCTCTGCTGGGCGACGCCGTCCTTGGTGGCGCTCACCACGAGATTCACCAGCAGTTCGGCGCGATCCTCGGTGAGCATCGTCACGCCTATCGGATCGGCCTTCGCATCGGCGCTGGTCCGGGCCTGGCGGATGGCGTCGACCGTGGTGGCGGCGAACTGGTCGAGATCGGCGAGCATCTCGCCGGTGACGACTCGGCGCACCGCGGCCTCGTAGCCGTCGATGTGTTCGATGTCGTAGCCGTAGATCGTGCGCAGCGCGTGGTCGGCGGCGGCGCGCACCTCCTCGGTCGCGCTGGTGTCGAGCAGGGCCCGGTTCTCGTCGGGTACGCCGGGACGTTGCGCCGCGACGACCGCGAATCCGGCCAGCAGCACGGCCGCGACGAGCGCTGCGGCGACGGGAGCCAGTGCACCCACCGGCCGAAGGCGAGGCGGTGTGAACCGGCGCGACCGACGCTCGGCGGCGACGGCCTGCTTTTCCCTGGTCGGGACGTCGCGCGGCGCGGTCGGACGCGCCGAGGTGACCTTGGGCCTGCGCGTCGGACGCGCGGCGGGCTGAGCGGTGCGCCGTTTCGGCGTGACGCGGTTGACCGGGCGGCGGGTGTTCATCGCGGTCCCTCCTGCGCGGGCGCGCCCTCGGTCGGTGCGGGCGCGGCGGGCGGGTGCGCCCCCGGCTGTCCGAGCCCGGCCGGACCGGGCCCCTCCAACAGCACCGGCTGGGTGAGCGAAGCGACCTGCTCGGCCTTCCAGACCTCGCCGTCCTTGGTCATGTCCAGGCTCCACGTGTAGCGGTAGTCGGAGACCGACTTGTCCGGCTTCGACTCCGTCACCTGGAGCACCACCAGCGCCGAGGCCTTGTCCCGTTCGCTGTTCAGCGAGGTGAGCGCGGCGCCGAGCACCTTGGACTTCATGGCGACGCCCGCCTGCGCGGCCATCTGCTCGGACTGCGGCCGATTCTTCTCGGCCGACTCCAGGATCGGTCCCGTCATCGAGGACCTGGCCAGCGCGAGCGAGCCTGGCACGTCGTCGAGGTTCATCGAGGTCATGTTGAGCGCGGCCTGTCGCGCGGCGTCCAGCGCGGAATCGCGCGCGTCGGCGCGCGGGCCGTCGGTGAAGAATGCCGCGCGCACCCAGCCTCCGCCGAACCACAGCGCCGCGACGAGCGCGACGGCGAGCGCGCCGAGCGCCAGGGCGGTCACTGCGACCGGTGGACGGCCCGAACCGGACAGATCAGAAGTCACAACTCAGCACCATAACGTCATCCTTCCTGGTCACCGCTTCGGCGTGACTCCCATCAGGGTGGCGAGCTGCACGGCGATCGGGTTCAGGTTCAACTTCTCCGGATCGACCTTGGGGTTGTCGTCCCACGGCTGCACGATGCTCGGGTCGGCCAGCTCGGCCCGCTCGCCGCCCCGGACCGCGGTCGGATTGCCGAACGGCACAAGACATTTCGCGTCCGTGTTGAACGGGAACTCGTCGCGGGTGTCGTCGAAGTCCGGGTTCTGCGCCTTCATCTGCTCGAGAATGCGCTGGGTGCCCTCGTAGCCGACGGTGCAGGCGGGCGGGTTGTTGGTCTCCAGCACCAGGCCGAAGTGGCTGGTCCCGTCGCCGGGCGCGGTCGCCGACGCGCCGAGGGACAGCTGCGGCAGCATCTGCAGCAGCGGACGCAGCGCGTAGAACTTGGGCGAGATGCCCTGCATCAGCACGCGCAGGTTGGCCAGGTCCTCGGTGAGCGCACCGCCGCTCTCGTCGAGCAGGGCGCCGAACTGTTCGCCCGCGTCCGCGCCGGTACCGATCAGCCTGCGAATCGCGGGGTCGCTGGATCGCAACTGCGCGGTCAGCCGATCGAGGCCGTCGCTGAAGCGCCGGATGGCGTCGGCCTGCTCGGCCTGGGTGCCGAACACCACCCTGCCGTCGCGGATCAGCTGGATCGTCTGCGGCAGCGTCTCGTGGAACGTGGTGGTGAACTCGTTGAGCGACTGCAGGAGGACGTGAAGGTCGTCGCCCTTGCCGTCGAAGGCCTTGCCCAGCTCGGTGACGGTGGTGTTCAACGCCTCCAGATCCACCGTCCTCGTGAAGTGGTCGACGCTGGAGACCAGCTGTTCCACCGGGACCGGCGTCTGCGCGCCGCTGATCACCGAGCCTTCCTTCAGGTACGGGCCGCTGTCGCTGTCCGGTCGCAGGTCGACGTACTGCTCGCCGATGGCCGAGCGGTTCGCCACCACGGCCTCGGCCGAGTCCGGGATTCGCGGCGAGTCCGAGTCGATGACCAGCGTCATGCTGACGCCCTCGTCGGTCAGCGCCAAGTCGCCGACCCGGCCGACCGGGACGCCGCGATAGGTCACCTCGGCGCCCTTGTAGATGCCGCCGGTGTGCTCGGCGTCGACGCGCACCTCGTAGTGCCCGAAGCCGAGCATGTGATCGAGCCGGATGTACTTGGCGCCCACGAAGACCACGCCGACCACGGCGAGCACCAGGAAGACGACCAGCTGGTTGCGAACGAGACGGGTCATCGCGGCGCACCCCCTGCCTCGGCGCCGCCGGGCGGTGTGACGCCGAGCTGTTCCAGCAGCGGGCCGAGCGGGTTCGGCATGGGCGGCGCGCCCGGCGGGGGCAGCACCGCCATGGTCGGCGGCAGCGGTATCAGCGACACCGTCGGCCAGCCGGGGCGCGGACCGTTGCCGCCGTAGTACGGGTTGGACGGGTCCACGTTCACCGGCGGGCCGTAGGGCGGCGGGATGTACACCGGATCCGGTTTGCCGACGCCGAGATTGCTCAGCGTGACACCGATCTGCTGGTCCACCGAGAGCCAGGTGTTGACCTGGCCGCCGAAGGTGCCTTCCAGCGAGGAATCGGGGAACGGGTAGGTCGGAATCAGCGGGAACGCGGTCACCAGGTCCGGCGCGGCGCGGCCGAGTTCCTGCAACGTGGGCCGCAGCGAGTTCAGGTCGCGGATCAGGTCGTCTTTGGCGGTATCGATGACGTCGAAGCCCGCCTGCCCCAGCCGGTCCAGCTGGGTGAGCAACGAAATCAGTTCGGGCCGTTGCTCTTCCAGGATCCGGATGCCCTCCGGCAGCTCGTCGAGAATCTTGCCGATCGCGTCGGTCCGGGTGCTGACCCGGCTGCTGAGCGTGTCGAGACCGTCGATGGCCCGCGTGATGTCGTCCACCTGCTCGTTCAGCCCGCCGATCAGCGTGTTGGCCTGCTCGAGCAGCGAACGCACCTTGTCCTCGCGGCCGCCGAAGGTCTTGTTCAGCTCGCTGACGATCGGTTGCAGCTGCGCGACGCCGCCGCCGTTGAGCAGCAGCGACATGGCGCCGAGCACCTGCTCGATCTCGGTGGCGTGGCGGGTGTGCTCGACCGGGATCACCGCGCCGTCGGTCAGCCGCGCCGGATCCGGGTCCGCGGCGGGCGGCGAGAGCTCGATGAACTTCTCGCCGAGCAGATTCGACTGCCGGACCTCGGCCCTGGCATTGGCGGGCAGGTCGACCGAGGAGTCGATCAACGCGCGGACGCTGGCGGTCCAGCCGTCCCCCGCGAGCACGATGTCCTCGACCCGGCCCACCGGCACGCCCTCGACCTTCACCGCGGACTGCGGCACCAGGTCGAGCACGTCGTCGAAATGGATGTCGATGTGGATGGGATGCGGGCCGACGTCCGCGCCGCCGGGCAGCGGAACGCTGTAGATGCCGTCGGCGGCGCACGAGCTGATCAGCGCGGCCGAGATCGCGAGCGCTCCCGCGCTCAGCCCGCGGGCGATGGTCGTCCTCATCGCTCACCTCCCTGCTCGGACGGCGGCAACTGGTTCGACGGCGTGCCCGGCACCGTGCCCGGCACCGGATCGCGCTGCTGGTTCTCCCCGGAGAGGATGCCGAACGGCAGGATCAGCGTCGGCGTCTTGACGCCCGCGGTGATCTGGTCGGTGATCTCCTTGCAGTGGTCCAGCAGCGGACGCATCTGACGCCCGAGCGCCTCGAAGCGCGGATCGCCCGGCATCAGCTTCGACAGGTCGAGCATCTTGCAGACCGTGCCGAACGGGTCCTGCAGATCGGTGAAGTTGGCGCGCATGTCGAGAGTGCCGGACTCGGCGTTGTGGATGTTGATCAGATTGCTCAGCGCGAGCGGAATCACCGGAAGCGCGGCGGCCAGATCGTCGCGCTGGTCGGCCAGCGTCTTGGTGAGCGTGGTCAGCGCGGCGGCGTTCTCCGCGACCAGCGCGCGATTGTCATCGATGAACCTGGCGACGTCGCCGAGCGCGATCGAGAGCAGTTGCAGCGCGTCGCCGAGGTTCTGCCGCTCGTCGGCCAGGAATCCGGCGAGATCGGCCAGCTGCGCGTTGAATTCGCGGACTTGCTGATCATTGCGCGCCAGCATGCTCACGAAGTCCTGCAGGTGCTCGACGGTCTCGAAGATGTCGCCGCGCGCCTCGGACAGGTACCTGACCGCACCGGAGAGCTGGCTGATGCTGTTGGCCAGCGCCTCGCCGTTGCCCGCCAGGTTGGCTGCCGAGGTGCGCACCAGCTCGTTCACCGCGCCCTCGCGGTTGGCGCCGTCGGGGCCGAGCGCTTCGCTGAGTTCGGTGATGCTCCGGTAGAGCTCGTCGACCTCGACCGGGGTGACCGTGCGTTCGCGCGGAATGGTCGCGGTGCGACTCATTTTCGGCCCGCCGCGATAGACCGGCGTCAGCTGGATGTAGCGGTCCGCGACGACCGACGGGGTTATCTGCGCGGCCTGCGCGTCGGCGGGCACGTCGTAACCGCGGTCGACGCTCAGCACGACCTTCACCTGGTCGCCCAACGGCTCCACCGACTCGACCCGGCCCACCGGCACGCCGAGGATGCGCACGTCGGAACCCTCGTAGATGCCGACCGAGCTGTCGAAGTAGGCGGTGATCCTGGTCGTGGTCAGCCGGTCGAAGCCCCACCACAGCACCCACCCGGCCGCCAGCGCAAGGACGACGCCGAGCGCGATGCCGATCTTGGTGCCCCGCCCCGACTCCCGGAACGCGGTGAGCGGATCGCTGCGCCAGCTCGCGGCCACGTCAGTTACCTCCCATCTGGCGTACCGGATCTCGGTAGCCGGGGATCTCCGGCAGTGCGGGCGGCAACAGGTTGACGATCACCGCGTCGAACCACCGGCCGGTGCCGAGCACGTTGGCGTACAGGCCGTAGAAGGGCGCCGCCAGCTCCAGCGTCTTGGAGATGTTCTGCTGGTTGTCGTTGAGCATCTCGATCGCGGCGGCGAGGTTGGTCAGCGCCGGACCGATCTGCTCGGAGTTGTCCGCGACCAGCGCGCTCAGCTCGGCCGACACCGACTTGGCGCCGACGAGCAGCTGGTGGATGGCCTGCCGGCGGATGTTCAGCTCGGCGAGCAGCTGACCGCCGGAGGCGAGCAGCCGCTCGAACTCGGCGTTGCGGTCGGCGAGCACCTCGGTGGTCCGGCGCGTCGCCTTGAACAGCCGCTTCAGTTCCTCGTCACGCTTGGCCAGCGTCTCCGAGAGCCGCGCGACGCCGTCGATGGAGCCGCGGATCTCCGGCGGCGTGGTCTCGAACGCCTCGGAGAGCACCCGCATGCTGGTGGCCAGCTGTTCGGTGTCGATCTCCTCGATGTTGGCCGCCGCTTCCGAGAACGCCTCGACCACGTCGTAGGGAGACACGGTGCGCGACAACGGGATCGGCTTGGCCGGGTCCGCAGGGCGGGAGCCGCGCGGATCGAGTGCGAGGTACTTCTGGCCGAGCAGCGTCTTGATCTGGATGGAAGCGGTGGTCTCGCTGCCGATCCAGGCGTCCTTGGTGCGGAACTCGACGACCACCCGGTCGCCCGCCAGGCGAACGTCGGAGACCGAGCCGACCTTCACGCCCGCGATGCGGACCTCGTTGCCCTTCTTCAGTCCGGCGGCCTCGGAGAACTCGGCGGTGTACCTGGTGCCCGCGCCGATGATCGGCAGCCGGTCCAGCGCGAACGCCGACATCGTCACCAGCACGACCATGGCCAGGCCGAGCACGCCGAGGAAGACCGGACTGCGTTTGCCGAGGAGGATGCGATCGTCCATCAGCGGGCCTTCCCGTGGCAGCGCGGCGCGGCGTTCGTGTACAGCGGCTGGTTGATCGTCGGCAGGCTCGCGGGCAGGTTCAGCTGCGGCGCGTCCACCGCGCCCGGGCCGACCACGATGTCGATGCCGCACAGATAGAACTGGAACCAGGAACCGTAACTGCCGACCCGGCCGAGCTTCTCCATCTTCACCGGCAGCGTGGCCAGCGCCTGGTTCACCTCGTCGGAGCGTTCGTTCAGCGTCCCGGTGAGCTGGTTCAGCCCCGCGATCGTGCCCTGCAGCGAGGGCCTGGTGGGGACGAGCAGCTCCGAGGTGGCCGTGGTCAGATCGCCCAGCGAGCTGATCGAGCGGCCGATGGTGTCGCGTTCGGCGGCCAGGCCGGAGACCAGCGCCTCGGTGTTGACGATGAGCTGGTCGAACTGGTCGTCGCGTTCGTTTACCGTCTCGAGCACGGCGGTCAGGTTCTCCACCAGCTCGCCGATGACCGCGTCCTTGTCGGCGATCCTGTTGGTCAGGTCGGCGGTGCTGGCCACCAGGTCGTGGATGGTGCCCTGCTCGCCCTGGAAGACCTGGATGATCTCGTAGGAGAGCTTGTTCACGTCCTCGGCGGTCAGCGTGCGGAACAGCGGGCGGAAACCGTTGAACAGCGTGGTCAGGTTCAGCGCGGGCCTGGTCTGCTCCAGCGGAATGGTGCCGCCCCCGTTGAGCTTGCGGCCCTGCTCGCCGGCGCCCTGCTCCAGTGCGATGTAGCGCTGGCCGACCAGGTTGCGGTACCGGATGGTCGCGGTGGTGGAGGCGGGCAGCCAATCGCGGTCGGTGAGTTCGAATTTCACCTCGGCCAGCCGCTTGTCCACGATCGCGACGTCGGTGACCTTGCCGACCCGCACGCCCGCGATGCGCACCTCGTCGCCCGGGTTGAGCGCGGTGACGTCGGTGAACCTGGCCTTGAACAGCGTGCCGCCGCCGGTGTAGTTGGCGATCGACAGACCGAGCAGCGTGGTGACGAACAGCGTCACCGCGACGAAGATGATCAGCTTGGTCAGCGGTCCGCCGAGCCCGCGAAGCTTCTCGTTCATCGCACGCTCACCTCGCTGCCGCGGAACGCGGGCGCCGCGATCCTGGTCACCCAGCTCGGCACCGCTTCCGGCGAGACCCCCTGCGCCGCACCGTAGATCGCGCCGAGCGACTGCTGCTCACCCGGCGAGCCCGCCAGCGTCGGCACCTGCGCGGCCGGGTAGACGCCGAACTGCGGCACCGGCAGCCTGCCGCTGTCCTGGTCGCCCGGGTTGCGGCTCGGCACCGCGTAGGAGCCGTCGTTGTTCGGTCCACCGGTGTACTGGCCAGGGTCCACGTTCACCGGATATTCGGGAAGGCACCAGGGGCCGCGGGTGTCCAGCCAGCGCGGCTCGTCCTGGTTGGGCAGGTACTTGCCGCGGGTGTTGGTCAGCTCGATCGTCACCCGGGAGCCCGGCCGGTCGGTGCCCATGCCGAAGAGTTCGTCGATGCGCGGCTTCATCTTCGCGAAGTTGGCCAGCGCGCAGGGGTAGCTCGGCGAGTAGATGGCGAGCAGTTCGAGCGCGGGCCGGGAATCGGCGGAGACATCGATGATGTTGTCGCGGTTGGCCAGGAAGAAGTCGGCGGCGCTCGACGAGGTCGGCGTGAGCGTGGCGTAGAGGGTGTCGATGTCCGAACGCCGCTGCACGATGGTGGCGTTGGTGGTGCGCAGGTTGTCCAGCGCGTCGACGATCTGCGGCGCGGCGTCGGAGTACACCGCGGCGGTCTCGGCGAAGTTGCGCAGACCCTCCTGCAGTTCCGGCAGTACGCCGTTGATGTCGCGGAAGATCGTGTCCAGCTTGTCCACGCTCTCGCCGAGAGCGAAGCCCTGACCGGACAGCGCCTGGGAGAGCGCGCCGAGGGTGGCGGCCAGATCCTGCGGCGGGATCGCCTGCAGCAGCGGGAGCAGATCGTCGAGCAGCTGGCTGATCTCGATGGCGTTGCCGCTGGCGTCCTGGTACAGGGTGACGCCGTCGGTCAGGTGCTGCGGGCTGGGATCCTCGGGGATCACCAGGTCGACGTAGCGCTCGCCGAACAGGGTCTTCGGCAGCAGCCGCGCGGTCGCGTTCACTGGGATCTGCTCGGCCTTACCCGGGTCGATGGCCAGGTCCAGGGTGACCTTGCCGCCCTCGGACCGGCTCGACCGCACCTCGCCGACCGTCACACCGCGCGCCTTCACGTCGGCGTTCTTGCTCAGCGCGTTGCCGACGCTGTCGGTCACCAGGTCCACGTCGACGGTCCTGACGAACTGCTTGTTGTAGATCGCGACGGTCGTCCACAGGAACAGCCCGACGATCGCGAAGAACGCGATCCCCAGCAGCCGCACCCGGGTCTTCTCCGTGGCCCGCCACGCCCGCGTGGTCATCCCGCCACCCGCACGGTCGTGGTCGTCCCCCAGATCGCCAGGCTGAGGAAGAAGTCGAGGATGTTCACCAGCACGATCGCGGCGCGCACCGCGCGACCGACGGCGACGCCGACGCCCGCGGGTCCGCCGGTGGCGGTGAAGCCGTAGTAGCAGTGCACCAGGATGATCACGAACGCGAATATCAGCACCTTGAGGAACGAATAGAGCACGTCCTCCGGTGGCAGGAACAGGCTGAAATAGTGGTCGTAGGAACCGCTGGATTGGCCGTTGAACCAGATGCTGACCGAGCGCGAGGCGAAGTAGGCGCCGAGCAGGCCGACGATGTAGAGCGGGATGACCGCGAGGAAGCCCGCGATCACCCGGGTGGTCACCAGGAACGGCACGCCGGGCACCGCCATCACCTCGAGCGCGTCGATCTCCTCGGAGATCCGCATCGCGCCCAGCTGCGCGGTGAAGCCGCAGCCGACCGTCGCCGAAAGCGCCAATGCGGCCACGAGAGGGGCGATTTCACGGGTGTTGATGTAGGCGGTGAGGAAGCCGGTGAGCACGGAGCTGCCCAGCGCGTCGAGCGCCTTGAAGCCCTGCAGGCCGACGACGACGCCGACCGAGCCGGACATGAAGACGATGACGCCGATGGTCCCGCCGATCACCGCGAGCGCGCCGGAGCCGAAGGTCACCTCGGCCAGCAGCCGCATGACCTCCTTGCGGTAGTGCACGGCGGTGCGCGGAATCCACGCGATGGCGCGCGAGTAGAACGACATCTGCTCGCCCGCGCGGTCGATCACGTTCAGCGGCCCGCGCGCGATCTGCCCCGCCCGGCGAGCCGACTTGGCGAACACCGGGTTGCGGTAGGAGGTGGCCATCTGTCAGGAGCCCTTGGCCGGGACGACCTGCAGGTAGACCAGTGTCAGAACGAGATTGACGAAGAAGAGGACCAGGAATGTGATCACCACGGATTGGTTCACCGCGTCACCGACTCCTTTCGGCCCCCCTTTGGGATGCAACCCCTTGTACGCGGCGATCACCCCGGCGAGCAGACCGAAGATCGCCGCCTTGATCTCGCCGATCCACAGGTCGGGCAACTGCGCCAGCGCGGAGAACGACGAGAGGTACGCGCCGGGCGTTCCGCCCTGCAGCAGCACGTTGAAGAAATAGCCGCCCGCGATGCCGACGACCGACACCAACCCGTTGAGCAGCACCGCGACCAGCGTCATGCCGAGCACCCTCGGAACGACCAGCCGCGCCACCGGATCGACGCCGAGCACCTCCATGGCGTCGATCTCCTCGCGGATGGTGCGCGCGCCGAGATCGGCGGCGACCGCCGACCCGGCCGCGCCCGCGATGATCAGCGCGGTCACCACCGGCGCGGCCTGCTGCACGGTGGCGAGCACGCTGGTGGCTCCGGTGAACGACTCGGCGCCGAGCTGCTTGATCAGCGAACCGGTCTGCAGCGCGACGACCGCGCCGAACGGGATGGCCACCAGCGCGCTCGGCAAGATCGAGACGCTGGCGATGAACCACGACTGCTCGATGAACTCGCGCCACTGGAACGGGCGGCGGAACATCTTGCGCATGACGTCGACGAAGAGCGCAAAAACGTTGCCCGCCTGGGCAAACGCCGACTCGACTGGTGTCCGCACACGGGCCGGAGTCGAGTTCACGGGCGTATGTTACCCGTTGGTTGTGTTGTGGCGCACGGTGGTGTCGAACGAGTCGCCCTGGTAACTGGCGACACTGGGGGCGTTGTACGACATCACTTGTGTGTCGTCGTTCTCGGCCATCGATTCGCGGATCGCCACCTGCGCGGCGTGCGGCAGGGTGTGCATGATCTCCCGCACGCGGGCCTTGCGGCGTGCGACCGCCTGCCGCACCGGCATACCCGGCTGCGCCTTCATCTGCGGGATGATGCCTTCGACCTCTTCGGCGCCGCCGTGGTGATGGCCCGCGTCGACCATCGCCTGCTCGCGCGCCATCTGGGCCTCGTCCTTCTCCTCGGACATGCCGATCGGGCCGATCATGCGGCCGTTGAGGAACTGCTTGACCACCGGCTCCTCGGAGGTCAGCAGCACCTCACGCGGACCGAACATCACCAGCTGGCGGCGGAACAGCATGCCGATGTTGTCGGGCACGGTGCGCGCCAGGTTGATGTTGTGGGTGACGATCAGGATCGTCGCGTCGATCTGGGCGTTGATGTCGATCAGCAACTGGCTCAGGTAGGAGGTGCGGACCGGGTCCAGACCGGAGTCGGGCTCGTCGACCAGAATGATCTGCGGGTCGAGCACCAGGGCGCGGGCCAGACCGGCGCGCTTGCGCATACCGCCGGAGATCTCGCCGGGCAGCTTGCCCTCGGCGCCGAGCAGACCGGTGAGCTCGAGCTTCTCCATGACGATCTTCTTGATGTCGGCCTCGGACTTCTTCGTGTGCTCACGAAGCGGGAAGGCGACGTTGTCGAAGAGGTTCATCGAGCCGAACAGCGCGCCGTCCTGGAACAGCACGCCGAAGAGCTTGCGGATCTCGTAGAGCTCCTTGTTGGAGCAGGTGGTGATGTCGGTGCCGTCGATGTAGATCGAGCCGCGCTCGGGACGCAGCAGGCCGATCAGCGACTTGAGGAACACCGATTTACCGGTACCCGAGGGACCGAGTAGCGCGCTCACCTCGCCGGAGGGCAAGGTCAGACTGACATCCTGCCAAATTCGCTGCGAACCGAAGGACTTGGTTACACCCTCGGTCCTGACCTCGACGCCCACGCCAACCTCCACTTTTCTCAGCGAGCAGCCCACCGGCGAACCGCGCTCGGTCATCGCGGTGCGTCACGTCACAGTGGGTTCGGTCACTGTAACCCATGCGGGAGACGGGGCACACCCCAACCTGACTCCAGAGTAAGCCGAATGCGCTCGTGCTTTTCGACAAACCCGCTCGCATGTCCCCCGAAAAATGCGAAACGGGCGGCCCCCCGAATTTGGGGGCCGCCCGTTCGAGTAATTCGTGGAATTACTTGACCGAAACCTTGGCGCCGGCCTCTTCCAGCTTCGCCTTGGCGGCCTCGGCGGCCTCCTTGGCGACCTTCTCCAGGATCGGCTTCGGGGCACCCTCGACCAGGTCCTTGGCTTCCTTCAGGCCCAGGCCGGAGACGATCTCGCGGACCACCTTGATGACCTGGATCTTCTTGTCGCCGGCACCCTCGAGGATGACGTCGAACTCGTCCTGCTCCTCGGCGGCCTCGGCCGGAGCGGCAGCGCCACCGACGGCGGCGACGGCGACCGGAGCAGCGGCGGTGACCTCGAACTTCTCCTCGAACTTCTTGACGAAGTCCGACAGCTCGAGCAGGGTCATGTTGCCGAAGGTCTCGAGCAGTTCGTCAACGTTGGCCATTGTTGTTTTCCTTTCGGTAGTTGGTGTCCATGGGGGCGTACCGCCCGCGCACGGTGGGTGTTACTCGGCGGCTCCGCCTTCGGCGCGCTTCTTCTCCTCCAGCGCGGCGGCCAGGCGGGCCACCTGCGAAGCGGGAGCGTTGAAGAGGCCGGCGGCCTTGGCGAGGTTGCCCTTCAGGGCGCCGGCCAGCTTGGCCAGCAGGACCTCGCGGGTCTCCAGGTCGGCGATCTTCTCGACCTCGGCGACGGACAGCGCGGCGCCGTCCATGTAGCCGCCCTTGATGATGAGCGCCTTGTTGTCCTTGGCGAAGGTCTTGAGCGCCTTGGCCGCGTTGACCGGCTCACCCTGGATGAAGGTGATGGCGGTCGGTCCCACGAACAAGTCGTCGAGGCCCTCCACGCCCGCCTCGGCGGCGGCGCGCTTGACCAGGGTGTTCTTGGCGACGGAGTAGGTGGCCTCCGCGCCGAGCGCACGCCGCAGTTCGGTGAGCTTGCCGACCGACAGGCCACGGTATTCCGTGACAACGGTGGCCGTCGAGTTCCGGAACTGTTCCGCGATCTCCTCGACCGCGGTGACCTTCTCAGCCTTTGCCATACTTCGCCTCCTCTCTGGATGTCGGTTCGTGTACACGAACTACCGATCCGAGAGCCCGGCGACAAAACGAACGCCCCGGACGCAAGGCGTTCCGGGGCGCAAAGGAAAAATCAACACGAGCCACAGGACTCGAATCGACTCCCAGCCTCGGTTCTCCCTGCGTGGGCCGCCGGCAATGTCGCCGGACCTTCGACCGAACCCATGCGGGATCGGCGACCAACGGTCTTCGGTAGAACGGATTGGGTAGCGATCGAACTCGTCGATAACTGTCGTCCACAGTACCTGGCGCCGCCCCCATCTGCCAAAACGGCCCTCGATTCGGCGCGAATCGAAACCTTTCGGCGGTCGAATTGTTGTGGCGCACGTCACTTTTCACCGCCGGATGTGTCGGATATCGCCGTCAACAAGTGTTACCAAGAGTGACAGATACCTGCTTAGCTGCTGAACTATGGCAACCTCCATAGTCGATCCACCGGTGTTGCTGGAACGACGCAACCAGCGCTTTCTCGCCTTGGCCGTCATCTGCCTGGCCGAACTGCTGGTCGTCCTCGACAACACCATCGTCAACGTGGCCCTCCCCTCGATCGGTGTCGAGCTGGCCACCGGTGTCAGCGGCCTGCAATGGGTCGTCGACGCGTACACCCTGACCTTCGCCGGGCTGTTGCTCGCCTTCGGCAATCTCGGCGACCGCTACGGACGCCGCAGGGTGATGGCCGTCGGCCTGATCGGCGTCGCCGTCATGTCCATCGGTGGCGCACTGTCGGATTCGATGGGCGCGGTCATCACGGCCCGCGCGGCCATGGGCGTGTTCGCCGCGGCCGTCTTCCCCGCCACCCTCGCCCTGATCATCAACATCTTCACCGACCGACGCGAGCGTGCGCTCGCCATCGCGGCGTGGACGGCCATGGCGGGCTTCGCCATCGCCATCGGCCCGATCTCCGGCGGCTGGCTGCTCGAGCACTTCAGCTGGCACTCGGTCTTCTGGATCAATGTGCCGGTGGCGCTGGTCGCGCTGGTCGCCACGCTGCTGTGGGTGCCGGAATCGCGGTCCGCGCATGTCGGCAGGCTCGATCTGCCCGGCATCGCGCTGTCCATCGCGGGCATCACATTGCTCGTCTGGGCCATCATCGAGGCCCCGCACTACGGCTGGCTGTCGGTCACCACACTGGCCGCGGGCGTGCTCGGCGTCGCGCTGCTCGCCGCGTTCATCGCGTGGGAATTGCGCACGGCGGCACCGATTCTGGATATGCGTTTGTTCCGCAATCGCCGTTTTTCTATGCCCGCGTTGTCGATTGCCGTCGGCTATTTCTCGATGTTCGGCTTTCTGTTCCTGATCACCCAATATTTCCAAGGGGTGCGCGAGTACACGCCGCTCGAATTCGGTATCGCCTCATTGCCGTTCGCGTTCTCGGTCGCCATCGGCGCGCCCGTCGCGACGTTGCTCGCGCAACGCTGGGGCACCACGCCGGTGATCGTCTTCGGCCTGCTGCTCACCGGATTAGGCCTCTACCTGGGCGGCCAGGTGACGGTGGACAGCGGCTACGTCACCGATGTGCTGCCCTCGATGGTGTCGATGGCGCTCGGCTTGGCCATCGTCCAGGGCCCGGCCACCGAATCCATCATGTCCTCGCTGCCGTTGAACGAGGCGGGCGCGGGCTCGGCGGTCAACGACACCACCCGCGAGATCGGCGGCACCCTCGGCGTTGCCGTCCTCGGCTCGATCGTGGCCTCCTACTACACGACACGTGTCGAACCGCTGCTCGATCGCGTGCCGAGCACCCTGATGAGCGAGGACCAGAAGAGCCTGGTCGCGGCCAGCCCGCTCAGCGTGCTGGAACTCCGCAAACGCGAACTCCCCGCGTTCCTCGAATCCCAGCGCGAAAACCTCATCACCGCGATGAAAACCGCCGCCCTCCAGGGCTCCCACGCGGCTTCCCTCGTCGCCGCGGGCGCGGTCGTGGTCTGCGCGTTGCTCGTCGCCCTCTTCCTCCCGTGGGGCGCGCAAAGCGGTGAGTCCGTCCTCCTCGCCTGGCGCGAATCTCCCGACGACCCAGCGGAATAGTCACCGGGCAACATGACCGCCGGTCAATCCGACCGAGGGCCACTGTCAGTCGGCCCACCACGCTGGAGGTCACCCTCGGTCGGTTCACGCCGCACGCAGGTCGGGTGAATGAAGGTCACCTCCTGTCGGTCTGGCGGGATGAAGGAGGCCTTCGGTCGGTTAGCGCCGACCCGCTGGAACGCGGCACTAGTTGTCGACTGTGCCGGTGCGACCCTGCCCGTGGCGAACCAGCGCCTCGAGAGCTTCGGCTACACCGTCGCGAAAACCTTGCGCCGCAATCAATCCATCCGCACCGATGTCGGCGGACAAGACTGGTAGGCGGACACAGGCCGCGCTGACGACGTCGGCGCCGACGTAGCCGAGGACGCTCGCCAGGGTGGCGGTGGCGCCGTCGCCGCGCCCCGGCGCCGCGACGGTGAGCCAAGCGGTGGGCTTTTCGTGGAGGTCGGCGGTGCCTACGGTCCAGTCCAGGAGGTTCTTCAGGCTGCCGGGGAGTGTGCCCGCGTATTCGGGTGTCGAGATCAAGACCGCGTCGGCCCACGCGAGGGCATCGCGTAATCCGACTACCGCCGGATAGTTCGCGGGGTCCGCGCCCGGCACGAAGGCAGGCAGCTCCAATAGTCCTGTGTAGAAACGTGTTTCCACGTCCGCGGGGGCGATGGCCTGCACGGTGCGCAGTGCGGCGGTGTTGGTGGAGCCTTCGCGGGTGCTTCCGGAGATCAGCAGAATCCTGGTCACCTCGGATGCAACCGGCAAAGCCGGCGGGTTACTCCGACGGAGCCTGCCAATTCTTCGAACGCCTCTGCGAGGCCTGAAACGCGCCGAGGGCGGGAACGCGGTTGCGTTCCCGCCCTCGGCGGCTCGGTGAGGTCAGGGGACCTCGGTGCTGCTTACGCGTCCTCTTCGAGGAGGTTGCGGGTGCGGTTCGGGTCCACCGGGATGCCCGGTCCGGTGTTCGTCGAGACCGTCACCTTCTTGACGTAGCGGCCCTTGGCGGTCGACGGCTTGGCACGCAGGATCTCGTCCAGCGCGGCGCCGTAGTTCTCCACCAGCTTGGCCTCTTCGAAGGAGGCCTTGCCGATCACGAAGTGCAGGTTGGCCTGCTTGTCGACGCGGAAGTTGATCTTGCCGCCCTTGATGTCGTTGACGGCCTTGGTCACGTCGGTGGTGACCGTGCCCGTCTTCGGGTTCGGCATCAGACCGCGCGGGCCGAGGACACGCGCGATGCGGCCGACCTTGGCCATCTGGTCCGGGGTGGCGATCGCGGCGTCGAAGTCCAGCCAGCCGCCCTGGATCCGCTCGATCAGGTCCTCGGCGCCGACGGCGTCCGCGCCCGCGGCCTCGGCCTCGGCAGCCTTCTCACCGGCCGCGAACACGATGACGCGGGCGGTCTTACCGGTGCCGTGCGGCAGGTTGACGGTGCCGCGGACCATCTGGTCCGCCTTGCGGGGGTCGACGCCGAGACGAACGGCGACCTCGACGGTCGCGTCGGTCTTGGTGGTCGCGGTCTCCTTCGCCAGGCGCGCGGCGGCCAGCGGGGAGTACAGCTTGGTGCGATCGACCTTCTCGGCCGCGGCGAGATACGCCTTGCTTCGCTTTGCCATGATTCTCTGTCCTTAAAGTTCTTGGTTCAGAAGTGGTTTCCGGGTCTGGCCGACCCTCCCACCGAGTTCTCGGGCTTACGCCTCGACGGTGATACCCATCGAGCGCGCGGTGCCCGCGATAATCTTCGCCGCCTGGTCCAGGTCGTTGGCGTTGAGATCTTCCATCTTGGTCTTGGCGATCTCGCGAACCTGGTCCATGGTCACCTTGGCGACCTTGTTGCGGTGCGGCTCGGCCGAGCCCTTCTGCACGCCTGCGGCCTTGAGCAGCAGCCTGGCGGCGGGCGGGGTCTTCAGCTTGAAGTCGAAGGTCCGGTCTTCGTAAACGGAGATCTCGACCGGGATGACGTTGCCACGCTGCGACTCGGTCGCCGCGTTGTACGCCTTGCAGAACTCCATGATGTTGACGCCGTGCTGACCGAGGGCGGGACCAACGGGCGGAGCCGGGTTCGCCGCGCCGGCCTGGATCTGCAGCTTGATGATCCCGGCGAGCTTCTTCTTCTTGGGGGGCATCTTTCTTCCTTGGTTTCGGGTCCTTACGGTTGCCGTAAGCCTGTCGCGGGCACTGCCCGCATCCGGGCACGCGGCCCGGCGCTCGCGAACGAATCCGGCTGACGCTGTTCGGATCCGCGCACGAACCCATACACCTTACCGGGGGGCGTGCCCTGGTCCTTCGGGCGGGCCGGTTGCCCGGCCCGGCGCCCGACCGGTCGGACGCACTCCGCCCTCGGTCCCGGCGGCCGGGGCGAGGGCGGAGGTGGGACTAAATCTTCGCGACCTGGGTGAACGCCAGCTCGACCGGCGTCTCGCGACCGAAGATCGACACGAGCACCTTGAGTTTCTGCTGCTCGGCGTTGACCTCGGAGATGCTGGCGGGCAGCGTCGCGAACGGACCGTCCATGACGGTGACCGACTCGCCGACCTCGAAGTCGACCTCGATGACCGGCTTGGGCGCAACCTCGGCGGCGCTTTCGGCGCTCGCGGCGGCGGCAGCGGCGGCCGGGGCCTTCTTCTGCTGGGCGGCGGGGACCAGGAACTTCACCACGTCGTCGATGGACAGCGGCGAGGGCCGCGAGGTCGCACCGACGAACCCGGTGACACCGGGGGTGTTGCGCACCGCGCCCCACGACTCGTCGTTGAGCTCCATGCGGACCAGGATGTAGCCGGGCAGCACCTTGCGGTTGACGTGCTTGCGCTGGCCGTTCTTGATCTCGGTGACCTCTTCGGTCGGCACCTCGACCTGGAAGATGTACTCCTCGAGGTCCAGGTTCTGCACACGGGTCTCGAGGTTGGCCTTCACCTTGTTCTCGTAACCGGCGTAGGAGTGGATGACGTACCAGTCGCCGGGGGCGCGCCGCAGCGCGGCCTTCATCTCGGCGACGGGATCCGCCGGCTCGGCATCGATCGGGGTAGCGGGTGCGGATTCCTCGACCACAGCTTCTTCGACGGCCGCGGCGTCTTCCGCCTCGTCGTTGGCGGGCTCCACCACCGCGTCGTCGACCGGGAACTCGTTGTTTGTGTCGTTCTCCGGGGTGCTCACTAGGGCACTCGCTTCCTGTGTCGTCACGTACATCCTCTGCGTGCCGGGCCGGGCGCGGCGGATTACTCCCGCCGGTCCGCCCCCGGGATCGGCTACCGGCGTCGGCGTCGTACTACTAGCCGAACAGCCAGTCGACACCCTTGACGAACGCCAGATCCATCCCGCTGATGAACGCGACCATGAAGACCACGAACACCAGAACAACGCTCGTATAGGTGACCATCTGCTTCCGGTTGGGCCAGATCACCTTGCGCAGTTCCGCGATGACCTCTCGCAGGAACTTGATCAAACGCGAGAACGGATTGCCCGATCCTTCGCGCTTGGCCTTTCCGGCAGTTTTGTCCTTCTTGGGCGACGTCCGGTCGATCGTGGCGATCGAACCGGTGTCGGCCGACGTGGAGCCCGAACGGGTCCGCCGCGCGGACCGCTTTCCGCTCGGCCGACTCACCGCGGCGGTGCCATCGCCTTCGTCGGCCGCATGCGCGCCGTGGCGATCCCGCTCGTCGCTCACGTCGATCCTCTCTCCGTCGCTGGCTTAAGGGCAGGGGCGACAGGACTTGAACCTGCAACCTGCGGTTTTGGAGACCGCTGCTCTGCCAATTGAGCTACGCCCCTTTGGTTGGACGGTGGAACTCGTTGTCCAACCACTGTCTGTATTCAGTTGTCGCTCTGGTCCACACAACACGCGCGCTGCTTCGGCGGTTGCCGGCTCCCATGGGCAGTCCGTCGGAGATCGTCCTCCGGACCGCCTGGAACCAGCCCCACAGAGCAGCGCGCAGCGGCTGGTGACCCCAGAAACCTGAGTGTACGTTACCGCCTAGGCCAATAGCCAATCAGGGTCGATCGACCAGGTCAGGCCAGTTGCACGGTAGCCGTCGCGCGGCCGAAGATCTTCTTGCCCGCCGACTTCGCCACGATGGCGACGACCGCGGTCCGCGTCTCCGGATCCACGGACTTCACCTTACCCGTGTACTCGATTTCGGCCGCCTCGTCGGAGCCGACGTAGACCGGGCTGGTGAAGCGGACGTTGTACTCCTTGACCGCGCCGGGATCGCCGAGCCAGGAGGTGACGAAACCGCCGCCGAGGCCCATCGTGAGCATGCCGTGCGCGACCACGTTGTCCAGGCCGACGAGCTTGACCACGTCGTCGCTCCAGTGAATGGGGTTGGCGTCGCCCGAGGCGCCCGCGTAGTTGACCAGATCGCCGCGGGTGAGGCGGACGATGCGGGTGGGCAGTTCGTCGCCGACGGAGACGTCCTCGAAATTGATCGCGTGCTTGCTCGGCGCGACCTCCGGGATGACGGCGATCGGGGCGGGCTGCTCGTCGCGCGCGGTGCGCGGGTGGTGTTCCGGCGCCTCCTCGCCGATGCCGTGCATCAGCACGTTGCGGACTGCGCCGGTGAGGTTGGGGTCGATGTCGGCGCCGCTGCGGCCGACGAGCGTGGTGTAGGTGGTGAGCACCAGCTCGTCGTTCTGCGCGGTGACGATGTTCTTGGTGACGATGATGTCGCCGCCGAAGGCCTGCCGGAAGGAGTGCAGGTAGACGTCGCAGGTCAGCTGGTCGCCGACCCGGATGGGCCGGTGGAATTCCAGAATCTGGTCGGTCTGCATGATCTGGCTGAGGTCGTAGCCCGTGACGATCTGCTCGAAGAGCTTGCGCTGGGCCAGAATGCCGACCAGGGAGATGAAGGTGAGGGGCGCGAGCAGGCCGTCGTAGCCGTATTCGGCGGCGACGTCCTCGTCCCAGTGCACCGGGTGGTAGTCCTGCACGGCGCGGGCATATTCGCGGACCTTCTCGCGGCCGACCTCGTAGTAGTCGTCGACGCGGTAGTGGTGACCGACCATGGCCGCGGCGTGGGCGGCGGGATCGAGATCCGCCTCGCTCGCCTGGACCGCTTCTTCTGTACCGGTGTTGATTGTCACGGGAGGAATGTACCTATCTGACCCCGCACCCCGGGGTCGGCGAGCGTTCACCACCGCACCCGACCGTAGAAAGCGCTCAGGGCCGGACTGATGTCCGGCCCTGCACAGCTTCACGGTTCCGAGATCCCGGGATCAGCGTCCCGGTTGCCCTTCACGCGGCAGTTTCACGCGTGGATGGGATCAGCGGGATTCGCGGTGCGCCCGGTGCGTGCCGCAGTTCGGGCAGAACTTCTTCAGCTCCAGCCGGTCCGGGTCGTTGCGCCGGTTCTTCTTGGTGATGTAGTTGCGGTGCTTGCACTGCTCGCAGGCCAAGGTGATCTTTGGCCGGACATCGGTGGACTTCGCGGCCACGACTTTCCTTCTTTCCGGTACCTGATGGGCGTAATCGGTTTTGGTAGCGATGGCCGGACTTGAACCGGCGACACAACGATTATGAGTCGTTTGCTCTACCGACTGAGCTACACCGCCACGGCGTCGCATTGCAGTGGTGCGAGCCCAGCCCCACGACAATGGGTGCGATGCCGAGTCGGTCACCACCGGCAATCCGGCGAGCCCCCTAACGGAATCGAACCGTTGACCTTTTCCTTACCATGGAAACGCTCTGCCGACTGAGCTAAGGGGGCATGACTACTTCCGCACCGTGATCCGCGTTCTCGACCCCGGGGCGGCGAAGTCTTGAACGAGATTACACACCCAACGCTCACACTTCCAAATTCCGAGGTCAGCACGCGTTTTCTCACGCGCGCAAACACCGTGAAACGCGGCCCCCGAGCGCCCTCCCACCCACGGGCCGACATCGAGCAAAGCTCACTTGCTCCGACACCCGGCAAAGCCGTGCTACGAACACGCGTCCGCAGCACCCGTCCGTCGACATCTCACAGACACGCGATCCGCCGAGGGAGCTGATCGTCCGAGAAGGTGCCATCAGCCGATCCGTCCCCGCACGGGATCTACACCCGCGCAGTCACCCCCGCACGGGATCCGCGCCCGCCCAGTCACCTCGGAACGCAAAGAGCATCCAAGATCACAGAATCCGAGCCACGGAGCGCGGCAACACCGAAATGCGGTCCGCCGGCGACCCCGAATCCAGCCCGCTCGCGACCGCCGCGGTCACGAGCAGCCCGTACCTGGGCAAAATCTCCACACTTCAACGGAGCATGCGGCACTTCAACGGAGCATGCGGCCAAACCCCCGTTCGCCGAGAAGCCCCGCCTCGAAACCACCTCGAAAATCAACCAAGGACACCAACCGCACATCCCCACAAAACGCAACCACTGCAAGGGGGGTCCGGGGGGCGAAGCCCCGCCGGGCGGGGCGTGGGGGTTGCACCCCCACAAACAAATACGAAGCGAGCCCCGCACGCGCTTTCTGCGTGCAGGGCTCGCCTGTGAGCGAAGTGGCAGGTGTAGGATTCGAACCTACGTAGGCTTTCACCGACAGATTTACAGTCTGCTCCCATTGGCCGCTCGGGCAACCTGCCTTACGTGCGCTTTCTCGGCGCGCAGAGCAGAATACAACGAACCCCGGTGTCGAATGCAAACCGGCTGGCCAAGGGCCCTGCGACGGGACTACGGTCGGGCTTCCGGGTAGAACTGACGATGCCGGTTGCACCGGTGCAGTGAGCCCGTCGGACCGTCAGGAACAGGAGCGTAGTGTGGCCGATTCGTCTTTCGATGTCGTCAGCAAGGTCGACCGGCAGGAGGTCGACAACGCTCTGCATCAGGCGGAGAAGGAGCTGAACACCCGCTACGACTTCCGCGGCACCGGCGCGAAGATCGAGTGGTCCGGTGAGGAAACGATCGTGTTGACCGCCGAGGCCGAGGAGCGGGTGAAAGCCGCGCTCGAGGTGTTCAAGGAGAAGCTGATCCGCAGGGACATCTCGTTGAAGGCGTTCGACGCGGGCGAGCCGGTGGCGTCCGGCAAGACGTACAAGATCACCGGCAGCCTGGTGCAGGGCATCGACGCCGAGAAGGCGAAGAAGATCTCGAAGAAGATCCGCGACGAGGGCCCCAAGGGCGTGAAGGCGCAGATCCAGGGCGACGAGCTGCGGGTGAGCAGCAAGAAGCGCGACGATCTGCAGGCCGTGATCGCGCTGCTGAAGGGCGAAGATTTCGGTATCGCGCTGCAGTTCGTCAACTACCGATAGGGTTGCGCCGCAACATCTTTCGCGACGGCGCAGGAAGCTGAACGAGCCCGTCGGCCAGGTGGTCGACGGGCTCGTTGTGTCGGTCGCGCGCCGGAGCCGCGGCCGCCGCGCACTCAGTAGTTGCGCGGGCCGCCCGCCATTTCCTCGAGCCGGGAGATGCGCTCGGCCATCGGCGGGTGCGTGGAGAACCAGCGTGCGGCCCGCTCACCGGCGCGGAACGGGTTGGCGATCATCAGGTGCGACTGGGCCGTCAACTGCGGCTCAGGGGGCAGCGGAGCGGCCTGTACGCCGCGTTCCAGCTTGCGCAGGGCCGAGGCGAGCGCCAGCGGGTCGCCGGTGAGTTCGGCGCCGGATTGGTCGGCCTGGTACTCGCGGGAGCGGGAGACGGCCAGCCTGATCAGGGTGGCCGCGATCGGGCCGAGCAGCGAGACGAGCAGCACGCCGATGATGTTCGGGCCGCCGTTGCCGCGGCCGCCGAAGGCCGAGGCGAAGAACGCGAGGTTGGCCAGGCCGGAGATGACCGCGGCCAGCGCGCCCGCGATGGACGAGATCAGGATGTCGCGGTTGTAGACGTGTGAGAGTTCGTGGCCGAGCACGGCGCGCAGTTCGCGTTCGTCGAGGATCTGCAGGATGCCGCTGGTACAGCAGACCGCGGCGTGCCGCGGGTTGCGGCCGGTGGCGAAGGCGTTGGGCGCGTTGGTCGGGCTGATGTAGAGCCGCGGCATCGGCTGGCGCGCCGTCGTCGCGAGCTCCCGCACGATCCGGTAGATGACCGGCGCTTCGAGCTCGCTGACCGGCTGCGCGTGCATCGCCTTCAGCGCGAGCTTGTCGCTGTTGAAGTAGGCCCAGGCGTTCATGCCGACGGCCAGCAGGATGGAGATCACCAGGATCGTCGGGCTGCGGAACATGGCCCCGGCGAACACGATGATGGCCGAGAGCCCGACCATCAGACCGAATGTCTTCAATCCGTTCGCATACCCGTGCCCGTGCATAGGTCTCCTTGCCCACTCCCCCGTCCGTCGAGTTCGTTATGCGAGATCAACGATAGGACCCGGGCGAAAGTTCCTGGTAGATCCTGACGATCGTCGGCACCGAGTGGCTTCCGGACCCGGCGCGCAACGATCCCCGACGAACCGTCCAAGCCCTGCCGACCGCCCACGGAGCGAGCCCGACGAGCGACCGTTCGCGGCCAGCGCGCCAACAACACAGCGCAGGCGCGCGGACAACTCAACCCACGCGTTCGATGGTGTAGCGGACCAGCTGTTCGAGCGCGTCGTTGGCCGGGCCGGCGGGCAGCGCGGAAAGCTCGGCGTGCGCGAGGTCGGCGTAGCCCTGCAGCTTCTCCTTGGCGAGCACCATGCCGCGCGAGTGCGCGAGCAGTTCCAGCGCCTCGGCGACCTCCTCGTCGGTCTCCAGCGGACGGGCGAGCAGCTTGCGCAGCCGGTCGCCCTCGGCGCCCTCGTCGCGCAGCGCGTAGAGCACCGGCAGGGTGTGCACGCCCTCGCGCAGGTCGGTGCCGGGGGTCTTGCCGGACTGCTCGGAGGCCGAGGAGATGTCGATGATGTCGTCGGAGATCTGGAAGGCGGTGCCGACCGCGTCGCCGAGGCGGGCCAGCCGCTCGATGTGCTCGGGGTGCGCGCCGGAGAAGGTGCCGCCGAAACGACCGGCCGCGGCGATCAGCGAGCCGGTCTTCTCCCACACGACGCGCAAGTAGTGCTCGACCGGGTCCTGCGATTCGCGGGCGCCGACGGTCTCGCGCATCTGGCCGGTGACCAGTTCGGCGAAGGTCTCGGCGATGATGCGGACGGCATCGGGGCCGAGCGTGGAGGTGAGGCGCGAGGCGTGCGCGAACAGGTAGTCGCCCGCCAGGATCGCGACATTGTTGCCCCAGCGCGAGTTCACACTGGGCGCGCCGCGGCGCATCGGGGCCTCGTCCATCACGTCGTCGTGGTACAGCGTGGCCAGGTGCACGAGTTCGACGAC
This sequence comes from Nocardia bhagyanarayanae, assembly GCF_006716565.1. Classification (NCBI taxonomy): domain Bacteria; kingdom Bacillati; phylum Actinomycetota; class Actinomycetes; order Mycobacteriales; family Nocardiaceae; genus Nocardia; species Nocardia bhagyanarayanae. The sequence continues at coordinate 2,222,174 of NZ_VFPG01000001.1, read as the reverse complement.
GGTGCCCGCGGTGATCAGGTCCGGATCGGTGGGGCGCGGGCCGAGCTGGCCGGTCAGGATGGTGAACAGCGGACGGAACCGCTTGCCGCCCGCACGTGCCAGGTGCAGTGCCGCGTCCTGCAGGAAGTCCTCGCCGTCGGAGAGTTCGGCGATCAGGAGTTTCTCGACCTCTTCCAGGCCGTTGCGGACGCTCGCCGCGAGCTCGGTGTCACCGAGTTCGACCCCGGCGACCACCGTGCTCTCATCACTAACAGCCGATGTGCTCATCTCATCTCCCAGCGCCGCGTCCGACCCCACGGTAGAGAACCTAGCGTGTTCAGCCCGCGCGGCCCATGAACACCGTCACTATGCGGTGTATCAGACACTTTTCCACATTTCGGCGGGGCCGGATCGGCCGACCTGGCGAGCGGTACTGCGTCGACACCGATCCGGCTGTCCTGCAAGTATTGAGCGCATGGGTGCACCGGATGTCTCAGCCGAGGACCGCGGGGGGAACCCGCTGCCCGATCGCGCCGAAGTGCTCGTCGTCGGCGCAGGTCCGGCCGGTTCCGCCGCGGCCGCCTGGGCCGCGCGCGCCGGCCGCGACGTGCTGCTCACCGACGCCGCGGTCTTCCCGAGGGACAAGACCTGCGGCGACGGCCTGACGCCGCGGGCGACCAAGGAGCTCGAGCACCTCGGTCTAGGCGAATGGCTGCGCGCGCACACGGTCAACCACGGCCTGCGCATGACCGGCTTCGGCAGGGAAGCCCTGCTCAGCTGGCCGGGCGGCGGATTCCCGAGCTACGGAAGCGCCGTCGCGCGAACCGAACTCGACGACAAGCTGCGCGAAACGGCGGTGAAGTCCGGCGCGCGGATGCTGGACGGCACGAAGGTGGTGGATGTCACCCGCGCGGGTGACCGCGTCACGGGTGTGACGGTGCAGACGGCCGAGGGGTCGCGCGAGATCGCCTGCGACATCCTGGTCGTCGCCGACGGCGTGCGCTCGCCGGTCGGCAAGCTGCTCGGCCGCGTCTGGCACCGGCGGTTCGCCTACGGCACCGCGGCGCGCGCCTACATCAAGTCGGGCCGCAGCGACGATCAGTGGATCACCTCGCACCTCGAATTGCGCGATGCCGAAGGCCGATTGGTGCCTGGTTACGGCTGGGTGTTCCCCCTGGGCAACGGCGAGGTCAACATCGGCGTCGGGTCGCTTGCCACCGAGCGGCGGCCCTCGCACATCGCGCTGAAACCGCTACTGCGCCATTACACCTCGCAGCGTTACGAGGAGTGGCAGTTCGAGGGCGAGCCGCGCGCGGTGGCCTCGGCGCTGCTGCCGATGGGCGGCGCGGTGTCGAACGTGGCGGGCCGCAACTGGGTGCTGATCGGCGACGCCGCGGGCTGCGTGAACCCGCTCAACGGCGAGGGCATCGACTACGGCCTGGAGGGCGGGCACATGCTCGCCGACCTGCTGGACGCGCCCGATTTCACCGGCTTGTGGCCGGATCTGCTGCGCGCACGCTACGGCCGCACCTTCTCGGCGGCGCGCCGGATCGCGGGCCTGGCCACCCATCCCCGCATGGTCCCCACCGGCGGCCCGCCGGTGATGCGCTCGAAGTACTTGCAGCGCACCGCGGTTCGCGTGATGGGCAACCTGGTCACCGACGAGGACCTGGACATCACCGCGCGCGCTTGGCGGCTCGCGGGACGGGCGTCCATGCGCTACGACGATCTGCCGCCCTTCACCTGAGGCACGCGATGGGCGAACCACGCGGATTGCCCGCGCTCTACCTTCTTCCGCACCTGCGCAAGGCGCGGGATCTCGCGGATCGGCACTACGCCGACCCGCTGAATCTAGACGAGCTGGCCACCGCCGCAGGGGTTTCCAAGTACCACTTCCTGCGCGCCTTCGCGGCGGTGTACGGCCGGACACCGGCGGCGTACCTGGCCGAGCGGCGCATCGAACGCGCGCAAGATCTGCTGCGCGCCACCAACCTGACGGTCACCGAGGTCTGCATGATGGTCGGCTACGCCAGCCTCGGTTCGTTCAGCTCCAAGTTCCGCCAGCTGGTCGGGGTCACCCCGTCGGAGTACCAGGCGAAGTTCGCCGACGGCGCGCCGCGCATCCCCGGTTGCTACGTCTTCATGCACGGGCTATCCGACCGCGAGCGGCCCTGACACCGCAATTTCGGAGAAGCCACAGAGCGGCGGCCGCCCATAGCCTGGGAGCATGACGACGATTTCGAATATCTCCCTGGTCACCGTGTACGTCACCGATCAGGACGAGGCCAAGCGGTGGTACATCGACAAGCTCGGATTCGTGGAGACCGGCGACGTCACCATGGGCGAGAACGGTTTCCGCTGGGTGACCGTCGCACACCCGGACCACCTGGAACTGGAGGTCACGCTGATGATTCCCGGGCCGCCGCTGGACGAGAACATGGCCGAGGCGGTCCGCCGGGCGCTGGCCAACGGCACGCACGGCGCGTTGGGTCTGCGGACGGAGAACTGTCAGAAGGCCTTCGAGGAGCTGACGGCCAAGGGCGTCGAGTTCATCCAGCCGCCCGCCGAACGGCCGTACGGCACCGAGGCGATCATCCGGGACAACTCGGGCAACTGGCTGGTGCTGGTGGAGCAGAAGGAATTCGACCCGAAGGGCTTCGCCACGCAGTGACGGGCTCGAACGGAATCGGGCGCCCGACCCTGGGCGCCCGATTCGACGGACTGGATCAGGCGGACGTCTCCGCGGTGAGCCACTCCTCGAAGAATTTGCGCTCACTGTTGAGCACGCGGTGGAACAGCTGCTCGGCCAGCGGCTCGATGGCGCCGCCGACCAGCGACACCTTCACCGCGACGGTGCCGACGACCTCGATCTCGCACCCTTCGGCGGTGGGACGCAGTTCGAAGGAGCCCGACATCTCACTGGTGACGCCCGTGGTGCCCGCCTGGAAGACGCCCTTGGCGATCTCGCCGTCCAATGCCTGCCAGTCGTCGGTGCGCGAGAGCACCAATTCGTTCTTCAGTACCTTGCGAACGATGCTGGGAATCTTGTCCGGACGGGCCTTTTCGGTCATGTGGATGCGGATGGTGTCCGCGCCGCCGGGGTGCGACAGCTCGAGGGTCGCGGTCTCGGTATTCGCGAAACGGGCGCGCCAGGCGTCGTCGGTGGTGAGTGCCCGGTGGAGATCTTCGACCGGGACGGCGTAGGGCACGGTGAAGCTGAATTTTCGGGACATGGGCGCACACGCTAGTCGAGGCGGTCGGTAGCCTGTGGCGGTGTCGGAAACCAGCCAGTCCGAAAGGCGGACCGTCCGCCTACGGCGGGCGAGGATCGGCGTACTCACCGCCGCGACGGTCGTCAGCGTGCTCATGGTGTTGCTGGTGCTCGCCGCTTGGCGCAACGACTATCTCATCAGTTCCGACAAAGGCGTGACCACCGGCGAGGTGCTTTCCGCGGGCCGGTTGCGTTCGGCGGTCATCTACGTCACACCCGATGGCGAGACGCACAATCCGAAGGTCGGCGTGCTGTACCCGACCAATCTGACCGCGGGCGAGCGCATCAACGTCGAGTACAGCCGCAGCGATCCCGATCTGGTCCGGGTGGCGGGCCGCGACGTCCGGGTCGCCATCCAGCCCGCCCTCTCGGTGATCGTGGTGGTGTGGGCGTTGGCGCTGCCCGCGCTGTGGTTGATCGTCCGCGCGGGCAGGCGCGAACCGAAGGTCATCGCGGCCGCGGCCCGCTGAGCCGGCCCGCCATCGCGGCGCCGACGATCGGCGGATTCACTGCGCCCACGGCGGGCTGAGCTTGCTGCCGTCGGGCATGGTCGCTTGGAATCCGGCGGCGATCGCGACGTGCGCGACGGCCGGTTCGTCGCCGGGATTGCCCACCGCGATGGGCTCGCCCGCGGGCACGATCGCGACATCGCCCGCGCCGAGCCGCTGACCGCTGACCTCCAGCACGCCGGAGAGCACCATGAAGATCTCGTCGCGGTCCAAGACGTGCGCCTCGTCGCTCGCACGGCGCGGCGCGACGGTCAGCCGCCAGGTACAGACGTCCGCCGAACCGCGGCTGGGGGCCGCCATGGCGCTGAATTCGACGCCGGGGAGCTCGAAGCGCTGCGCTTCGGCGGCCTTGATGACGTGCATTGACACTCCTCGAATACCGGGAAATAGACAAGCCAGCTTGATCAAGCTGGCTTGTCTATCATGACGGCATGGCATCCACACCGCAAGACCCGGATCTCGGCATCCTCCTCGGGCTGGCCTACGAACAGTTCGTCGTCGAACTGCGAGCGTCCTTGACCGAGCACGGTTTCGACGACCTCGGCCGCTCGGACGGGTACGTCTTCCGCTGCCTGACCAAGCGGCCGATGAACGTCAGCGAGCTGGCCGAACGCCTCGGGATCACCAAGCAGGGGGCGGCGCAGATCGTCGACGACATGCAGCGACGCGGCTACGTGGAACGACGTCCCGATCCGGCCGACGGCCGCGCGAAACTGCTCTACCTCACCGAACGCGGCAACGCCGCGCTCGCCGCGGCGAGGCGATACCACCGGAATCGGGAACAGCGGCTCGCGCGCGAGTTCGGTCCGGACGCGCTGCGCACGCTGCGCGCGGTGCTCGGCGCGGTCGCGACCGAGGAGCGGCTGGCGGATCCGCAACTGCGGGCGCTGTACGTCTGAGCCGGCGGGCCACTGTCTGCGACAGCGCGAGGAGTTCGCCGGAACTTTCCGCGCGCTTCATGTGCGCGTGGCTGCGGCGCGCGCTGCACGGGTCACGCTGAGGTGGTGCGCGTAGCCATCGTTTCGGAGTCCTTCCTGCCGAACATGAACGGCGTCGTCAATTCGGTCCTCCGGGTGCTCGATCACCTGGACAAACACGGACACCAGGCGCTGGTGATCGCGCCCGACACGCCCCGCGGACTGCCCGCCGCCGCAGGCGAATACGGCCGTTTCCGAGTGCACCGGGTGCCCGCGGTGATGGTGCCCAAGGTCAGTTCGCTGCCGGTCGGGCTGCCGCAGCCGGGCATCACCGCCGCGATCGCCGAATTCGACGCCGACCTGGTGCATCTGGCCTCCCCGTTCCTGCTCGGCGCCGGCGGTCTCGGCGCGGCGCTGCGGCTGGATCTCCCGACGATCGCGGTGTACCAGACCGACGTGGCGGGCTTCGCGCAAAGCTACGGGCTCGGGCTGGCCAGCCGCGCGGCCTGGGCTTGGACGCGGCGCATCCACGAGGGCGCGACTCGCACGCTGGCGCCCTCCCGCGCGGCCGCCGAAGACCTGGCCAGGCACGGCATCCCGCGGGTGCACCGGTGGGGTCGCGGCGTGGACATCGCCAGGTTCACCCCGTCGGCGCATCGCGCGGAACTCCGCGAGCGCTGGCTCGACGGGCACGAGCGACTCGTCGTCGGGTTCGTCGGCAGGCTGGCGCCGGAGAAGCACGTCGAGCGATTGGCCGCGCTGGCGGGCGATCCCACCATTCAGCTGGTGATCGTCGGCGACGGACCGGAACGAGACCGGCTCGCCCAGCTCATGCCGGACGCGGTGTTCACCGGCGAACTCGGCGGCGACGAACTGGCGCAGGCGTACGCCAGTCTGGATGTGATGGTGCACGCGGGCGAGCACGAGACCTTCTGCCAAGGCGTACAGGAGGCGCTGGCCTCCGGCGTCCCGGTCATCGGGCCGGACGCGGGCGGTCCGCGCGACCTCGTCGCGCACTGCCGCAACGGCTATCTGCTCCCGGTCGACCGGTTCACCGAGCTGCTGCCCAGCGCCGTGGCCGCGCTGCGCGATCCGGCACTGCGCGCCCGATTCGCCGTCGCCGCACGCAAATCCGTACTGCACCGAACCTGGCCTGCCGTGTGCGACGAGCTGATGGGGCACTACGCCGACGTCACCGGACAGGACTTTCAGCTGTCGAATACGGCGTAGACCCGACCGGGGGAAGAGCACAACCCGGCCCGACTCCTACAGCCCTGTGATCGGGTACACGCGGGTCCGTAACGGACAGTCGCTTAAGGTCGTTGGCGTGGCGCAAACGCATGCAGGTCGAGCCTCCCTGGACAAGCGGCCGGGCGAGGTCGCAGCGATGTTCGACGGGGTCGCCAAGCGATACGACCTCACCAACACCGTGATCTCCGCGGGTCAGGACCGCTACTGGCGCTGGGCGACCCGTAAGGCGCTCGGGCTCCGGCCGGGCGAGCGGGTGCTCGACCTCGCGGCGGGCACCGGCGTCTCGACCCTGGAGTTCGGCAAGTCCGGCGCCTGGTGCGTGGCCACCGACTTCTCCAAGGGCATGCTCGCCGCGGGCCGGTTCCGCAATGTGCCGATGGTCGCGGGTGACGCCATGGCCCTGCCTTTCGCCGACGACTCGTTCGACGCGGTGACCATCTCCTACGGTCTGCGCAACGTCTCGGATCCGGATCTGGCGCTGCGCGAGATGCTGCGGGTCACCAAGCCGGGCGGGCGGCTGGTGGTCGCCGAGTTCTCGACGCCGACCTTTCCGGTGTTCCGGACCCTCTACATGGAGTACCTGATGAAGACGCTCCCGAAGGTGGCGCGGGCGGTCAGCAGCAATCCGGACGCCTACGTGTACCTGGCGGAATCGATCCGGGCGTGGCCGAATCAGCGGCAGCTGGCCATGCGGATCGCCAAGGCGGGGTGGTCGACGGTCAAGTGGCGCAATCTCAGCGGCGGGGTCGTCGCCCTGCACCGCGGATACAAGCTCGGCTGACTCCGTCAGCGGCCCCTCCAGGCCGCTGACCTGCGCAAAGGTGACGAAAAACACACCTCACAGCCGCTGATGAGAGCGGTGAGGAGAATTGTCACCTGGCGATAACGTTGGGTAAATCCCGCGCAATCGACGTTCCGCATGATCGGTGACATGTCGGACGCAGCCAGCAGCCCCGCGCCGGGCACCGCCAGAACGGCGTGCTCGTACTGCGGCGTGGGGTGCGGCATCACGGTCGAGACCACGTCGGGCCCCGACGGCGCGCCGGTGATCGCCAAGGTCAGCGGCGACAAGCTGCATCCAGCGAACGCGGGCAGGCTCTGCACCAAGGGCGCCACCCACGCGGAACTGATGCGCACGTCCGGCCGGATGACCACCGCCTACCGGCGGCCCGAGCGCGGCCGGGAGCCGATGCCGATCGCCGTCGACGCCGCCGTGCGCGAGGCCGCCGACCGGTTGCGCGCGATCCTGGACGAGCACGGACCGGACGCCATCGCGCTGTACGTCTCCGGACAGATGACGCTGGAGGCGCAGTACCTGGCCACCAAGCTGGCCAAGGGTTACCTGCGGACCGTGCACATCGAGGCCAACTCGCGGCTGTGCATGGCCAGCGCGGGCACCGGTTACAAGCAGTCGCTCGGCGCCGACGGCCCGCCCGGCTCCTACGACGACTTCGAGCACGCCGACCTGTTCTTCGTCACCGGCGCCAACATGGCCGACTGCCATCCGATCCTGTTCCTGCGGATGGCCGATCGGCTGAAGGCGGGCGCCAAGCTGATCGTCGCCGATCCGCGCCGCACCGACACCGCCGCGCGCGCCGACCTGTTCCTCCAACTGCGCCCCGGCACCGACCTCGCGCTGCTCAACGGCCTGCTGCACCTGCTCGTCGCCAACGGCGACATCGACGAGGAGTTCATCGCCGAGCACACCGAGGGCTGGGACGCCATGCCCGAGTTCTTGGCCGACTATCCGCCGGAGCGGGTCGCCGAGATCACGGGGCTCGCCGAACAGGACATCCGCACCGCGGCGCGCTGGATCGGCGAGGCGCGCGAGTGGATGACGCTGTGGACGATGGGACTCAACCAGTCCACGCACGGCACCTGGAACACCAACGCGATCTGCAATCTGCACCTGGCCACCGGCGCCATCTGCCGCCCTGGCAGCGGGCCCTTCTCGTTGACCGGCCAGCCGAACGCCATGGGCGGGCGCGAGATGGGGTACATGGGCCCCGGTCTGCCCGGCCAGCGCTCGCTGCTCTCGGCCGCCGACCGCGTCTTCGTGGAGACGGCGTGGGGCGTCGAGCCCGGGACGATTCGCACCGAGGCCGGGCCGGGCACCATCGAGATGTTCCGCGGCATGGCCGAGGGCGACATCAAGGCGGCGTGGATCATCTGCACCAATCCCGTAGCGTCCGTGTCGAATCGGAAGACGGTGATCGCGGGCCTCGAGGCCGCCGAACTGGTGATCGCGCAGGACGCCTACACCGAATCGGCCACCAACGCCTATGCCGACCTGCTGCTGCCCGCCACGCTCTGGGCCGAGGCCGAGGGCGTGACGGTGAACTCCGAACGCAACGTCACCCTGTTGCAGCGCTCGGTCGACCCGGTCGGCGACGCGCGGCCGGATTGGCTGCTGATCGCGCAAGTCGCCATGGCCATGGGCTTTCCCGGCTTCGAATACTCCTCCAGCGCCGAGGTTTTCGCCGAAATCCAGGGCTTCGCCAATCCGGCGACGGGTTACGACCTGCGCGGCATGAGCTACGATGCGCTGCGCGACGGCCCGATGCAGTGGCCGTGCGCCGAGCCGGACAAGCGCCGTAACCCGATCCGCTACCTGAACGACGGCGTCAGCCAGGAACTCTTCGTCGACGACGCGGGTCACCGCCCGCGGCTCGCGTTCGCCACCGCGAGCAGGCGCGCGATGTTCTGGCCGCGCCCCCACCTGCTTCCGGAGGAAATGCCGGACGACGACTACCCGTTCGTGCTGAACACCGGTCGCCTGCAACACCAGTGGCACACCATGACCAAGACGGGCAAGATCGCCAAGCTCACGAAGCTGAACGGGCAGCCGTTCCTCGAGGTGCACCCGCGCGATGCCGAACGCCTCGACGTGCGTCCCGGCGATCAGCTCGAAATCGCCTCCCGCCGTGGGCGAGCCGTGCTTCCGGTGCAGATCAGTGACCGGGTCCGCCCCGGCGACTGCTTCGCGCCGTTCCACTGGAACGACGAACAGGGTGAGTACCTGACCATCAACGCCGTCACCAACGACGCCGTCGATCCGGCGTCGCTACAGCCCGAGTTCAAGCAGTGCGCCGTCTCGCTGCGCCGCGTCGCGCCGATGAAGCGCGCCGAAACGCCCGTCGCCGAGCCGGTTTCCGCGCCGTCGACCGGCGCGCATCCGCTCGCGGTGATGCTCGGGCTGGACAACGGTGTCGCGCCTACGCTCAGCGACACCGAACAGATCTACCTCAGCGGGTATCTGGCCGCGCTGCACTCGCTTCCGGTGGTCGGCCAGCCGGTGCTGCCGGAGACCGCGCCGCTGTCCAGCCGCAGCAGGCTCTGGATCGACGGCCTGCTCGCGGGCATGTACTCGCGCGGCGCGTCGGCGGCCGAGTCTCCGGCGCCCGCCGCCGAGGAGCGGCCGGTCACGGTGCTGTGGGCCTCGCAGACCGGCAACGCCGAGGAGTTCGCCGCCGCGACGGCCGAGCGGCTTGCCGAGTCCGGCTTCGCGCCACGGCTTTTCGACATGGATTCCTGCGATCTCGGCGTGCTGACCGGCGACGCGCTGTTCATCAGCAGCACCTTCGGCGATGGCGGCCCACCCGACAACGGCGCGGACTTCTGGGCCAGGCTGACCGACAGCGCGACCCGCCTGACCGGCCTGCGCTACGCGGTCCTCGCGCTCGGCGACTCCTCCTACGACGACTTCTGCGGGCACGGCCGCAAGCTGGACGAGAAGCTGGCCGAGCGCGGCGCGACCCGGCTGCTGCCGCGGGTGGACTGCGAACCCGACTACGAGGAGCCCGCGGCCCGCTGGCTCGACGACGTGCTCGGCGCGTTCGGCGGCGGGAACGACGGCGGCGGCGGGAACGACGGCGGCCCGGACGACGGCGACGGTCCTGCTCCCACGGGCGGTTCGGGCCCGCGCCGATCGGTCCGCGCCGCGAGCTCCGGCGGCACCATGGTGCTGACCAGGCCCGAAGCACCGGCTCCCGCACGCTCGCTGCGCACCGCGCCCGCGCCCTTCACCCGAAACGCTCCGGTGGCCGCGCCGCTCGCACGCAACGAACTGCTCTCGCTCGCCGGATCGCCGAAAGAGGTGCGCCAGTTCGGTTTCGACCTGCGCGGCCTGGACGCGGGTTACGAGGTCGGCGATTCGCTGGGCGTGTGGCCGTCGAACTGTCCGTCGCTGGTCGAGGAATGGCTCGCCGCCACCGGCCTGGACGGTCGGCGCGTCGTCGAGGTCGACGATCGGGAGATGCCGCTGACCGAAGCGCTGCGCACCCGGTACGACATCACCAGGGTCAGCCACGACTTCTTGAGCTTCATCGGCGACCGCAATGCCAGCAACCAGCTCGCCAAACTGCTGCGACGGGACAACCGCAACGAGCTCGACAGCTACCTGTGGGACCGTCAGGCCGTCGACGTGCTGCGCGACTTCCCGGTGCGCGCCGACCTGGTGGAATGGCTCGGCGCGCTGAAAAAGCTCCAGCCGCGCCAGTATTCGATCTCGTCGAGCCCGCTGGTCAGCCCGGACGAGGTGCAGCTGACGGTCGGCGTCGTGCGCTACGGCGAACCCGTTGGCACATCAGCCCGGCGCGGCGGGGTCTGTTCGACCTACCTCGCCGACCGGGTGGGCGATGCGACGGTGCCGATCTTCCTCCAGCGCGCACCGCATTTCCGGCCGCCGCTGGACCCGACCGCACCGATGATCATGGTGGGGCCGGGCACCGGCATCGCACCGTTCCGCGGCTTCCTCCAGGAACGCAGGGCGCTCGGCGCGACCGGCCGCAATTGGCTGTTCTTCGGCGAACAGCACGCGGCGCAGAACTTCTACTACCGCGCGGAGCTGGAGGACATGTTCCGCACCGGTTTCCTCACCCGCCTCGACCTGGCGTTCTCCCGCGACCAGCGGGAGCGGATCTACGTGCAGCACCGGATGATCGAGCACGGCGCCGAGCTGTGGTCGTGGCTTCGCGACGGCGCCCACTTCTACGTGTGCGGCGACGCGGCGCGGATGGCCAAGGACGTCGACGACACGCTGCTCGCCATCGCCCGCATCCACGGCAAGCTGGACGAGGAAGGCGCGCTGGCGTTCCGCAAGCAGCTCGTCGCCGAGAAGCGTTACGTGCGCGACGTCTACTGAGCCGCCGCGCGTCGGCCCATCGCTTCGCGAATCCGCCCGCGCCGCACCATCGCTCGAGCGCGCCCCGAACTACACCGCGGGCGGGTTGAGCCGGGTGAAGTCCGGCAGGCGGTAGTACGGGTAGTAGGGGTACGGCGGTGTGGCGGCGCTGGCCTTGTCCAGGCGGGCGATCTGGTCCTGGTCGAGGCGCCAGCCGACCGCGCCGAGGTTCTGGCGCAGCTGTTCCTCGTTGCGCGCGCCGACGATGACCGTCGCGACGGTGGGGCGACCGAGCAGCCAGTTGAGCGCGATCTGCGGGACGGTCTTGCCGGTCTCGGCGGCGATCTCGTCCAGCACGTCGACCACGTCGTAGAGCAGGTCGTCGTCGACGGGCGGGCCCGCCTCGGCGGTCTGGTGCAGCCTGCTGCCCGCGGGCAACGGCTGTCCGCGCCGGATCTTGCCGGTGAGCCTGCCCCAGCCGAGCGGGCTCCACACCACGGCGCCGACGCCCTGATCCTGCCCGAGCGGCATCAGTTCCCACTCGTAGTCGCGGCCGACCAGCGAGTAGTACACCTGGTGCGCGACGTAGCGGGTCAGGCCGTTGCGGTCCGCGGCGGCAAGGGATTTCATCAGCTGCCAGCCCGCGAAGTTGGAGGCCCCGAGGTAGCGGATCTTGCCCGCGCGCACCAGGTCGTCCAGGGCGGCCAAGACCTCGTCGACGGGAGTGTGCGCGTCGAAGGCGTGCAGCTGGAACAGGTCGATGTGATCGACGCCGAGACGGCGCAGCGAGCCTTCGACCGCGCCGATCAGCCGGGCTCGGCCCGAGCCCGCGTCGTAGGGCCCGGGTCCCGTCGGCAGGCTCGCCTTGGTGGACAGCAGCAGCCGATCCCGCCTGCCCTTGATGGCCGCGCCGAGGACTTCCTCCGAGGCGCCGTCGGAGTAGACGTCCGCGGTGTCGAACATCGTGACGCCCGCTTCCAGGCTGATGTCGACCAGCGTGCGCGCCTGCTCGGCATCGGTGTCGCCCCACGCGCCGAACAGTTCGCCGCGACCGCCGAAAGTGCCCGCGCCGAAGCTCAGGGCTGGGACGAGCAGACCCGATGCGCCGAGCCGCCGGTACTCCATCTGTGAGTCCATGCGCGTATCCCATCCATGCTTCACAGGACGGCCCTCCTAAAGGGTCTATAGTTCCGTTAACACTTCGGACAGTACACCCCTTTCGCCGCAAATGAAACTGGAGTTCCGTTATGACGCCAGAAGAACCCGCTCCCGGCTCGATTCGCCCAGGTGGGCGCACCGCGCGCATCCGCGCGGCCGTCCTGCGCACCGCGGGTGATCTCCTCGCCGAACGGGGTTTCGCCACACTGGATCTCGCGGAGATCGCGGCCGCTTCCGGTGTCGGCAAGACCACCGTCTACCGGCGCTGGGGCACCCCGGCCGGGCTCGTCGCCGACCTGCTCGACGACATGGCCGAGCAATCGGTGCCGCGCGCCGACACCGGATCGCTGCGCGGCGATCTCACGGCCAACGCGCGGCTGGTCGCCGAGACGCTGACCGATCCGCGCCAAGGCCGCCTGTTCCAGGCCGTGATCGCCGCCGCCACCGGCGATCCGGTGACCGCGGCGGCGCTGCGCCGCTTCTACGACGTCCGCCTCACCGAGTGGGCGCCGTGCGTCGAAGCCGCCATCGCGCGCGGCGAGGCTCCCGCAGGGACCGATCCGCGCGCGGTCCTGTCCGCCGTCTCCGCGCCGCTCTACTACCGCCTGCTGGCCAGCGGCGATCCGATCGACGAGGCAGCCGCCGATTCCGCTGCCAAGGCGGCGCTGGATGCCGTGGCCGCAGGCACTTTCGTCACGGACCGGTCCGCAACCCCCGACCGAAGGTGACATTCGGTCCGCCCGGCCAGCTCGCGGACGCCTTCGGTCGGGCGCAAAGTTCCGGCCGAAGGTGACATTCGGTCGGTCCTGCCGGCTGGCGGACGCCTTCGGTCGGTTAGGCGGACCAGTTCGGATCGCGACCCGTCAGCCCGAGCACGCGGTCGAAGAGAGGTCCATCGGTGGGGACCTCGACCACCGGTCCGAAGAGCCCCGGCGTGCCTGAGAGTGGGGTTTCGCGCAGGAAATCGAACAGGATCGCCGCGTGCGATTCGGCGCAACCGAACGGCTGACCGGTGGCCTTGGCCAGGTCCCAGCCGTGCACGACGACCTCGTCCAGCGCGATCACGGCCATCACGATCGCGGCTTCGCGCACGCCGCCCGCCTCGGTCTCGCCCTCCCACGCGTCCGGCTCCCGCCAGGCGGCGACCAGCGCCTTCAGCTGGGCGGGGATGCGCGTACGCCAGTCGTCGGGCAGTTTCGAGTCGTGTTCGAGGGCGGGCGGGGTGCTGTTTCCGACGGATTCCTTGGTCGCGGACTGCCGGAACGCCTCGGTCAGTTCCAGGACGTGTTCGAGCAGCGCGGCCACGGTCGTGTCGGCGCAAGGCGTCGGCGCGGCGAGCTGGTCGTCGGCGATGCCCGCGACCACGGTCTCCAGTGCGGTGGCGGCGGGCTCGAAATCGAACGTGGGGGTCATCGGGTCTCCTGCCGGATGTGAGAGGTCTGCGTGAGTTGAGACGCGGCGGGCGCGCGGAATTCATCGGTGCCCTGCCGCGACCAACTCGTAACGGCGAAAAGCACTGGAAAAGCGGAGAATTGGTAGATGAAGGGTGATCGGGTGGAGATCGTCGTCGACGTCGGCGACGGCTCTCGAAGTTACGAAATCGCGGCGACGCGCGCGGGGCGGCGGGTCGAGGTGCGCATCGCGCGCGGGGTGGTCGAGGTCAGCGAGGTGACGCGGACCGGCGTCGCGGTCCGCACGGCGCGGTTCATGGCCGGGCGCACCCTCGCGCTCGTGGAGCATCCGGTGAACGGGGGCGCGGCCGTCGAGGGGGAATGAAGACGAACGATCGCGCCGGTTGCCGGGAACTCGCGGTCGGAGCAATCTCGACACCGCCGGACTGTTGCCCGCGCCCCGAACTGGGTATACACCCTGCGGGAGACCACCAGCGGAGAGGAGCACACGATGATCGATCGCAGCACGCCGCGCACGTTGGACGACGCGCCGGAGGCCGACCGCGTCGAGCAGTCCACGCCCGCTTACCAAACGGACGACGCCGACACCGACGACCGGGCCGTCGCGGAAACCGCCGTCGCACGCGAGGCGCGCACCGCGGTCGATCGCGACGTCTGGTCCGCGAGCGAGGCCGACCTCATCGAGCAGGCCATTCCCGTGCCGCTCGACGACGAGGATCGCGACGACACCGAATAGCCGGTTCCGGCGGCGGCCTCAGGGCGCGATGTTGGCCCGCACGGTCGCGTGCAGCTCGCGCAGGCTGGAACGTTCCGTTGCGACTTCCAGCACCCGCAATCCGTGCGCGTGCTCGGCCAACTCGGCCGCGAGCTGCTCGGTATCGACCTGCCGGTGCGGGACGCGGTAGGCGGCGCACAGCGCGGCCAGATCCATGCCGTGCGGTGTGCCGAAGACGCGCTCGAACACGCCCGCGTACTGCGGGTCGCCCTGTTCGAGCAGCTCGAAGATGCCGCCGCCGTCGTCGTTGGCGACCACGATCGTCAGGTCGGCGGGCCGCGGTTCGCCCGGCCCGATCAACAGCCCGGACGCGTCGTGCAAGAAGGTCAGATCGCCGATCAGCGCGACGGTGCGGCCTCCGTGTGCCAAGGCGGCGCCGACCGCCGACGACACCGTTCCGTCGATGCCCGCGACACCGCGGTTCGACAGCACCTTGATGCCGGGCCGCGGATGGGAGACGAGCGCCGCGTCGCGCACCGGATTGGACGCGCCCAGCAGTAGTTGATCGCCCTCGTGCAGCGCGTCCATCACGACCGCCGCCACGTGCAGGCCGGTCGGCTTAGGGTGCTTTGCCAGCGCGTCGCGCACCACCTGCTGGGCGTTGGCGTTCAGCGCGCGGCAGTGCGCGAGCCATTCCGCGCGCGGCGCTCCGGTCGTGATCGCGCGGGTTCCGGTTCCGACCACGTTGCCGGACACATCGGGCCAGCGCGGACCGGTGGTCAGCGCGAAGACCGTGACGGACGGGTCGGCGAGCACCTTGGACACCTGCCGGTGCAGGGTCGGCCGCCCGGTGATGATGGCCTGCTTCGGCTTCAGCAGCGGTAGGGCCAGCGGATGCAGCGCGGGGCCGTGCATGGGGGCGGTCGGCTCCGCGACGGTCGGCAGCTCGGCCAACTCGGGACGCAGGCCCGCGCCGTGCCCGGAGATCACCACGGTGTCCAGGCTCAGATCGATGTCGAGCGGCACGTCCAGCGTCGCGTACTGCGTCGCGGTCCAGGGCCGATCGCCCGCGCGCCCCTCCGGACTCGCGCCAGCGGCCGGATCCGGCACCAGCGGCTCGCGCAGCGGAATGTCGAAGTGGACGGGACCCGCGTTGCCCGAACGCGTGCCGCGGGCCGCGGCGAGCACCCGGCACACCGCCGAACGCCACACGCTGTTCTGCTGGCCGTACGGGCCGCTGCCGTTGCCGCTCGGCTCGTCCTCGGCCAGCCCGAGACTGATGGTGGCGCGTACCTGGCTACCGAACAGGCCCAGCTGCTCGACGGTCTGATTGGCGCCGGTTCCGAGCATCTCGTAGGGCCGATTGGCGCTCAACACGATCAATGGAACCCGCGCGTAGTTGGCTTCCAGGACCGCGGGGCCGAGATTCGCTACGGCCGTGCCGGAGGTCATCACCACCGGGACCGGATTGCCGCCCGCGATCGCCAAGCCGATGGCGAGAAAGCCCGCGGTCCGCTCATCGATGCGCATGTGCAGCCGCAACCGACCGGCCGCGTCGGCGGCTTGCAGCGCGAAGGCCAGCGGAGCGTTCCGCGAGCCGGGGCACAGCACCACATCGCGGACACCTCCGCGCACGAGTTCGTCGACGACTACTCGAGCCTGAGCGGTAGACGGGTTCACGTCACCAGCCTCTCAGACAGTCTCCCCGCCGTCTCCGTCACCCTGGTCACAGTGTTTGTTGGCGCGCTGGCGCGCGCGTGTTCGCGGCCTTTATGTCTCGCTTCCGAGCGGTCGAGACTCGCGACTGCGTCGCATGCGCTTCGACCGCTCGGAAGCGAGACGGCCGCGAACGGGCTCGTAAGACTCGCCCTCGAGGTGGCTGGGAGGGCGGGATCGAGCGGTCGGGTTCGAGTGCGCGCCGTGCTCGCCGCTCGGGCATTCGGTGCGCTGCGCTGAAGCACGGCGGCGCTGTGCGGCGAACGAGGCCGCACGCCGAGTTCGGTTGTCCGGAACTCGGCGTGCGCTCGCTGGGCGCGATCAGTTCGCGTGGCGCTGCACCAGGTCGCCGAGGCGCGGCAGGGCTTCGATGACGTTCTTCTTGGCCGAGGAGCGCATCGAGGAGTACACCTTCTGCAGCGCGGGGCGCGAGGAGGCCTCGGCGCGGGCGTCGGTCACCTGGAGCAACGCCTCGGCGACCTCGTCGGACTTGGCGACGAGCAGGTCGGCGAACTGACCCGAACCCGAAGCCTTGTACTCCTGCCAGAACGGCTCCAGCTGCTCGACCAGCTTGGGGGCCAACGATTCCAGCGCGTCCGGGACGATGGACGGGCTGATCTTCTTCACCGCCGCGTAGCCACCCTTGACCGCCAGGCCCGACGCGCCGCCCTTATCCGACACCTCGGCGTCCAGAACCTCCTTGGCATCGGCAAGGAAGGCCGAGCGCTTCGCGTCGTCGAGCAGGGATTCAGACAGTGCTGCAACCACTTTCAGGTTCCTCCGAAATAGATGTCGATGAACGAGCGCACGCCACTATACGCACTGGTGCGCGCGGTCACATTAGCTACTTCCGCTCACGGCTGCCACGGCAGCAACTGCACCATCAGTCCTTCACAATCGGCGAGCAAATCGCCCTGCTCATCGCGTAATTCGGCGGTGATGAAGGTCTTGCGGCCCTCGATGCGGTCGACGCGTCCGCACACTGTCAGCGTCCGCTCCAGCGGAGTTACCTTGCGGTAGTTGACGTGTAGGTAGGCCGTGCGGCTGATCGGCCTGCCCGCGTAGTGCACGATCATGCCGAGCAGGTCGTCGAACAGCAGCGGAAGCACGCCACCGTGCGCGGCGCCGTTGCCGCCGAGATGGAATCGGCGGAACTCGCCCGTCATGGTGATGCCGTCCGGCCCGGCCGAGACCACCTGCCAGGGCAGCAGCAACAGGCTGCCGCGGCCGGGCAGCTCCACCGCGCGCCCGGCCGGACCCTGCAATTCCGGTGCGCGATACGGCTCGAGCAGCTCGGCGAGTTCCCGCGCCTTGGCCAGCGCCTCGCCGAACACCTCGTCCGGCGCGTCGACGGAGACCGCCAGATCTTGCAACGTCCGCATGGCGTCCACGAAAGGCCCGAAATTCGAGCCGATCCGCGCGCGGGACACCTTCGGGAAACCGCCGTGTTTCTCGTACCGGTTCTCGTCCACCGCGCTGCGATCGATGCGCGGGCGGATCGCCGTCCCGTTGGAACGCTGCGCACCCGATTCGGCTGCGCCTGCGGCATTATCTGGAACAGGTTTCACACGCTCGCTCATACCTGCACGGTAACGCGTAGTTTTACACCGTCAAGTCCTCGGCGCCGCCACGCGCGGAAGTCGCTGGCCCCGGATCTTTCGCCGCGGGCAATAATCACAAGCGTGACGTTCAATCCCAAGCTGTGGCGACCGGTCCCCGGATTCGAGAATCTGACCGACATCACCTACCACCGCCATATCGAGCAGGGCACGGTGCGGGTGGCGTTCGATCGCCCCGAGGTGCGCAACGCGTTTCGCCCGCACACCGTCGACGAGCTCTACCGGGTGCTCGACCACGCGCGGATGACCTCCGACGTCGGCGCGGTCCTGATCACCGGCAACGGCCCGAGCCCCAAGGACGGCGGCTGGGCCTTCTGCTCCGGCGGCGACCAGCGCATCCGCGGCCGCAGCGGTTACCAGTACGCCAGCGGCGAGACCGCCGACACCGTCGACCAGGCGCGCGCGGGCAGGCTGCACATCCTGGAGGTGCAGCGCCTCATCCGCTTCATGCCCAAGGTCGTCATCGCCCTGGTCAACGGCTGGGCCGCGGGCGGAGGACACAGCCTGCACGTGGTCTGCGACCTGACCCTGGCCAGCCGCGAGCACGCCAGGTTCAAGCAGACCGACGCCGACGTGGGCAGCTTCGACGGCGGCTACGGCAGCGCCTACCTGGCCAAGATGGTGGGCCAGAAGTTCGCCCGCGAGATCTTCTTCCTCGGCCGTCCCTACACCGCCGAGGAAATGCACCAGATGGGCGCGGTCAACAAGGTCGTCGACCACGCCGAGCTGGAAGACGTCGCGCTGGAGTGGACCGCCGACATCAACGGCAAGTCCCCGCAGGCCCAGCGCATGCTCAAGTACGCGTTCAACCTGCTCGACGACGGGCTGGTCGGCCAGCAGCTGTTCGCGGGCGAAGCCACCCGCATGGCGTACATGACCGACGAAGCCGTCGAAGGCCGCGACGCGTTCCTGGAGAAACGCAAGCCGGACTGGACGCCCTACCCCTGGTACTTCTGACGAAGGGACTGGCCACATGGAGATCCTCAGCAGCCGGGTGATTCTGCGGCCTGGGAACTACGCGAAGACGCTCGAGTTCTATCGCGACGGACTCGGTCTCGCGATCGCCAGGGAATATCCAGGTGGAACCGTTTTCTTCGCTGGACAGTCGCTGGTCGAGGTCGCGGGGCACGGCGGGACGGGTACTTCGACGGCTTTCACCGGCGCGATCTGGTTGCAGGTGCGCGATGCCTCCGACGCCGCGGCCGAGCTCGCGCTGAAGGGAATCCCCATCGATCGAGCGCCCGAGCGGGAGCCGTGGGGCCTGATCGAAATGTGGATACGGGACCCGGACGGCGTGCCGATCGTGCTCGTGGAGATTCCGCCCGAACATCCGATTCGCCGGGATTCCCGCTGGTCGGACGACTGATCGCGGCGCGACGAGCGGACCGGGGTCCGAATGCCGAGTTGCCAAGCCCTGTCCCGGCGAGGACGATAGGCGTACCTCCGCATTCGCTCCGGCCATGCGCAGGCTGAGGGCGGACTCCGTCCGACAACACCCTCCAACGGCCCCCCGGCCGCCGATGCCCGGGCGATCGCCGTCCGCGTCCCGTCCGACGAGTGAATCGCAGTCTCGATGTCTGGCCTATCCGAGCCCCATTCCTTCGGGGCGGCCGCACTCCCCGCGCGCCGCCCCAGCAAACCGACCCGTTCCGCGCGCGGCGGCGCGGGCATGACACGATCGCTGTCGTGATGGAACCGAGCGACGGCGAGGTGCGGTCGTGAGTAACACCTTGCGGACTTTGCCGATGCCCACCGGATCCGGCTTGGGCGACGTGCTGCCGCATCTGCGAGAAGCGTTGGAGGGCAACGGTCCCGCGTGGCTGCCCATCCCGACCAGCGACCGCAGGGAGGCCCGTCGGCTCAGCGACGCGCTCTCCCCCGGCGAGACGATCGACGACGACGTGGCGCTGGTGGTCACCACCTCCGGCACCACGGGCGTGCCCAAGGGCGCCATGCTCAGCGCCTCCGCCCTGCGCGCGAGCGGCACCGCGACCCACGACCGGCTCGGCGGCCCGGGAGCCTGGCTGCTCGCGCTGCCCACCCACCACATCGCCGGTATCCAGGTGCTCTTGCGCAGCATCCTGGCGGGCACCGAACCCACCGTGCTGGACGTCTCCGGCGGCTTCCTGCCCGAGGCGCTGGCCGGCGCGGTGGCGGGCATGCGCGGCCCGCGCCGCTACACCGCCCTGGTGCCGACCCAGCTCATCAAGGCGCTCGACGCTCCGGGCGCGGCCGAGGCGCTCGCCGAACTCGACGCGGTGCTCGTGGGCGGCGCGGCCACCCCGCTTCCGGTCTACGAGCGCGCGAAAGCGGCTGGTATCAACGTCGTTCGCACCTACGGCATGAGCGAGACCTGCGGCGGCTGCGTCTACGAAGGCGTGCCGCTGGACGGCGCCGAGGTGCGCATCGAAGACGGTCGCATCCTGCTCGGCGGCGCCATGATCGCCGGCGGCTACCGCGGCCAGCCCGACCATCCCGCCTTCGCCGAACCCGGTTGGTTCCGCACCGAGGACGCGGGCACTTTCGAGACCGGCGTCCTGCACGTCACCGGACGGCTGGACGAGGCCATCATGACGGGCGGGCTGCTGGTCATTCCGCAGGTCGTGGAGGCCGTGCTGGTCACCCATCCGGCTATCAGCGAGTGCGTGGTGCTCGGCCTGCCCGACGAGCGGCTCGGCCAGCGCGTGGCGGTCGCGGTGGTGCCCACCGCCGGAGCCACCCCGACACTCGAGGAACTGCGCGACCACGTCGTCCGCGAACTCGACGCCATCGCCGCCCCGCGCGAGCTGGCGTTGCTGGACGAACTGCCGCTGCACGGACCGGGGAAGCCCAATCGGGCGAAGCTTCGCCAGCTGTTGGTCGCCCAGTCCACGAACTGAGGTGCGCCCGGACTCGTCGCGCGCCTCGCGGAGCAAGCGATCTCCGCGAGGCGCGCGAGACGGGCGCAGCGGCCTATCCGACCTTCGACTCGCCGCCTCCGGTTCAGGCGAAGCCGAGCGCCAGCGCCGTCAGCGTCGACCAGACCAGCAGGGCGAGGCCGGAATCGCGCAGCGCCGGAATCAGTTCCAGGCCGTTGCCGCCCGAGCGCACCGGCGCGTTGGCGCGCACCGCGAGCGGGACGGCGAGCAGGCCGACCAGGGCGAACGGGGTGCGGATCACCAGCAGCAGGGTGACAACGAACGGCACCGCGAGCAGCGCGAGATGCAGGGTGCGGGTGCGCGGATCGCCGAGTTTGACCGCGAGCGTGGTCTTTCCGGACTCGGTGTCGGTGGGGATGTCGCGAAGGTTGTTGGCCACCAGCACCGCGCTGGAGAACGACCCGACCGCGACCGCGAGCGCCGCTCCGACCCAGTCGACCCGCTCTGCCTGCACGAACTCGGTGCCGAGCACGGCGACCAACCCGAAGAACACGAACACCGCGAGCTCGCCGAAACCGCTGTAGCCGTAGGGCTTGCTGCCGCCGGTGTAGAACCAGGCGCCCGCCAGGCAGGCCAAGCCGACCAGCAGCAGCCACCAGGCCGTCGTCGCGACGAGCACGAGGCCGAGGACGGCGCCGATCGCCAGGCTCAGGATCGCGGCGTTCTTGACCGCGGCGGGCGAGGCGAGCTTCGACCCGACCAAGCGCAGCGGGCCGACGCGCTCGTCGTCGGTTCCCCTGATGCCGTCGGAGTAATCGTTGGCGTAGTTGACGCCGATGATCAGCGCCAACGAGACCAGCAGCGCCAGAACGGCTTTCCACCACACCGCGGCGTCGAGCGAGGCCGCCGCCCCGGTGCCCGCGATGACCGGAGCGATAGCGTTCGGCAGGGTGCGGGGCCGTGCGCCCTCGATCCATTGCGCTGCTGTAGCCATGAAAGCAGCCTAGTGGGCGCAGCCGGGCGAAGCCCGTCGACAGCCCCGCGCATGGCCGGAGCGAAGGCGGAGGTACGCCTAGTGGGCGCAGCCGGGCGCGGCCCGTCGACAGCCCCGCGCATGGCCGCTCAGGCTTCGGCCGCCGCCTTCAACCGGGTGAGTCCCTTGTCGAAGTCCTTGCCGACCAGCCGGTCCATCGAGATCACCTTGCCGAGCAGCGCCATCAGGCCCTGCTGCTGGCCGCTCATCCGCCACACCACCTCGGTGGCGCCGCTCTCGGTGGGATTCAGCTCGAAGACGACGTTGTTGGTCGCCTTGAAGGGCTTGAGGAACTCGAGCCGGACCCCGATCTCGCGTTCGTCGTCGGCGACCAGTTCCATGCTGCCCGCGCCCGCCTTGCGGTTGCCGCTCCAGGCGTAGTGCGCGCCGACGCCGGATTCCGGACCGGAGTAGCTGCGCTGTAGCTGCGGGTCGAGGTCCTCCCACGGGGACCACTTCGTCCACTCCCGGAAGTTGTCGATGAGCGCGTGGATACGCGCGGGCGGGGCCGAGATGACGATGCGCCGGACCACTTCGAAGTCAGCCATGCGGACAGAGTAGTGCGCGCTGCCGGGACCGGCCTGCCGACAGACCGCATACGATGACCACGGCATGTCTCCAGATCGGCGCGGCCCCGACGGCCCGAATCCCACCGCTACGCCCGCCGGCGCATCGGTCGTGGTCGCCCTGTTGGGCGAGGTCGCCGTGCGCCGCGACGACGGGCTCACTCCCGTACCCGGCACCCGTTCTCGGCTGTTGCTCACCGCGCTCGCACTGCGACCGGGCCGCAGCCGCAGCGCACCGGCACTGATCGAGGACGTGTGGGCCGAGCAGCCGCCGCGCTCGCCGATGAACGCGCTGCACACCCAGGTCTCCCGGCTGCGCTCGGCGCTGCCCGACGGCGCGCTCGAGATGGGGCCCGCCGGCTACCGCCTCACCTTCGCACCGGACCAGGTCGATCTGACGCTCGCCGGTGAATTGCTGGCCCGCGCCCGCCGCGATTTCGCGGCCGCGGACTTCGCCGCGTGTCTGGCTTCCGTGCGAACGGCACGAGCGCTGTGGCGCGGCGAGCCCGCGGCGGATCTGCTCCCGGGCGACCTCGCGACGGAACTGAGCCGGACCGCGGGCGCGCTGGCTACGGAACTGGACGCGGTCGAACTGACGGCGCGCGAATCCAGCGGCGACATTCGCGGCGCGCTGGAGCTCGCGCGCCGCCGCTGCGCCGCCGACCCCCTCGACGAAGGGGCCCAGCTGGACCTCATGCGCCTGCTCGCTCGGGCCGATCGGACGAACGAGGCGCTGGAATCCTTTGCGGCGTTCCGCGTCCACTTGGCCGACCAGCTCGGCGCCGACCCGGGCCGGCCGCTGGTCGAGTTGAACACCGCCATCCTGCGCGGTGAGGTCGTCGGCGCTGCCGCCTCGACTGCGTTCGGAGGTCCGGCCGCGAATTCGCCGGCCCGTCCGGCCGCGAGTCGCACCCCGCGCGAGGCCATCGGTTTGCGCGCCGCGCCGAACGCACTGCTGGGCAGGGACGCCGACCTCGACGAACTGGTCGAGCTGCTACACGCCGCCCGGGTGGTCACCGTCCTCGGCCCGGGCGGCACCGGAAAGACCCGGGTCGCCAACGAAGTCGGGGCCAGAGTGGCGCGGCGCGAACCCGTGGTGCTCGTGGAACTCGCCTCGGTGCGCTCGACCTCCGTCGCCGACGCGCGCACCGATATCGAGTCCGCGATCAGCACGACGCTCGGCATCGGCGAGGTGGTGCGCGATCCGGGTCTGTTGCGGCCCGGGCGAATCGACACCGGGCGGCCGCTGCGCGACGCGCTCTCGGCCCGGCCGATGCTGCTGATCCTGGACAACTGCGAACATCTCATCGACGCCGTTGCCGAGGTCGTCGCCGACCTGATCGGCAGCTGCGACCAGCTGACGGTGCTGACCACCAGCCGCGCGCCGCTGGCCATCAGCGCGGAGAGCGTCTATCCCTTGGCACCCTTGGCCATCGACGCCGCGGGCTCGCCCGCCACCGACCTGTTCTGCGCGCGGGCCCGCGCGGTGCGTCCGTCGGTTCGGCTGGATCCGGACGCCGTCGCCAGGCTGTGCGCGATGCTCGACGGCCTGCCGCTGGCCATCGAATTGGCCGCCGCCCGCGCTCGAACCATGAGCGTGGAGGAGATCGAGTCGCGGCTCGAGCACCGGTTCGCGCTGCTACGCGGCGGCGACCGCTCCTCGCCGGAACGTCATCGCACGCTGCACGCGGTGATCGCTTGGAGCTGGAACCTGCTGGACCCGCCGCAGCAGGCGACGCTGCGCCGAATGTGCCGGTTCCCAGCCGGTTTCACGCTGGCCGCCGCCGAGGTCGTTGCGGGTGGATCGGACGTGGGCGACGTGGCGGTCGCGGTGGACGGCCTGGTCGGCCAGTCGCTGCTGACCGTGCTCGAGGACGAGGACGGCACGCGCTACCGCATGCTGGAAACCGTCCGCGAATTCGGCGAGGAACAGCTGACCGCCGTCGACGAGGGCGAGCTGGTGATGCGGCGCATGTCGCACTGGGCGTCCGAATACGCGGTGGCCTCGGCCCGGCGCTATCGCACCGACGATCAGGTGGGCGCGGTGCTGTCGGTCGCCGCCGAACTGGACAATCTCACCGCCGTGCTGCGCTACGCGCTGGACCGGGGCGATTTCGGGACGGTCTATCGAGTGTTCCCGGTCGCCGCGATGCTGTGGATGATTCGCGGCGCGCACCTGGAGTTGACGTCGTGGGCGCCGCGCGTGTTGCGCCTCACGCCCGAACGAGGACCCGCGCGCGGCGTCGTCGCGAATCTACGGATGCTGACGTGCGTGGTGATCGGGCTGCACATGGTCTACCTGAACTCCGACCTGCGCCCGCTGGCCTCGGTGCGCGCGCGGGCCCGCGCGCTGCTGCGCACCGCGGTGGACATGAATCCTGGGATGCGCCTCCTCGGCGGCCTGCTCGTCGCGGACGTCTCGGGAAAGGGCGTGGCGCGCAAGCTCGCCGAGGGCGCGCGCTCGCCGGATCGGGACGTACGGGCGGCCGCACTCATCGCGCGGGCGAACATCAGGGAGAACGCGGGCGACGTGCACGGCTCGGCGCGCGACGCGCTCGGCGCACTGCGGCTCGTCGAGCCCGACGATCTGTGGGGCACGGCGATGGTCTGCCAGCACCTCGGCCAGCTCGGCGGTCAGCGGGCACGCTACGCGGAGTCGGTGGACTATTACCGCCGTGCCGTCGAAGCGCTGCGCACCCTGCGCGCCCACGAGGAGATCGTGGAGATTCGCAGCTATCTCGCGGTCGCGCTGATCGGCATCGGCCGGGTGGATCAGGCGCGCGCGGAATTGTCCTTCGCGCTCGGCTCTTCCGACGATCCGGCCTATCTCGCGCCGCTCGACGATCCGAACGTCCGGCGCAATCACCGGCTGGCCACGGTGGCGGCCGGCGTCGCGGAACTCGCTCTCGCCGAAGGCGATATCGATTCCGGCATCCGGTACTACCGGCGGTCGCTTGACTTGCTTGGCTGGCCCGAGGACGACCTGACGCCGGGGCCCGGCGGGCTGATGCTGGCCGGCGCCATGGTCGGCGCGCACGTGCTCTACGGACGTGTCGATGCCGCGACGGAGCTCGCCGCCGAATTGGCCGCGGGCGCGGCGGGCCGCCTCGCCCAGTTCTACGACTTGCCGCAGATCGGCGCGGTGGCCTGCGGCGTCGGCTCGTATCTCCTCGCGGTCGATCCGGGCTCCGACCTCGGCATGGAACTGCTCGCGCTCTCCGCGAAGGTCGTCGCCCGGCAGGACTATCCGTCGATGGTGGTGGAACGACACCTGGAGCTGCACCGGCCGCGGGTCGGCGCGGAGCGGATGAGCGCTGCCCTGCGCTCGGCCGCCGCGATGCGCCGCAGGATCGGAGCCGCACGGATCATCGCGCTGCTGCGGGAGTTCAGCGGAATGCTGGATGCGTGAAGGGCCGGAACCCCTTTCGAGATTCCGGCCCGCGGGCATCGATCAGGCCCTGCGCATGTACGCCTTGACCGTCAGCGGCGCGAAGATCGCGATCACCACCAACGAGCCGAGCAGCGACCACGCCAGATTGCTGCCGTACACGTTGCCGTTCATCAACTCTCGGCACGCGTTGACCATGTAGTACACCGGGTTCGCGTGATTGATCGCCTGCATCCAGCCCGGCATCGTGCTCACCAGGGCGAACGCGCCGGACATGAAGGTCAGCGGGAACATCACCATCATCGAGATGCCCTGCACAGAGGCCGCGCTCTTGCCGGTGACGCCGACCAGCGCCCAGATCCAGCTGATCGCGAACGAACACAGCACGATGACCACGGCGGCGGCCAGCACGCCGAGCGCACCGCCGCCCGGACGGTAACCCAGGCAGATGCCGACGACGACGGTGAGCACGGTGGCGATGCCGTAGCGCACCATGTCGGCGATCAGCGCACCGGCCAGCGCCGAGACGCGGGCGATCGGAAGGGATTTGAACCGATCGAAGACGCCCTTGTCCATGTCCTCGCGCAACTGGGTGCCGGTCACCACGGAGGTGAGCACCACCGTCTGCACCAGGATGCCCGGAATCAGGATGGGTAGATAGTCGTGCACGTTGCCCGCGATGGCGCCGCCGAAGATATAGGTGAACAGCGCCGTGAACAGGATCGGCTGGATCGTCACGTCGAACAGCTGCTCGGGCTTGTGCTTGATCTTGAGGATGCCGCGGTAGGCCATGGTCAACGAGGTCGACATCGTCTGGCGGATGCCGATTCGGTTGTTCACCTGAGGAATTCGAGTGGCCGCCGCGGTGGCGGTCGGTGGTGCGGTCAGTGTCGTCATGCCGCGCTCCGTTCGTCGTCGTCGGCCGGGTGGCCGGTGATGGTCAGAAAGACCTCGTCCAGGCTCGGCTTGCTCACCGTGATCTCATCGATCGCGACATCCCATTCGCGCAGCCGGATCAGCAGGTCGGTGGTGACGCTCGCGTCCGGAAGCGGCGCGGTGAGACGGCCCGCCTCCGGGGTGATCTGGGCGTCGACGCCGAGGAAATCGCCGACGATGCGGCGGGCTTCGGCGAGCTGGTCGCGATCGACCAGTGTCAGGTGCAGCGAGGAGCCGCCGACCGAGGCCTTGAGTTCGTCGGCGGTGCCGTCGGCGATCACCTTGCCGCGGTCGATCACGGCGATCCGGTCGGCCAGCTGATCGGCCTCGTCCAGGTACTGGGTGGTCAGCAGCACCGTCGCGCCCTCGCGGACCAGGCGGCGGATGGTGTCCCACATCTGCGCGCGGGTGCGCGGATCGAGGCCGGTGGTCGGTTCGTCGAGGAACAGCAGCGGCGGGGTGGCGATCAGGCTGGCCGCGAGGTCGAGGCGGCGGCGCATACCGCCGGAGAAGTTCTTCAGCGGCTTGTTCGCCGCCTCGGTGAGGTCGAACTCCTCGAGCAGTTCGCTCGCCTTACGCCGGGAGGCGGCCCGGCTCAGGCCGAGCAGGCGAGAGAAGACGATCAGGTTCTCGGTGGCGGTCAAATCCTCGTCGACCGAGGCGTATTGGCCGGTGAGCCCGAGCAACGAGCGGACCGCGGTCGGCTCGGCGACCACGTCGTGGCCGAAGATCCTGGCCTGCCCGCCGTCCGGCCGCAGCAGCGTCGACAGCATCCGGATGGTGGTGGTCTTGCCAGCCCCGTTGGGCCCGAGCACCCCGTACACCGAGCCCTGCGGCACCGCCAGGCTCACTCCGTCCACGGCCCGCTGCTCCCCGAACACCTTGACCAGAGCGTCCGCCTCGACAGCGAGCGCCGCATGTGGTGCGAAAGAATTCATGCCACGAACTCTGTCGCCTCCCACTTGCACAGCCCTTGCACCGCGATTGCACGCACTTGCGTCCGACGGGTGCGGCGGCCGGGCATCCCTCAGGAAGTCGAGTGCCGGTGGCCGAAGTGTCAGCCTGCTCGCTGAGCGTACGGCCGGAGAGCCGCACGAATCCTGGTTTCCCGTGGGCTGTCCGGCGACCCACTGGTCGGATAACGATGCTGTTCAGCGCCACTGCCCGCACCCGAACGGTCGATGCAGACGGCTGAAGCGCTTTGGGCAGCGGAATCAGTCGTTGTCGGGGACGAGCACGCCGAGCACCCAGTTCACCAGCGAGATGATGATGCCGCCGAGCACCGCGGCCCAGAACCCGTTCACCTGGAGGCCGAAATCGGTGGTCTCGGCGAGCTCGGTGATCTCCGCGGTGAGCCAGAGCATCAGGGCGTTGATCAGCAGCAGGAACAGGCCGAGGGTGAGCATGATCAGCGGCAGCGACAGCAGCTTCACCAGGGGCTTCACCAGCGCGTTCACCACGGTGAAGATGATCGCGATGATGAGCGCGACGACGACCTTCCCGGCGGTGCCGTTGTCGTCGGGACTGATGATGGCGATACCGCTCACCCAGGCGGCGGCCAACCAGATGGCGACCGCGTTGATGATCAAGCGAAGCACTAGCTGCATGCGCACATGCTAAGTGCGCGCACCGGCCGCCGCTGGGGGGAAATGTATTTCGCGACGCGTCAGGCGGCGCGGTCGAGCAGCGCGTGCACCTTCGGTCGCAGGTCCTGAATCGGGCCGGAACCGCCGAACAATCCGACCGTCGTCTGATTCGGCGCGCGCAGAATGCCGAGCAACACGTGCCCCGACTCGATGCTTTTGTCCTTGCGGGCGAGGGCTTCTCGCAGCGAGAGCTCGAGCACCTTCTTCGCGTCCTTGGTGAACGGGATGTGGTTACCGCTCCACCGCGAGCGTCCGAAGAATCCGCGCCGCTCCTCCGGGATCGGCCGGTCCAGCGCGTCCGCGCCGAAGCCCGCCTCCAGTGATTCGCGGACGGCGTCCAGGTCGATGCCGATCGAGCGCAGCGCCTCCGCGTCCTCGGGGCCGAGCGGCTCGCCGCGTCCCTTGGCGTTCAACGCGCTCAGCGCGCTCTCGTGGGTGAGTCCGGCCTCGGCGAGTAGCGCCTTCAGCTCGGGTTCCCCCTGCGCGAGCAGACCGAGCAGCACGTGCTCGACCTCGATGCTCGGCGATCGCAGCTCGCGAGCGTCTTCCTGCGCGATCACCACGGCCGTCCGCGCCGCCC
Source organism: Nocardia bhagyanarayanae (assembly GCF_006716565.1). Taxonomy (NCBI): domain Bacteria; kingdom Bacillati; phylum Actinomycetota; class Actinomycetes; order Mycobacteriales; family Nocardiaceae; genus Nocardia; species Nocardia bhagyanarayanae. The sequence goes on along the minus strand of NZ_VFPG01000001.1, from coordinate 2,193,498 downwards.
TGCTGAACCGTTCGAACATCAGCCCCTGCCTTTCCGGTTGTACTTCTGGTGGACCGCCTGCTTGCTGACCTCGAGCGCGTCGGCGATCGCCTGCCAGGACCAGCCCTGCGCGCGGGCGTTGGTCACCTGGATCGCCTCCAGCCGTTCGAGCAGCCGACGCAGTGCGAGCACGGCGCGCAGCCCGACCTTCGGGTCGGGACTGCCCGCGGCGGCCGCCAGGGTGGTTGCCTCAGTCATGCCGTCAATTTTGATTGACGCAACCGGCGCATGTCAACAAAAATTGACGATCGCCGACATGCGGCACCGATGTTTCGCTAAGGAAGGAACGCCGACGCCGCGCGCGGCCGGAGAAGGTACCTAACCGTTCCAGATGCCGGTGGCGTGGAATTCGTCGAGGACAGCGGTGGGCTCGGACAGGCTCATGCCCTGCGCGGAGACCCACTCGTCGTCGAAATACGTTCCGGCGTAACGGTCCCCGCCGTCGCAGAGCAGGGTGACCACGCTTCCGCTGCGTCCCGCCGCGAGCATCTCCGCGATCAGGTGGAACACGCCCCACAGGTTGGTGCCGGTCGACCCGCCGACGCGGCGGCCGAGCACCCGGCTGGCATGCCGCATGGCGGCGATGGAGGCGACGTCGGGGACCTCGATCATCCGGTCCACGACCTGCCCGACGAACGAGGGCTCCACCCGAGGGCGGCCGATGCCCTCGATCCGCGAGGGCATGCCCGTCTGATAGCCGGCGTCGCCGGTCTCGTAACCGCCGTAGAAGGCGGAGTTCTCCGGATCGACAACGGCGAGCTTGGTGGCGTGCCTGCGATAACGGATGTAGCGGCCGATGGTGGCGCTGGTGCCGCCGGTGCCCGCGCCCGCGACGATCCACTCCGGCACGGGGTGCGTCTCCAGGATCATCTGCTCGAAGATGGATTCGGCGATGTTGTTGTTGCCGCGCCAATCGGTGGCGCGCTCGGCGTGGGTGAACTGGTCCATGTAGTGGCCGCCGCATTCGGCGGCCAGGCGCGCCGCCTCGGTGTACATGTCCGGCGGCCGCTGGACGAAATGGCAACGGCCACCTTGTGCTTCGATCAGCGCGATCTTCTGCGGCGACGTGCTCGCGGGCATCACCGCGACGAAATCCAGCCCGAGCAGCTTGGCGAAATAGGCCTCGCTCACCGCGGTCGAACCGGAGGACGCTTCCACCACCGTCGTCCCCTCGGTAACCCAGCCGTTGCAGATCGCGTAGAGGAACAGCGAGCGGGCCAGGCGGTGCTTGAGGCTGCCGGTGATGTGGGTGGACTCGTCCTTGAGGTAGAGCTGGATGTTCCACTCGACCGGAAGCGGATAGCGCAGCAGATGCGTGTCGGCCGAGCGCTGGGCGTCCGCGTCGATCAGCCGCACCGCGTTGTCGACCCAGTCGCGCGGGGTGCTGCGATCGCAGTACTTCACTTGCCCGCCTCGGGCCCGTCCTCACCCCGTAGGCGCGCGCGCAACTGCGCCTTGTCCCTGCGGCGCTTCTCGTCGACCACCGCGATGTCCTCGTTGACCTTGGCGCGCAGCTTCTTGAACAGCGTCAGCGACAACGGCATCGCGATGATCAGGGCGAACAGCGCGGCGACGATGATCGGGATCTCCACCGAGATCAGGCGCGCGGCCAGCCAGATCAGCGCGGTGATCGCCGCGACCAACGCCAGCCTGGCCAGGGTGTACAGCGCCAGGTTCACGGCCAGTCTGCGGCCGGGACGCGCGGTGGACTGGGACGATGCACCGTCCGGACGAGTGGAGTCGCTCACGTGGACCAGCGTATGCGAAGCTGTTGCCCGCCCTCGGCCCACACCCGTTCCCGAGGTCGGACGACGATCCGTTTTGTCCATTACTTCGCCTTTACCAACTGTAGGTGGTTCGCGTACCTAGGGGTCGGGGTGCAACGATGGCGCTCATCTGATGAGGGAACTGTCGAGAACGGAGAGGTTTGCTATGACTGCGATCACCGTCGGCGGCCAGGACACTCTGCTGACACCCGGCCAAGTGGCTGCCCTGTTCCACGTCGACCCGAAGACCGTCACCCGCTGGGCCCACGCCGGGCGCCTCGGCTCGCTGCGCACCCCGGGCGGACACCGCCGCTTCCGGGAATCCGAGGTGCTCCAGTTGCTGAAGTCGCTGACCACGGAAGCAACCCCCACCCGCTGAACGACCGACCGAGGCGCGGGCGCGATGCCCGCGCCCGGTCATGTCGGTCTATTTCGTCTCCACTGTGTGCTCGGACGTCGCGCACGGCTACCCTCGATAGCAGGAGGTGAGCGAACGTGACGTACCTGTTGGCACTCATCGCCATAGTGGCTGTCGCGGTGTTGTGCTGGAAGGCGTTCGGCCCCGTGCGTGAGAGTGAACGGAATCCACGTTCACCCCAGCGCAAGCGGATTCTCGGACCCGACGACGATCCCGAATTCCTGTGGCGGATCTCGCGGCAGGAGCATCCCGACAGCGACGGCACCACCGAGCGCTGAACGGACTCGTGCACGGGGGCGGTAGTGGCGCGCCCCGATATCAGTGCTGATCGACCGGTGCGGCGCGGCAGATATCGCGACGCTGCTCGGGATTCGCCAGATAGTGCCGCAGCAGGTGGTAGGCGATCAGCGGGTTCATCAGCAGGGCTTTGTCCTGCACCTTCAAGAGGGCGCGATCGTCGCGTTTGCGCGCCAGCCGCCGGAGAGCGGGGTTGACGGACTCCCAGACCTCAGCGGTCGGGTGCGCTTCGATCGCGATGAGGTTCAAGTAGCTGCTTCCGCCCTGTTTCAGTATTCGCGCCTCGATGCCCGCGACGTCCCGCCACGGGATCGCGAAGACCTCGCCCGCGTTGTCGCGAAAGAGGATCCGGGTCGGCGTGAGGAGAAGTCCGGGTACGACGTCGCGACGTCCACGCAGATTCAGATACGCCGACAGCAACGCCACCACGCCGAGCGGGCCGACGACTACCAAGGCGCCCAGTCCGAACCAGGTGCGTTCGACGACCGCGGACACCGCGTTCGCTCCGGTGGCCGCCAACAGCAGCATGCCGAGAACCGCCGCTAGGACGCCGAACACTTTGCGCGGCTTGCTCATCGCCAGAAACAGCCCGGATTCCCGCAGGCCGTCGTGCTCGATGTCCTCCACCCGCACGCCCGCCCAGCCGCGGCGCCGGTAATCTCGCTCGCGCTTCGCGTCCCATCGCCACCGATCGGGCCAAGAATGCTCCGCCCCCAAGGCGTTCTCCCCACTCACCCGGCCGATCCTGCCACAGCGGAGCGGGGCGAGGCAGGTTCTCTCGGCGCGGGCAGAATCGAGTCAGAGTTCGGCGGGAGCGGCGTCGCGGGTCGCGATGATCTGCACGACCGTCGGAAGCAGCAGGTGTTCGGCGGCCAAGACCCGCTCGGCAAGCGACTCGACCGTATCGTCGGCCAGCACCGGCACTTCACTCCGCGCGATGATCGCGCCCGCGTCGTACTCCTCGGTCACGAAGTGCACCGTCGCGCCGGACACCTGGTCGCCCGCGGCGAGGACGGCCTCGTGAACCGCCGTGCCGTACATACCTTTTCCACCGTGCCGCGGCAGCAGCGCCGGATGGACGTTGATGATGCGCGAATCGAACTCCCCCCGCGTCGAAGGCCCGAGCTTCTTCATATAGCCCGCCGTCACGACCAGCCCCGTACCGTGCGCGACGAGCGCCGCCCGCATCGCCTCATCCAATTCGTCCGGATCCGGATGCGTCCGCCCCGACATGTGCACCGCCGGAATTCCGACCTCCCGCGCATACGCCAACGCCCCGGCCCCACTGTTGTTCCCGATCACCAGACTCACCGCGAACCGCGCATCCCCCTCCAGCGAAGCCTGATGCAGCGCACGCAAATTCGATCCCCTACCCGACGCCAACACCGCAACCCGAAGCCTCGCCATATCCGCAGTCTCGCACACGGCAGCGCCCGGTTCCGGACCGCTTCCGAGCACCGGCTCCCCGACTGGACGCAAGAAGAAAGGCACTGGGGCGGATCGTGTCCGCCGCAGTGCCCTTCTCGGATTTCGGTTCAGCGGGTCAGCCGCTGGTTGTCAGGGCAGGACCTGCGGGATGACGTCGGGCATGGCCGTGCCGACGAGCGCGCCGATGATGGCGCCCATGACGCCGGTGGTCACCACGCCGACCACCGCGCACAGCGCGTAGCCGACGACGAAGATCGCCAGGGTCGGAATGCAGGTGATCAGGGCGAGGACAGCGCCGACGCCCGCGCCCGCGGCCGCACCGTTCTGGACCGGGTCCGGGTACTGCGCGTGCGGGTTGGTCGCGATGTCCTTCAGCTCGGCGCCCGTCGCGGCCGAGACCTCGGGGGTCTGCACCGACAGCGTGTGGCCGTCCTCGGACACCGCGGCGTCCAGCTCGATCTTGGTGCCGGACGGCGTGGCCAGCTCGAGCGGAAGCTCGCTGACCGCCGCGCCCGCCTTGTCCACGACCTTGATCGAGGACTCACCGAGCTGGAACGTGCCCGCCTCCAGCGTGGCCGAGACCGTGCTCAGATCCGGCGCCACGGTGGTGCGGTAACCGAGCTCGCCCGCCGTGCCCGACGTCGAGATCGCCGCGGCCAACCGCGCCTGCTGATCGGCGTGATTGTCGGCCGACGCGGCCCCCGCCCCCGCGAACGTGGTCGCCACGACCAGCGGCAGCGCACCGATGAGCGCCTTCCGACCGACCCGCATTGCAGCGCTGTGGAACATTGAAATCATTTCTCCCTCCCAACCCCCGACCCACCCCCCACGTGGACGAATCGAACGTCGTGTCGTGCGATGTGAACGCACTATTGGTAGCCGCTGCAAGATCGGCGAAGCAACTCTTGTGAGATAGTGAACAATCGGGAACCGATTGGGAGACAAGGTTTTTGGGATTCGGCATGGATGCCGGGCAATTTCCGGGCACATTCCGTCACCGCCGCTGTCGCGATATACGGCGACCGCCGCAATATCCCGCATCTCCGCTGGTCCAGCGGGGACAACCGCCAGACGAGCAGACACCGAAGCTCAGCGCGTCCCGAGTCCATCCACACGTTCCGAAGTCGCCCAGCAGCCCGCGCGAATCCGGATTCCCTACCCCCGAGACCACGCCGATTCCGGCGTTTCGGTCGCCCTGAGAGCACGCCGACAGCGCCCGCCTTCCGACGAGCGCTATGCGATTCCGGTCAGTTCAATCCGGCGTACGAGTGCAGACCCGAGATCACGATGTTGATGATGAAGAGGTTGAACAGCATCGCGACGAAGCCCGCGACGTTGATCCAGGCCGCTTTGGTGTCGCGCCAACCGGAGGTGGCGCGGGCGTGCAGGTAGGCGGCGTAGAGGACCCAGGCGATGAAGGAGCAGGTTTCCTTGGGGTCCCAGCCCCAGAAACGGCCCCAGGCGGCTTCGGCCCAGACGGCGCCGAGGATGACGCCCGCGCCGAAAAGCGGGAAGCCGATGATGGTGGTCTTGTAGGCGAGGCGGTCGAGGGCGCGGGCGTCGGGCAGCCTGCGGGCGATCTTGCCGAGGAGGTTGTCGGACTCCTGGCCCTCGGGCTGGCGGATCCGGTACAGGAAGAGCAGGCTCGCGACGCCGGAGAGCAGGAAGATGCCGCTGCCGACACTCACCACGGTGACGTGGATGGGCAGCCAGAACGACTTCAGCGCGGGCACCACCGGAGCGGCGTCGGCGTAGAGCACCTGCCCGGCGAGGAACATCAGGACGAGCACCGGCGCGAGCAGGAACACCCACATGGCGCGGAACTTCTGCTCGTACAGGAAACCGAGCCCGACGATCAGCGCCGCCGCGCACGCCATGGTGATGAACTCGTACATGTTGCCGAGCGGGAAGCGGTGGGTTGCGAAGCCGCGCAACACGATCGAGGCCAGGTGCGAGAAGATGCCGACCAGCAGCACGGCGAACGCCATGTTGCCGAACTGTTCGGCGCGCGAGCGGCGCGGCGGCGGGGCCACCTTGCCCGGCACGCCGGGCGCCGCGCCGCCGCCGGCGGTGACGAGCTCGCGTGCCTCGGACTTCCGCGTCTGCACCGACGCGTACTGCGCGATCAGCAGGCCGAGCGCGAGTACGTAGATGACGAACGCCGATTTGAAGGCGAGGTTGCTGTACCCGGCGAGGGTCTCGTCGATCGGCATGTTCACTCTCCCGTGCGTGCGCGGTCGGTCTTCACGTCGTCGCCCGCAGCCTCCAGCAGGCGCGCGCGGAGCCGGTCGAATTCGCCGCCCCAGCCTGCCTGATCGGTTCTGGCGAGCCCGCCCATCTCTACTACAGTGCGTCGTTTGTCAACGGTACCGGCAGGTTCCTCGGCCGGGTACACCCGCACCCAGATCCGCCGCCGCTTCACCAGCAGCGACACCAGCAAGCCCGCCATCATGGCCAGCGCGCTCACCAGCACCCACTGCTGCGCCGGGTCGTGCGAGACCTGCAGGTTCACGAATTCGTGCGCGCCGTCGAAGGTCACCTTGGTGCCGTTGGGCAGCGTCGTCGATTCGCCCGGGCGCAGGTTGACCCTCGCCTCCTTGGCCAGCCGTCCCTGCCGCACCATCTCCTGGTCCAGCGAGAACAGATCCTGCGAGCGTCCGGTGTCGAGGCCGGTGTCGCCGCGGTAGATGTCCACCGCGACGGCCGGGTCGTCCATGCTCGGGAACACCGAGGTCAGCAGGCTGCCGTGGAACATGGCGGTCGGCGCGAACAGGCCCTCGATGGCGATCTGGTTCTTGCGGCGCTCCTCGTCGGTGGCGTACAAGCCGCCGGGCGGGTCGATCCGCAGCACGCCGCTGGACAGGAAGGTCTGCGCGTCGTCGGGCCGCCACTGGATGGTCTCGGTCCTGGTCTGGCCGTCCGGGAAAGTGACCGTGAAGGTCGGCGCGTAGCCGTGGCCTTGCAGGTAGAGACGGTCGCCTTCGACGCGAAGCGGGTGGTTGACCCGGAGGGTTGCGTCGCGCCAAGTGTCGCTCGTCAGATCCGATCCGGCCTGGTAGCTGATGTTCGAGGTGAACATCTCGGCCTGACCGGTGCGCAGGTAGTCGGCCTGGAAGTCCTTGACGCGCACGCAGATCGGCGTCATGCCGGTGCCGTCGTTGACGTTGCCCGCGCGGAAGGAGTCGAACACCGCGGGCGAGGTGGTGCAGAAGCCGGGACCGTTGTTGGCGATCACGATGACGGTGCCCTCGTAACCGAACAGCTTGCCGACCGCGATGGCCACCAACAGGCAGACCAGCGCCAAGTGGAACACCAGGTTGCCGAACTCGCGGGTGTAGCCCTTCTCGCCGGAGAGCGTGAGCTCGCCCTCGCGGTTGCCCGGCCGCACCTCCGTGCGCCAGCCGCGCAACTGGCCACGCGCGTGCTCGATCAGCGCCTCGGGGCTGCTCGTCGACTCGCCCGAGTAGTTGTGCGGCAACCGCGCGAGGTTGCGCGGCGCGCGGACCGGCGGGGTGCGCAGCGCCTTGTAGTGATCGAAGGTGCGCGGCAGGATGCAGCCGACCAGCGAGACGAACAGCAGCACGTAGACAGCCGTGAACCAGAAGCTGGAGAACACGTCGAACAGCTCGAACCGGTCCATCCACGGACCGAGCGTCGGACGGTCGGCGATGTACTCCCTGACCTTCTGCTCGTTCAGGTTCCGCTGCGGCAGCAGCGCGCCCGGGATCGCGGCCAAGGCCAGCAGGAACAGCAGGACCAGCGCGGTGCGCATACTGGTCAGGCCGCGCCAGGTGTTGCGCACCAGCGCCCAGGCGCGACCCGGCAGTGACTGGCGGGGCGGGCGCGGCGACGCGGATTCGGTCACGGGATGGTCGGCCACGGTCATATCGGCAGGGTCACCTCGGAGACGAACGCGTCGCGCACCCAGGCCACGAACTGATCCCACGCCCCGGTGACCAGCGCGACGCCGACTGCCACGAGCAGGATGCCCCCGACGATCTGGATGGTTCGCGAATTGCGGCGCAGCCAGCCGACGCCGCGCAGGGCGCCCGCCGAGCCGAAGGCAAGGATCACGAACGGCAGACCGAGCCCGAGGCAGTACGCGACGATGAGCGCGACGCCGCGCACCGCGGTGGTGCCCTCGGTGCCCGCGGACACCGCCATCACGCCCGACAGGGTCGGTCCGAGACACGGCGTCCAGCCGAGCGCGAAGACGCCACCGAGCAGCGGCGCGCCGACGATGCTCGTCAGGCGGCGCGGCTCCATCCTGGTATCGCGCTGCAGTGCGGGCACCAGACCGACGAACACCAGACCCATCAGGATCGTGACCACGCCGCCGACGCGTTGCAGCAGTTCACGATTCACGTTGAGCGTCTGGATCACGCCGAACACGGTGGCCGTCGCGAGCACGAAGACCACGGTGAACCCGGCGACGAACAGTCCGGCCGCACCGGCGACACGCAGCTTCGCGCCGCGCTGGGCCACCGCGACCGCCGACCGGCTCTTCGCGGACTCGGCGGTCGCGGGCGGGGCCTCGGCGCCGACCAAACCGGCTAGGTACGACAGGTAGCCGGGCACCAGCGGAACGACGCACGGCGACGCGAACGACACCAGCCCGGCGAGCAGGCACGCGCCGAGCGCCAGCAGCAGCGGCCCGGTCGCCGCCGTCTGCTGGAACGAATCTCCCACGCTCGCGAGCACCATCACCGCACGCACCGCGAGGTCACACACCGCGTCACTGCTGGGCCTCCCCGGCGAGCGAATCGACGATCGGCCGCAGGTCGTCCGCGATCAGCGACCGCAGATAGACGGCCGCGACGCGGTGCTGACGGTCCAGGACGAGGGTGGTCGGGATGACGCTGGTCGGGAAGTTGCCGCCGAGCGCGAGCAGGGTCCGCATGGACGGGTCGTAGATGGACGGGTAGCCGACCTTGTTGTCGGTGACGAAGTCCTGCGCCTTGTCCCGCTGCGGATCCCGGACGTTGATGCCGAGGAAGGCGACGCCCTTGTCCTTGTAGGCCTCGTAGACCTGCTCCAGCGCGGGCGCCTCCGCCCGGCACGGCCCGCACCACTGGCCCCACAGGTTGATGACGACGACCTTGCCGGGGAAGTCGGCGACCGAGACGGTCTTGCCCTCGGTCATCAGATCCGGACCGGACAGCTCGCCGATGGTGCCGCGCGCGGCGGGCGGGTTGTAGTAGATGTCGGTCTTACCGCCCGGCGAGACGAATTGGAAGGTGCCGCCGGTGGCCACCGCGTCCGATCCGGTCGAGCAGCCGGCGAGCGCGGCGACCAAGGCCACGCACGCGAGGAGCACCGGCACGACCCGCCCGGCCGCCTTCCGAGCGGAGGCAGGCCGGGTTGTCGCGAGTGACGCGGTGGAGCGGATCATGCGCCGTGCACCGTGGGATCCGAACCGCCCGCGGGCTCGGAGTAGACGATGTCGACCAGCGTGTCGCCCTGGTAGACCAGCGAAGTCAGCGAGGCGAGCGAGCACTGCCTGGTGCGCGGGTCGTGCCAGAGCCGCTGGCCCTGCAGGAACCGGCGCAGCGTCCAGACCGGCAGCTGGTGCGAGACGAGCACCGCCTCGCGCCCGGCCGCCTCCACCCGGGCCTTGTTCACCGCCGCCAGCATGCGGTGGGCGATCTGCAGATACGGCTCGCCCCAGGACGGGGTGAACGGGTCGCGCAGCTTCCACCAGTGCCGCGGCTTGCGCAGCGCGCCGTCGCCGACGGACACGCGCAGGCCCTCGAAGGTGTTGCCCGCCTCGATGAGGTTCTCGTCGGTGCGCACGAGCACACCGTGCTGCTCGGCGATCGGCGCGGCGGTCTCCTGCGCGCGCTGCAGCGGGGAGGCGATGACCACGGCGATGTCGTGATCGGACAGCGCCCGGGCGACCGCGCCCGCCTGCGCCCGACCGGCGACGGACAGGCTGAAGCCGGGCAGGCGGCCGTAGAGGATGCCCTTCGGGTTGTGCACCTCGCCGTGCCGCAGAACGTGCACGATGGTCTCGACATCGGGGCCCGCCTCGAAGTCGGGTTCCGTGGGGCGGGGCGTGGTGGTGACGCGCGAGGTGGGCGCGGCGGTTTCGGAGTCCTTGGCGACGGCGGGCGGCTCGTCGGCGACCGCTTCGGTAGCGGTCGCGTCGGCGATGCTCGCGGTCGCGGGCGGCTCGGACGCGGAGTCGGCCGAATCGGTCTCGGCCTCAGCGGGGGCGCCCGCAGTGCTCTGGCCCTCGGCGGGGGCGTTCACGTCGGTGGCAGCGCTCTCGGCCTCGGCGGCGGCGTCGGCGGCAGCCAGCTCGTCGATCTCGATTTGCGATTCGGCGGCGGCACTTTCGTCGGCCTCGGAAGCCGCACCGGCGGCTTCACCTTCGGTCGAAGCGGGCGCATCCGCGACGACCTCGTCGACCGGCGAGGCGGGTTCGGCCGCTGCGGCCGCCGATGCCGCGGCGCGGGCGGCGGCTTCCTCGGCGATGTCGGCTTCGGTGAGCGCGCCGACGGCCTCGGCCTCGCTGAAGGGCGAGTCCACGCTCGGGGGGACGTCGGTCGTGTCTTCTGGATTGTTCGGTAGTTCGCGGCGGGCGGCGCCGGGCTGGTCGTGGTCGGAACTCACGCGCGGGATCCTTCGGGGGTGGCGGCCGCGGCCGCGTTCGCGGCGGCGGGCAGAGCTGCGGCGATTCGGTCGAATGCGTCCTCGTCGAGCGCCGCGGAGACGAACCACGCCTCGAACGCGCTCGGCGGCGCGTACACGCCGCCGTCGAGCAGCGCGTGGAAGAAGGCCGGGAAACGCCAGGTCTGGCTGGCCTTGGCGGTGGCGTAGTCGGTGACCGGACGGTCGGAGAAGAACACGCTCACCATATTGCCCGCGAACTGGACCTGGTGCTCGACCCCTGCCGCGCCGAGCGCCTCGGCGAGCAGTCCGCCGAGCCGTTCGGCGTTGCGATCCAGCGCGGCGTAGACCGCGTCGTCGGCGGCGCGCAGCGTGGCGAGGCCCGCGGCGACGGCGACGGGGTTACCCGAGAGCGTGCCCGCCTGGTAGACGGGGCCGAGCGGGGCGAGCTGGTTCATCACCTCGGCGCGTCCGCCGAACGCGGCGGCGGGCAGACCGCCGCTCATCACCTTGCCGAAGGTGTAGAGATCACCGGCGACGCCGTCGCGGCCGAACCAGCCGGAGCGGCTGACCCGGAACCCGGTCATCACCTCGTCCATGATCAACAGCGCGCCGTGCTCGGCGGTCAGCGCGCGCAATCCTTCGTTGAAACCGGGCAGCGGCGCGACCGCGCCCATGTTGCCCGCGGCGGCCTCGGTGATCACGCAGGCGATCTGGCCGGAGTGCGCCGCGAAGGCCGCGGCAACGGCCTCGAGATCGTTGTACGGAAGCACGATGGTGTCGCTCGCCTGCGCGCCCGTCACGCCGGGCGAGGTGGGCAGGCCGAGCGTCGCGACGCCGGAGCCCGCGTCGGCGAGCAGCGCGTCGACGTGCCCGTGGTAGCAGCCGCTGAACTTGATGATCTTGGTGCGGCCCGTGTAGCCGCGCGCCAGGCGCACCGCGCTCATGGTGGCCTCGGTGCCGGAGTTCACCAACCGCACCCGCTCGACCGGCGCGACGCGCTCGACGATCAACTCGGCGAGCTCGATCTCCGCGGCGGTCGGCGCGCCGAAGGACAAGCCGCCGACCGCGGCCCGCTGCACGGCCTCGACGACCGCTGGATGGGCGTGCCCGAGAATCATCGGGCCCCAGGAGCACACCAGGTCGACGTAGTCGATGCCGTCGGCGTCGGTGAGCGTGTATCCGTTCGCGGACGCGATGAACCGCGGCGTGCCGCCGACCGACTTGAACGCCCGCACCGGCGAGTTGACCCCGCCGGGGATGACCGCACTCGCCCTGTCGAAGAGCTGAGCGGAAACCGGCACCGATGCCCTGGTCACGCGCGGAGAAGAACTCACGGTCTCCAGTGTCGCAGCCCCGGCGAGCCCGGTCGACGACAGGGTGTAGGAGAGTGACGCGCGCCGCAATCCGGGCCAACACGCCGGGCGGGCGTTTGCGGCGATATCGGGCGACTCGTCCGTAATCTCGATTGGTCGTCGCAGCAGCTACCCTCGGGAGGGCTCTTCATGCGGTTCGCACTCGTCAGCACGGCAACTTTGGCCGTATTCACCACCGCGACAGCGGTATTAGGCGCGGGAACCGCCGCGGCGGCGGTACCGGTCGTCGATACCGCGCAGGGTCGCGTCGGCGTCCGGCTCAGCCACGAGGAGACGGTCGCGCTGGCGAGCGGCCCGGTCCCCGCGGTCGTCACGATGTTCGTGCCGCTGGACCGGATGGGGGCGGGACTGCACAAGGACACCGAACTTTACCGCGACGAGAACGGCGGGGTGCGCGCCTCGCTGCGCCAGGTGATCGCCGAGACCGCGAGGCACGCCGACGGCACGGTGACCATGTACGTGAACGCCCCCGGCACCCGCAACGGCCGAATTCTCGACGTCTATCAGAGCTGGACGGACTGAACGAAGAACTCGCCCGCGGACCGGAGTCCGCGGGCGAGGCGTAAATCGTTCGGAGGTACGCCTGGACGCGCTGCCGGACGAAGTCCGTCCTTGAACCGCGCATGGCCGCAGCGAAGGCGAAGGTACGCCTAGACGCGCTGCCGGACGAAGTCCGCCCTCAGACCGCGCATGGCCGGAGCGAAGGCGGAGGTACGCCTAGGTGTTGATGCACGGAGCCGCGGCGGACAGCGTCTGCAACGAGCACATGAGCCCGTTCAGCGCACCCGCCGACCCGGTCTCCGGCACCAGACCGGCGACGGGAGCCGTCGGCTCCAAGGGCAGACCGGCACCGTCCGCCATGGCGGGCGCGGCCGCCAAACCGATCGCCGCGAACGCGACAAGGGCCGCACCGAACCTCGCACCGAGAACCTTCACGAGCAACACCTTCCATTCGACCTGCTCACCGGCGAATACCAGTGTGCCACAAGGCGTATCGGCTCTCGAAGCGAGTTCGTTTCAGATATTCGGCTCAGGTGATGCCCACGCAGAACAACGCGAACCCGGTGGTGGCCAGGCAGGCCAGCGGCGGGGGTAGCAGCTTCATCAGCCCCGGCGGCTGTGTCGCGGCGAAAGCGGGTATCACCGGCACCGGAGGCGGCGGAGTGTATTCGACGGGCGCCGCGGCTGCCGGTACCGCACCGGCCGCACCGATCAGGCCACCGGCCACAACCCCGATGGCGATCTTCTTCGCATGGATTGTCGGCTTCATGTGGTCGAGATTCCCGCTTCGGCGCAGGTGAAACGGGGCGGCGAGCCGCAGCGACCGAGTTCGGTCGCCTACCTCACTTCGCCGCGGTGGACCGCAGCGCGCGGGTCACGGCGTCGATGCCGAGCAAGCCCGCCACCGTGGCGAGGAACGCCGCGAGCACCAGCCACGGCCCGACATAGCGGGTCGCCTCGAAGGCGGGCATCTCGCCGAGCGGCGCGAACGCCGTCGTGACGATCCCGCGATTCCAGCTCAGCACCGCGAGCAACAGCGCGACGACGGCCCCGACGACCTCGCCGAGCGCCACCACCATGTCACGTCTCACCGGTCCGCTCCGTTCTCGCTGTTCCGTTCGTCGGCGCCCTCGGGCGCCACCGCCTCGGCGCCCTCGGACCCCCGCATCGCAACGCCCTCGGTCTCCGTCCCCGCGGCGCACTCGGACTTCTTCGCCGGAGCGCCCTCGGGATCCAGCGCCGCGGTGAGCGCGGTTCGCAAGCCACGGTGATCGCGCGCCCACGCCTGCACGAGTCCGCCGTCGCGCAGCCGCAGCCCGATTCCCTTGCGCCTGCGCGGCACACCGCTCAGCTCGCCGAGCGCCCGCGCGGACTCCCATTCCTCATCGTTCCAGGAGTGCTCGTCGCGCTCCGGCAGCACGCGCGCGATGCCGGTGAGCGGCAGGGTCTCGGCGCCTTGGCGCAGGCTCGACTCGGTCAACTCGACGCTGACATGACGGCGGCCCGCCACCACTTGCAGCGCAACGAAAGCCGCGATCAGCACCGCGCAGAAGATCAGCGCGAACAAGTGCACCGGACTGGACGTGACCATTTCCAGCACGAGGACGAGAAGACAGAGCAGGGGGCCGTAGATCACCGCGCGCCACCGCGCGCCCGGCTCCGCGAACAAGACCGCGTCGCCGTCGCTCACGCCGCACTACCCATCGAATCGCGCATTCGAGCGCGCGGGGCTCCGGCTCGCACCGCCGGTGAAATCAGCCGACCATCCCCGGCAGCAGCAGGACCGCGACGGTGACCAAGCCGAACAGGATCAGCAGGCTGAGGACGAGCAAATCTCGCCGAATGCTCTGCGGCTGTTGGATCACCACTCGCATCTATGCCTCCGATCTCCCGGAGTTCACTGGATGACGCCCTCACGCAACGCAAGACAACGCATGACCAATAACTACCGGTTCCCATGTCTACTGTGACAACCCTCACCATACATGTCTGCGCTATGGCGACAAACTCGGTCGCGTCCCGGTCATCCGTTCACCGGCGGTTCGGCTGGAAGTAGGTCGTCGACTCGGGACGGTAGCTCAGATACAACGCGCCACCGGCCAAGACGCCCTGCACGATCGCCGCGCCGCCGGCCACCAGCGAGGCCACGCCGGTGACCGCGTCCAGGGCGAACAGCGCCGCGACGGCCCCGAGCACCAACCAGATCGCGACCACGGTCAGCACCGTGCGCGCCCAGAGTTTGCCGCGGCCGAACTGGTGCACGACGGCCAACGCGCCCGCGGCCAGCGCGAGCCCGGCGAGCACCATTCCCACGAGCATCAGGGAGACCAGCAGTTCGGCGCTGGCCATGGCGAAATTCGGGTCGCCCGCCTTGCCCTGGTCGAACATCCGCTGGTCGAGGTCGTCGCGCTGCTGCAACGAGGTGAGCACCGTGCCGACCAGCTGCACCACACCGAATCCGATGATCCCCCACCACACTTGGCGGGCCGTACGGATGTCTTCGGGCATCGGTGGCCGTTGCGGGAACGGCGCGACGCCCATCGGTCTCGGGTAGTTCGTCACGACAACCAGTGTGCGGCCTCGGTCGCCCAGTAGGTGAGCACGATGTCCGCGCCCGCCCGGCGGATGCCGACCAGCGATTCCAGCACCGCGCCGCGGCGGTCGATCCAGCCGCGCTGGGCGGCGGCGGTGATCATCGCGTACTCGCCGGAGATCTGGTAGGCCGCCACCGGCACGGTCGACCGGTCGGCGACATCGCGCAGGATGTCCAGGTACGACATGGCCGGCTTGACCATCACGATGTCGGCGCCCTCGGCCAGGTCCAGCTCCAGCTCGCGCAGCGATTCCCTGCGGTTGGCCGGGTCCTGCTGGTAGGTGCGGCGGTCGCCCTCCAGCGAGGAGCCGACGGCCTCGCGGAACGGGCCGTAGAAGGCAGAGGCGTACTTCGCGGCGTAGGCGAGGATGCCGGTGTCGGTGCGTCCGACCGCGTCGAGGCCGCGCCGGATCGCGCCGACCTGACCGTCCATCATGCCGCTGGTGCCGAGCAGGTCGGCGCCCGCTTCGGCCTGGGAGATCGCCATGTCGACGTAGCGGTGCAGGGTCGCGTCGTTGTCCACCGCGCCGTTGGTCGCGAGCACGCCGCAGTGGCCGTGATCGGTGAACTCGTCGAGGCAGGTGTCGGCCATGATCACCGTCGCGTCGCCGACCTCCTCGGACAGCGCGCGCAGACCGCGGTTCAGGATGCCCTTCGGATCGCTGGCCTGACTGCCGGTGGCGTCCTTGTCCTCCGGCTTGGGCACGCCGAACAGCATGAGCCCGCCCACGCCCGCCGTGACGGCCTCCACCGCCGCCTTGCGCAGCGAGTCCATCGAATGCTGGTAGACCCCCGGCATGGAGCCGATCTCGCGCGGCTCGTCCAGCCCGTCGGCCACGAACATCGGTAGCACCAATTGCCGTGGTTCCAGCGTGGTTTCGGCCACGAGACGGCGCAGAGCGGGAGTACGGCGCAACCGCCGCGGGCGGTCCATTCCGGTCATGAATCGCACGATACGCCTGCTGGGTGGAGGTGTCGCGAGCGCAGTCGGCGGTGGTGATCCGGCCCACCGGCGGTCGTGCGCTCGACCGTCCGATGCCGTGAGAATTCGGGCCACACTCGACAAGATCACGGTCTTCGCACAGCCCGGCGAATGGAGTCGCGCAACGGGCCGCGCGCGACGGATACTGGCCGGTGAGCGATCGGGGTGGAAAATGAACGGATTCACGCGTATTCGAGGTGCGCGCCGATGACGGACCGGGACGACGAAGCGGCAGCGCATCGGATACTGCTCGCGCTCGCGGGACGGATTCCCGACCGGTACCTGACCGACCTGCGCTACACCCTGGCCTTCGGCGGCGGCGCTGAGCTGACCTACGGGATCGTCGCGCTCGTTCGGAGGCATCGGGTGTGGTTGCCCGAGGCCGAGCGTGAACTGTTGATCGACTCGATCCGGCACAGCGGCAGGCCGGATCTGGTGTCGAAGCTGCCGGACGAGACCGCCGCGCCCGATTTCCGGTTCGGCCCGTTCGAGACGCCCGGGCGCGACCCGATCGACCTGACCGGCGAGTGGCCCGCCGAGCACGAGCCGGTCGATGGGATCGACGCGATGGCGTTGAACGCGATCGGCCGGTACGAGCACGTGGTCGCGGTGTGGCGTTGCTGGCGGTACGCGAAGGGCGTCGCCGCCGAGCGGGTGTATCTCGTGGAGGTTCGCGAGCCGACCGTGCCGTGGGAACTGGCCGCCGCGGTCGCCGCCGCGCTGCATGCCGTCGGCGAGGCCGACGCACAGGTCGAGGTCTATACGTCCGACACCGACCTGCCCTCCTATCACCTGCTCGCGCGGGCGAACGGGTGTCTGCTGTGGGCCGACTCCACGCGAATGCCGCAGGTGCCCGCGCCGTACGCGGGCGGCGAACAAGCCGGGACGAGCCTTTCCGCACACCCGAGGACGACCGCCGACGAGCGGGTGATCCGCTACCTGCGCGACGCGCCCGTCGTGTCCGAGGCGGATCCGGCAGTGGACGTGGTGTCGCCCGAGCGCGGCGCCGTGGTCCCGATGACCGTGCGCGGCGACGGCCGGTGGGTCTGGCCGGAGGCGGTCGCCTACTACCTGGAGAAGTACGGTCTGGCGCCGGACCCCGCGCTGCTCGCGCACCTGCGCGACGCGGGACCGCCGCCCGGATACCTGGACGCGGTGACCATGTTCCGCGCCCGCCTCGCGGTCCGCGACGAACTGGGGATGCGGTGCTCGGAGCCGGAACCGGACGCTCGGCCGGCGCGGTATCGGCACGCGCCGGTGTCGCCGGAGATCATGCGCGCGGCTTGGCCCCACCTGCCGGTCCGGCTCGACCTCGCCGACCCGGCCGGATCGCCGGACCTCGCGGAACTCTTGATCGACCGTGTCGACAGGGCGGTGCTCGCGTCGACCCGAAATCATCCGCGCGTGCTCGGAATCTGGCGGGTGTGGCGGTACCCGGCGAACCTGCCGCCGGAGCACGGAACACGGTGGTACTTCGTCGAATTCGAGTCCGCTGCGGGTTCCGCGTTGTCCGAGAAGCGGGATCTGCGGGACGCGGTCGTCGCTGCGCTGGGACAGCACGGCGCGACAGACTCCGCGACCGTGTACGGCAGCGTCGATGCGGCGCGGGCCGACATCGCCTCGGTGCGCGACCGCGGAGCGCTGCTGTGGGCGCGCGATCCCCGGCCCTCGCGGTTCGAGCCGCGCATGCTCGCCCGGCTGCGCCGTTTCGCCGGTTCGGACGGTGTGACGATGTTCCGCGCGGAGCTGGCGCTCGATGGCCGCCGCGATCCGCTGATCGCGCTGCGCGCTCGATTGCCGGAGGTGATCCCGGCTCCGCGACGTCCCGAACAGGAGCCGCCGCGCCATCCGCCGCATCTGTCCCCGGTCTGCTTCACCGGTTGCCCGCCGGTCGAGGAGCTCTGGCCGCAGGCGCGCCGCACCACGGGACCCCGGGCACGTCATCGAAAGTTACGGCTGCTCAGGCTTTTTCGCTCCTCGGATGCCCGAGCACGCCTGGGCCGCCGCGACGCCGCCGCCGCGCTGACCGCGGCCTCGGACCTGCTCGGCTACTGGTGGCCGCTGCTCACCGAGGGCGTGCCCGCGCCGGATACCGCGCGCCGCGGCTGGTCCCGTGGGGGCCGACGATCCTGGTGGGCATACTGCGTCGCCGAATCGCGGTCGCCCGCGGAACCGACCGGCTTGGTCGAGGCCGCCCGCGTGGTGCTCGCCGCGCACCGGGTCCGCGTCCGAGCCGAGAAAGCGCACTCGATGTTCGACACGACGACCGAATTGCATTGGCGGACAGGTGTTCATCAGGTGATGTTGCAGGTCGATCGGGAGACGCGATCGGTGCGGTTACAGGTGGACGGGCCCACCCTGCGGCCCCATCCGGCGATCGGGGCGGCGGTGTTGTCCACCGTCGAATACCTCCCGTTCCCGACGAACACGCGGAGGTGAGGGTCGATGCCCATCATGACCCCGGCGAAGGTGCGGGCGGCGGCCGCGACGGTCGGCGCTCTCGGCGTGCTCGTCGTGTTCCTCGCGTTCCTTCCTGTCGTACCGGCCCTGCGGACCGAGTGGACGGTGGCCGGCGGCGTGGTCCTGGTTGTCCTCGCCGTGGGGCTGCTCTTCTGGAGCGAGGAAATGAGATCCACGCGTCTCGCCGCCCAGCGGAGACGACTGACGGAAGCACGGCGCGAGCGTTCGGCGCGCGCCACGCTATGGCGCATGGCCGCCCTCGACCTCGCCGTACCGCTGCCGGATCCACTCGGTCCGGATGGTCACCTCGAGCTCCACCCGAACTCGGAACAGACTCCGCTGGATATCTGGCGGGTCGGGTCCACCGGCTGTTATGGCGGCGCCAACCCGACGTATGGATGCGTGGCGGGGTACAGCGGCGCCGGTTGCGGAGGCGGCGGCTGCGGCGGGGGTGGTGGTTGCGGAGGCGGCGGCGGTTGCGGAGGTGGAGGCGGCGCCTGAACCCGATTTCGCGCCATCATGAAAACGGGCGTCTCTCGCTGAGGACGGGCACCTCTCGGCGAGGCCGAATATCGGAGGCAGGGATGACGGGTTACGACCGGTACGGGCCGCGGGTGGCGGCGCTGCGGCGGTACGCCGAGGGCGGCGACGTGTGGGCGATGGAGCGGCTGGCCCAGGCGCTGCGTGAGGTCGACGACGCGGGCGGTGCGGAGCACTGGCTGCGGCGGGCCGCGGAGCTCGGCAGCGTTTCCGTGCTCGGCCCGCTCGGCGAACTCGCCGAGGCGGACGGGCGCGTCGCGGAGGCCATCGGGTGGTGGGAGCAAGCCGTCGCCGCCGGTTGCGCCGGCGCGGAGCTACAACTCGGTGCGCTGTACCTCGAGCGCGGGGAACTGGACGCGGCGGAGTTCTGGCTGCGGGATTCGGCCGCCGACGGAGACCCGGAGGCAATGGCCAACATGGGCGTGGTCGCGCACCGGCGCGGGGACGACGAGGCCGCCGTCCGCTGGTACGAGCGCGCGGCCGAAGGCGGAAACCCCACGGCCATGCGCAGTCTCGGCGTGCACCTAGCCCGCGCGGGGGAATTCGAGCGCGCCGTCGGCCTCCTCATCGAGGCGGTGCGCCTTGGCCGCCGCGACGCGATGGCGGTGCTCGGCGCCATGTACTTGGACTTCGGCGACGCCGAACGAGGCGAGCGCTGGTTGCGCCGGGGCGCGGCGGCCGGTGATCCCGACTCCATGTTCCACCTGGCAATGGCACTGCGAGACAACGGAACTCTCGACACCTCGGACTCCCCCGCCACCGTCGAGGCAGCCCACTGGCTCCAACAAGCCGCCGACCTCGGCCACCCCGAAGCCCTGCGTCTGCTCCTCGAGCCCTGACGAGAAGCCGCGGGGTTTCGGGTGTTGGTGCGCGAAAACGGTTGCGGCCAGCGGTTTTTGTCGGTGGGTGCCGGTAGAATCGAAGCTGTGTTCGAGGGGATCCGCCGGGTTCCCGATCGCGAGGGGAGGACGCAAGTGCCCGCGACCGCAGCCGCCCGAAAGTCCACGATCATCACGCCCTACCGGCCGCTGGAGAAGCGTCCGCTGCCCGCGGGGCGTCCGCGCAAGTGGTATGTCACGCACAACCGCAGGCTCAAGGCGATGCGGCTGAGCATCGCCCTGCTCGACTCGGGGATCTACCTGCCGACCCAGGCGAGCAACGAGAAGATCCGCCACACCGCCGAACTCGTCGGCATCCGCCCGCCATCGGACACCACGTGCCGCCTGGTGCGCACCTTGCTGCGCTACAGCCGCTGACGGCGTCCGGTCCGAGGCCGGGCGCGAAAGCGAAACGCCCACACACGGTGGGCGTTTCGCGGAGCGGTCGGAACTTACCGGCTGCGCCGGCTCTTCTTGCGCGGCGGCGGCAGCAGACCCTCGGCGCGCAGCCGGGCGGCGTGCTCGGCGAGCGCCTCGACCAGCGGGCCGACCTGCGCGGTCTCGGGCTGCACGTCCACGCGCAGACCGAACTCGATGGCCGTCTCGGCGGTCTTCGGGCCGATGCACGCCACGATGGTGCGCGCGTGCGGCTTGCCCGCGATGCCGACCAGATTGCGCACCGTGGAGGACGAGGTGAACAGGACCGCGTCGAAACCGCCGGTCTTGATCATCTCGCGGGTCTCCGCGGGCGGCGGCGAGGCACGCACCGTGCGGTAGGCGGTCACGTCGTCGATCTCCCAGCCGCGGTCGCGCAGACCCTCGGCCAGCGTCTCGGTGGCGATGTCGGCGCGCGGCAGCAGCACCCGGTTCACCGGATCGAAAACATCGTCGTAGGGCGGGAAGTCGGCGAGCAGACCCTCGGAGGACTGCTCACCCGACGGAACCAGCTCGGGGTTGATGCCGAACGAGCGCACCTTGTCCGCGGTGGCCTCGCCGACGCAGGCGATCTTCACGCCGCTGAACGCCCGCGCGTCCAAACCGAATTCGGCGAACTTCTCCCACACCGCGCGCACCGCGTTGGTGGAGGTGAACACCACCCACTGGTAGCGGCCGTCGACCAGACCCTTGACCGCGCGCTCCATCTGCGCCGGGCTGCGCGGCGGCTCGACCGCGATGGTCGGCACCTCCATCGGGATGGCGCCGTGGGTGACCAGGCGCTCGCTCATCTCGGCGGCCTGATCCTTGGTGCGCGGCACGAGCACGGTCCAGCCGTACAGCGCGCGCGACTCCCACCACGACATCTTCGACCGGGTGGCGACCGCCTTGCCGATGGTCACCACCAGCGGACCGACCAGTTCGGAGGCGGCGCTGTTCAGCGTGGCCAGCGTCGCTTCGATGGTGCGCTGCTGGCGGGTGGTGCCGCGCACGGTCACGGCGACCGGCGTCTGCGGCGCCATGCCGTGTTCGACCAGCGCGCTCGCGGTCTCGGCCAGATGGCCGGAGGTGGCGTGCAGGACGAGCGGGCCGGGCGCGGCGGCCAGTGCGGCCCAGTCGACCTCGCCGCGAACGTCGGCCTCGGTGTGGCCGGAGCCGAGCGCGATGCCCGCGTAGCTGGGCACCGCGGAGCCGTTCGGCAGGCCGGGCAGCACCTCGAACACCATGTGCGAGCGGGTCACCGCGGTGACCTCGGTGATCACGGAATCGGCCGTCAGCGGATCGCCCGCGACGACGCGGACCACGTCGTGGCCGTTGCGCGCCTCGGCGATGAGCGTCTTGGCGACCTCGGCGGGCTCGCCGAGCGCGGGTCGCACGTCGACCGGCCGGGTGCCGTCCTCGTTCTCCTCGACGTCGGCGCCGATCAGCGCGAGCACACCTTTGTCGACATCGGGATCGGTGAAAGCCAGTGTCGCCCGCCCGAGCACCTCGCGCGCACGCACTGTCAGCAGCGCCGGGTCACCGGGACCCGACCCGACGAACAAGATCCGACCGGGGTGCTTCTTGGTGGCTCGGCTCATTGGTTGTTCTCCATTGGGCTGGGATTGCTGATACGACCTTCGGCCGCGCCCGGTCGCGACCGCTGCGTGTTCGGGACGTCACCGTCGGATCTCGCATCGGCGACGTCGTCTGGTCCGGGGTTGCCGAGCAGCTCGCGCGCCCCCAGCTCCAAGAGCTCTTGCGCGAGCGTGCGGCCGAGCCGGTCGGCCTCGGCGGGTGCGCCGACCACCGAAGCGCGCAGCACCTCGGATCCGTCGGCGGCGGCGGCGCAGGCGCGCAGCGAGAGCTCGTCGACGATGCGGCCGTCGTCGTCGAGCGACTCGACGACCTCGGCGAGCGCGCCGATCGGCGCGGTGCATCCGGCCTCCAGCTCGGCGAGCAGCGACCGTTCGGCGATGACGGCGGCCCTGGTTGCCGCGTCGTCGAGCTGGGTCAGCGCCTCGATGGTCGCCGCGTCGTCGCTGCGGCATTCGACAGCGAGCGCGCCCTGCGCGGGAGCGGGCAGCATCTGCACCGGCTCCAGTGCCTCGGTCACCGCGTCGAGCCTGCCGATCCTGGACAGACCGGCTCTGGCGACCACCACCGCGTCGAGTTCACCCTCGGTGACCTTGCGCAGGCGGGTGTCCAGGTTGCCGCGCAGCGGCACGATCTCCAAGCCGAGGCCGAGCGCCGCGAGCTGAGCCGCGCGGCGCGGCGCGGAGGTGCCGATGCGGGAACCGGCGGGCAGCTCGCCCAGCACCAGTCCGTCGCGGGCCACCAGGGCGTCGCGCGGGTCCTCGCGCGGCGGGATGGCGGCGATGGTGAAGCGGGCGTCCGGCGCGGTGGGCAGGTCCTTGTAGGAGTGCACCGCGATGTCGATCGTGCCCGCGGCAAGCTCGTCGCGCAGCGCCGAGGTGAACACGCCGACGCCGATCTTCTGCACCGGATCGGAGGAGAGATCGCCGGGCGTCTTCACCACGACGAGCTCGGCCGGATGCCCGGCGGCGATCAGCGCGTCGCGCACGGTGCCCGCCTGGGTCAGCGCGAGCAGGCTGCCGCGGGTGCCGATGCGCCACGGCGCGCGGGCGCCGTCGACGGTCATGTTGTCCTCTTCCTGAACGACGGTCATGCCGACTTGCCCTCCTCGCCGAGATGTCCCGCGGTGAAGTCGTCGGCGAGGCCGAGGCCGAGGTCACCGGTGATCGTGCTGATTTCCATCGGCGCGGCAACCGCTTGCGCCGCACCTGGTTTGAGTTCGAACAGTTCGCGTAGCGCCTCGGCGTAGCTGTCGCCGCCCGGCGTCGACGCCAGTTGCTTCACCCGCACGGTCGGCGCGTGCAGCAGCTTGTCGACGACCCGGCGCACGGTGCGCGCCACTTCGTCGCGCTCCGGATCGGCCAGGCTCGGTAGCCGCGAATCCAGCCGCAGCAGTTCGGCTTCCACCACTTCGGCGGCGCGCTGGCGCAGGGCCGCGACCGTCGGGGTCACCTCGGCCATGCGCTGGCCCGCCAGGTACTTGGCGAGTTCGTCGGCGACGATCGACCGTGCGGCGGCGGTGTCGTCGGCCGCGGCGCCTGCGGCCGGATCGCGCTGCAGGGTCTCGATGTCGATCACCGCGACGCCCGGCAGACCCGCCACCGCGTGTTCGACGTCGCGCGGCAGGCCGAGGTCGCAGAACACCAGCGGACGCTCGGTCGCCGGGAATTCGGCGCGATCGCGATCGGCGAGCGCGCGGTGCGTGTCGGCCAGCGTCACCACGGCGCCGACCGCTCCGGTACAGGTGACCACCACGTCGGCGGCGGCCATCGCCTCGGTGAGGCGGGAGAGCTCGAGCGCGGTGGACTCGACGCCGTAAGAGCCCGCGGTCTCGGCGAGTCTGCGCGCCCGCTCGATGGTCCGATTCACCACGAGGATGCGGCCGATGCCCGCCCGCGACAGATGCGCGACGGCCAGCCCGCCCATCGCACCCGCGCCGACCACCACGGCCGTGCGGCCGACCAGATCGCCCAGCACCTGCTTGGCCCGGTCCAGCGCGACCGACACCACGGACGCGCCAGCGCGGTCGATGCCGGTCTCGGAGTGGACCCGCTTGCCGACCCGCAGCGCGTGCTGGGCCAGCTCGTGCAGGGTGCGCCCGACGGCCTGCTGCGCGTCGGCGGTGGCGTAGGCGCCGCGGATCTGGCTGAGCACCTGCTGCTCGCCGACGACCATCGAATCCAGCCCGCTGGCCACCGCGAACAGGTGCTCGGCGGCGGCCTCGCTGTAGCGCACGTAGGCGTGCTTGGTCAGATCGGGCAGCGGCAGCCCGGAATGCTTGGTGAGCAGGTCGCCGACCTCGGCGAGACCACCGTGGAAGGCGTCGACCACCGCGTACACCTCGACGCGGTTGCAGGTCGACACGATCATGGCCTCGGAGATGTGGCTGGAGGCGAGCATTCGATCGATCAGCTTGGGACGGTCGGCATCGGTGATGGCGACCTTCTCCAATACCGCGACGGGAGCGCTCCGATGCGAAATCCCGACGAGCAGAACACTCATGGTGTGACCACCGATCCCTTGCTGCTTGGCTCCGTTGCCGAATGCGAGGTCGTCGAGTGCGTGAGGGCCGGGTGCCCGGCCGGGGAGTGCGGAGTCGGCACGCGGCGCGCGATCCGGCCGGATCCCGCGTGCGCCACCTCGGGCAGCGGCTCCGGCTCGG
The DNA here is from genome assembly GCF_006716565.1 of Nocardia bhagyanarayanae. Taxonomy (NCBI): domain Bacteria; kingdom Bacillati; phylum Actinomycetota; class Actinomycetes; order Mycobacteriales; family Nocardiaceae; genus Nocardia; species Nocardia bhagyanarayanae. The sequence goes on along the minus strand of NZ_VFPG01000001.1, from coordinate 2,168,936 downwards.
CGTTGCGGGTCCGTTCGAACGACAACATCTGCATTTCGACCGCCAGGTCCACCCGGCGGACTTCCACCGCGGGCGGCGCGATCAGCCCGCACGCGGAGAAGCTCAGAATCGACTGCAGCCCGGCGGCGACCAGCTGGTCGCACACGTCCTGGGCCGCGTCGTCGGGCACCGCGATGACCGCGATGGTGGGTTCCAGCTCGGCGACGCCCGCGGCCAAGCCCGCGACATCGCGCACGGTGAGTCCGGCCACCGACCGGCCGACCACGTCGGGATCGGCGTCGAAGAGGCCGACCACGCTGAATCCGCGCCGCCGGAAGCCGCCGTAGCCGACCAGGGCCCGGCCGAGATTCCCGACGCCGACGAGTACCACGCGATGTCCACCGGACAGACCGAGCACGTCCTCGATCCTGGTCCGCAACTTCGCCACGTCATAGCCGACACCCCGGACGCCGTTGGGGCCGAGGAAGGACAAGTCCTTGCGCAACTTGGCCGAATTGACACCCGCCGCGACAGCGAGTTCCTCACTCGATACGATGAGCACACCGTCATCGGCCAACATGGCGAGGACCCGGAGATAGGTGGCCAGCCGCGCCACCGTGGCCTGCGGGATGTCCTTCTGCAGAGCCCTGCCGGAGACGCCGCCCGGCGCCTCATGCTGCTCTGTCACGTGTCGGCTCCTCGTTCCGGCCTGCACAGGTCCGGTTCGTCGTTCGACCTCGAGCCCGGCGGCGGTCCGGTGCCATGGTCGAAGTATCGGATTTCAGGGCGGCTCCGCAGCCTCGGCATGCGGGTCGCGTGCCACCACCGTAACCGCTTGTGAAGCCCTGCACAAAGTCGGTGAAATTGGCCTCATTTTCCGCCGCGACCAGCGCGGCGGCCAAATCGGACACGGATCACACCGATCAGCGACCCAGATCCGCCCGCAAACGCGCCTCGTCGACGTCGAAGTAGCTGTGCTCGCGGCCGTCCAGCAGTACGACAGGAAGCCGGTCGCCGTACTCCGCGCGCAGGCCAGGGTCGGTTTCCGCGGCGATATCGACATCGACGGCGCCCGGTTCGATGCCGAAATCCGCGCATATCGCGCGCAACTGCTCCATTGCCGTGGCACACAGTCCGCAGCCCGCTCTGGTCAGCAAAATCACTTCGTGTCCGGACGGCGCGGCGGAGCCATCTGTGGGATTGGTCATGGCGGATATTAAATCCCCTCGCCACCGCACCCGCGGTGCGCGTGGTCTTCGGGTGACTGTCGCCGAAGACAGTTACTGTGGACGTGGTTCGCGCGAACGGGCGGAGGTACTGGTGCCGGAACGATCGAAGGTGGAGAGGGCCGGGTTCATCGCGGGCCGGTTCGGCGAGTTCCCGGTGCGGTGGCACCTGGGCCCGCTCGGCCAGGGCCTGCAGGATCAGCTCGCCCGCATCTCCCGCAGCCCGTTCGGACCGACCGAGGAGGAGGTCCGGGCGAATCTGGCCGGTGAGGCCAGCGCCGACGCGGCGCTGTCGCTGCACGAATCGGAGCTCGCGGCGGCCGAGCCCACGGGACCGGAGGTGCCGCGCGACCTGACCGCCGCGGCGTTCTTCGACGTGGACAACACGATGGTGCAGGGCGCCTCGATCGTGCACTTCGCGCGCGGTCTCGCGGCGCGCAAGTACTTCAAGACCTCCGACCTGGTCGACGTGGCGTGGAAGCAGGTGAAGTTCCGCGTCACCGGCAAGGAGAGCAGCACCGACATGGCCTCCGGCAAGGAGAAGGCGCTCTCGTTCATCGCGGGCCGCCCGACCTCCGAGCTGGCCGCGCTCGGCGAGGAGATCTACGACGAGATCATCGCCGACAAGATCTGGCCGGGCACCAGGGCGCTGGCGCAGATGCACCTGGACGCGGGCCAGCAGGTCTGGCTGGTCACGGCGACGCCGGTGGAACTCGCCCAGGTGATCGCCAAGCGGCTCGGCCTGACCGGCGCGCTGGGGACCGTGGCGGAGAGCGTCGACGGGAAGTTCACCGGACGCCTGGTCGGCGACATCCTGCACGGGCTCGGTAAGGCGCACGCGGTGCGCACGCTCGCCGTCCGCGAGGGCCTGAACCTGAAGCGCTGTACCGCGTACTCCGACAGCCACAACGACGTGCCGATGCTCTCGCTGGTCGGCACGGCGGTCGCGATCAACCCCGACTCGGACCTACGCGAGGTCGCCAAGAACCGCGGCTGGGAGATCCGCGACTTCCGCACCGGACGCAAGGCGGCCAAGATCGGCGTGCCGACGGCGCTCGCGCTCGGCGCTGCGGGTGGAGCGGTGGCCGCGGCGGTCACCCGGAGGCGCGAGCACTAGGCCCGCGCCCTCTCCTCACCCCGTGAACGGGTTGCGGCGCTTGGTGAGCAGCTTGTAGAGCGTCTGCTGGATGGTCTCGCGGACCTGGTCGGTGACCTCGAACATCGTCATGGGATCGTCGGCGGCCTCCGGCTCGTAGGCCGTGGTGGCGATGGGCTTGCCGAATTCGATGTACCACTTCGAGGGCAGCGGCACAGCGCCGAGCGGGCCCAGGTGCGGGAACATCGGCGTCACCGGGAAGTACGGCAGGCCGAGCAGGCGGGCGAGCGGCTTGATGTCGGCCAGCTTCGGGTAGATCTCCTCGGAGCCGACGATCGAGCACGGGATGATCGGCACGCCGGTGCGCACCGCGGCCGCGACGAAACCGCCGCGTCCGAAGCGCTGCAGCTTGTAGCGGTCGGAGTACTGCTTGCCGACGCCCTTGAACCCCTCGGGGAAGACGCCCGTCAATTCGCCGGAGCGCAGCAGGCGTTCGGCGTCCTCGCGGCAGGCCAGCGTGTGCCCGGCCTTGCGAGCCAGCACCCCGAGGAACGGCAGCTCGAAGATGAGATCGGCGGCGAGCAAGCGCAGCGCGCGCTGCTTGGCGTGGTGGTCGTGGATGGCCAGCTGGAGCATCAGGCCGTCGATGGGAACGGTGCCCGCGTGGTTGGCCACCACCAGCGCGCCGCCCACCTCAGGGATGTTCTCCATGCCGCTGACCTCGACGCGGAACCACAGGTCCGACAGCGGGCGCAGCGCGGGCAGCAGGACCGACTCGAGCAGGTGCTCGTCGAAGCCGAACTCGTCGACCTGGTAGTCGCCGGTCAGGCGGCGGCGCGCGAAGTCGGCGGTGCGGCCGATCTGCTTGCCGACCTCTTTGCGGATCAGGTCGGACAGCGACTGCGGCGCCTGCGGCACGGCCGAGGCGAGCCGATCGGTCAGTGACGTGACCCGGCTCGGTTTCGTCTCGCCCGTCGGCGCTTCAGGCCAGCGACGGGTGCTGGTGCGCTGCCTGGTTTCGATATTCAGATCATGAAGTTGGATGACTTTCGCCACGTCGTTCATTGGTGTGCTCCCGTACCGGCCCCGATGAGGCCGAGCAGTTTCTTTTCTGCGGCATCGATCCACGCCGGATCGAAGACGGGCCGCAACGCTGCGCCCCCGATGAAGTCGTCGAACGCCTGAACCGTTGTCCAGCGCGGTTCGAAACCGAGTTCGGTTCGCATCCGCGTGGTGTCCAGGCCACAGCCGAAATGGAAGTAATCGAGTTGTTCGCCGGTGAATTCCCGCATCACCGGCCCCATCAACGCGCGACCCGCGGTGCGGAACACCGTGAACGGCACCGGCAGTTCGATGCGCCCCGCTCGACGCACCGCCTGTGACAGCGCCAACGCACCATCGCCCGCGACGTTGTAGGTACCGCCCGGGGCCGCTTGCGCCGCATGTGCGAGCGCGGCCACCGCATCTTCTTCGTGCAACAGCTGCATTCGAGGGTCCCGGCCGAAGACGGTCGGGGTTACCGGTGAACGGAGATACTGTACGCCGCGGCCTGCCAGTCGCGGGCCGACAATGGGCGCGAAACGCAGAATCGATGCCGCGATATCGGGGCGGCGGCGAGCGAGGCCGCGCACGAAACCCTCGATTTCGATCATGTCGCGCGCAAACCATCCGCGCGGCGGCGTGCGCGCGCTCATTTCCTCGGTGAATTTCGCCGGATCCTTGGCGCTGCACCCGTAGATCGCCGAGGTCGAGCGGACCACGACGCGCCGCACCGACGGCGACTTCTGGCAGACGGCGAACAGCTGCATGGCGCCCAGCACGTTGAGGTCTTTCATCACCGCGCGGCCGCCGCCGGCGGGCGGCTTGGCCAGTATCGCGGTGTGCACGACGGTGTCGACCTCGTGGCCGCCGATCACCTTGCGGATCAGGGGATTTCGAATGTCGCCGCGAACGAACTCGGCGCGGCCCATGCGGCGCCGCAGCTCCCGGCTCGGGGTCATGGTGTCGACGGCGAGAATACGCTCGACGGCCGGATCCTGAGCGAGCTTGGCTACCACGGCGCTGCCGAAGAAGCGGCTGGCGCCGGTCACCATCACGACCTTGGGCGTGTGCCCGTCTCTTATGTCAGATCCCACCGCAGCACCCGATCCCACCTACCAGGCCCCCATTTACGTTATTCGGCGGTTCTAGAGTAGCCGCTACCGTCTGGGCCGCCGAGGGTATTAATCAGGATCTAACGATGACTTCAGTCACCGGTTACACGGAAATATTTCAAACTGAACTGTTTCAAAAACAGAGGCCCGCCACCGGTCTGGTGACGGGCCTCATCTCGCGCCAAGGGCGCGCGCGCTCACTTGCCGAGTTTGCGCCGCTGAACACGCGTGCGGCGAAGCAGCTTGCGGTGCTTCTTCTTCGACATGCGCTTGCGGCGCTTCTTGATCACAGAACCCATAGGGTGTCCTCGCGTTCTCTCTACTCGGCGCGCACGCCATCGCGTACGCCTAGCTGATTTCGGCATCCGCGCCGCCAGCGGCCACCGGACACCACGAACTGGCGCCGCAGGCAGGCGAACACGAACCGAGGGTTCATCCTACCGGTATCCGATGGCGGCACGAGCAACGGCCCTCGCGGGCGCGCGCACCGTCATTCGCGGGCTCCCACGCGCCGCGCGGGGCCCTTCAGGGGTCGAAACCGCCTCACCCAGCGTCGAAGTAGGACGTCTCCAGATAGTCGTGCACGGCCTTCGCGTGCACCCGGAACGACCGGCCGACGCGCACCGCGGGCAGCTCGCCCGAATGCACCAACCGGTAGACCGTCATCTTGGACACCCGCATCAGATTCGCCACTTCGGCGACCGTGAGGAATTGCGTACCACCGCCGAGCATCGATTGGCCCGGCGATCCCGAACTGCCTTGCGCTCGGCCACCGCTACGGCCACCTGATGGGCCGGACGAACCTGGTGACGTCCCCGAGCTATTTGCAGACATCTTGTTGGAAGACATCATTGCACCATTGACCTCCGGCACGTCCGCGCCGCCGGCTTCCCCACCGGCGGAACAGACACGCACGTGCTCCTTGAAGCTTAGCGGGGCTAGTGGGATTACTGCGACGTGTGTGAGAAATCAGCTTCTGACGCCCGGTTTGCCCCAATGCGAACGCGAGATGTACGCGTCGTGCGTTATTCCGCCGACGCGCCTTGTTCGGCGGAACGCTGTTTGGCCGCGTGCAAAGCCTCGAGAAACGCCGAGCGAACGCCGCCGCGCTCGAGTTCGCGCAACGCCGCCGCGGTGGTGCCCGCGGGCGAGGTGACGGCCGCGCGCAGGTCCACCGCGCTCTGGCCGGATTCGTCGAGCAGCGCGGCCGAGCCGACCATCGTCTGCACCACGAGCTGGGTCGCGACGTCCCTGGTCAGGCCGAGCCCGACGCCCGCGTCGACCATGGCCTCGACGACCAGCAGGAAGTAGGCGGGGCCGGAGCCCGACACCGCGGTGACCGCGTCCATCTGCGACTCGGCGACGGTGACGACCTTGCCGACCGCGCCGAGCACGTCGGTGACCAGCTCCAGCTGCTCGGGCTTGGCGTAACGCCCCGGCGCGAGCGCGCTCATGCCCTGGCCGACCAGCATCGGGGTATTCGACATCACCCGCACTACGGGGAAGCCCGCGGGCAGCTTGGCCTCCAGCCGCGCGGTCGGCACGCCCGCGGCCAGCGAGACGAGCACCTGGTCGCGGTCGCCCGCGTTCAGCTCGGCCTTCCCCAATTCGGTCAGCACCGTGTCGACGTCACCCGGCTTGACCGCGATCACCAGCAGATCGGCGCCGACGGCCGCGTCGGCCGCCTCGCCCGTGACGCGCACGCCGAACCGGCTCGCGATCAGCTCGGCCCGGTCGGCGTGCGTCTCGACGACGACCAGATCCTTGCTCGCCCTGCCCGATTCCAGCAAACCGGCGATCAACGCCTCCCCGATCCGGCCTCCACCGATCACCGCAATTCTCGTCATGGTGGTAAAGGTTAGTGCGCGCGTCAGCGGCTCTGGGGAATCAGTGCGAGTTGGCGGCTCTGGGCGACCACCGCGCCGGTGCTGTCCAGGATGAGCTGGTCCTCGTCGAACATGCGGCCGCCCACCTCGTGCGAGGTGGCGATGACGCGCAGCCAGCCCGGCGCGGGCCTGCGGCGCAGGTATGTGGTCATCTGCACAGTGGGCGCCCAGCCGAACTGGCCGAGGTTCACCGGCACCGGCGGGCTCATGTCGGCCGCCATCATCGCGAAGAACATCGACACGTCGGGGTCGCGCTGATCGCCATCGAACGGGCGCATCCACAGCCGCAGCCGCGGCTCGCCCCGCGCGCCCTCGAGGAACGGCGCCCACGACCGGTCCAGGTAGAGGTCGGCGCCCTTGGCGACGTTCACGATCTTGCCCATCGGCGAACCCTCGTAACCCATCGCGTCGGCGGCCGGTTCGGCGGGCATGTCGCCGTGCTCGGGCGCGTAGAGCGGCTCGATGTCGTCGAGGTGGCCGAAGGTGAACGCGGTGCGCACCATCGCGCGCCCGTTCTGGGTGAGCGTGGCGTCGGCCAGGCAGATCTGGCGGCCGATCTTGCGGATGCGCACCTCGTACTCGACCTCGCCCGGCTCGGGCGCGCCGAGGAAGTCCGAACTGGCGGCGATGGGGGCCATCTCGGCGAGCGCCGGATCGGAGGCGCGCAGCCAGCGGGTGGCGGCCGCGGCGCTCGCGGCGACCATGGTGCCGCCGTGCACTTTCTGGCCGATGGTCCAGATCTCGTCGATGACGCCCGCGTACCGGCCGACCTCGGCGTCGCCGGAGAGCAGTTCGGTCAGCGCGCACACCTCGGCGAACGGGGCATCCGTCGCGGTCGGCTCGACCGCGTCGGTGGTCAACTCCAACGTCATCGTCACTCCTGTCCTACTGCACCGCGTGCGTTCGTACAGCGTACAACGCACGGTAGCGACAGGGTCGTTCCCCGTAGGGAGGCAGATCGATATCACACCGTGCGGTCACGAATGCCGCGGTGAAAGGACGCGGAAAGCGCTTACACCCGATTCGCCTGCGCCGAGGCGGGCGCGGGACTGGGCGCGACGCCGTTGAGGTGCAGCCGGGCGAAGGCCAGCGTGCGGTGCAGCATCGCCGCGCGGTGAGCGGTGGTGCGGGCGTTCTGGGTGTTGATCTCGGCGACGGCGTGGCCGGTGAAGCCGTTGCGCACCAGCTGCGCGCAGAGTTCGGCACAGGGCTGGGTGCCGTCGCCCGGGACGAGGTGCTCGTCGTGTGCCGCGCCGCGCCCGTCGGCCAGGTGCAGGTGGGCGAGGCCCTGCCCCATTCTGGCGGCGAGTGCCAGCGGATCGGAGCCTGCGGTCGCGGTGTGCGAGAGATCGAGTGTGTAGTGCCGGAAGCCGGTGTCGGTGGGGTCGTAGGACGGGCTGAACGCGGTCAGGCCCCAGCCCGGACCACCGCGCCGCTCCAGTCGCTTCGCCGCGTTCGCGCCGCGGCCGAACAGCGTGTCCGCGCGCATCGGGAACATGTTCTCCACCGCGACGACGACCGGGCTGTGCTCCTCGAGCTCGGCGACCTGCTCGGCGAAGCCGTCCGCGTAGCGGCGCTGCCAGCGGAACGGCGGATGGACGACCACCGTGTCCGCCCCGAGCGCCTCGGCGGTGCGCACGCTGCGCTCCAGCTTGGCCACCGGGTCCGCGCCCCACACGCGCTGGGAGATCAACAGGCACGGCGCGTGCACCGCGAGCACCGGGACGCCGTACTTGCGGGTGTAGTTCTGCACGGTGGCGATGCTCTGACTGGCAGGCTCGGCCCAGACCATCAACTCGACGCCGTCGTAACCGAGATCGGCCGCGTACCGGAAAGCCGCCTCGGTGTTCTGCGGGTAGACCGACGCGCTGGACAGCCCGACCAGAATGTCGCGCCCCGGCGGGCTCGCCGCCCCACCCGGCGTACCCCCGCCCGGTTGTCCGCTCTGATCGGGCGCCGGTCCCCCGACCGCGCTACCGATCCGGGTGTCGTCCGCCTGCCCGATGTTCCCCACAGCCGCTCCCTACTCAGTTCGTACTGAGAAGAAAGGCTAGCGGTCCCAGCGTGACGAAGATGCCCACTACGACGGCAATCACCGTGCTGAGGATGTCGTCGGTCCGGCGCAGAATCCGCACCAGGGCCACAAGGCCGAGGATCACGATCATCGCCAGCGCCAGCGCCACCCAGGGCAGCATCTCCCACATTCGCTCGAAACCCTTGAACAGCAACATTCCGGCGACCGCCGCCCCCGCGCTCTGACCGCCGAGGATCATCCACTGCTTGCGGTTGGCGTCGTACTCCGCCTTCCGCGCGGCACGGGAGCGGCGCTGCGTCGGGCGCGCGGCGGGCTTCTGCCGCGGCTCGGGCGCCTCGTCCTCGTCCTCGTCGTCGTCGAGCAGGAACGAGTCGTGCACATCGGTGAGGCCCTCGTCGAGCTCGACCTGGGCGCGACCACCGCGCGACCGGCCGCGTCCGCCGCCCGCGCGTTCGGCGCGCTCGACACCGTCGCGCAGCAGGTCGCCCGCCACCGTGGAGCCGGAGACCAGCTGCTGATCCTGGCTGGCCAGCGACCACGCGGCGGTCGGAATGCCGCCCGACTCCGGCTCGGAGTCGGACTTCTCCGGCTCCGGCTTGTGCCTTCGCGCCGACCACGAGGGCAGCGCGCCCTCGGCGCGGGCCCGCAGCGTCTCGGATCGGGAGGATCTTCGCTGCTCCTCCCGCGGCTCCTGGTTCGCGGCGCGTCCGGAGGGCTTGGCGCGTTCCGGTAGCGGCGAGAGGGGCAACGGCGCGGAATCGGGGGCGAAACCGTTCGACGGCGGCGCCCACGCCGCTGTCGAGGGACCTGCCTCGTCGGCTTCCGCCGCCCTTCGGCGCGCGGCCCGGCCGCCGCGGCCGCGTTCCTGCCGGTCCGAGCCGCGCGGCTCGTCCGGATGCCCGTTGCGGGGGATGTCGAAATCCATCGGATCGCGCAGCGGCGGGCCGACCACGATGGTGGCGTCGTCGTCCGGATCCGGCTTGCGCCTGCGGCCGCCGCGACTGCTGCGCGGCGCCTCCGACACTGGATCGGCGTAGGGGGCCGCTGATTCCAGCGGGTCCGGCGCGCTGTGCCGGGAGCCGGAGGACATGTCGCGTCCGGGCATCACCAGGTTGGAGCGCCCGGGCGGCGGATCCGAATACGACGGCGTCGCCGGGTAGGGCGTCGGCTCGGGATAGGACGTCGATTCCCGGTAGGGCGCGAGCGGGTCGTAGCGGGTGATCGGGCCCGACATCGGCGACTGGCTCGGCAAGTCCGCGACGGGATCGGGAGCGATGTACGAAACCGGCTCGGACGCAACCGGTTCGAATGCGGCGGGCTCGTAGGCGGCTGGTTCGTATGAGGGCGGCTCGAAAGCCGTGGGCTCGAATGATGTCGGCGCGTAGGAAGCGGGCTCGTACGCCGACGGCGCTTCGGCGATCTCGTCGTCGGGCGCGGCGTGCGCGGAGTGGCTGCCGCCCTCCCGGATGACCGGCAGGTCACCCGTCAGCTCGGCGACGGAGATGCCGCGGCCACCGCGTCTGCGGCGACCGCCGCCGGAAGACGACGCGCCCTGCTGCCCGTTGCGGGCCAGCAGCTCGGCGACCGATAGCTGCTTGGACTCATCACTCATGCCTGCACCTCGCTGGCGCTCGGTTCCGGCATGCGCGATGCACGCTGGCACATGATTCGCTCACTGCGTTCGCTCATGACGACACCGTTTCGACCGGACCGGACAGCCCCGCTCCACCGTCGGACGCCGGCTTGCCTGGTTCGGCCGCCGGTCCCGTCAGCAACGACGCTCTGGGTCCACCGTTCATATCGGTATCCAGTTTGCGCAGGATCAGTCCTTCCCGCAGCGCCCAGGGACAAATCTCGAGCGTATCCAGCGATAGTGCCCGCATACTCGCCTCCGCGACCAATGCGCCAGCCACCAATTGCTGTGACCGATCGGAACTCACGCCTTCCAATTCTGCACGGTCCGACGCTGTCATCCGCGAGATGAACGCGATCAGTTGGCGCAGACCCGAGCTGGTGAGTGTACGGCGCACCCGCGGACCCGCCGCCGAGGGCGCCGCTCCGGTCAGTCGCGCGAGCGAGCGGAAGGTCTTCGAGGTGCCGACCGCGAGGTCGGGCCTGCCCACCTCGATCAGCTGTTTCGCGGGGGCGACGAGTTCGGCGTCGAGCCAGTCCCGCAGCACCGCGACCCGGCGCTTGCCCGGCGGATCCTCACGCAGCCACTCCCTGGTGAGCCGACCCGCCCCGAGTTGCAGCGAGAGCGCGACGTCGGGCTCCTCGTCGCCGCCGTTGCTCATCTCCAGCGAGCCGCCGCCGATGTCGAGGTTCAGGATGCGGCCCGCGCTCCAGCCGTACCAGCGGCGCACCGCGAGAAAGGTCAGCCGGGCCTCGTCGACGCCGGTGAGCACCTGCAGATCGACGCCCGTCTCGGCGCGCACCCTGGCGAGCACGTGTTCGGAGTTGGTGGCCTCGCGCAGCGCGGAGGTGGCGAACGGCATCAGCTCGACGCAGCGGGAGGTCTCGGCGATGCTGGCGAATTCGGCCACGGTCTTGATGAGACGCTCGGCGCCCTGGACGGTGATCCGTCCCTCTTCGTCCAGGTTCTCCGACAGCCGGAGCGTGGCCTTCGTCGAGCTCATCGGCATCGGGTGGCCACCCCGGTGCGCGTCCACCACGAGCAGGTGAACGGTATTGCTTCCGACGTCGAGTACCCCAAGCCGCACATGAACACGGTACTGGGTCGACCAGCACTTCAGACCAGGCGATCGAACTGTTAGCGTCTGCAGATGTGACGGTAGGCGCAGCGGCGAGCAGCCGGACCCGGCCCCGACCAGCGGCGAAGATCGACCCGGCACCCGAGGTCGATCTGGACTTTCCGCGCGAATGGATCGAGTTCGTAGATCCAGCAAATGACGAGCACCTGATCGTCGCCGATCTCACCTGGCTGCTGTCCCGTTGGACCTGCGTCTTCGGAACGCCCGCCTGCCAAGGCATCATCGCAGGCCGCCCGGACGACGGCTGCTGCTCCCACGGCGCATTCTTGTCCGACGAGGACGACCAGGAGCGCCTGCGCAACGCTGTGAGAATGCTCACACCGGCCGACTGGCAGCTGATGGGCGAGGCCCAGAACGCCAAGGGCAAGGTGACCAAGAAGGGCTATCTCGAACTCGACGAGCTCGAGGACGAGCCCGCCCTGCGCACCCGGCGCTTCGATGGCGCGTGCATCTTCCTGAACCGGCCCGGTTTCGAGGGCGGCGTCGGCTGCGCGTTGCACACGATGGCGTTGCGCCGCGGCATGGAGCCGCACACGGTGAAGCCGGATGTCTGCTGGCAGTTGCCGATTCGGCGCACCCAGGAATGGGTGGACCGACCGGACGGCGTGCAGATCCTGCGCACGGTGATCACCGAGTACGACCGGCGCGGCTGGGGTCCCGGCGGACTCGATCTGGATTGGTACTGCTCGGGTTCGCCGGACGCGCACGTCGGCGCGCGGCCGGTCTGGCAGTCCTACGCGCCCGAGCTGAAGGAACTGCTCGGCGAACCGGCCTACGAGGAATTGGCCAGGCACTGCAAGCGCCGCGAAGGGCTGGGTTTGATCGCGGTACATCCCGCGACGGTGCACGCGCAGCGCAACGCGGAGCAGGCCGCGCACGGCAAGGCGCAGTAGAACTTCCGCACTGCCGAAACTCCCGACTCCATCCCTAACGGACGCTTGTCCAGATTTGCGAAACGCTCACATTTCACACATTCGGTCGCTTACTGTGCGAAGGCCCACATCCAGTGGGCAGCACAGGAGCACACCATGAGTTACACCACCTCCGCCCTGGTCGGACGCCGGATCGGCGCCGGACTCGCGGGTTTCGCCGCGGCCACGGCCGTCGCCGTCTTCGCGGCCCCGCAGGCGCACGCAACCGTCGACTCGATCACCGTGTCGGGCGCCGACCACACCATCAACACCACCTACACGCTGCGCGCCAAGCTGAGCGGAGCGGGCATCGGGCTGCTCGTCTACTGGTCGGACAACGGCGACCAGATCGCCGGCCCGCAGGTGCCGTGGCCGGTCGGCGAGTCCTCCGTGAGTTGGACCCCGACGACACCGGGACAGCACCTCATCACCGCCTCGCAGGGTGGCAGCACCAAGACGATCGTCGTCCAGGTGACCGACCCGAATGATCCCGGAGATCCGGGCGACCCGGGAGATCCCGGCGATCCGGGCGGCGGCACGGGCAGCGCGGGCACCGGCAGTGCGGGCAAGCTGCTGGGCAGTCTGTTCGGCAACGGGAGCTAGGCGGACCTCCGCCTTCACCCCGGCCGCGCAGCCTTGGGACGAACTGCATCAGGCAGCGCCGATCGGGCGCACCTCCGCATCCGCTCCGGGCATGCGCTGCCCATGGGCGGACTACGTCCGGCAGCGCCCATCAGGCGCACCTTCCCCGGCGCGGCCCGGAAGCCGGTCGCGCCGAACGGGTTCCGATATTTCGACTCGGCGAACTCGAGCCGAAATCTGAAACATCTCCGCTTCAAAGAGTAGGGTCCAGTCGATCGCATGGTCGGCACAGGAGGAGCACCATGACATCACCCAGCAAGTTCCGGCGCGGGGCAGGCGTCGGACTCACGGCATTCGCGGCCGCCACCGCCGTCGCCGTGCTGACCGCGCCCTCGGCGTACGCGGCCGTGCAGTCGGTCTCGGTCGACGGCAGCAACCACCAGGTCGGCAGCACGTACACGATCACCGCCGACGTCGGCGGCGCGTCCGGCGGTCTGCTCGTCTACTTCAGCGACAACGGCGAATTCATCGGCGCGCCCAAGGTGCCGTGGCCGCCGGGCACCGCGACCATCGAATGGAAGCCGAGCACGCCGGGCGAGCACATCATCACCGTCGAACAAGGCGGCAGCACGAAGTCGATCGTGGTGGAGGTGTCCAAGGCGAGCAGCGGCGGCACCGGTAGCTCGGGCAGCGCATCCGGCAGCGGGACCGGCAGCGCGGGACGCCTGCTCGGCGGGTTGCTCGGCGGAATGCTCGGCAGCAGCTGACGCGTGCGGTGTGCGGGTCGTCACTCGGCGGCCTGCACACCGGCCGACCAGCGCGGGTGAGCCGAACGCACCCGGCAGGTCACCTGCTCGCCATGCGAGCGTCACCCGTTTCGGGTTTGATGTCGGGTCATGAAGAAAGCGCTCACCCTCGCAACACTCGTCATCGGCGCGACCCTCTCCATGGCAGGCGGCGCGCACGCCGAGCCGGACGCGGATCCGACCAAGTTCGCCGACTTCACCGCCACCTTCGTGCCGGCGACCGATCCGGCCGCGGTGAACGCCGCCAAAGAGGGCAAGAACGTCATCATGAGCCCCTACGGCGTCAGCCGCACCATCGCCTGCCGCGGCAACGGCACCACCGTGCCGCTCTACGACTGCATGCAGGAAGACGACCTCGGCTGGATCACGCTGCGCAAGACCGATGTTCCCGCCATCGGCCCGACCTGGGTCTACCTCCCCTAAGGGGAGTCCGCCGGGGGCCGATCACGTACCTACGACGTAACGGGCCCCGGTTCCGCGCTCGGGGTGAGGAGGCGGAACCGGGGCCCGTTCGCTGTCTTGCCGTCTACGCCTCGAGCTTGTAACCGAGACCGCGCACGGTCACCAGGTGCTCGGGCTTGGCCGGATCGGCCTCGATCTTGGAGCGCAGCCGCTTGACGTGCACGTCGAGAGTCTTTGTGTCGCCGACGTAGTCGGCGCCCCAGACGCGGTCGATCAGCTGGCCGCGGGTCAGCACCCGGCCGGAGTTGCGCAGCAGGTACTCGAGCAGATCGAATTCCTTGAGCGGCAACGTCACTGGCTTGCCGTTGACCATCACGGTGTGGCGGTCGACGTCCATCCGGACCGGACCCGCCTCCAGCACGCCGTTCTCGCTGCCGCCGTCGATCTCGTCGCCCGCGCCGCGGCGCAGGACCGCGCGGATGCGCGCGATGAGCTCACGCGACGAGTACGGCTTGGTGACGTAGTCGTCGGCGCCCAGCTCGAGGCCGACCACCTTGTCGATCTCGCTGTCCCGCGCGGTCACCATGATGACCGGCACGCCGCTGCGGGTGCGCAGTTGCTTGCACACATCGGTGCCGCTCATGCCGGGCAGCATCAGGTCCAGCAGGACGATGTCGGCGCCGGAGCGATCGAATTCGGCGAGCGCGGAGGGTCCGTCGCCCACCACGGTGACCTCGAAGCCCTCCTTGCGCAGCAGGAACGCGAGCGGATCGGCCAGCGACTCCTCATCCTCGACGATAAGAACACTCGTCATCTGCGTGCCTCCACACCATTGGGTCTGCCCGGCCCCTGGGGACGCGGGCCGGTTTCCTTCGTGCTCACCGCGGGACTTTCGACGTCCTCGTCGCCGTCGGTCTCGAGGTGTGCGGGTATTCGCAAGGTGAACGTGGATCCGGTGCCCAGTTTGCTCCACAGGGTGATCTCACCGTTGTGGTTGGCCGCCACGTGCTTGACGATAGCGAGCCCGAGCCCGGTGCCACCGGTGGCGCGCGAGCGCGCCTTGTCGGAACGGAAGAACCGTTCGAACACCCGCTCCTGGTCTTCTTTCGGGATTCCGATGCCACGGTCGGTGACCGCCATGGCGACATGATCGCCGCGCAGCGAACGGCTCACCGAGACGTGCGAGCCGGCCGGGGAGTAGGCGATGGCGTTCTCCACCAGGTTGGACAGAGCGGTGACGAGCAATGTCTCGTCGCCGAGGACCTCGAGCCCGCTGGGCCGGTCGGTGCTGACGGTGATGCCCGCCGCCTCGGCCGCGGTGCGGGAGCGGTCCACCGCCTGCATGACGACCGTGTCGACGTCGACGACCTCTAGCTCGGGCAGCTTCTCCGCGCCCTGCAGACGGGAGAGCGCGATCAGTTCGGTCACCATCTTGCCGAGGCGGCGGGATTCGCCGAGCACGCGCTCGCCGAAGTGGCGCACCGCCTCCGGGTCGTCGGCCGATTCCAGCAGCGCCTCGGCGAGCAGGCTCATCGCGCCGACGGGGGTCTTGAGCTCGTGGCTGACATTGGCGACGAAATCGCGGCGGGTGGCCTCCATGCGGGCCTGCTCGGAATCGTCGTCGGCGAACAGCACGGTGAAGCCGGTCTCCTCCGGCGAGAGCGGCCGCGCGACGCCGCGCACCGCGATTCTGCTGCGGCCGGGCATGGGGTTCTTGGCGGTCAGGTCGAATTCCGCGGACTCGCCGGTGCCGAGCACCTTCTCCACGGCGGCCCAGGCGCGCTCGTCGAGCAGGCGGTTGCGGACCAAGCCGAGTTCCTCGGCGCGCGGGTTCACGAGCACCACGTCGCGGTACTGGTCGACCACCGCGATGCCGCTTTCGGACGCGAGCACGATCAGGTCGAGCACCTGCGACATGGTCAGCCCGGAATCGGCCTGTCTCCGGGCGGCCTGACGGGCGTTCACGTACGGAATGAGCAGCCCACCGACTGCCAGGCCGACGACAGCCGCGAGGACTGCCAACAACACGGCCTGCGGAACACTCACACTTGAATCGTACGGTCGCCGACCGACTGACCAACGGCGGGTACACGAAGTTTCACGCAGGTCATGGGGCCTTCCAGGGCCGTTAGCCGGGTGTTTACGCGTTGTTCGGACGCGAGGCGGCGCGGAGTGCCGGGGCGGGAAAGATCGACTTCGCGGGGCTGGTCCGAGGCTCGCGAAGATCGACGGGAAGGTGGGCTTCCCTGTCAATCCTCGTCTCCCGCGAGCGCGGCGTTCACCGCGCGCCCGTGTTTGTCGACCCACTCCCCCAGCGCGTAGATCGGCCCGAGTAGATCGCGGCCCGCTTCGGTTAGTTCGTACTCGACGCGCGGCGGGGCCTCGGCGTAGCGGCGGCGGTGCACGAGTGTGAGCTGTTCCATGCGGCGCAGCGTCTGGGTCAGCATCTTCTGGCTGATCCCGCCGATCGCGGCGCGCAGCTCGCCTGGGCGCATCGGTCCGTCCCGGAGCATGTAGACGATCACCGGCAGCCAGGAGTTGCCGAACAGGTCGACGCCCATGCGGGCGGGGCAGTCGGATTCGTAGTCGCCGTAGGGCGGGTAGGTGACGAGGTCGGGGGTTTGTCGTGGCGAGCCGTGGGGCGGGTGGGGCGGCGCGGGTGCGTCCGGGTCCTGCTGGGCGGCTGGGTCCGGGTCTTGTCCCGACGGGTCGTGGGATGCCCGGGTCAGCGCGGGTGCGTCCAGTCGAGTGACCGGGGTAGGGGCCTGCCGGGGCGAAGTACGAGGCGGGCGGGGAGGCGCGGGCGCGTCTGGGTGGGTGACCGGAGTGGGAGCCTGCCGGGGCGAACTGCGAGGCGGGCGGGGCGGCGCGGGCGCGTCTGGATGAGTGACCGGGGCTGGCGCATGTCGTCCCGAGCTGTGGGACGGGCGGGGCCTCGCGGCTGCGTCCGGCTGGGCCGGGGCTTGTTTCGGCGAGCTGCGGGACAGGCGGCTCGGAGTGGACGCGTCGGGCTGGACGATCGGGACGGGCTCGTGTCGCGGCGAGCCATGGCACGGGCCGGGCGACGCGGCCGTGCCGGGCTGCGCGACTGGTGCGGGTGCACGTTGAGGCGGGTCGGCGGATGGGCGGGGCGGTGCGGGCGCATCTGGGTGGGTGACCTGCGGCGACTCTTGTTGTGGCGAACCGCCGGATACGCGGGTCAGGTCGGGCGCGTCCAGCTGGGAGTCCGCGGCCGAGGCCGGTCGGGGCGAGCCATGGGCCGCGGGGGTCGGCGCGTCCGGCTGGGCGTCCTTGGTCACGGCTTGTTGCGAGCTGCGCGACGGGCCGCTCGGCTCGGGTGCGTCCGGGTGGGGTGGCAGAGGACCGCGGGGCGGAGAGCCTGGGATTGCCGAGGCGAGGGCGGTTTCGGCGTGGGGCGCGGTCATGGGTTCAGCATGGCATCGGCGTTGGGCACCCGGAGGTGCCTATCGAATTCCCTACCGTCGGAAGCACATTCGACAGTGAGGAGTTCGACATGCGGATCGGGATCATCGGGGCGGGCGCGATGGCGCGGGCGTTGGGCGGTGGTTGGGCCGCGGCGGGGCACGAAGTCTGCTTCGGTGCGCGGCGGAGTGCGGCGGCGGCTGAAGTAGCTGATGCCGTCGGGTACGGCGCGCGGAGCGGGAGCATCGCGGAGGCTGCCGGGTTCGGTGAAGTGGTGTTGCTGGCGGTACCGGTCGAGGCGTTGGACGGCATCTTGCGGGGGACGCCCGGGCTCGATGGGCGCGTGCTCGTCGACTGCACCAATGCGTTCGAGCCCGATGCGGCGTCCGATGGAACGGACAACTTCGTGCTCGGGGAGGACGCGGTGGCGGAGCGGATCGCCGGGACCGTTCCTGGTGCGCGGGTGGTGAAGGGGTTCAACCTGTGCGCGGCCGAGGTGTGGGCGGCCGAGGTTCGCGAGTTCGAGGGCGCGACCTTGTCGGTGCCTCTTTGTGGTGATGATCCGGATGCTGTGCGCCTTGTCGCGGGGTTGGCCGAGGATTTGAAGTTGCGGCCGTTCTTGGCGGGTGGGTTGCATCGGGCTCGGTATTTGGAGGCTGCTTCGGTATTGGCGGTGGGGCTTTGGTTCGGGGGGTATGACGCTCGTGCGATGTTGCCGCCGTTGGCGGGGGCGTTTGCTATGCGGGATTGATGGAGGTTGTCCGGCTGGGCGGGTTCTGCGGGATTGCGGGGTCGTCCGGGTGGGCGAGTTTCCGCGGATTGCCGGGCCGTCCAGTTGGGCGGGGTTCCGCAGGATTGCGGAGTTGTCCGGTTGGGCGGGGTTCCGCGGTATGGAGTCGTCCGGTAGGGCGGGAGTTGCGTTGGGGATCTCGGGGTCGGCGTGGGGTGGGATCGTCCGGTTAGCGGATGGGTGAGTTGGCGGACGTGGTTCCGGGGTTTGGGCCGCTAATTCACGCGCGGCTGGCCCAGGTTTGCCCCGAACGGTGCTGGGCGCGTTGGGTGCCGTACCCGGCTTACCTCCCGCAGTTGTCGAGCGTGGGTGCAACGCCCGGCGTGGTCGACCGGCTGTGGTTGCGTTCTTTGGATCGGCGTGGGGTGGGATCGTCCGGTTGGCGGATGGGTGAGTTGGCGGACGTGGTTCCGGGGTTTGGGCCGCTAATTCACGCGCGGCTGGCCCAGGTTTGCCCCGAACGGTGCTGGGCGCGTTGGGTGCCGTACCCGGCTTACCTCCCGCAGTTGTCGAGCGTGGGTGCGACGCCCGGCGTGGTCGACCGGCTGTGGTTGCGTTCTTTGGTTCGGCGTGGAGTGGGTTCGTCCGGTTGGCGGATGGGTGCGTTGGCGGACGTGGTTTGTGCGGCTCGGCCTACTAGTTCAGGCGTGTGGTCGCAGTTAGTTCAGTAACGGCACTTCGTATGGTGCGTTCTGGGCGGGCGGCCTCGCCTTGTGAGCCTGTCAAGGGGGCTAAGCAATCGACGGTAGTCGAATGGTGGCTGTTGAAGATCAACTTGCCACCATTTGACTACCGTCGATTTGGCCCAACCACCATTTCTCTATCGACGGGAGAGAAATGGTGGTTGGGGCCGACCAGCCATGGCGTCGGGTCCGAGGGGTGGTCGAGCTGGTTGAGGCGAGCGGCGGGGTCAGCGGATCGGATTCACCAGCCGTGGTTGCCGCGGACCGGGATGTTGACGAAGCTCGGCCGGGCCGGGTCCAGCTGCACGTGCTGCGGCTTCAACTCCGTGTCGAGCAGCATCGGTAGGACGGGCAGTCCTTTCGGGAAGTTGCTCGCGAACACGTCCACGCGCAGGCGGTGGCCGGGCTGCAGGATCGCCTCGGTGGCGCTCAGCGTGATGTCCAGCGTGGTGGCCTCGCCGGGCACCGTCGGCTGCCGCTTCTCGAGCGAGGTGTAGGGGCGCGGGTCGGTGTAGTCGCCGTTGGCCGAACGGCTGCTGTTGGCCTCGTCGATCTCGCGCAGGGAGGCCATCAGCTGACCGGAGGTGAGCACGGTCGACTGACCGTCGGGCGCGACGTCGTTGACGGTCACCGTCCAGTAGCCGTCGGTCGCGTCCTGAACGGTGTTGAGCCGCACGGCGATCGGGCCGGAGATGGTGGTCGCCTCGACGACCGGCGCGCTGGTGAAGGTGAGCGCGTTCAGCTCGGCGACGCGCGAATCCTTGGCGCAACCGTCGATGATCGACAGCACGCCCGCGCTGCCCTGCGCCGCATCGTTGGAGCACAGGGTGGTCAGGCCGGGGGCGACGGTCAGCCGCGCCGTGTCGGCGTTCGCTTCAGCGGTGAGCGAGCCGTCGTAGACGCTCTGGGCAGTGCCGCTGGGCGCCGCGGACAGGTACATGCGGCGGTGCTGCGCGGCGGCCTCGCCGACGGCCGAAGCGCCGAAGCCGTTCTGGGTGACCCAGCCGCCGCCCTGCTGGCGCAGGGTGACCGGACCGTAGCCATCGACGCCGTTGTCGATTCCCTTGAGCCACTTGTCGAACCACGCACGTTGCAGCACGTCGAGCCGGGGCGGCAGGCCGGGCTTGCCGTACTCGTTGCCGGAGTTCACGTGGTAGGTGTTGCCCATCAGCAGCTGCTTCTGGCCCGCGGGTAGCGGAATCTGGTTGTAGATCTTGGATTCCGAGTAGGTGAACAGATCGTGCCAGCCGCCGACGACGAAGGTCGGCACCCGGATCTGCGTGGGATCGCTGACGTAGTCGCCGCGTTCGGGGCTGCTGTGGGTGAGCAGATCGAGCAGGCGCGGGTCCGCGTCCTCGAAACGCGTTGCGGTGTAGGCGTTCAGGAACACGTCCATGAAGGTGAGCGGGGACGCGGCGCGGTCGTTGAGCCACTCCCAGTCGAACTTGCCGTGCACGATGGACTGCACGTCCGGCACCCATTTGAGGGTGTTGATCGCAGTGAGCCACAGCGGGATGAAGTTGAAGCCGAAGCCGCCGCCGGGGGCGAGCACGTCGTTGACCAGGTCGCTGCCCGGCACCACCGGGAAGATCGCCTTCAGCGCGGGCGGCTGCTTGGACGCCGCCTGCACCTGGTTGATGCCCGAGTAGGAAATGCCGTTCATGCCGATCTTGCCGTCCGACCACGGCTGGCGGGATGCCCAGTCGATCACCTCGAGGGTGTCCTGCTGCTCGCGGGCGCGGAGCATGTCCCATTCGCCCTGCGAGAAGCCGGTGCCGCGCACGTCGACGACGACCTGCGAGTACCCGCTCTTGATCAGCTGGCGGTCCACGGTGAAGTTGCGCAGCTCGCCGCCGCCGAAGGCCTTGGTGAGATCGGTGACGCCGGAGAGCGGGGTGCCGCTGAAATCGATCTGGCGGAAGAGGTTCAGCAGCGCGTCGGACAGCACCGGAATGGACTGCGCGTGATCGGCGAGGTTCGACACCAACTTGGTGTAGGGCGTCATGTTGACGATGGTGGGCGTCGGCGCGTCGATCGGGCGGCCGGAGGCGTCGGCGGGCCGGTAGACGTTGCCCTTCAGCACCGTGCCGTCGCTCATGGTGATCGGCACATCCCATTCGATGTGCACGTTCGGGTACTGCTGAACGCCGTCCTCGGTGGCGGCCCACGCCGCTCCGGCCGCGCCGCCGTCGGGGCCCGTTGCGACGGGTGCGGCGGTCGCGCCGGTGGTGAGGAATGGAACGAGCACTGCGGCGGCGAGCGCCGCGACTGTGGCCCGTAGCGCGTACTTCATCGGACGTGATCCACCTCTCGGACTGGTCGAACGTCCGGAAGCATACACAACTTACCAGTCGGTAAGAACTCCCGGATTCACGAAGATCACCTGGAATATCAATTCACATACGCATGACGGCTCGCGATAGCCCCTGGATATGGAGATCCTTGCGGGATTCCGAGCGCCAGAACGAAGGTTTACCGCATCGACCGCGCCCAGACCGACGCACACGCCGGAGATACAGGCCGAAACACGGCGGATTTCCGCGAGATACCGCAGCCGGATCGCGCCGAGCGCTGTTCCTCGGTGCGCTCAGCCGGACAGGTCGGCCACTCCGCGGTGCTGGAGGTTGTGCACTCGACCGGCACATCGGAGCCAACCCCAAAGCGCCTCCAGGACGCGCACTCGACCGGCATATCAGGGCGATGCACGGCGCCTCCAGGCCGCGCATTCGGTCGGTCGGCACGCCAGGGCCACCCCAGGGTCACGCACTCGACCGAACGGCGCTTCAGCCGGACGGCACCAAGAATCAAGCCCCCGAAACAGCGATGCGCCGCGGCCGAGTGACGGCCGCGGCGCATCGACGACGTACTACTTACCGCCCTGGCTCGCGACCGCGGCCGCGCCGGCGGCGGCGGCCTCCGGGTCCAGGTACTCGCGTGGGCGTACCGGGCGCAGGTTCTCGTCGAGTTCGTAGCGCAGCGGAATGCCGGTCGGGATGTTCAGGCCGGCGATGTCGTCGTCGGAGATGTTGTCCAGGTGCTTGACCAGGGCGCGCAGCGAGTTGCCGTGCGCGGCGATCAGCACGGTCTTGCCGGTGAGCAGTTCCTTGGAGATGGTCGACTCCCAGTACGGGACCATCCGGTTCACCACGTCGAGCAGGCATTCGGTCTTGGGCACCTCGATGCCCGCGTACCGCGCGTCGCCTTCCTGGCTGTACTCGTTGGCCGGGTCGATCGGCGGCGGCGGAGTGTCGTAGCTGCGCCGCCACAGCATGAACTGCTCGTCGCCGTACTTGTCGCGGATCTGCGCCTTGTTCTTGCCCTGCAGCTCGCCGTAGTGGCGCTCGTTGAGGCGCCAGTCGCGGATGACCGGGATCCAGTGCCGGTCGGCCGCGTCCAGCGCGATGTTCGCGGTGGAGATGGCCCGGCGCAGCAGCGAGGTGTAGACGACGTCGGGCAGGATGCCGTGCTCGGCGAGCAGCTCGCCCGCGCGCTTACCCTCGGCGATGCCCTTGTCGGTCAGGTGCACGTCCACCCAGCCGGTGAACAGATTCAGGGCATTCCATTCGCTCTCGCCGTGGCGCAGCAACACGAGGGTGTACGTCATGACGGCCATCCTGCCACGCGCGGCCCCTGCACCGGAGCCCTGGTCAGGATGCCGGAGCGAGCGCGGTGAGCAGTCCGGCGCCGACCAACGTGGCCTGATCGCCCAATTCCGAAGGGACGACGTGCAGGTCGCGCAGGAACTCGATGCGGGCGTGCGCGCCGAGCGCCTCCTGTAACGGTCGCCACAGCGGCTCTCCGGACTGCGCGAAGCCGCCGCCGATCACCACCAGATCCACGTCGAGCAGCGCGGCCGCCGACGAGATCACTTGGCCCAGCGCGATTCCCGCGCGCCGCAGCGCCGCCTTGGCGACCCGGTCCCCCGCTTCCGCGTCGGCGGCCAGTTCGATGCCGGTGGTTCCGTGCCAACCGCGCTCGCGCGCCCACCGCACCGAGGACGGACCGCTGGCCACCGCCTCCACGCAACCGACCCCGCCACAGGCGCACGGATCGGTCGACCCGGGCACGATCATGTGACCGATGTGCCCCGCGTTGCCGGTGTGCCCGACAGCGACCATGCCGCCGACGATGACACCGCCGCCGATCCCCGAGGACACCGTCATGGCCAGCGCGTCCGGCGTCTCCCGCGCCGCGCCGAAATGCCGCTCCGCCAGGGCTAGGCACACCCCGTCGATGGCGAAGCGCACCGTCGCGCTGGGGAACAGTTCCTGAACCGCGGGCACCAGAGCGAATCCGTCGCGCCACTCCGGGATGTTGAGCGGGGTGGTGATCCCCGCGGGGGCGTCCACCGGACCGCACGAGCCGATGCCGATCAGATCCACCTCGGATCCGTTGGCCGCGGCGAGCAGCAGCCCGCGCACCGCCTCCCACACGCCGGTCGGCGGCACCTGAATGCGGCCTACCTCGTGCGTCATTCCGTCGGCCCCCACCAAGCCGACCGCGATCTTGGTCGCGCCGATGTCCAGAGCGAGAACGGTCATCCGAAACCCCCACTTCCCAACGCCACCGGACCGCCGCGGTCGCGCGACGGTCCGGTGCCGAATGATCTTGCTGTGCGGTCGCCAACGGTAGTTGCTCGGCGGCAGCCGGGCCACCATCAGGCCAAGCGCTCGGCGGCAGCCGGGCCACCACCAGGCCGAGCGCTCGGCGACAGCCGGGTCACCATCAGGCCAAGCGCTCGGCGACAGCTGAGCATTATCGGATTTCGCACCATCGGGTGCGGCGGGTCAGGAGTTCTCGGAGGATTCGACCAGGTGCTCGAACGGCAGCAGATTCTTCAGCGACTCCCCGCGCGAGACCCGCCACTTCCATTCCTTCCGAATGGATTCCGCGAAGCCGAGTTCCAGCAGCACGTTGAAGTCGGCGTCCACCGCCTCCAGCACCTGGCCGAAGATGCGGTCGAGCTCGTCCTCGGTGACGGCGTGCGTGGCCATGCGGCCGACGAGGTAGATGTCGCCGACCCGGTCCAGCGTGTAGGCCACGCCGTAGAGGCGGCGGTTGCGGCGGAGCAGGAACTTGTAGACGCCCTCGAAGTTCTCGTCGGGCTTGCGGCAGACGAAGGATTCGATGCGCACGCCGTGTTTGCCGACGGTGAGCATGAGCGTCGTCTTCAGCTTGCGCTCACCGGGCAGCACGACGACGAAGACGTCCTCGCCAGGGCGGGTGTACTCGATCTCGCGATCGCGCAGGGTCTGGTCGATCACCTGCGCGGTCGCCTGGATCTCCGTCATCGGTGCACTCCCATCCGGCGCCGCCACAGCGCCCGCGATCTGGCCTGACCGCCCTCGCCGAGGAGCGCGGCACCGGACAGGTTAGTGCGTTCCGCGCTCGCCGCCCGCAGTCCGCCGCCCAGTTCGGTCTCGGGGAATCCGGCCAATGCCGCGGCGTAGCTGGCGAGCAGCCCGTCGGCGGTGTGCTCCCAGGAGAAGTTCGCGGCGTGCGCGACCGCGCGATCGCTCATCTCCGCCAGCCGCGCTGGTGCGTCGAGCAGGGTGCCGAGCGCGGCGGCCCAGTCCGGGGTGCCGTGACCCGCGACGAGCAGTCCGGTCTCGCCGTGCCGGACGGCGGTGCCGAGTCCGCCGACGTCGGCGGCGAGGACCGGGGTGCCGCTGGCCTGCGCCTCGATGGCGACCAAGCCGAAGGATTCGTTGTAGCTGGGCACCGCGACCAGGTCCGCGGCGCGGTAGACCCGCACGAGACGGTCCGGCGGCTGCGGCGGCAGGAACGTCACGCGGTCGGTGATGCCGAGTTCGGAGGCCAGCTCGATCAGCGCGTCGGGGCGCTTCAGTCCGGTGCCGGACGCGCCGCCGACGATCAGCACCCGCAGGTTGCGGTCCGGATCGGTGCGCAACAATTCGGCGGCGGCGCGGACGAGCACGTCGGGCGCCTTGAGCGGTTGGATGCGGCCGACGAAGGCGACGATCCGCTCGTGGGCGGCAAGACCGAGCTCGGCGCGAGCGGCGGCCTTGTCACCGGGACGGTAGCGGGCCAGGTCGGCGCCCGGCGGAACCACATCGATGCGCTCGGCGTCGGCGCCGTAGAGCTCGACGAGCTGACGCGCCTCCTCCGCCGTGTTGGCGACCATCCGGTCGGCCTCCGCGATGACCTGCTTCTCGCCGATCTCGCGGGTGACGGGCTCGGGGCAGTCGCCATCGGCCAGCGCGGCGTTCTTCACGGCGGCCAAGGTGTGCGCGGTGTGGATCAGCGGCACCCGCCAGCGGTCCCTGGCCAGCCAGCCGACCTGCCCGGAGAGCCAGTAGTGCGAGTGCACCAAGTCGTAGTGGCCGGGCTGATGGCGCGCCTCCTGGCGCAGCACCTCCGCGGTGAACGGGCAGAGCTGGGTGGGGAGGTCGTGCTTGTCGAGCCCCTCGAACGGACCCGCGACCACGTTGCGCACCAGCACCCCAGGCCCCGCCTCCTGAACCGGAGGGACGTTCGACGAGGTGGCGCGGGTGAAGATCTCGACTTCGGTCCCGCGTCGCGCCAGCTGGAGAGCCGTTTGCAGCACGTAGACGTTCATGCCGCCCGCATCACCGGTGCCCGGTTGCGCGAGTGGTGAGGTGTGCACCGACAGCACGGCGATCCGGTTCGGCCGTAGGTCCGCACGTTGACTCACACCATCCATAGTGCACGGTGAATATCCGCCGCCGACGCCCCCTACCGGGCAAGTGAGAGTCATCACACAGCAAAGGTGAGACCGCTCACCGACCGCGCTGACCTGCGATTCGAATGTATGTGCGTAGCTACGGATGCGCATTCCGCGCACCGGCCACTGGCCGCAGCGCCGGCTATGCGTACCTCCGCTTGGCCGACCGCTGCGCGTACCTCCGCATTGGCTCCGACCGTGCGCGGTTCAGTACCGGCCCAACGGCGAGCCGCCGCACGACAACGCCCCCGTGCGGGACCTCCACATCCGGCTTCGGCTGTGTGCGGGTCCGCATGACCGACCGCCGCCCGGCAGCGCCAGGCTGCGCGTACCTGCGCCCGCACTCGGACGTGCGCGTTGGATGACGGACGACCACCCAGGTCCGCGAGAGGCCACCGCCTGACAACGCCGCCGAGCCGCCCGCGCCGCCCGCGTTCCCGCCGCGCTGTCAAATGACGAGCTGTCGCCCGGCAGCGCCAACCATGCGAACCTCCGCCCGCGCTCCGCCCGTGCACGGGTCCAGAGACCGGCCGCCCGACAACGACCAGCCCTCCGATCCTCCGCCCCGTTCCCACAGCGCTGTCCAATCGCGAACTGTCGCCCGGCAGCGCCCGCGCTGCCTAGCAACCCCGGCTCCGGCCTCACGCGGTTCAGTGACGGGCTGCCCGCCCGGCCCGACGACGAGCCGCCACGCGACACCGCCAACCATGCGAACCTCCGCCCGCGCTCCGCCCGTGCACGGGTCCGGAGACGGGCCGCCCGACAACGACCAGACCTCCGATCCTCCGCCCCGTCCCCGCAGCGCTGTCCAATGACGAACTGTCGCCTGGCAGCGCCCGCGGTGCGTAGTTGCCTCGGCTCCGGCGGTGCCGGGTGTCGGTGACGGGCTGCCCCCGGCCTGAAGACGGCCGCTGCGCGAACCCCGTCCGGGCTCCGGCAGCGCGCGGGTCCAGAAACGAGCCGCCGCCCGACGCCAGTCGTGCGAACTTTCCCCATCGGCTCGGCCGCGCGCGGTGCAAACGACAGGCTGCCCGCCCGGCCAGCGCCAGCCATGCGCACCCGCCTCGGCTCGGCCGAGCGCGGTTCAGTGGGCGGCCGCCACCGGCAAACGGCGAGCCGCCACCCGGCAGCGCCAGACGTTCACACCTTCCCCATCCGCTCGGCCGCGCGCGGTGCGAACGACAGGCTGCCCGCCCGGCCAGCGCCAGCCATGCATACCACCTCGGCTCCGCCGTGCGCGTCAGTGGGCGGCCGCCACCGGCAAACGGCGAGCCGCCACCCGGCAGCGCCAGACGTTCACACCTTCCCCATCCGCTCGGCCGCGCGCGGTGCAAACGACAGAGCACCGGCCAGCGCCAACTGTAGGTACCGGTGCCGCTACAAACTCTCGACGAACTCGGTGACCTCGGCGACGAAGCGCGGGCGGTCCTCGATGAACAATCCGTGCTGCGCGCCCGGCCAGAACGAGGTGCGCGCACGCGGGGTGTTCTCGGCGATGTAGCGGCCGTTGTCGATGGGCACGACGGGGTCGGCGTCGCCGTGCAGCACCAGGACCGGAATGTCCAGGGCGCGAAGGGTTTCGGTGTTGTCGACGGAACGGTAGAACAGCGCCTTGCGCACCGCGGGCGGGGTGGCCAAGCTGATGCCGAACAGTCGTTGGGCGTCCTCGCCCTTGTCCGCGCCCGGACCCGTGTTGGCGTTGCCGAACGCGGCGAAGGCCCTGGTGGCGCGGCCCGCGCTCGTCTCGAAGACGCCGGGGATTGCCTCCCGCATCGCCGAGCCGGTCGCCGCGCCGGGTACGTCGCGTCCGATATTGGCCATCGAGCCGGTGAAGACGACGCCCGACACCGCGCCGGTGCCGTACGCGGTGAGGTAGTCGCTGATCACGATGCCGCCGTAGGACCAGCCGAGGAGGACCGCGCCGGACTCGATGCCCTCGGCCGCGAGCACCGCGGCGATGTCGGCGGCCCAGTTCTTGGGATCGTCGTAGCCGCTCTCCGGGACGCCGGAATAGCCGTGACCGCGCAGATCCAGCGCGATCACCCGGAACCGACCGGCCAGATCGTCGGCCGCGCCGCCCCAGCAACGCAGGCTGGCCGACCATCCGTGTACCAGGACGAGCGGCCGTCCATCGGCGGGTCCGTCGACCCGATAGACGATGCTGGTGCCGTCCGCGCTGACCGCTTCCCGAAGTGCCATGCCACCCAGCGTAAGGCCGCCCGCCGACGATCCGCGCGGGGTGATCCGCGCGACAGCGCGCGACACCGGCAAACGCTCCGCACTTAGGATCGCCCCATGAGCAATCGCACCGCCGTCGTCACGGGAGCCAGTTCCGGCATCGGGGAAGCCACCGCGCGAGAACTCGCCGCGCAGGGCTACCACGTGTACG
Source organism: Nocardia bhagyanarayanae (assembly GCF_006716565.1). Classification (NCBI taxonomy): domain Bacteria; kingdom Bacillati; phylum Actinomycetota; class Actinomycetes; order Mycobacteriales; family Nocardiaceae; genus Nocardia; species Nocardia bhagyanarayanae. The sequence goes on along the minus strand of NZ_VFPG01000001.1, from coordinate 2,141,098 downwards.
TGGGCGCGCGCAGGCTCGACCGGCTGAAGACTCTCGCCGACGAGATCGGCGGCACCGCACTCGAACTCGACGTCACCTCGGACGAATCGGTCGCGGCCTTCACCGACGCCGTTCCGTCGGTCGACGTGCTGGTCAACAACGCGGGCGGCGCGAAAGGCCTTGCGCCGGTGAGCGAAGCCGACCTCGACGACTGGCGCTGGATGTGGGAGACCAACGTGCTCGGCACGCTGCGCGTCACGAAGGCGTTGCTGCCCAAGCTGATCGACTCCGGCGACGGCCTGGTCGTCACCATCACCTCGGTCGCCGCGTTCCACGCCTACGACAACGGTTCCGGTTACACCTCGGCGAAGCACGCCCAAGCCGTGCTGCACCGCACCCTGCGCGGCGAACTGCTCGGCAAACCGGTGCGGCTCACCGAGATCGCGCCCGGCGCGGTGGAAACCGAGTTCTCGCTGGTGCGTTTCGACGGTGACGCGGAGCGGGCGGCGAAGGTGTACGAGGGGATCGATCCGCTGGTCGCGGCGGATATCGCCGAGATCGTCGGGTTCGTGGCCTCGCGGCCGCCGCACGTCAATCTGGATCAGATCATCGTGAAGCCGCGCGACCAGGCCGACCCCGGACGCTTCGCGCGCCGCCCCTGAGAGTCGATCGCCGACACGGCCCGGTCGCGCCAACCACCATTCGACTGCCCTCGATAGAGAAATGGATCCGGCGGTAGTCGAATGGCGGTATCTCGAGGTCGACGAGCCACCATTCGACTCCCGTCGATTCCGGCCGTCCTGGCAGCGGGAGCGCTGGTGTCCGGATTGCTGGGATTTCCGGCTCAGGTGATTTGCTGAGAATTCGCCGAGTTGCGGAGTGGCGGTTAGCATCGCATCGTTTTTCCGAAACTTGGCTTCACCGGATTGGAGTTGTTCGACTCATGCTCAAGGGCTTCAAAGAGTTCCTGATGCGCGGCAATGTCATCGACCTGGCCGTGGCGGTGGTGATGGGTACCGCGTTCACGGCGGTGGTGACCGCGGTGACCAAGGGCGTGGTCAACCCGTTGCTCGCCGTTTTCGGCAATGCGAACGAGCTCGGCCTCGGCTTCCACCTGGTGTCCAGCAAACCCGCGACCTTCATCGCCGTCGGCCCGATCGTCACCGCGATCATCGACTTCGTGATGATCGCCGCGGTCCTCTACTTCGTGCTCATCATGCCGATGAAGACCCTGAAGAACCGGTTCGGCACCACCAAGGCCGCCGAGCCCACCGAGACCGAACTGCTCATCGAGATCCGCGACCTGCTCGCCAAGCAGAGCGCCGACGCCCGCGCCGCCAACAACGCGGAGACTCTGGCGAAGATGGACCGGGTCGACCCGACACTCGGCAGCTCGCACCAGTAGGCCGACCTAACGCGCTCGCACCGGCCGGACGAACTCCGCGCACGGCCGGGATGCCGGTATGCCCAAGCCGGACGAAGCTCCGCCGACAGTCTGCGCGCGAATCAGCACTTGTTCGTCCGGCGGGTCCGTGGGTGAGCGAAACTCGAAGCGCCCCTGCCCGACGCGCGGGCTGCACCATCGCGACTGCACAGCCGGATGAAGTCCGTCCTCGCCGCGGATGGCCGGAGGGGAGACCACCTAACGCGGCGGCCCCGGCGAGATCGGTGTCGCCGAGACGACCGGGGACGAGGAACCGTCCAGCGCCGACATCTTCTTCCAGGTCTCCCAGTCGATGGTCCAGTCGTAGAGGTCGCCGTCGGCCGCGGACAGCGGGATCGTGGTGCCGGTGACCTCGACCGGGTCGCCGTAGCGCGCGGTCGGGAAGTACGCCTGGGCGTCGGCGGGCGAGAGGTTGATGCAGCCGTTGGTGACGTTCGCCGAGCCCTGCGCCGACAGGGATTCCGGATTGGCGTGGATGAATTCGCCGTTGTTGGAGATGCGTACCGCCCAGCGTTCCCGGACGTTGGTGTAGTACGGCGGATTCGACATCAGGAAGTCCTCGTACTTCTCGGTGACCACGTGGATTCCCGATCGCGTCACATTGCGCGGCTCGTTGCCCTGGCCGTAGCTGACGGCGAAATCGAAGATCGTCCGACCGTCCTGCACCACCCGCATGCGATGGCTCGGCGCGTCGGCGTACACGATCTGGCTTCGGCCGATGCGGAAGTCCGAGGTGAGGTCGGAGTAGCCGTAATTGCCGCCGCCCAGATCCAGTCCGTAGAGGTGGGCCGCGACGTGCACGGTGGTGCCCGGCGTCCAGTACCGCTTGGGCCGCCAGTGCACGCGCGAACCGCCGTTGTCGTCGGGGAACCAGGCCCACGCGCCCTCGGTGGGCGGATCGGTGGTGACGGTCAGGGCCTTCTCCACCTCGGCCTTGTTCGTCACCGAGGACTTGAACTGGAGGATGATCGGCGCGGCGATACCGACCTCTTGGCCGTCGCCGATATTGACCGTCGCCGGAACGGTGCTCTTGGGCGCCAGCGTGTGGAACGAGCCGTCGATCGGGACCGGCTTGCCGTCGGTGCCGACGGCGGTGCCCGACCACGTGTAGGTGGCGTCGTAGCCGAGCGGTTCGGTGATGCGGAAGGTGCGCTTGTCGGGGCTGAGCTCGCCCTGCACCTGTTTGCCGGCCGCGTTGGTCAGCGCGACCTGGGCGATGGTTCCGTCGGCGACCGTGACGGAGACGGGCGCGACGGGGTTGACGTTCTCGTCGGCATCACCTGGGCTCATGGTCACTTCGGCCACCGGACCGGACGCACCGCCGGGCTTGTCACTGGAACAACCGGCCACCAAGGCGATCACGACGATCAGCACGGCCGACACGGCGGCCGCCGGTCGGCAGAAGGGACGCTTGCTCACCGAATCGAATTTACGCCTCGCGAACGACCCGATCGGCGGGTCGCGAAGCGCGCCGGTCGTTTCGTCCGGTTACAGCGTGACGCCGACGGTGACGGGCTCGGGTTCGAGCCGGATGCCGAAACGCTCCGCCACGCCGTCGCGCACCGTGCGGGCGAGCGCCACCAAGTCCTCGGCGGTGGCGTCGCCCCGATTCGTCAGAGCCAGCGTGTGTTTCGTGGAGAGCCGGGCGGCGGCGTCCGGGCCGGGGAAGCCCTTGGCGAAGCCCGCTCGTTCGATCAACCAGCCCGCGGAGAACTTCACGCCGTCCTCGGCCGGGTAGGTGGGAATCGTGACTTCACCCACATGTGCCGCGATCGCGGCCCGCACCTCGGGCACGCGCGCGTGCGGGACCACCGGGTTGGTGAAGAACGAGCCCGCACTCCAGGTGTCGTGATCGGCGGCGTCGAGCACCATGCCCTTGCCCGCGCGCAGGCGAAGCACCGCGTCCCGCACGGCCGCGGCGGGCTTGGTCTCGCCCTCGGTGGCGTCCAGGACCCTGGTCAGTTCGCCGTAGCGCAGCGGTGCGCTCGCCCCGCCCGCGTTCAGCGCGAAATCCACGTCGAGCACGACCGCGTCGTCGCGGTGCTTGAGCACGCTGGTGCGGTAGCCGAAGCCCAGTTCGGCGGGCTCCACCCAGCGGATCTCGCCGCTCGCGCGGTCGAGCAGCCGCACCCGGCGCAGCAGATCGGCTACCTCGACGCCGTAGGCGCCCACGTTCTGCACCGGTGTCGCGCCCGCGGAACCCGGTATGCCCGAAAGGCATTCGAGACCGCCTAGGCCGGCCGCCACGGTCGCGGCGACCACGGCGTCCCAGTTCGCGCCCGCCTCCGCGACCACGCCGTCCGCGCCGATCTGGACGTCCTCGGTCGCGATGCGCACCACGACGCCGTCGAACCCGTCGTCACCGATCAGCAGGTTCGAGCCGCCCGCCAGCAGCAGCACCGGGATGTCCGCCGCGTCCAGGGCGCGCACCGTCGCCACCACGGACTGCGTCGACGCGCACTCGGCGACCAGCGCGGGGCCGCCGACCCGTAGCGTGGTCAGCTCGGCAAGCCGCACCTCGTCGCGCACCAGCGCACCGGTGTCGGCCAGCACGTCGCGCGCCTGATCGGTCGCCACCACACGTGAAGTTCGCACGCTCCAGACGGTAGCGTGTCCAACCATGGCTACACCCTTGGCGTTCACGGCCCGCTACTCCCACCCGGTCGCCGCCGTGCGCGCGGCCTTCGCCGACGAGCAGTACTGGAAGGACCGCATCGCCGAGGTCGGGGGACCGAACGCCCGCCTCGAATCGGTCACCGTGCAGGGCGACCAAGTGCGCATCGAGATGGTGCAGGCCATCGCCGCCGAACTGCTGCCGCCCGCCATCACCGCGGTGCGCCCCGGCGACCTGATCATCCCGCGCACCGAGAACTGGACCGGCGACACCGCTGCCTTCGATGTCCGCGTCGAGGGCGCCCCGGCCACCATGCGGGGCACCATCACTCTGACCGGCGACGACACCGCCGCCACCGCCACCGTCGACGGCAACATCGAAGTGAAGGTCCCGATCTTCGGCAGCAAGATCGAAGCCGCCATTCAGGAACGTCTCACCGAACTTCTCCAGTCGGAGGAAGAGTTCACCAACACCTGGCTGTCCCAGCACTGAGGATCGGGTGCCGACCGCCACCCAGTAATCTTTGCCGAATGGCACGCCGACTGGACTACTCCGCCCGCTACCCGCTGCACACCACCAAGGAGCTGTACGAGGCGCTGTCGACCCGTGAGTACTGGGACGCGCGGGTCGCCGAGATGCGGAAGTACACGCCGGGCAACGAGGTGACGAGCCTCGAGGTGAGCGATTCCGGGATCGAGGTGGTGCTGCATCACACCCTGCCGCGCGAGATGCTGCCGGAGATCGCGCAGACCGTGATGCGCAAGGACATGATCATCACCCGCAAGGAGAGCTGGGGCCCGTACAACGGCGAGGAGACCGTCGGTAAGTTCTCGGCCTCGATTCCGGCCGGGCCGGGCAGCCTGGGCGGCACCATCAAGCTCTTCCCCACCGAGACCGGCTGCACCATGCGCTTCTCCTCGGAGGCGAAGGTGTTCATCCCTATGGTGGGTCCGCGCCTCGAGCAGTTGATGTTGGTGAACCTCGTCGATCTGTTCCGCGGCGAGGCCGAGGAAACCGTGAAGTGGCTGGAAGAGCGAAACCCGACCAGCTGAGCAGACCTATCGGCACGATCACCAGGGGGACCACCGGCGTCAACCGGCTGCGGCGCAGCGATCGTTGGCTGATGCACGACGAGCTGGTCACCGCGCGCCTGTCGGCGGCGCCCGATCCGCTGGTGGTCGACCTCGGTTACGGCGCGAGTCCGTGGACCACCTTCGAGCTGGCGGGCAGGCTGCGCAGGGTACGGCCGGACCTGCGGATGGTGGGTCTGGAGATCGATCCGGATCGGGTGGTGCCCGGTCGCGACGGCGTCACCTTCGCCAGGGGCGGTTTCGAGCTGGCCGGTCTGCGTCCCGTGCTCGTGCGCGCGTTCAACGTGCTGCGCCAGTATCCCGAGTCGGCCGTGCCGGACGCCTGGTCGACCATCCTTTCCGCCATGGCTCCCGACGGCCTGCTGGTCGACGGCACCTGTGACGAGTTGGGCCGCCGCAGCGCCTGGGTACTACTGGACCGCTCCGGCCCGCTCTCGCTGACGCTGGCGTGGGATCCGTTCACCGTCGAGCGGCCCTCCGACATCGCCGAGCGGCTGCCGAAGGCGCTCATCCACCGGAATGTGCCCGGCGAACCGATCCACGCCTTGCTCACCGCAGCCGATCGCGCGTACTCGCACGCCGCGCCGCTCGCTCCGTTCGGTCCGCGGGTTCGCTGGCGCGCCGCCGCGGAACAGCTACGTGCGCAAGGGTTTCCGGTGCGGGAGTACCGCAGGCGGATGCGGGATTGTGTGCTGTCGGTGCCGTGGTCGGTGGTCGCGCCGCGTCACTGAACGGTTTCGTCGCGGTGCAGCAGCCCGCGCAGCTGTCCGGTGGCGATGGCGACGGGGAGGATGGAGCGCGGCTCGAACGGCAGCGACCAGAGCCCGCCGTGCGCGGCGCCGCTCGCGAAGAGCGATTCGGGATTCGGATCGGCCGGTGCCGGGTCGTTGAGGTCGGCGACCAGTTTGGCGGCGAGCAGCGTGCGCGCGGTGTCGGGTTCGAAGATCTCCATGCCGAAGCGGTGCGCGCTGCGATACGCGGCGGCCAGGGAGCGCTGGGCGCGAACCGCGCGGGTCCAGGTCGGCGGCGCGACGGTGTACGAGACGATGTGCCCCGCGTCCCATGCGGCGATCGCGCGCCAGCGCAGAATCCGCTGAGCCAGAACGTGATTCGGACCTTGCGGCAGGAAGAGCGCGTCGGCGACCGACCAGCACGCGCCGGCGGCGTCGGTGACTCGGGTCCGGTAGTTGGGCCGATACAGCGCGGATCGGGTGAGTACGCGCAGCGCGTCTTGGGCAAAACCGCGCGCCCCGCGTCCGTGTAGACGCGAATGCGCCTGTGCGACTACGGACTCCGGCACGGCGTAGCAGTCCGTCGGCGATCCGATTCCGGCCAGCGCGGTGTCGGGGCGCGCGGCGAGCAGATCGGCGGCGAGCAGGTCGAGGGCGACGGCGAGCCGGACACCGCCCGGGCCGCGCCGCGTGACGTAGCCGCCGAACACCGGAAAAGCGTCCCCGCCGAGGTGTTCTCGAATCCAGTGCACCAGCGCTGGGAACTGGGTGGTGATGTCGGCACCGGGCTGCCCGTCGACCAGCGGATAGCGCAGCACGCCCCCGCCGGCTTCGGCCTCCCCCACCAACTCGCGCCAGCGGGCGGGTCCCGGCCGCGCCACCGCGAGCACGTCGGCGCCCCAGCGCAGCAGCGGGCGCAAGGGCGTCAGCTCACCGGCACCGGCGACGACGACCCGAAATCCGGGCAGCGCCAACCACTCCGGATGATCGATCACCCGTTCCACCGCGGCCGCGAAACCAGGCTCCACGATGCCGCGCTGCCGCCAATCGGTCAGCTCGCGTTGCAAGGACTCCTCGGCGAGCACGGCGCCGCGAAACGGAACTTCCAGGCGCCGTGCGGATTTCCCGGTGCCGCGCGCCGTTCCGGTATCCGGTCCGTCGGCGGCGACCGATGCGATCTCCACACCGTGCAACGGTTCCACCGTGTACCCGGTGACGAAGCGCAGCAGGTTCCGGGCGGCGCGCAGCCCTTCGCGCGCGCTGCCCACCGACGCGTCGGGCGAGCTGGCCGCCAGCGCGGTCATCCCGCGGAACACCGGGCGGTATTGGCGCGACCAGTCGCGGCAGGTCTCCACCCATTGCGCGAGATCGGCGTCGTAGCGGCGCACGGCGTCGGCGACCACGGCGGTGGCGAACATGTCACCGACCCGATCGGGCGCTCCGGACGGAAAGACGAGATCCCACCTACCCGCACCTACCGACCCCATGATCAGTCACCCTGCCACGATTACGCGCCCGGCAAAACCGGACGGACCTCGAATTCATAGCCGAAACGGATGACCGCACTCACCGCGCGCCTCACAATCCCGTGAGCGCGCGGTGCACCCTGGCGGCGGCCCGCGGCGGCAGACGTACGCTGGCCGAACGGATTTCCGCGCCCGCGCACCGGTTGATGGCGACCGCGTCGCCGACCACCTCGTTCAGCGCCGTCTGCCCGATGTCGGCCTCGGCCAGGTCGAGCACGGTGCGCACCGGCGTGGTCACCAGGAACGCACCCGCCGATTCCACGTCCGAGCCGATCAGCGGGCGGCGCAGCACCACGAGCCGCGGGGTCACGGGCGGGCGTCCCGCGCCGACCGACAGGTGCAGGAAACGTGGGCGCAACCGGCCCATGCCGTGCAACTCGGCAGCGCTGTGGTGCGAGACCGCCGCGGCGCCGTCGAACCAGGCCGCCCACATCGCGTATTCGTCCAGCGGACCATCGGGCCATTCGGTCAGCCGCAGCATCCCGACACCGGCCCTGGTCACCGATCCATCCCCCAGCCCGGCCCGTACCTTGGCCTCGCACCCCGTCCGCAGCACCTGGCGGGTGGTGAAGAATCCGGCGTGCCGACCGGCCAGCCTGCGCAGCACACGCCACCCTTGATCGACGGATTCGGGTGCGCGGCCCGCCGCATCGCCAGCCATGCAGACCAGGCTACGCCCGAATTCTGTGTCACATGTCACATTCGAGACCCACAACCCGGCCACAGAACCCGCACAGAAACGTCGTGAAGAATCGTCCGCATGAATACGAAGCCGCCCACCAAGTTGTCCGTCAGCAGGCGCACGCTGGTGATCGCCCTGGTGGTGGTCGCCACGTTGCTGGCCGCCGTCCTGGTCGGCGGCGAAGCGTACGCGCGCCACGCCGTCTCTCGTTGCATCAGCAGCCAGTTCGAGAAAGAGATGGGATCTCGGATCGATGTCGGCTTCGGCGCCAAGCCGATGCTGATCACCTGGGTGGACGGGAAACTCTCCTCGGTCACCGTGGACAGCAAGGACAACAAATTCGGTCCCGCCGTCGGCATGGTGGTGCACGCCGAGTTCAACGATCTCGAAGGCGTGAACAGCGGCAACGGCGGCGGCACCGTCGGTAGTTCCTCCGCGGACGTCACCTGGAGCAACGAAGGCATCCAGGAGTCTCTGGGCGGCCTGGTCAGCGGGGTCCGCTCGTCGTCGGCGACCGGCATGATCACGCTGGACGTGCTCGGCGGACTCGCTCAGCTCCAGGTGCATCCCGAGGTGCGCAACGGCGCCGTCGAGGTGCAAACCAAGTCGGCCGAGCTGCTCGGCATCGGTCTGCCGACCGACCTGGTCGAGGGCATCGTCGACATCATGACCCAGAGCCTGCAGAGCTACCCGATGGGCCTGAAGGCCACCGAGATCAAGGTGACCGACGACGGCATCGTCGCGCAGCTCGCGGGTGGTCGCACGGAACTGCCCGCCGCCGAGAACAACGCCGACGTGCGCTGCTGATCCCGCGTTATGCGTTCGCGAAAGAGCGTCGGCCCCTGCCGTTTCCCTCGCGGCAGGGGCTCAGGCGGGGAAACCCTCCAGCACCGCACGCGATTTCGACAGTCCGAGACGCGTCGCGCCCGCCGCGATCAACTCCGCCGCCGCCTCCGTCGTGCGAATGCCGCCGCTGGCCTTGATCCCGAGCCGCCCGCCGACCGTCTCCGCCATCAACCGCACCGCATGCACGCTCGCGCCGCCCGCGGGATGGAATCCGGTGGAGGTCTTCACGAAATCGGCGCCCGCGCGCTCGGCGACGCGGCACACCTCGACGATCGCCTCGTCCGGCAGCGCGGCCGATTCGATGATGATCTTGAGCACCGCGCGATCCCCGACGGCCTCGCGCACCGTGACGATATCGGCGAGCACGGCGTTGTATTCACCGTCGAGCGCGGCGCCGACATCGATGACCATGTCGACCTCGGCCGCGCCCTGATCCACCGCGAGCCTCGCCTCCGCGCCCTTCACCAGCGAATGGTGTTTGCCCGAGGGGAATCCGGCGACCGTGGCGACCACCAGTCCCGGCGCGCGCACCGGAAGCATGGACGGCGAGACGCAGATCGCGTACACCCCGAGCGCGCGCGCCTCGTCGACCAGCGCGGCGACCTCGGCGGGCGTCGCTTCCGGCGCCAGCAAGGTGTGATCGATGACGGCGGCCACTTCGGCCCTGCTCAGCGACGCGGAATCTGCCATGTTTCGAGAGTCTGGCACACGCGAGGCGAATTCCGTTGCGTGCCTGGCGACGCGTACCGCACACTCGTATCTGTCGGTGGATTCACGGGCTTCGGGAAGCTCGCCCATCCGACGAGCGTTGTGCGGATGGCCCAACTCGTTCGGGAGGAGACGACACTGTGCTGATCCGTCGCGAACGCGCCGAGGACGCCCCCGCTGTCGCGTCGGTGCACCGCAGCGCGTTCAACGCGCTGTACGCCCGCGAGGCCGCCACGGGCGGACTCGCCGCCGCGCCACCCGCCGAACCACCGGAGGTCGATCTCGTCGCGCGGTTGCGCAGCGACGCGGGCTGGATCCCCACCCTCTCGCTGGTCGCCGTGGAGTACGACACCGTGATCGGGCACGTCTGCCTGACCCGCGCCGCCGTCGGCCCGTTCCCCGCGCTCGGCCTCGGACCGCTCGGCGTGCACGTCGAGCACCAGGGCACCGGAGTCGGCTCCGCGCTGATGCACGCCGCGCTCGGCGCCGCCGACGCGCTCGACGAACCGCTGATCGGCCTGCTCGGCAGCCTCGACTACTACCCCAGGTTCGGCTTCGTCCCCGCCGCCCGCCTCGGCATCGCCCCCGACGAACCGGACTGGTCCTCCCACTTCCAAGTCCGCCCGCTCACCACCTACGAAGCCCAGATCACCGGCGAATTCCATTACGCCGAACCGTTTTACGACTTGTGATCGACCGGCGACCTCCATCGCCCACCCCAACCACCATTTCTCTACCGTCGATAGAGAAATAGATTCGACGGTAGTCGAAAGGTGGTCAACCGATCTTGGTTTGCCACCATATGACTCCCGTCGATTTCCGATCGCGGCGCGGTCACCTCGGCCCGTGGCAGCGCGCATCGACGAGGTCCCACGCCACACCGCCCGCGACGACACTGCGGGTGTTCGCCGGCACCACACAACCGCAGGCCGGCGAACACCGAAGCGACCGCAGGCGCGTCCCGCCCGCACCCGCATAGCTGAGCCAGCGAACCGGAGCCACCGCGGGCACGCCCGACAGACACCACACACCGCCCCACGGACGCCGAAGCCACAGGGCCGCGTCCGGCGAACCGCTGCTGTGCCCGGCCGTAATCGCACGCGACGGACACAAACCACCGCGTGCGCGTCCGGCCCGCACCCGCAAAACTGCGCCGGGGGAACCAGAGCCACCGCGGGATGAATCCGACCGGTCCGGCGAACGCCGAAACCACCGCGGACCCGGCACCGCACGACTTCACTCTTGCCGCATGGCGAACCACCGCAGGCGCTTCCCGCCCGCACCCGCACAGCGGCGTCAGCGAACCGGAGTCACGGCGGGCACGCCCGACATCAACGCACAACCGCGCTGGCGGGCACCGAAGACACGTCGGGTACGCCCGTCGCCCGTCCCAACCCGCGCAACGCACACCCGGCAAACCGGAGCGACCGCTGCTGTGCCCGACCGCAATCGCACACAGGCGGACACCGAAACCACGACGGGGCGCATCCGGCCCGCACCCGCATAGCAGCGCCGGGCGAACCGGAGCCACCGCGGGCACGCCCGACGTCACCGCACAACCGCGCTGGCGGACGCCGAAGACACGGAGGTACGCCCGTCCCGACCCGCGCAACGCACACCCGGCAAACCGGAGCGACCGCTGCTGTGCCCGACCGCAATCGCACACAGGCGGACACCGAAACCACGACGGGCGCATCCGGCTCGCACCCGCATAGCTGCGCCGGGCGAACCGGAGCCGCCCTGAGGGTGCATCCGACCGGTGCCACGCAACCTCACTCGGCGAACACTGAAACCACCGCGTGCCCGCTGGCCGCCACCACACAACCGCGCTGGCGGACACCGAAGACACGTCGGGTACGCCCGTCGCCCGTCCCAGCCCGCGCAACGCACACCCGGCGAACCGCTGCTGTGCCCGGCCGTAATCGCACACGGCGGACACCAAACCACCGCGTGCGCGTCCGGCCCGCACCCAGAAAACTGCGCCGGGCGAACAGGAGCCACCGTGAGTAGTACGGACAACCGCGCCCTGGACGCACAACGAAACCACCGCGGCTGCGGCCTTGCGGTAACGGCGCGCATCTGGCGACTCGCATCAGGGCCGGGTTCCCGGCGGTTAGCCGGGCCATGGTCGGCGCAGCCTCAACGGCGCCCGTCGACAGCCCGTGCGAATACCTGCAACCGGCTGCCTTCAGCGCGAATACTTGCACGCGGCCGAACACCCGCATTCCGATCGAAAGCCATCGGCTGCCGCGATTTCCGCACCGGATGAGCATCCCGATTGCCCGCGCCCGGACGAACACTGGAGCCACGTAGGCTGCGCCGACCCGCACCGCACACCGCGCCCGGCGGACACCGAAACCACCGCAGGCGCGTCCGACCCGCACCCACAAAACTGCACCGGGCGAACCGGAGCCACCGCGGGTGCGCGCAACCGACGCCCCACGACCGCATCCGGAGAACGCCGAAGCCACCGCGAGCACGCCAGCCGACATCGCCCACCGCCCGGCCGATGCCGAAGAGACGCCGCGTGCGCCCGACCCGCACCCGCGAAATCGCCCACCGCCCGGCCGACGCCGAAGACACGCCGCGTGCGCCCGACCCGGACCCGCAAACTTGGCCAGGCGACCCGGAGACCGCGGGTGCGTAGGACCGGCACCCGGGCGACCGCACGCCGGGCGAATCCTGGGCATCCGAGCAGCGGTATCGCGGAACAACCGGTCCTGGTGCAGCGTGCGGAGCGTCGCCTGGGAGGATGGGTCGATGAGTTCCGCTCCATCCGCCTCGGACGATCGCCGTTTCGTGTTGACGTTGGGCTGCCAGGACCGACCCGGCATCATCGCAGGGATCACCTCGTTCATCGCCGAGTTCGGCGGGTCGATCGTGGAGGCCGGTTACCACTCGGACACCGAAACGGGCTGGTTCTTCACCAGGCAGGCGATCAAGGCCTCGACGGTGCCCTTCGGCATCGCGGAACTGCGCGAGCGCTTCACCGAGGTCGCTGCTCGGCTCGGCGCGGCGACGGAGTGGCAGCTGCACGACACCGGCGAACGCCGCCGCGCGGTCCTGCTGGTCAGCAAGGACGGCCACTGCCTGCACGACCTCCTCGGCCGCGCGGCCTCGGGCGAGCTGCCCGCGACCATCGAAGCCGTCATCGGCAACCACCCCGATCTGGCGGGCATGACCGAGGCGCACGGCGTCAAGTTCCATCACGTGCCGTTCCCCAAGGATCCGGCCGAACGCGGCCCCGCCTTCGAAGAGGTGCGCAACCTGGTCGACGCGCACGACCCGCACGCGGTGGTGCTCGCCCGCTTCATGCAGGTGCTGCCCGCCGAACTCTGCGAGCACTGGGCTGGCCGGGCAATCAACATCCACCACAGCTTCCTGCCCTCCTTCGTCGGCGCCCGCCCGTACCACCAGGCGTTCGCCCGCGGCGTCAAGCTGATCGGCGCCACCTGCCACTACGTGACCGCCGAACTGGACGCGGGCCCGATCATCGAACAGGACGTGATCCGCATCGACCACGCCGACGAGGTCCGCGACATGGTGCGCCAGGGCCGCGACATCGAACGTGTGGTCCTGGCCCGCGGACTGCGCTGGCACTTGGAGGGCCGGGTGCTGGTGCACGGCCGCCGCACGGTCGTCTTCAACTGAGCGCCGTCGAGTCCCTTGTAGTTGCACACCTACTCAGGAGGCGCCCCGCGAACGCGGCCGTCTTCCCACTGAGCACTGTCGCAGCAGGCATGGGTCTTGCGTAGTTGCCCTTCTGCTCGGAAGGTGCCCCGCGAACGCGGCTGCCTTCAACTGAGCGCTGTCGCAGTAGGTACGAGTTCCGCGTAGTAGCGCTACTACTCGGGCAGCGCCACCCGCTCGCGGCCGTCTTTCAACTGAGCACTTTTGCAGCCGGCACGAGTCCCACGTAGTTGCGCTCCCACTCTGGAAGCGCGCCACGCGGCTGTCTTCAACCCGTCAGCGGCACGCGAATCCCTTGTAAGCGCCCCCATTCGGAAAGCACCACCCCACACGCAACGGTCGAAAATCGACGGTAGTCAAATGGTTGCTAATCGATCTTGCAAAGCCACCATTTGACTACCGTCGAATCCATTTCACTATCGACGGTAGTCAAATGGTGGATGCGCCCTTGACAAGCCAACAGCCCTCCCACGGTCGACCGGCCAAAGAACTCTTTCCGCTTGCCCTCCCTAGACGCAACCACAGCCAGATGACCACGCCGGAAGCCGAACCCAGCGCACCTGACCGCGGGAGGTAAGCCGGGTACGGCACACGACGCGCCCAGCACTGCTCCGAGGCAAACCTGGGTGGGCAGACTTGCTGGGCCCTGCAACATTGGGCCCACTACCTGGGTGGGCGCACCCTCTTGGGCACCCCAGCACTGGGAACCGTCGACCAACCGCAGGATCCACCCAAGGATGAGCCCCGGCGTCCCGCGGCCCCCACTGTCCGTTCTTACACCGCGCCACTTTCGCTACGCCCGCGCGTTAGCGGCAAAACTGCGCCCGCACTCGCGACTTCCGTGGCCCGCGCCGCACTCACCGCGCCCTGCCCTGGCGGCGAAACCGCGCCCACACTGGCGACTTCATCGTGCCCCCACGCCGACGACCTGGCTGTGCATCGCACTAGGGCGTGTGTCGAAGTCGGTAGGGGTGGCACCGCTGTGCCAGCGCCACCCTTGAGGCTTTGGAAAGTGTTGTCCGCGTTGGTGTATGGGTGAGGTCTCCGGTAGGTGGTTTAACGACCAAGAAAAACCGGAGACCTGACCGGAGACCTCGTGACCAGCGTAGCGGTGGCGGGGCGGGCGGATCTGACCGACGCTCAGTGGGCACGGTTGGAGCCGTTGTTGCCTCGCGGTAAGAAGGCGGGCCGGCCGCCTGTGTGGACGAAACGGCAGCTCATCGATGGGATTCGGTGGCGGACCCGGGTCGGCTGCCCGTGGCGTGATGTTCCACCGCAGTACGGGTCGTGGCCGGCGATGTACGGGTTGTTCCGCCGCTGGCAGCGCTCCGGGGCGTGGCTGGTGATCTGGAAGTTGTTGCAGGTCTTCGCCGACGCGGCGGGCCGGATCGTGTGGCAGGTGAGTGTGGACTCGACGATCGTGCGGGCCCATCAACACGCTGCTGGTGCTCGTCGCGACAGTGGTGGGCAAGCCGAGCCACCGGCCGGTCCGGGTGAGCATGAGCCGGTCGATCACGGCCTGGGCCGGTCACGTGGTGGCTGGACGACGAAGCTGCATCTGGCGTGTGAGCAGGGCTGCCGCGTTCTGGCCATGCTCGTCACTGCTGGTCAGGCCGGTGACAGCCCGCAGTTCATGTCGGTGCTCGATGCGATCGAGGTCGGCAAGCTCGGTAGGGGGCGGCCCAGGCGGCGTCCGGACCGGGTGCTGGCCGACAAGGCGTATTCGGGTCGCGCCAACCGGGACTGGCTGCGTCGCCGCGGGATCAAAGCAACCATCCCGGTCCCGGCCGATCAAGCCGGGCACCGCCGCAATCGCGGTTCGGCCGGTGGCCGTCCGCCAGCGTTCGCCCCGGTCGTCTATCGCGACCGAAACGCTGTCGAGCGCGGCATCAACCAGCTCAAACAACACCGGGCCGTGGCCACGAGATTCGACAAACTCGCCGTCCGCTACCTCGCCACCATCCACATCGCAGCGATCAACCAATGGCTCCGACACGAATGAGAACAGGCCACCGGCCCGCTCTCACCACTTCGACACACGCCCTAGCCGCAAAACTGTCCTCGTGCAGGCGTGTCGTGCCCCTACGCCGCCGATCTTGCTCGCCCGCGCTGGCGGCAAAGCTGCGCCCGCACTCGCGACTTCCGTGGCCCGCGCCGCACTCACCGCGCCCTACCCTGGCGGCGAAACCGCGCCCACACTGGCGACTTCATCGTGCCCCTACGCCGCCGACCGGGCTGTGCATCGCACTAGCCGCAAAGCTGTCCTCCTGCAGGCGAGTCGTGCTCCACGCCGCCGATCTTGCTGCGCCCGCGCTGGCGGCGAAACGGCGCCCGCACTCGCGACTTCCGCGGCCCGCGCCGCACTCACTCCGTCCTACCTGGCGGCGAAACCGCGCCCACACTGGCGACTTCATCTTGCCCAACGCCACGGACCTTGCCGTGCATCGCACTGGCTCAAAGCTGTCCTCATGCTGGCGAGTTCATCGTGCCCCACGCCGCCGACCTTGCTGCGCCCACGCTAGCGGCAAACTGCGCCCGCACCGGCGACTTCCGTGGCCGGGCCGCACTCACTGCGTCCTACGCTGGCGAAACTGCAATGGCGACTTCATCCTGTCCCACACCGCCGACCGTGCTGCACCCGCGCTAGCGCGCAAACCACGCCCGCACCGGCGACTTCCGCGTCCCCACGCCGCACTCACTGCGCCCTACGCCGGCGGCGAAATTGCGCCCACACTGGCGACTTCAACTTGCCCCGCGCCCTCGGCCTTGGCGTGCCCCGCACTGGCGGCCCAACTTCCTCCGCGCCGACAACTTCGTTGCGCCCGCGCCGATGGGTTACCGCGCCGGACGCGATCGGCATCTCCAAACAGTGCCACCGGTACCTCGGCACCCGAAACCCACACGCCGCAACCCCGATCGGAGACAACGTCGGCTCCGGTCGGGATCAGCGGCGATCGGCTCGAATCAGCCGACCGCTTCGGTGCGCACGGGCGCGTACGCCGAGTCGAGCACGTGGGCGAGTTCCTCGTTGAACCGCTCGTACATCTCGACGTTGCCGAGGTGGCCGGTGTTCAGCACCTCGTAGCGCACCAGGCTGCCCACCGATTCGAGCATCTCGGCGATGATCTCGGAGTGCAGCGGCGGCGTCATGTCGTCGGCGGAGCCGGCCAGGATGGTGGTCGGCACCACCAGGTTCTTCGCGGACTCGCCGAGATCCATGACGGCGAGCAGCTTGCCGAATTCGGCCCGCACCGCAGCGGGACACGAGCGCACCACGGCCATGCTGTAGTCGACCAGGTCGCCGGTGGACTCCAGGCTCATGATCTGCCGGGCGAACACCCATTTGACGGGCTTGATCGGCGGAAAAACGATCGGCGTTCCCAAGCCGAGCTTGCCGACGACGTGCGGCAGCGAGACGCCGGTGCGCTTCCACGGCAGCGGCCGGTTGAAGAACGGCACAACGGTGGTCGTGGCGACCAGGCCGTGCGGCGCGGTGTTGGTCAGCAGGACGGCTTCCGCGCGGCGGGTGACCTCCTCGGGGTAGCGCCCGGCCCAAGCCTGCAGCGTCATGCCGCCGAGACTGTGTCCGACGAGCACGGCCTTGCGGCCGGCGGCCAGCGCCGCTTTCAGCACCGCGGCGAGGTCGTCGGCCAGCAGTTCCATGGTCAGCTTCGAGGGACCGCGCTCGCTCTCACCGTGTCCGCGCACGTCGTACGCGATCACCCGGTATTCGCCCGCGAAGGCGTTGATCTGGGCGTTCCAATACTCGATGGCGCAGGTCCAGCCGTGCACGAGCACCATGGCGGGAGCGTCGGCCGGACCGTACGCGTGCACCCGCAGCCTCGTGCCGTCGGGCGCGGTCACCGGGATGACGTCGTGCGGGACGGTGGGCGGGTTCAGCGCAGGGGTCGAGTAGGTACGCGCCCGGAGATTGGCGCGGTGTACGTCGAGCAGGCCCCGAGCCTTCCCCGGCAGCTCGCCCAACGCGGTCTGCAACTGTGCACGCATCGGACACTCCTTTGTGTTACTGATAATTACAGTAACCCGAAGTACCGCCTGCTAGCTAGTGCAAGCACGAAAAAGGCGCCGCCGCCCAGCAGCAGGGCACCGGCGCACAGGTCGCCTACCAGCGCGAACGCCCAGTCCGCTTGCTCTGGCAAGCACAAGAAATTTCTTTACCCACAGCCAGTCGGCGCCAAGCTACCGTCCACTTTTGCCCGTGGCAGCCGCCGAGCCCGCTGCCTGGCCCCACCGAGCCGCCGCCAAGCCGCCGCCCACCCCGAGGCCCCGATGCTCGCCCGCCGAGCCGTACTTCATCTGGGGCCCTGCGAAGTCCCCGCCGAGCCGCCGCCCACCCCTCGAGCCGCTCGAGGTGCGCCGCCAAGCTGCCGCGCACCTCGAGCCCCGCGGATATCGCCGCCATGCCGCCGCCCCCGCCGAGACCCGCAGAAATCGCCGCCCAAGCCGCCGCCGCCTTTGTACCCGTGGTCGCCGCCGAGCCGTCCTCGATTCGATGCCCCGCCGAGGTCTCACCAAGCCGCCATCCACCCCGAGGCCCCGATGCTCGCCCGCCGAGCCGTACTTCATCTCGGGCCCTGCGAAGCCACCGCCGCGCCGCCGCCCACCCCTCGAGCCCACCGGGTCGCCGCCAAGCTGCCGCGCACCTCGAGCCCCGCGGATATCGCCGCCATGCCGCCGCCCCCGCCGAGACCCGCAGAAATCGCCGCCCAAGCCGCCGCCGCCCTTGTACCCGTGGTCGCCGCCGAGCAGTCCTCGATTCGATGCCCCGCCGAGGTCTCACCAAGCCGCCGTCCACCTAGAGCCGCCCGAAGGCCACCGCCGAGATTCGTCCACATCGAGCCGCCCGAAGGCCACCGCCAAGATTCGTCCACATCAAGCCGCACGGGGGTCGCCGCCTAGCCGCCCACCTCGACGCGCGCAGAGGTCCCACCAAGATGATCGACTCGTGCACCCCCAAGACGGCTTCGCCATGCAGCCAGCGGTCCACTTCACCTACGTATGCCACATCTACGCCTCACGCTGCCGCGCATCCCGCGAAACTCTGGCGCGCTCAGCCGAAGGTCGAGAGCGCCAGACAGCAGTGGTTCGACTCGAAAGGCGGTTACGCGCAGACCGCCGATCGATTTCGCCACACACGTCCTCACCGCACCAGCCGACCCTGAACGCGTGCGGCAGCGACGAGCCGAAGTCGACCTCGGGATCGCGCTGGATTGCGTCCACTCGAATGCGGGTCTCGCCGTGCGGATCCCGCCCGCTTCGCCCAGCTGCGCCGCCCGGATCGCGCTGGATTGCGTCCACTCGAATGGCAGTTTCGCCGTGCGGATCACGCCTACTTCAGGCTCAGCTGAGCTACGCACCGCGCAGCACCGCCTACCTGCGGAGCGCCTGACAAGCAGTCAGCCGATCACCAGCGCGGACCGCGCTGAATCTCGTCCACCTTGGGCCGCACATCGGCCAGATAAATACCGGTGGCAATGATCGCCACGAAAGCAAGCAGCCCCAGCCCAGCTGGCGAGAGCAGCAGAAGCAGCAGCGACACCCCCAGGATCGCCAACCAGATCGGCTTGGTCTGCTTGTCCACCGCGGTGAAGGCGTCCGGCCGCTGGCGGATGGCGTGGATCAGCGCGAAGATCGTCGCGCCCAGCGCAACGAGCCACAACACCAGCAAAATCAGTCCGGTCAACCCGTGCACGGTATTCACCTGACCCATGATACGAGCGACGCCCCCGCACAGCAGGCTGTGCGGGGGCGTCGAGGCGTGTCCGACCGGCGCGTTACCCGTGCCGCCGCCGTCGCCGCGACCGTGCGCGGACCGTCGACGGACTACGTCCGGCCGTGAGCACTACGCCTTCTTCGGCGCGGCCTTCTTGGCGGCGGGGGCCTTCTTCGCGGCCGGAGCCTTCTTGGCCGGAGCCTTCTTCGGCGCGCCGTTCTCGGCGGCAGGCGCGGTCTCGGTGGTCACCGCGACGACCTCGGCCTCGACGACCGGCTCGGTGGCGGGCTCCTCTTCCTCTTCGGCCTTGCCGGGGCGGCCGATCAGGCCGTTGACGCGCTCCAGGACCTCTTCGGCGCGACCCGCCGCGTCCTTGTACAGGGTCTCGACGCGGTCGATCTGGTCCTCGACCAGCTGGTTGGCGCGCAGCCGCTCGACGGTCTCCTCGCCGCGGACGGCCAGGTCGGCGTACAGGTCGAGCACCTTGTTGTAGTACTCCTCGGCCAGCCTGCGCAGTTCCTCGGAGGTGAACTTCTCGCGCAGCTCGGCGAGGTCGTCCGGCAGCTCGGCGGGGAGGCCGGACAGCCGCTCGCGCAGCGTCTCGAACTGAGCCTGCACGTCGGCGGGCACGTTGGCGAAGCGCTCGCGGGCCTCTTCCACCCGGCCGGGCACATCGGCGGAGGCCGCGCGCTCACGCACCTGGGTGACGACATCCAGGGCGGCGGTGTAGACGGCATCCCCGGCGCCGACGGCGGCGAACAGAGGCTTGCTGACTGTTGCGGTCTTCTCGGTCATATTTTTTCGTTCTCCTGGCGTGGCGGAGTGTCGGTTGTCGTGCGCGGAACGTCGCTGTCCCATTCCCCCCCTGGCTCGTTCCCTCCGTTTTCCCGGCGAAACGATTCATAGATCTCCAGGAGCACCTGCTTCTGCCGTTCACTGATCTCCGTGTCGGCAAGCAGGGCATCCCGGACCGGACTGTGCGGCCGCTGCTCGAGATAGCCAGCCCGTACGTACAGCACCTCCGAGGACACCCGCAGCGCCTTCGCGATCTGCGCGAGTACCTCGGCGGAGGGATTGCGCAACCCGCGCTCGATCTGACTGAGGTACGGATTGCTCACCCCCGCCAGTGCGGCGAGCTGACGCAGGGAGACTTGCGCCGCCTCGCGCTGCGCCCTGATGAAACCTCCGATGTCGTGCGCCGCGTTCGCGACGCGACCCCCTCGTTCGCCGACGCCCGCCGATTGCTCGGACGGACCGTCGGTGTACTCGGCGGAAACCTCGGGATGGTCTGCCATCACTCACCTTCTGGCGGTTGTACGGATTCAATTCTAGGGCAGGGTGCTAACTCTTGCAAGCACACTGTTAGCACGCTCCCGGCAAACCGCCGGCGTGCTGTTTTCTCAACCTTGGAACAACAGGTGCGAAACCGTGTAGATCGCCAGCCCGGCCAGCGATCCGACGACCGTTCCGTTGATCCTGATGAATTGCAGATCGCGACCGACCTGCAATTCGATCTTCTTGCTCGCCTCTTCGGCGTCCCACCTGGCAACCGTGTCGGTGACCAGCGTGGTGATCTCGCTCGCGTAGTTCGACACGAGGTAGCGCGCCCCTCGGTCGATCCAGCCGTCCACCTTCGCTCGCATCTCGGCGTCGTCGCGCAGCCGCTCACCGAGTTGCTGCACATTCTCCCCCACTTTGCGGCGCAACGTACTGTTCGGATCGTCCGCGGATTCCAGGATGAGCCGCTTCGCCGCGCGCCAGGTCGCCTCGGCCATGCCGGTGATTTCCTCACGGCCCATGATCTGCGATTTGATCCGCTCGGCCTTCTTGATCATCGCGTCGTCGTACTGCAGGTCGTTCGCGAATTCCTCCAGGAAGCGATTCGCGGCCAATCGCACTTCGTGCTCGGGATTCGACCGCACCTTCCAGGTGAACTCGACGAGCTCGCGATAGATCTTTTCTGAAAGCAGAATGTTTACAAATTTTGGAGCCCATTGCGGCGCGTCGCGCAAAACAATCCGGTCGATGGTCTCCTGGCTGCCGAGCGCCCACTGGTGCGCGCGCTCGGCGAGCAGTTCCAGCAGCGGCAGCTGCCGGTTGTCGGCGAGCAGCTCGGCGAGCACCCGGCCGATCGGCGGCCCCCACAGCGGTTCGGCGATCCGCTTGACGATCGTGTTGTCGATGACCTGCTCGACGTCCTCGTCGCGCAACACCCCGACCACCGCGCGCAGGATCGTCGAACTCTCCTGGGCCACGCGCGCAGCGTGCTGCGGGTCGGCCATCCAGCGCCCGACGCGCAGCGAGATCTGCGCCGAGTTCACCTTGGCCGAGACCACCTCCGGCGCGAGGAAGTTCGTGCCGACGAAGCTGCCGAGGCTGGCTCCCAGCTGATCCTTCTTCTTGCGGATGATCGCGGTGTGCGGAATCGGCAGACCGAGCGGATGCCGGAACAGCGCCGTCACCGCGAACCAGTCGGCGAGCGCGCCGACCATGCCCGCCTCCGAAGCGGCGCGCACGTACCCGACCCAGTCGCCGCCCCCGCCGCGCGATTCCAGCCAGCGACAGAACAGGTAGACCACCGTCGCGAAGGCGAGGAAGCCCGTGGCGACGGCTTTCATCTTCCACAGGTCGCGCCGTTTGGCGGCCTCGTCGACGAAGAACCCGGTCGGCCCAGCCGGGGTCGGCGGTGCCAGGACCGCGGTATCGGACGGACGGCGGTCGCGGTCCCCTGCGTGGTCGCGCTCCGCTGCCGCCTCCGGGCCCGTGGCTCGTGCCGCTGTGTTGCCGGGAGCTTTCTCCATGTCTCCATTCTGCTGTGCCGCGGGCGCGGGGCACCGATGTGTGGTTCCTGCCGCATCCGGCACCCAAACGGACCTACGCTGGGTGGCCTGCACCTAAGCTGAAAGTCCACGACCATTACGAACGAGGGAGCCAACGCTGTCCACCGAAGACCTTGTCGACATCGGTGAGCGCGCCGAGCGACCGGCTGCGGTGCGCACCGGCCGGATGGACGGCCGCAAGCGCCGATGGCGGCAGCACAAGATCGACCGCCGCGAGGAACTCGTCGACGGCACCCTTGCCGCTGTCCGCACCCGCGGCAGCAACGCGGGCATGGACGAGATCGCCGCGGAGATCGGCGTCTCCAAGACCGTGCTCTACCGGTACTTCTCCGACAAGAACGACCTGGTCCACGCGACCATGCAGCGGTTCATCGAGACCACGCTGATGCCCAGGGTGTACGGCGCGATCAGCCTCGACGCCGACGAGTTCGAGCTGGTGCGCACCGCGCTGGCCGCGTACGTCGGCACTGTCGACGAGGACCCCGAGGTGTACCGCTTCATCATGGGCAGCGGCTCGGACGCGTCCTCGCTCGCCGAGTTCGAGAAGCTGTTCGCCGAGGTGGTCTCCGCCGTCATCGCCGACAAGGCGGGCGCGCTCGGCCTCGACACCACGGGCGCGATGCTGTGGTCCTACGTGCTGGTCGGCGGTATCCAGCTGGCAACCCACTGGTGGACCACCGACAAATCGATGTCGCGCGAAGAGGTCATCGACTACCTGACGATGATGGCCTGGAGCGCCATCGAGGGCATGGCGAAGGCGGGCGGCTCCAGGGAGAAGTTCAACCAGCAGCCGCACGTGCTGCCCAGGCCGGACACCGGCTCGCCCGCGTAGCGCGCCCGACCGAAGGCGTCCACGAGCCCACCGGACAGACCGAATGTCACCTTCACTCGGGACGCGTTCGGCAGACGGGCGCTGCCGGACGCAGTCCATCCTTGGCCCCGCACGGCCGGGGCGGAGTCGGAGATACGCACAGTAGGCGCTGCCGTCCCCGGACCACGCACGGCCCGAGCGAAGGCAGCGGCACACCTGTCTGTGACGGTCGGTTCGACAATGCCGCGCGGTTGGTTACTCTGAACGCGAGCGGTGCCACAGTGGGGTTGGTCACCGCCCCCAACGTGGTCACGCGAGCCCGCGCCAGCGTGTCCCGTCGGCTACGACCGCGGCACCAATGGAGGTACCTCGATGGCGAAGCAAGTACCGACTTCCCGGCTTGCTCGTGGCACCAAGCTGGGTGCCGTAGCCGCAAGTTCGGTATTGCGGACGCAGCGCACGAGGCTTTCCATGCGGGGCAGATCCGAGGCCGTGCGCGCCAAGATGGCCGAGGAGTCCATGATCCGCACCACCGAGCAGGTGGTCATGGTGCTGGGCACCATGAAGGGCGTGGCCATGAAACTGGGACAGATGATGTCGGTGCTCGATCTGGACCTGGTGCCCGAGGATCATCGCGAACGCTTCCAGAAGCGGCTCGCCGTGCTGCGCAACGCCGCGCCGACCGTCTCCTTCGACGCCATGCGGCAGGTCGTCGAGGAGGATTTCGGCCAGCCGCTCACGGCGATCTTCGCGGAGTTCGACCCCGAACCGATCGCGGCGGCCTCGATCGGCCAGGTGTACCGGGCCACGCTGCGCGACGGCCGGGTGGTCGCGGTGAAGGTGCAGTACCCGGGCATCGACGCCGCGGTGCGCGCGGATCTGAAGAACCTCAACATGTTTCGCAAGGTGCTGACCTCCGCCATGCCGTGGGTCACCCCCGCCGTCCTCGACGAGCTGCGGCTGAACATGGAGGGCGAGCTCGACTACCAGAACGAGGCCGTCACCCAGCTGCAGATCGCCGAGCTCTACGCGGGGCATCCGTTCATCGCGGTGCCGCGCTCGCTGCCCGAGCTCAGCACCACGCGGGTGCTGGTCAGCGAATATCTGCCCGGTAAGGGTTTCGAGGAGCTTCGCCAGTTCCCCGAGGACGAGCGCAACCGGATCGGCGAGATCATCTACCGGTTCTACGTCGGCTCGCTGTTCACCTTCAACGAGTTCTGCGGCGACCCGCACCCCGGCAATGTGCTGCTCGTCGACGACGGCCGCGTCGGCTTCCTCGACTTCGGCCTGTTCAACCGGATGGATCCCGAGCACGTGCGGTTCGAGACGATCTGCCTGCGCGCGGCCGCCGAGGACCGCGCGGAGGACCTGCGCGAGTTGATGATTCAGCGCGGCGTGATCGACTCGCCGGAGGAGATCGGCGCCGAGGAGTGCCTGGAATACGTGCTCGCGGCCTCCGAATGGTGTCTTGTCGACGAGGAGCTGACCATCACACCCGAGCTGGCCAGCGGCGCGTTCCTGCTCGCGGTGGACCCGAGGGCCAGCGAGTTCGCGGGCATGAAGCAGCAGAACCTGCCGCCGGAACACCTGTTCTCCCGCCGCGCCGACTTCCTCACCTTCGGCATGCTCGGCCAGCTCAACGCCACCGCGAACTGGCATCGGATCTCTCGCGAGTGGCTCTACGACGAACCACCGGTCACCGAACTGGGCAAGGCGCACCAACAGTGGCTGGCGGAGAACCCGCCGCCCGCGCCGACCAAGACCGCGCGGCCGCGCTCTGCCGCGTCCGCATCGGCGACCACACCCAAGAAGACCGCGGCGAAGAAGGCGCGGCAGCCGAGGGCCGGGCGCAAAGCCTGACCCGCACCGCACGCCACGGCATCCATCAGGAGTGAAGAGACACATGGCAGACAACCGCGAATTCGACATCGCTCTGTTCGGCGCGACGGGTTTCGTCGGCAAGCTCACCGCGGAGTACCTGCTCGACGCGGCGCCCTCGGACGCCCGCATCGCGCTGGCGGGCCGCTCGCTGGACAAGCTCACCAAGGTCCGCGCGGAGCTGGGCCCGAAGGCCGCGGCGTGGGACCTGGTGGTGGCCGACTCGACCGATCAGGCCGCGCTCGACGCGCTGGCCGCGCGCACCAAGGTCGTGGTCACCACGGTCGGCCCGTACCTGCGCTACGGCCTGCCGCTGGTCGCCGCCTGCGCGAAGGCGGGCACCCACTACGCCGATCTCACCGGTGAGCCGCTGTTCATCCGCGAGGCCATCGACAACTACCACGACGAGGCCGCGCGCACCGGCGCGAAGATCGTCAATTCCTGTGGATACGACTCGATTCCGTCCGACCTGAGCGTGTATCAGCTGTACCGCAGCACGGTCGCGGACAACACGGGCGAGCTGACCGACACCACACTGATCGCCTACCTCAAGGGCGGCGTCAGCGGCGGCACCATCGATTCGGGCCGGGCCATGATGGAGGCCATCGCCGCCGATTCCAGCAAGGCCTCGGTGCTCGCGCACCCGTACTCGCTCAGCCCCGACAAGTCGATGGATCCCGACGTCGGCCGCCAGAGCGACCAGGCTTTGCAGCGGGCGAGCAGCATCGACCCGAGCTTGGACGGCTGGGTGACCACCTTCGTGATGGCCGCGCACAACACCAAGATCGTGCGCCGCAGCAACGGCCTGCTCGGCTGGCCGTACGGCAAGAATTTCCGCTACCGCGAGGTGATGAACGCGGGGAAGTCGGCGGTCGCGCCGCTGGTCGCGGCGGGCATGGCGGGCGGCATCGTGGCCACCATGGCCACCGGCGCGCTGCTGTCGCGGGTCTCGGCGGGCCGCAAGCTGCTCGACCGGGTGCTGCCGAAGCCGGGCACGGGACCGAGCGAAGAGGCCCGGCGCAGCGGCTGGTTCACCATGAAGACCTACGCGCGCACCACTTCCGGCGCGAAGTACGTCGCGACGTTCGCCGGTAAGGGCGATCCCGGGTACCAGGCCACCGCCGTCATGCTCGGCGAGGCCGGACTGTGCCTTGCCTTCGACACCGACAAGCAGCCCGAACTGGCGGGCATCCTCACCCCGGCCGCGGCCATGGGTGACGCGCTGACCGATCGGCTGCGTGCCGCGGGCATGACGATCGAGGTCGAGCGGTCCTGAATCGGGCTGCCGATTTCCACCGTCGAGGAGCTTGCCGTGCACGACGAATTCGTGAGGGCGGCGCGTTGAACCTGGCGCGCCGCACCATGAACCACCCCGCGTTGGCCGCCGTCTACGAACGCGCATGGCGGCCGACGCTGTTCTACCTGGCCAGTGGCCGCAGCACCGCGACCGATCGCCGCGACGCGGTCACCGCGCTGCGGCTCGGCGGGAATCAGAAGGTGCTCGACATCGCTTGCGGGCCGGGCAATTTCACCAAGTATCTGAGCGAATCGCTGTCCGAGGGCGGGTACGCGGTCGGCGTGGACTATTCCGAGCCGATGCTGGCCCGCGCGGTCGTCGACAACGCCGGGCCGCGGGTCGGCTATCTGCGCGGGGACGCCCGAACGCTGCCGTTCGCCGACGGCGCCTTCGACGCGGTGTGCTGTTTCGGCGCGCTCTATCTGATCCCCGATCCGCTGACCGCCACCAGGGAGATGGTGCGGGTGCTCGCCCCCGGCGGGCGCATCGCCATCACCACGAGCCACCGCGCCGATACGCCGTTCGGGCGCGCGAGCCGGTTCGTCGGCGGTTTGAGCGGTCTGCGGGTGTTCGACGATTCGACCTTCCCCGACCTGTTTCGCGAACTCGGGCTCGTGGAGATCGATCAGCGGGTGCATCGGCTGTTGCAGTACGTCAGCGCCACTCGGCCAGACTGAGCGGAAACAGGGTTGGGGCTTACCCTTTCGGCTTCGAGAAATCGAATTCGCCTGCGGCACAGGACGTTTCAGTCGAGCCAGGCCGGGAAACGCCTTCGCGCTAATCGCCCGGCATGCGGCCACTGCGGTGTGAACCGTATCTGCGGAAACTATCCGCGCCCAGCGTCCGACAGGCGGCTATCCGAGAACCGGCCCCGCGCAACCACACCGCGCCCAGCGTCCGGCACGCCGCCACTCGAGGACCCGCTCCACGCCGCCACTCGAGGACCCGCTCCACGCCGCCACTCCAGGACCCGCTCCACGCAACCACACCGCGTCCAGCATCCGGCACGCCGCCCTCCGAGAACCGGCCCGGCCCAACCACCCCTCGTCCAGCGCCCGGCACGCCACAGCTCGAGACCCGCTGCGGGCAATCACTCCACACCCACCGTCCGGCAACCACAACTCGAAAACCCGCTCCGCGCAACCACTCCACACCCCCGTCCGGCACGCCACCCGAGAACCGCTCCCGCGCAACCACTCCGCGCCCAGCCCGCCACTGCGAACCGGCCGCACGCCAATGCTCTGCGCCCGGCGTCGGCCGCGCGCCAACGCTCTTCGCCCGGCGTCCGGCACACGGCGGTGATCGAAACCGGCGCGGAATACGATCAGTCGGACGGCTCGTCGCCGGACGGCCGAGCTTCGCTCAGCTCGACCATCCGGCGCAGCACGGCGGGCGCGATCGCGAAATCGAGTTCGGTGCCGCCGTTTTCGAAGACGTAGGTCAGGTAGTCGTCGCAGTGCAATGCGGCGCGCCGGACCGAGCAGTGCTCTCCGACGACTACCCAGCCACCGATGGTCAACTGGTCGAGCATCGCACCTCCCACCCTGCGGACTAGGCCATTCCCTCGCGCGCCGGACTATTCCAGGCGTAATACCGCCTTGTCAACGGATTCGCGGCGCGTCATCGACCGCGTGTCACACGCCGGGAACGGAATATTCCTGGCGGAACAACCATGATTCGGGCGGATACACGCCCTCGTCGAACTGGAGCACGACGCCGTCGGTGTCGATCGCGGTGAGCCGGTACACCAGCACGGCCGATGTGCGGGCCAACCGCAGCTGCTTGCGCTCTTCCGTGGTCGCCATGCGCGCGCTGACCTGATCGAACACCGACGCGACCCGGCGGCCGGTCACCGCCTCCAGATAGGTGGCGGTACCGCCGGGCAGCCGCTGGGTGTCGAGCAGTCGATCCGCGACATCGGCGAGGTCACCGGCGAACCAGGACGTCGAGAGTTCGGCGTCGCCGTTCTCTCCGGTGATCAAGCGCCTGCGGGCGATCACCTCGCTACCGAGCTCCAGGCCGAGCGCGGCGGTCACGTACTCCGGGCCGTCGACGAGTTCCGCAGCCAGGATATCGATCGGCTCGCGTTCGGCGTACATCCCGCCGTACTGCCGTGCCCGCCCGGCGGATTCGCGGACCAGCGGGACCGCGTCCGGGCCGCGCACGAAGGTGCCCGAGCCGCGTCGCGATTCCACCAATCCTTGCTGGCGCAACGTATTCAGCGCCTTGGCCGCCGTCGGCCGCGCGACCTTCCACGCCGCGGCGAGCTCGCGCTCGGAGGGCACCTCGGCGCCCGGTGCGAGTTCCCCGCGCTCGATCTGGTCGCGGATGTACCCCGAAATCTGCTGATACTTCGGGAGTACTTCTTCGATGTCGGGCACCGAACGCCTTCCGCTCCGGGATCTGCCAATACTTCGGGCCAGTGTAACCAGCCCGCGAACCTCTCCTCGCCGCCGACCGTGCGCCACATCACAGCGTCTGGGCGGGGTCAAGCGGGCAACAGCGGTGGTTACCGGGCGGTAGAGTGCCGACCAGTACGCGTACCTCCGCATCCGCTCCGGCCGTGCGCGGTCCAGGGACGGACTTCGTCCGGCAGCGTCTGTTCCGCGTACCTCGCCGCCGCTGCGGCCATGCGCGGGTTGCGGACCGACTTCGGGCGGTGGGTGTGGACCGAACAGAAGGGGGCGATCCAGGTGGCGGTGCCGGATACCGGGCAGGGGCTGGCCAGGGGGTTGTACGCGGCGGCCGTCGGCGCGGAGGGTGAACGTTTCGAGCTGGCCGAGGATGTGGCCGAGAATCTCGCCGCGGCGTGCGACCGGCTGGTCGAGGATCTGCGAAAGGCAATGGCCACAGGGCATTCGGTCACCGAAGTGAACGGATTTCCCGAGCTGCCTTCCGGCCGCGGCCTCGCCGTCGGGTTCGGCGACAAAGGCAGGCAGTTCCTCGACACCGTTGCCGCGTTTCAAGAGACCGCGCTGCTCTTCAAAGCGGCCTATCTCGCCGCGGGCCGTAAACTCGCGGACGCGGAGGCCGCGAATCGGGCCGCGCTCGAACTGGTCACCGAGTATCTGGATCCGCGATGACCGCGCGCGTATCCAAGATGCGGAGGTGGTGACCGTGGTGGACGCCGCGGCACGAGCCGCCGCCGACGAGATCAGGGTGCAACAGCGCGCGCTCGCCGACTCCGCCGGAACGGTCAGCGGCGGAACGGATCCCGCCTACGCGCCGGAACGCGAGCGATTCGGCGCGTACACGCACGTGGAGATCTGGGACCGGGTGCACGAGGCGCTCGATCCCGGCGCGCTCGGCGAGACCGCTGCGGCGTGGCAGGCCAACGCCGACGCGGTCGCCGACGCCTTCCAGCACTTCGCCGACGCCGCCAATCGCGAATTCGCCCGCTGGTCAGGTCGATCCGCCGAGGCAGCGCAGCGGGCGACGCGCGAGTTCATCCGGGTCGGCGCCGAGGCGCACGACGTGTGCCGCGCGGTGCAGCGCCTCATGGAGCTCAATCGCGATGCGGCACAGACCATTCGCGCCGCGATCCCGGAGCCGCAGCGTTATGTGCCGCTGGACGATCCGGCGGCGGAGGCCGTGTACGGCGGGCGCCGCAGGATGGAACACGACTTGGCCGCGGCGGCGGCGCAGGCCGACGTCCAGGACACCATGACCTACGTCTACACACCGACCATGCCCGCCTCGGGCGACAGCGTGCCCCGGTTCACACCGCCGCGCGCACCCTCCGACGGCGAGGGCGGCGCACGGTGAGATGGGTACTCACCCCGGACGAATTCACGCATGTCTGGGAAAGCGAAACGAACCTGGACAGGCGACCGTATCCGATCAACATGGTGCCCTCGTCCACCGTGCGCACCGAAACCGAGTACGCCGCATTGCGTTTGCCGCAGCGCTTCGCCAAGCAGGCCGACCCGGACCTCGCCGCGGCGCTGATGCTGTGCGCGCGCACCGACGCCACCACCATCACCATCTCGGGTGAGCGCAGCACGCCGGGGCGCAACGGCAGTTCTCCGGAAGGCGACCGCGTTCTGGCGTTCGCCGCCGTTGTGCACAATCACGCGGGCGTGCTCGTCGCGACGCCGGACAAGGTGACCGTGCAGATGTGCCATGCGCGCAACCTCGGCCAGCGCCTGGTGCAGGTGATCGGCTCCGCGCAGCCCGGACGACTGGGCGCGATGCGCGAGCCGCAGGACGCGGTGCTCACCACGGAGACGCCCGAGACGCCCGCGGCCAACGGCCAGCGCGGCGCCGCCCGCTTCCGGCAGACGTTGCGCAAGCCGGTGGACTGCCGCGGGTTCATCACCGTGACCGTGGACCCGGACAACCCGATGTCACCCCCGACGCGCCACCGCACCTGGCTCGATTTCACCGGCGACGGCCGCTACCTGTTGACCACCTCGCACGACCTGATCCTCACGCCGGTCTCCGACGACGACTTCGCCGTGCAGTTGCTGCGGCTCGCGCAGATTCGCTGACGCAGGAGCGCCCTGCCGAACGCCCACAGTGCGGCTCGCGCAGACCGGCTGACGCCGAACACAAGGCCGAGTGCCCGCGGACGTGGTAAGTGTGGTCGATGGTGAAGCACTGGTCCGTTCCGGTCACGGAGGCCCTGAAAGCGGACGGATTGCGGATCGCGGAGCTGGCGACTTCGTCGACACCGGGATTCACCGGGGACAAGAAGCTCGCTCAGGAGTTGCTGACCGAGCGCGGCAAGGCGCTGTCCGTGCTCCAGGAGAAGCTCTACGCCAACGGACGCTCCGGCGACAGGCGCAGCGTGCTGCTGGTGTTGCAGGGCATGGACACCGCGGGCAAGGGCGGCATCGTCCGGCACGTCATCGGATCGGTGGATCCGCAGGGCGTCGACCACGCCGCGTTCGGCGTCCCCACCGAGGAGGAGCGGCGCCACCACTACCTGTGGCGCATCCGCAAGGCGCTGCCGCGCGGCGGGCAGCTCGGCGTGTTCGACCGGTCGCACTACGAGGACGTCCTCGTGGTGCGTGTGCACGAACTCGTTCCGCGCGCGGAGTGGGAACCGCGCTACGACGAGATCAACCAGTTCGAGCGGGAGATGACGCGGGAGGGCATCACGCTGGTGAAGGTCGCCATGTTCGTCTCGCTGGACGAGCAGAAGAAGCGGCTGCGCCAGCGGCTGGAGCGGCAGGACAAGTACTGGAAGTTCAACCCCTCCGACATCGATGAGCGCGCCTACTGGCCCGCTTATCTGGAGGCGTACCAGGCCATGGTCGACCGCACGTCGACCGCCGACGCGCCTTGGTACGTGCTGCCCGCCGACCACAAGTGGTACGCCCGGCTCGCTGTCACCGAGCTGCTCATCGACGCGCTGGAGAAGTTGAAACTGGACTGGCCGCCGGCGAATTTCGATGTCGCCGAAGAACTTCGCCGCTTGGACCAGTCCTGAGACTCAGCGCTTCGGCTCGGCCACCTGCGCGACCAGCAGTCGATCTCCGAATGTGATGCTCGCCGCGGGTATTTCGGAGTCGTAGAAGCCGAGTTTGCCGCTGATGTATTCGATCACCGTGCGACTGCCTAGCGTCACGAAACGCACGACGGCGGCCGCGGTCATGCTGCCGGTGCTCTTGTTGCCCAGTTCTCGGATGTGGAGCATCTCTCGCACCGGACCCAGCCCGGCAATGTCTTTTGACCACCGGCACCTCCCAGTCGACGGCTTGCTCCGACCTGTCGGCATTGCGCACCGAGACCTGCGCACTCGGGCACGCCCGCATGGTCGAGGCCAGCGCGTCGACGTCCACGACCCGGGTTCAGCACGGCGATGTGCATGTCGTAACGCGGCTTTCCGTCTGCAGTGTCGCCCCGGGGCCAGCGCGGCCGCCATCGGATCGGCGGTGACGACAGGAATGGCCGCGTTGCGCGCCGCGCACTCAGGTGTGTTCTTGCCCAAGGCCGAGCCGACGGGTGCCGAGCGTGACGGCATCGGCCGCCGGGGCGGCACGACATGGCGCTCCAACTCCCCCACAGATCCGAAACACAAAGAACCACTTGGGGGTTACCGCAGCAGCCTGTCCCGCGGTGGGTCCGGGGCGACCGCCGGTCGGGATCAGCGGAACCGGGTCCCGCCTCGACCTCCGAAGGAGCGGACCACGGGCGGCCGCCGAAATCAGTGGCGCGCTCACTGCTGCGAAATAGGCGTCCGCGGAGATAACAGAACAACCGAGGTGGTCGGCCCGCCCGTACCGCCCCACCTCGGTGCCCAACGCGGCCCCCGTCGGTCCCCTCCTGACGGGGGTCGCCTCTGTACGGGTTGACCTCGTGCGGGGTGCCCGCGCGTCAGATCCGGCGCATCACCGAGACGACTTTGCCGAGGATCACGGCCTCGTCCCCGTCGATGACGTCGTAAGCCGGGTTGCGCGGTTCGAGATAGACGTGGCCGTTGCGGCGGCGATACACCTTCACGGTCGCCTCCTCGCCGATCATGGCGGCCACGATGTCGCCGGAGTGCGCCTCGTTCTGCTGGCGCACCACCACCGTGTCGCCGTCGCAGATGGCGGCGTCGATCATCGAATCACCGCGCACCCGCAGCGCGAAAACCGTTCCGCGACCGACCAACTCGCGCGGCAGCGTCAACGTGTCGTCGGCGTGCTGCTCGGCGAGGATGGGCGTGCCCGCGGCGATGTCGCCGACCACCGGCACGGTCACCGCGGCATCGGAGTTCTCCGCCCGCGCCGTCCCCTGGAGGAACAACCGCACGTCGATCGGGCGCGCCATCCCGGAGCCGCGCCGCAGGAATCCCCGCTCCTCGAGGCTCTTCATGTGCTTGGAGACCGTGGACGCCGACAGCCCGACCGCGTCACCGATCTGCCTGCTGTTCGGCGGATACCCGTACTCGACCACCCAGTCCCGAATCACGCCCAGAACGCGCTGCTGGCGCGGCGGCAGCGTCGAAGTATCGAGATGCTCGAAGTCGTATCCGGTCACCCGGGGAATGCTAGAGGCGGGCGCTGACAATTCACCCCGCGACTCGGTTGCGGAGCCCCGCCGACCGCGCTCGCCCTCTACGGTGGGCCTATGTCCGGAGACGCGGCGCGGGACTTCTACGACCACTTGGCCGACGAGTATCACCTGCTCTACGAGGACTGGCCCGCGGCGGTCGCGGGGCAGGGGCGGGCGTTGGATCGGGTATTGCGGGGGCGGTTGGGGGCGGGGCCGTCGACGGTGCTCGACGCGGCGTGCGGGATCGGCACGCAGGCGATCGGGTTGGCGGCGTGCGGGCACACCGTGGTGGGGATGGATCTGAGTCCGGTGGCGGCGGCGCGGGCGGCCGAGGAGGCGCGGACGAGGGGGCTACGGCTGCCTACCGTGGCCGGGGATATGCGGGCGCTGCCCTTCGCGGGCGGGTGGGCCGACGCGGTGGTGTGCGCCGACAACGCGCTGCCGCACCTGCTCACCGCCGTCGAGGTGGGCACTGCGCTCGGGGAGATGTGGCGGGCGCTGCGGCCGGGCGGTCTGCTGGTGCTGACAACCCGCGACTACGACGCGCTGCGCGCCGCCAAACCCGCTGGTATGCCGCCGAAGTCGGTCCACTCCGCCACCGGTCGCACCGTCACCTTCCAGCTCTGGAGCTGGGACGAGGACGGCGAGCGGTACGACTTCGAGATGTTCCGGCTCACCGAGGGGGGCGGCGGCTGGGCCGTCCGGGTCGGCGGCGCGCGTTACTGGGCGCTGACCAGGGCGCAGCTCACGGAGTTCGTCACGGAGGCGGGCTTCGTCGAACCGACCTGGCACACGCCCGAGGAAACCGGCTTCTTCCAGCCGGTACTCACCGCGCACCGGTCGGGTCCGGCCTGAGGCACACCCCGACCGTCGGGCAAGTGGTCTAAAGCATCCCTGGACACGCCTGACAACCACCGAGGGCGGGCAGAATTCCCAAAATCCGGCGTGTCCAAACATTTTGCCTGTCAGGATGTTCCAGCACGCGACGACTCCTGTCGGGGGGAGCCGCCTTCGGGCCTGAACCGGGTCGCGTCGTCCAATCACTCGATATCGCAGGAAATCATGGGGACACCACGACATACCGCCGTCGTCGCCGCGATCGGATTCGCGGTGCTCGCCGCCGCGGGTTGCGGCGGCGACACCGAAAACGACCGCCCCCGATCGACGACCACGGCACGCACCACGGTGACGACACCACCGACCACGACCAGCGCGACCACGCCGCCGCCCCCGACCACAACCAGCGTGACCACGCTTCCGCCGCCCGCGACGTTCGTGCCGCCGTCGATATCGCAGCCACCGCCACCGCCACCGGTTCCGACGCCCCAGGTAGCGCCGCCCCCGCCCCAGGCAGCGCCACCGCCCCCACCGCCGCAGGTCGCGCCGCCACCGGCTCCGCCCATGCCGCAGCAGAGCGGCGCCTACTACCGCAATTGCGCCGCGGCCAAGGCGGCGGGCGCGGCTCCGCTCCGTCAGGGAGAGCCCGGATATCGCAGCGAGCTGGACCGGGACGGCGACGGGATTGCCTGCGAGTAGGTCGCTTTCAGCCGACGGCGCGGTCGGTGCCGATGAGGTCGAAGAGTTCCGCCGCCACGCGATCCGGGAGTTCGATGCCGGGGAAGTGGGTGTGGCCGTCGAGGCGGGTGTAGCTGAACCACGGGTGGGTGCGGCGGAATTCCTCGTGCACGGCGTCGTAGTCCGAGGACTTCGGGTGCGAGAAGACATGACGCACCGGCCGTGGCTCGGCAAGCTCGTCGAGGCGTGCCATTGGCGAACCCCAAGTGGCGTAGGCGTTTTCGATGACCCGTCCGGAGCGCGCCCACATGTCGAAACCGTGGCCGCCCGCCTCGTAGCGCACGTGGTCGAGCACCGACTGGTCGACGCTGCCCGCCAGCCAGCTGTCCACCAGCGCCTGCTGGGCGGCCCGCCAGCTCTCCTTGCGCTGTAGCGCCTGGAGTCCGGCGGCGAACTCCGGCGGCGGCGGAGTCATGATCAGGTCGAGCAGCAGGAGCGCGGGAACCCTTTCGGCGCCGAGCTTTTCGGCGATGTCCATCGCCGCCCAGCCGCCGTGCGCGTGCGAAAGCGGGATGAAGGACTCCACCTCCAGCGCGTCCAGCAGGCCGATGGTGTCGGAAACCTGCTCGGCGACGCCGAAATCACCGACGAGCGTGCGGTCGACGCCGTGACCGCGCCAGCACACGCGCACCACCCGGTGGTGCGGCCGCAAGTAGGGCAGCAGCCGGTCGAAGGCGCGATGGTCGTGGCCCCAGCCGGGCAGCAGCACGATCGCGGGCCGCCCCGGCGCGTAGCCTTGGTCATCGAAACCAATTTCGACGCCGTTGATCCGGTAGGTGTTGAGCATCTCTTCTCCTGTTTCTTGTTCGGCGAGCGTTCTCACGAAGCGGTCGGACGCAATTTGGTAGCGGCCAGCTGACTGTCGGCGAAGCCGGAGGTGCGCCCGACCAGGCTCAGCAGCGGGTCGCGCACCGCGTCGGGCACGGCGTTGAGCAGTCGCATCCGGTACGAAGTCCGCTGCGTGCGTTCGATGTCCGGCCGCTGCTCGCGCTCCCAGGCCGCCAGCGCGTCACCGAGCGCGAGCCCCGGCCTGCCCACCGTCGCTGCCAGCGAGACGGCGTTGGTCATCGCGGTGCCGCCGCCCTGCCCGAGGTAGGGCGGCTGGGCGTGCGCGGCGTCGCCCAGAAACGCGACCCGGCCGCACGACCACGAGCGGAGGCGGATGTATTCGAAGGTGTCCCAGCGGATCGGAATGCCCTCGGCCCGCCGCAGCAAGTTCGCCAGGCCGGGGAAGCTACGTACCCAGGACTCGAAATCGATGCTCGAGCCGCGCGTCGACGGGTCGTCGACGTCGGAAACCAAGGCGAGATAGACGTGTTCAGGCGTGCACGGCGTGTAGAGCAACCGCCGCCGGCCCCCGAAGTACTCGAGGTGCTCGACCAAATCCTCGGCGGGAAAGTAGTCGGGTGAGGCGGGCACCATGAGCCGCGCAGCGCCTTGACGCATCCGCACCCGCCGGGTCGCCATGTCCAGCCGGTCGCGCAACCGCGAATGGACGCCGTCCGCGGCGACGACGAGATCCGCTGTCTCCGTGCGTCCGTCGTCGAAAGCGACGGCACCGTCCGGGTCCGCCGACACCGCGCGGGAATCGGTGACCAGTTCCACGCCCGCCCGCTCGGCCGCGTGCACCAGGGCCTCGATCAGCCGGTCCCGGAGCAACGTGTAGCACCGTGGCTGCCCCGGCCCGTTGATGCCGATCCGGTAGAGCGTGCGACCGGAGCGCGAACGAGCCTCCACGGCCGGTCCGATATGCGCGCCGAGCGTGGCTTCGCGGTAGGCGCCGATCGCCTCCAGGGCAGACAAACCGTTGTCCCACACGTAGATTCCGGCTCCGACGGCGCGGATGGCGGACTGCCGCTCGTGCAGCCGCACCGTCCACCCGTCCATGGCCAGCGCGGTGGCCGCGGTGAGCCCGCCGATGCCGCCGCCGATCACTTCCGCATGCCGTCCCACCGACCGGCTCCTCTCTCGCACGCGCCCTCTCACGGGAGCTCCAGAACGGCACGCGAACCGCGCCGATGAGGCGGCCGGTCGCCGATACTTCCGGTCCGCACGAATTCGCCCCAGTAGCCACGTGTTCGGACGCCGAGCTCATCTAGACGGTCCGAATCCAACGGGCGCACCATCGGCGCCGCGCGCCAGTCGTCGGCCGCGCCGAACAACAGCGGCAGTTCGATGCAATGGCACGCCCCGAACGGACCGTCCGGATGCAGCACTCCGAACCGGTAGCAGAAGACCGCACCGCCGGACTCGGTCAGCAGATCCGCGAACCGGAACACACCGTCCTCGAACACCTTCCGTCCGACAGTCCGCTCCGCGGCGGCCGTCAACCGCGCCCCGATGACCGGCGTGCGCCGTACCCTGCCGAACACCGGGTGCGGCCCGCCGTAGAACGCGCGCATCTCAGCCGCCGTACTGCCGACGAGCACCGGCGTCCGCGCCGCGCGCTCGCGGACCAGCCGACGCCAGTCCTCGTCACCGGGCAGTACCTCGGTCTCGCGCACCGGGAGGAAGGGCGGCGCGGAGTTCAGGCCGCCTGGTCCGGCCAAGCGCACCGCCGTACGCGCCTGTGCCGCGAGGATTTCCGGAACATCCGCGGTCCGTGGGTCGCCGCCGAGTTCCCCGAGGAACACCGCACCGGCACGTTCGGCGTCGGCAGGTCGATGGAAGCCGACGCCGAATGGCGCGCTCTGCACGATCGCCCGCGCGAACAAGCCCTCGGCCCGGCCAATGCCCAACATCGCCACGACCGATTGCGCGCCCGCCGACTGTCCCGCGACGGTCACCCGCGCGGGATCACCGCCGAAGGCGCGGATGTTGTCGCGGACCCATTCGAGCGCCGTCAGCTGGTCCAGCAAACCGAGGTTGCCCGGCGAAACACCCGGGGCGCGAAGGTAACCCAGCACGCCGAGTCGATAGGACACGGAGACCACCACGATCCCGGTTTCGCGCACCAGCCGGTCCGCGTCGTAGAGATTCCATTCGCCGCCACCGGTCAGATACGCCCCGCCGTGCAACCAGACCAGCACGGCGCAACCACCGGGGACGGCCCCAGCCGGGGCGGTGACGGTGAGGACGAGGCAGTCCTCGGACTGCTCGAACGCCGCAGGCACGCCCATCACCACCCCGAGCCGGGAGGGCAGTTGCGGCGCACTCGGACCCCGGCTCGTCGCGTCACGCGTCCCGTCGTGCGCCGGTATCCGCTCGGGCGGCTCGAATCGCTCGGCGCGCGCGTACCGAATATTCCGGAACGCCACCACGCCGTCGGCGCTTTCGCCGCGCAGACCCCCGAGGACCACATCGTCCATGCCACTCTCGCCTTCTAACGCAAGTCGACTTGCGTTGTGCCCCCACGGTAAGACCCGCGCGGCAATAACGCAAGACGACTTGCGATAATCGAGATATGGCGAACCCCCAGATCCGCGGCGCGCGATTGCGTCAGGCCGTGCTCGACGCGACGCTGGCGCGCATCGAGTCCGTCGGCATCGACCAGGTGCGCATCGCCGACGTGGCCGACGCCGCAGGCGTGCACGAGACCTCGATCTATCGCCGCTGGAAGACGCTGCCCAAACTGCTGATCGACGCCCTGCTCGCACGCTTGGACGCGGAGATACCGATCGCCGACACCGGCTCGGCCCGCGCCGATCTGGAGGCTTTCCTCGCCGATCTGATCCGGTTCGCCGAGACGCCCTCCGGCGCCGCGCTGATTCGCGGAACCGCCATCGCCGACAACGATCCCGAGGTGGCCGAGGCGCGCAGGCAATTCTGGGTGACTCGGCTCTCCGCCTCGGAGGAGATCGTTCGCCGCGGGATGGCGCGCGGCGAACTCGCGCCGACCACCGATCCGAGGCTGATCATGCTCACGCTCGGCGGCTTGGTGCACTTGCAGGTCACCCACCTCGGCGGCGCGATTCCGGCCGCGTGGGCCCGCGACGCCGTCGATCTCGTGCTCAGCGGAGCGGCGGCGCGCTGAAAACGCCCGCGCACAAGCACGGCATCCCCGCGTCGAATCGCGGCGCGTCCGCGCGCAACTCGGACCACGCACGCGCGAATTACGGAATAGGCCAGTGGGAAATTTCGGAATCTCTCAGGTTGACCCACGATGATGTGGCCGTGCCCGACCGCTCCGCGAACAGTTCCGGAACTACCATCGTGGCGGCAGGCGAAACCGGCAGGCGAGCGAAAGGCGTGGTGAGCGCACGGTGAGCAACAACCCGGGACGGACGAATCCGCTGCTGAAGGCGGAGCGCGCCGACCGTAACCGCAAGATCCTCATCCAGGTGGCGGTGGCCGCCGTGCTGATCGGCCTGGTCGCCGCGATCGGCATCGGACTCGCGGTCAAGAAGGCGGAGAAGGACGACCCGGGCCCCACCCCGAGCATCGCCGCCGCGCAGGCGCC
This sequence comes from Nocardia bhagyanarayanae, assembly GCF_006716565.1. NCBI lineage: Bacteria > Bacillati > Actinomycetota > Actinomycetes > Mycobacteriales > Nocardiaceae > Nocardia > Nocardia bhagyanarayanae. The sequence goes on along the minus strand of NZ_VFPG01000001.1, from coordinate 2,102,269 downwards.
GGGAGCCGTCACCGGATCCATCACCGACAATGGCTCGATCCGCGTCGGCAAGCCGGAGGCCAAGGTCACCGTCCGGGTGGTCGCCGACTTGCAGTGCCCCGCGTGCAAGGCGTTCGAGGCCACCTACGGCCAGCTGCTGGAAGACGCGGTCGCCAACGGCACCGCCGCGGTCGAATACAACATCATCTCGTTCCTGGACAAGGCCTCCACCACGGAGTACTCGACCCGCGCGGCCAACGCCTCCTACTGCGTCGCCCAGCAGGACCCGACCAAGTACCAGGCGTGGCTGAAGGCGATGTTCGCCCAGCAGCCGCCGGAGGGCGGCAACGGCCTGACCGACCAGCAGCTCATCGAGATCGCGAAGTCCGTCGGCTACACCGAGGACGTCGCGAGCTGCATCACCGACCGCACCTACGACAAGTACGTCGCGTCGACCACCAACCAGGCCTTCGACGGCGGTATCCAGTCCACGCCGACGGTCTTCGTGGACGGCAAGCAGGTCAACCCGAGCGCGCTCCAGCAGGCCATCGCAACGGCGGCCGCGGGCCAGTGATCGCCGCGCCACCCCGGTCCGCCTGGCTGCTGCTGATCTGCGGCCTGGCGGGCTGGCTCGCCTCGATGGCGCTGACCATCGAGCGGTTCAAGCTCTTCACCGATCCCGACTACCGGCCCTCGTGCAGCATCAATCCGATCCTGTCCTGCGGCTCGGTCATGGTGACGGATCAAGCGTCGGTGTTCGGGTTTCCGAACCCGCTGATGGGCATCGTCGCCTTCTCCGTGGTCGTCACCCTCGGCGTTCTCGCGGTCGCCGGGCTCGGGTTCCCGAAGTGGATCTGGGGTGGCCTGTGGCTGGGCACGGTGGCGGGCATCGGCTTCGTCTGCTGGCTCATCTTCCAGAGCCTGTACCGCATCAACGCGCTGTGCCCGTACTGCATGGTTGTCTGGGCGATCGTCACGCCGCTGTTCGCGGTGGCCACCGATCAGCTGTGGGGTCGTTCGAGCGGCCCGCTCGGCGTGCTCGCCGAATGGCGCTGGACCATCGTCGCGCTCTTCTACGCGGTGGTGCTGCTGCTGATCTTCCTGCGTTTCCAGGACTACTGGCTGAGCCTGTTCTGAGCCGGGTCAGTTCGGCGCGCCCTTGCCGAGCACGACGGTCACCGTCCGCTCGACGCCGCCGGGGCCGAGCACGCCGAGGCGCACCGTCTCATCGGGTTTGCGCACGTTGATCGCCGCGCGCAGGGCGCGGGCGCTGGTGATCGCCCGGCCGTCGATCGAGGTGATCACCTCACCGTCGGCGAGTCCCGCCGCGTGGGCCGGGCTGCCGTAGATCGCGACATCGATGCGCGCGCCGCTGGGTCTCGCGTCGGAGATCAGCACGCCGAGCGTCGCGGTCGGGCCGATGTGCACCGTGTCGGTCGGCGTGCCGGAACGGATCTGGCGCACCACCCGCATAGCGGTGTCGATCGGCACCGCGTACCCGTTGGGCTCGCGGTCGACCTCCGGATCGTGCTCACCCGACGCGGCGGTGATCACGCCGATGATCGCGCCGCGCCAATCGGCGAGCGCTCCCCCGGACTGCCCGGAACTGACAGCTGCTGCGATCTCCAACATGCCCGACAGCGCCTTGCGGGACAGGTCGGCGGAGTTCAGCGCGACGATCGTGCTGTCGAGATCGGTGACATTCCCGGTGATCGACGTCGGCGTGCCGCCCGCGCCGCCCGCGTTGCCGATGGCGAGCACCTCGTCGTGCAACCGCACGTCGGCGGAATTGCCGAGCCGGGCGACGGTGAGTCCGGCGGCGCCGGGCAGCTCGAGCAGGGCGATGTCGACGCCGGAGTCGTAGCCGAGCACCGTTGCCGACCAGACCTGCCCGGTGCCGACCGAGGTCACGGTGACCGTGTCGGCGCCCTTGACCACGTGATGGCTGGTCAGCACCTGTCCCTCGGCGGTGAGCACGATGCCCGATCCGGCCGCGCCCTGACCGAACGTCTCGGTGGCGGTGCTGATGTGCACCATGGCCGGTTCCACAGCGGCCGCGACCGCCGCCCGGTCCAGCGGGGGCGCCGGTGCGGGCGGCATCGGCGCGATGGCGGTGCCCGGGCCGGTGAACAGCGGCCAGCCCGGCAGTTCACCGCGGTAACCGAGGAAGCCCGCCAGCCCGAGCACGGCGACCACGATCAGCGCGAGCGCACGCCCGCCGCCGCTTCCGCGTCGTCCGTCGTCCATGGGCACTCCCGCCTCGCTACGCCTGACGAATTCCATTGTGGCCGGAGATCTTCACCGTAGATCGGGAATTCCGGACCGCTCGACCGTCGGCCGGAAAACCAGGCAGGATGGACATCCCCCGCCTTGGCCTCGACAAACCCCTGTGCACGCCCCCGCTCGACAAACCCGAGCATGCGGCGGTAGGCATATATTCATGAGCACCGCTGCCGCCGCCTACGCCCTGCCCGCTCCGGACGGAGCCTTCGAGAAGGTCACCATCGAGCGCAGGGAGCTCGGTCCGCACGACGTGCTGATCGACGTCAAGTACGCGGGCATCTGCCACTCGGACATCCACACCGCGCGCGACGAATGGGGCGGCACCCGCTACCCCTGCGTGCCCGGCCACGAGATCGCGGGCCTGGTCGCGGCGGTCGGCTCGGCGGTGAGCAAGTACAAGGTCGGCGACCGGGTCGGCGTCGGCTGCATGGTCGACTCCTGCGGCAAGTGCGCCCCGTGTCTGGCCGACGAGGAGCAGTACTGCCAGGCCGGCGCCACCATGACCTACAACTCCGTCGTCGACCCCGCGGTGCAGCCCGGCGGCTACACCCTGGGCGGCTACTCCACCCAGGTCGTTGTCACCGAGAACTTCGTTGTATCCATCCCGGAAGGCATCGGCCTCGACGTGGCCGCGCCGCTGCTGTGCGCGGGCGTCACCCTCTTCTCGCCGCTGCGGCACTGGCAGGCCGGACCGGGCAAGCGCGTCGCGATCATCGGCATGGGCGGGCTCGGACACGTCGGCGTGAAGATCGCCGCGGCGATGGGCGCGGAGGTCACCGTCCTCAGCCACTCGCTGAGCAAGCAGGAAGACGGCAAGCGGTTCGGCGCGCACCACTACTACGCCACCGGCGACCGGCAGACCTTCCGCGAACTGCGCGGCCGCTTCGACCTGATCCTCAACACCGTCTCGGCCGACCTCCCGCTGGACGACTACATGAAACTGCTGAACCTGGACGGCACACTGGTCATCCTCGGCCTCCCCGAGAACCCGATGACCATCAAGCCGTTCACCCTCGCCGGTTACCGCAGGTCGCTGGCGGGTTCCATGATCGGCGGCATCGCGCAGACGCAGGAAATGCTCGACTTCTGCGCCCAGCACGGCATCGGCGCGGAAATCGAGTTGATCTCCGCGGACGAGATCGACAACGCATACGACCGGGTCGTGGCGAGCGACGTGCGGTACCGGTTCGTGATCGATACGGCGACGATGTAAGGCTTCGCCAGCGCTCCGGTTGCGCGGATTCTTCCGTCGGCAGTGCGGCTCGTGCGCACTTTCGCCTGGTCCGGCAGTGCGCGGGTCGGTAGTGCGCGGGTGCGGCAGTGGGCGGGTGCGGCAATGCGCAGGTCCGGCCTGCCCCAGCAGTAGCCGGGCCCGGCAGTGCACGGGCCAGCCTGCCCCGGCAATGCGGCGGATTCAGCCTGCCCCGGCGATGCGCGGGTCCGGCGTCCCTCCGGCAGTGCCCGGGTTCGGCAATGCGCGGGCCCAGCCTGCTCTAGCAGTGCGCGGATTCGGCCTGCACCGAGACACTGCGCGTGTCCGGCCTGCTCCAGCAGCGTGCACTGCTCCAGCCGTGTGCGGGCCCAGCCTGCCCCCGCAGTGCGCGGGTCCGGCAATGCGCAAGTCCCGCCTGCTCCAGCGGTGCCCAGGTCGGACAGTGCGCGGGTCCGGTCTGCTCCGGCACTGCGCAGGTCCGGTCTGCCCCGGCACTGCGCAGGTCCGGTCTGCCCCGGCACTGCGCAGGTCCGGTCTGCTCCGACAGTGCGCGGGTTCGGCCTGCACCGACACTGCGCGGGTCGGGCAATGCGCAAGTCCAGCCTGCTCCAGCGGTGCCCAGGTCGGACAGTGCGCGGGCCCGGTCTGCCCGGCAGTGCGCGGGTCCGGTCTGCTCCGGCAGTGCGCACGTCGGACAGTACGCGGGTCCGGCCTGCCCCCGCAGTGCGCGGGTCCGGCAATGCGCAAGTCCAGCCTGCTCCAGCGGTGCCCAGGTCGGACAGTGCGCGGGCCCGGTCTACCCCGGCAGTACGCGGGCCCGGTCTACCCGGCACTGCGCAGGTCCGGTCTGCACCGACACTGCGCGGGCCCGGTCTGCACCGACACTGCGCGGGTTCCGCCTGCACCGACACTGCGCGGGTCGGGCAATGCGCGGGTTCAGCCTGCCCCTGCCAGCAGTGCGCGGGTCGGGCAATGCGGCAAGTCCAGCCTGCTCTAGCGGTGCCCAGGTCGGACAGTGCGCGGGCCCGGTCTACCCCGGCAGTACGCGGGTCCGGCCTGCACCGACAGTGCGCGGGTCCGGTCTACCCCTGCCAGCAATGCGCGGGTCGGGCAATGCGCAGCCTGCCCCAGCGGTGCCGAGGTCAGAAAGTGCGCGGGTCCGGTCTGCCCGGCAGTACGCGGGTCCGGCCTGCACCGACACTGCGTGGGTCCGGCGCGCATGGGTGTGAGCGCGCGGCGAAAATCGACGGTAGTCAAATGGTGGCTAATTGATCTTGCAAAGCCACCATATGACTACCGTCGAATCCATTTCACTATCGACGGTAGTCAAATGGTGGATGCGCCCTTGACAGGCCAACAGCCCTCCCACGGTCGACCGGCCAAAGAACTCTTTCCGCTTGCACTCCTTAAACGCAACCACAGCCAGATGACCACGCCGGAAGCCGAACCCCGCCCACCCAACTGCGGGAGGTAAGCCGGGTACGGCACACGACGCGCCCAGCACTGCTCCGAGGAAAACCTGGGCAGGCGCACCCTTGGGAACCCGCAACATTGGGCACCGTCACCGTCACCCCAACGCAACGACCGCACCCGCCCGAGCCCACGAACCTAAAGCAGACCCCTCGGACACCCAAACCACTGCGCACCGTCACCCAACCGCAGCGACCACCCCGAACTGAGCCCAAGAACCCAAAGCCAGGCGCACCCACTTGAACGCCACAACATTGGGCACCGTCGTCCCAACGCAACGGCCCCACCCAACCGAGCCGAACACCCAAAGTCAGGCATACCCTCTCGGACACCCGCACCGCTGGGCACCGTCACCCCAACGCAACCTCCGCCCCGGACCAGCCTTCCGGACTCGCCCGGCAGCGCCAACCGCCCACACCGCCCGCATCCACGCGGGCCATTCGCGAGTTGTCCACAGGCTCGGTCCAACAGCGGCAAATCAGCGCCTCCACAGCAGCCATCCATGATCAATCGCCCCCATCCGCCCGACAGCGTTCACGTGCACGCTGGCATGTTGCGGGGCGCGGGTTCCTCTCGCGTAAGTACCGTGGATTTGTGTCCGCGGATGACGAAGACTCGACCAACCCGAAGTCCGATGCGGGAGATTCCGCCTCGCGCGAGTCCGGCGCACCACGTAACCGGGTGCCCGGCCCGAAGGAGCCGCGCCCCGAAGCATCCGGACCGACGAAGCCGCGTTCCGGGACAGCGGATCACCCAGCGCCGACCGCACCGAAACCCGAAGCGCCGAGCTCGGAGAAGCGCAAGCCCGCATCGGACCGCGGCGGAGTGCTCACCGACCTCTCGGCCGGTCCACCCCCTTGGCTGCTGCGCGCCTTCCTGCTCGCCGCCGCGACGATCGCGGGCCTGATCTTCGGATTCTGGGTGTTGCAGCGACTCCAGGGTCTGCTCACCGTGCTGATGGTCTCGCTGTTCCTCGCCTTCGCCATCGAACCCGCGGTCAACTGGCTCGCCGCGCGCGGCGTGCGGCGCGGGCTCGCGACGGGCGTGGTGTTCCTCGGCCTGCTGCTGATAGTCGGCGGGTTCGTGTGGACGCTCGGCTCGCTGCTCGTCGACCAGGTGACCACGCTGGTGCAGAACGCGCCCGAGTACGCCGACCGCGTCGTCGACTGGGTCAACCAGACGTTCAACACCGAGCTCTCCGGCACCGACATCCAGAAATACGCGACGGAGTGGAGCGACCAGATCGAGGGCTACCTGGTCGGCTTGGCCGAAAACGCCTGGGGCATCGGCACGGCCGCGATCGGCGCGCTCTTCCAGATCCTCGGTGTGCTGCTGTTCACCTACTACTTCGCCGCCGACGGTCCGCGCTTCCGCAACGCCATGTCCTCGCTGCTTCCACCGCACCGTCAGCGACACGTGCTGCGCGCCTGGGACATCGCGGTCGAGAAGACCGGCGGCTACATCTACTCACGCGGCCTGCTCGCCGTCTGCTCGACACTTGCGCACTACGTGGTGCTGCGAGTGCTCGACGTGCCATCGGCGTTCGCGCTCGCGCTGTGGGTCGGCGTTGTCTCCCAGTTCATTCCGACCGTCGGCACCTACCTGGCCGGCGCCCTTCCGGTGATCGTCGCCTTGGTGAACGGCGGCCCCGGTGACGGGCTGTGGATCCTCGGATTCATCGTCCTGTACCAGCAATTCGAGAACTACGTCCTGCAACCGCGCATCACCGCCACCACCCTCGACATGCATCCCGCAGTCGCCTTCGGCGCGGTGATCGCGGGCGCCGCGCTACTCGGCCCGACGGGCGCGTTGCTCGCCATCCCCGTCACCGCCACCGTGCAAGCCTTCGCGGGCGCCTATATCCGCCGCTACGAGGTCGAAACCGACGTGGAAGCGCCGGCTCCCGAACCGACGAAGCCGAACGGCCGAAAAAGAATGCGCGAGCTCATGCTTCGGCTCACCCGCGCCCAGCGCTGACGGCCGCTGGAAGAACTTGCCGAACGGCTGCCGATCGAACAGGTCACCAAACGGCGCACCATCGCGGTCGCCTCCTGATCGCCTCGCGGGACATCGCGCCGGAGCGACCAGGTCACCGGACGATCAGACCCAGAACCGCGTCCACCGAAGACTCGGCGAGTTCGTCGTCCAGCGGCAGATGACCGAACAGCGCGCGGAAGTAGATGGGCGCCGCGACGGCATCCAGCACGAAGTCCATGTCGATCTCGGGGCGCACCTCGCCGCGTTCGATCGCCGCGCGCAGCGCGGTCTCGGTGGTCCGCCGCCGCGGCTCGAAGACGACGGCAAGGAAGTGCTCGCGCAGTTCTGGGTCATTGGCCAGGTCCGCGAGCAGCGCGGGCAGCACGCGATCGAGCGATGTATCGCGCAGGGCCGCAACCAAATCCCGCATCGCCGCGGTCAGGTCGGCCCGCAGATCCCCCGTGTTCGCAGTGGGCCGCAGGCCGAGCAGATCGGCGACCACCGCCACGACCAGATGCCGCTTGGACGGCCAACGCCGATAGATCGCGGGTCGGTGAATTCCCGACCGCGTCGCCACACCGCCGATCGTCAGCTCGGCATATCCGTTCTCGTCCAGCAGTTCTCGCGCGGCCGTCAAGACCGCGGCGTCGATCCGGTTGTCGCGCGCCCGCCCCGCCATCAGAACACCGGCCGCGGCATCAACACGACCAGCCAGCCGTCCGGATCGGGAAAGCCCAAGTCGCCGTTGGCCGCCCAGTACGGATTCTCGAGCGACACCGGCTCGACGCCGTATTCGCCGAGCCGCTGCGCCGCGTCGTACATCTGCGCTTCACCCTCGAAGTAGAGGACCAGTAGATTCTCGGAACTCGGTGCGTCTCCAGGACTTCCGTCCACATGCGAGGTGAACTCCAGGTGATAGTCCGCGCCGGGCAGACCGAGCATCACGCCGTCGTACCCCGCGTGGTTCTCGAATCGGTACAGCTCCCGCAGCCCGACCCCCTCGACATAGAACCGCACCACCTCGTCGAGCCGATCCGTCGGCCGAGCGATCCGGACCTGCGCGACCCGTAGCGAATCGGGCCACGCTCGTTCATCCACAGCCATCCACAAATGATACGGTACGTACCGTACCGAAATACCATGTCTTCCAGCCCGCACGATTTTGCGAGCCACCGAGCCGCTAAGCCACCGATTCGCTACGCCACCAAGCTGCCGAGGCCGCCGGGCCACACCGATTCCCTAGGCCGCCGGAACACCGCCGCCGATACGCCAGTCCGCTGAGCTGCACGCTGGGCCGCCATGACACCGATTCGCTAGACCGCCGAGCGGCCGAGACACTGGGTCATCGAGACGCCGGGCCGCAGGCCACGCCGAGTCGCTACGCCGCCGAGCCACCGGGACGCTAGGCCGCCAAGCCGCTGGGCCGCCGGGGTGCGGGGCACCGATTCGCTACGCCGCTGAGCCGCCGAGACGCCGGGCCCACGCCGATGCGCCGATTCGCTACGCCGCAGGACCACACCGACCGCCGATCCGCTAGGCCGCCGGGCTGCCGGGCTGCCGGGCTGCGGGGCCACCGATTTGCCACGCCGGGCGGCCACACCGATCCGCTAGACGCCGAGCCACCGAGGCGCTGGGCCGCCGGACCGCCGAGACGACGGGGCCGCCGGCCACGCCGATGCGCTATACCGCCGGAACGCCGGGCCGCCGATTCGCCACGCCGCGGACCCACGCCGAGCCACCGATCACCGAGGCCACCGAGACGCTAGGCCGCCAAGCCGCTGGGCCGCCGGGCCGCTGGGATGCCGGGACGCTGGGACGCTGGGACGCTGGGACGCTGGGACGCTGGGACGCTGGGACGCTGGGACGATGAGCCGCTGAGCCGCCGAGACCTCGAGCCACGCCGATGCGCCGATTCGCTAGACCACCGAGCCACCGAGCCGCTAGGCCGCTGATTCGCTCAGCCGCCGAGCCGCTGGGGCACTGATTCGCCACGCCGCCGAGCTGCCGGGACTGCCGGACCACGCCGATTCGCTAGGCCGCCGGAAAACCGGGCCGCCGAATCGCCACGCCGCAGGGCCACGCCGATTCGCTAGACCCGCCGGGCCACCGACCCACCGAGCCGCTAGGCCGCCAAGCCACTGGGCTACCGGGCTGCCAGGCCGCCGGGATGCTGGGACGCTGGGACGCTGGGACGCTGGGACGATGAGCCGCTGAGCCGCCGAGACCTCGAGCCACGCCGATGCGCCGATTCGCTAGACCACCGAGCCACCGAGCCGCTAGGCCGCTGATTCGCTCAGCCGCCGAGCCGCTGGGGCACTGATTCGCCACGCCGCCGAGCTGCCGGGACTGCCGGACCACGCCGATTCGCTAGGCCGCCGGAACGCCGGGCCGCCGAATCGCCACGCTGGGTCACTCCGTCGGCGGTCAGCCAGCGCATCCGCAGGGCCACGCCGAATCGCTGAACCGCCGGGCCGCCGAGCCGCTAGGCCGCCAATCCACTGGGCCACCGGGCTGCGGAGCACCGATTCGCTACGCCGCTGAGCCGCCGAGACGCCGGGCCCACGCCGACGCGCCGATTCGCTACGCCGCAGGACCACACGATCCGCCGATCCGCTAGGCCCCCGGGCCGCCAAGATACCGCAGCAGCACACCCGACAACACGAAAACAAAGGCCGCCTCTCCGTTTCGCGACGGAGAGGCGGCCCGTGTCGTCGAACTATTCGGCCGCCGGAATGCGCCTCCGGATACGCCGGGCAGCCGCGACCATATTGCGCAACGAGGGCTCCAACTGCCAGTAGTGCCGCGTCTTGAGCCCACCATCCGGGTTGGCCCACAGCCGTTCCGGCGTCACGGCCTCGGCCGCGGCCGTCAGCAACTCGTCGAGTTCATCGATGTCCGGGATACGGGCGGAACGGCTTTCGTACACACCGGGACCCACCCCATGGCTCAATCCGTGACCCGAGGCGCAGTCCTCCTTGAGCACCTTGAGCACCCACTCGATGGAGCGGGTCGCGACGATCGCGGTGACGTCGGCGTCGAGCTGCTCGATGGCTTCCACCACTTCGGCGCGGCCGGAATAACCGATGTGCGTGTGGATCTGAGTCTCCGGCCGAACACCCGAGGTCGCCAGCCGGAACGCGCCGACCGCCCAGCGCAGGTACTCAGCGCGCCCGATGTCGCGCAGCGGCAACATTTCTCGGATCGCGGGCTCGTCCACCTGGATGATCGAGATGCCCGCGCGCTCCAGGTCCACCACCTCGTCACGGATCGCCAGTGCGACCTGGTCGGCCGTCTCGTGCAGCGGCTGGTCCTGGCGCACGAACGACCGCGCGATCATGGTGACCGGGCCGGTGACCATGCCCTTGACCGGCTTGTCGGTGAGCGACTGGGCGTAGGTGATCCAGTCCACCGACATCGGCGCGGGACGCGAGACGTCGCCGTAGATGATCGGCGGTCGCACGCAACGAGACCCGTAGACCTGCACCCAGCCGAAGTGGGTGGTCGCGAAGCCGTCCAGCAGCTCGGCGAAGTACTGGATCATGTCGTTGCGCTCGTGCTCGCCGTGCACGAGCACATCCAGGCCGATGTCCTCCTGCAACCGGATCGTCGCCTCGATCTCGGCCTCGATCCGCTTGCGGTACTCCTCGTAGGACAACCTGCCCTCGCCCAATTCGTAACGGGCCTGGCGGATTCGGTCGGTCTGCGGGAACGAGCCGAGCGTGGTGGTCGGCACCGGCGGCAGATTCAGCTTGGCCTGCTGGGCGATTCGGCGCTGCGCGTAGGGTTCGCGCTCGCGCATCTGCGGCGTGATCGCGTAAACCCGTTGGCGCACAGCGTGCTTCTGCTTGAAGTGGACCTCCGTCGGCCGCTTGCGCCACTTGTCGGACGGACCCTCGGTGAGCGCCTTGGCGAGCGAAACCACCTCGCCCACCTTCTGTTTCGCGAAGGCCAGGCGATCGGCGACGTTGCCCTCGATGTCGTATTCGACGAGCAGGTCGTAGGGCACGTGCAGCAGCGTGCTTCCGGTGGAGACGACCAGATCCGGGCACACCTTGGCCAGCTCGTTGAGGTATTCCAGCGTCACGTAGCGGTCCGCGCGCCACACGTTGCGGCCGCTGATCACGCCCGCGTACAGCCGCTTGCGGCGGATGCCGGGCACCTCGGCGAGATCGTCGGGGCGGATTCGGTGGCTGGCCAAGTCCAGACCGATGGCCTCGACATTGGACGCGGCGAGAATGGTCAGCGCCGGACCGAAGTCGCCGTACTGACCGGTGACAAGCATCCGCGGCCGCAGCGGCGCGTGGGACAGCCGCTGGTAGGCGCGCTCGAACGCGGCCAGCTCGGCGTCGCTGCGCTCGGCGGTGAACATCGGCTCGTCCAGCTGGACGCAGGTCGCGCCGCGCTTGGCGAGGATCTCGAACAGCTCTTCGTAGACCGGGAGCAGCTTGTCCAAGAGGGTGAGCGTGTCGAACTCGGGCTCGCCGGGCACCTGCCCCGCCTTGGAGAGCAGCAGCAGCGAGAGCGGACCGAGCATGACCGGCCGCAGCTCGATGCCTTGCGCCTTGGCACGGTCGAATTCGTCGAGCAGGGCCTCGGGATGTAGCGAGAACTCGGTCTCGGCGTCCAGCTCAGGCTGGCGGTAGTGGTAGTTGGTGTCGATGTAGCGCACCAGCTCCAGCGGCGGCAGATCGGGCCGGCCGCGCGCCATCAGGAAGTAGAAGTCCAGAGGCTCCATGACGTCCCGGTAGGGCTGGAACCGCTTCGGCACCGCGCCGAACATCAGCGCGTTGTCGAGGACGTGGTCGTAGAAGGAGAAGGTGTTGCCGGGCACCTGGGTGAGTCCGGTGGCCGCCAGTTCGCTGAACTGCTGCTCCTGGATGTCGCGGCCGACCGCGAGCAGTTCCGCGCGCGAGAGCGAACCGCGCCAGTAGGACTCCAGTGCCCGCTTGAGTTCCCGGTGCGGCCCGATCCTGGGATAACCCAGAATGCTCGACCCGTAGCCATCCGTGACGTTGACCATGCGCGGGAACTCCCTTTCGATCACCTGCGCGATATCCGCTCCGCACGGCGGAGGACGCGCAGCGCTGCGCTTTCGGTGTCCCGCCGAGCCGCGTCAACGACTCGGCGTCCTTGCAGCTTATGCCGTTACTACTGGTATCACTGCGAGGCGATGAGCAGCGGCTCCGCCGACCCACCCAGACCTATCGCAGCTTATGCCCGGTGATGGTGGACGCCGCCACCTGCGGGGCGACGTGCACCTGAGGAAACGAAGATCGACGCTGCAGAGTGCCAGGCCGAAGACCCGGCGAACTCCTTCGCCCGACGCGAAACCGATCTCGCAAGGGCCGGGTAACTCGCCGGGTACGACCGAAATCGGTTCGGCACCCAACCGCCGGCACGGGCGCCCCGACGCCGACGGCTTCGCGCCGCCCGCTAATTACGCGGAGAGGCGGGGGAGTTGTACTGGTAGAAGCCCGCGCCGGTCTTCTTGCCGAGCAGGCCCGCCTCGACCATGCGCATCAGCAGCGGAGGCGCGGAGTAGAGGGGCTCCTTGAATTCCGCGTACATCGAGTCGGCGATCGACTTGACGGTGTCCAGACCGACGAGGTCGGTCAGCGCCAGCGGGCCCATCGGGTGGGCGCAGCCGAGCACCATGGCCTTGTCGACGTCTTCCTTTGTCGCGAAACCGGATTCGACCATGCGGATGGAGGACAGCAGGTACGGCACCAGCAGCGCGTTGACGACGAAGCCGGAGCGGTCGGCCGAGCGGACGACCTGCTTGCCGAGCACGTCACCGGCGAAGGCCTCGGCGCGCTGGGAGACCGCCTCGCTGGTCTTGAGGGTGGTGACCAGCTCGACCAGCGGCAGCACCGGCACGGGGTTGAAGAAGTGCATGCCGACGACGCGCTCGGGGTTCGCGGTCGCGACGGCGATCTTCATGATCGGGATGGAGGAGGTGTTGGAGGCCAGCACCGCGTTCGGGTCGGTGACGACCTTGTCGAGCTCGGCGAAGATCGAGGTCTTGACCTCTTCGTTCTCCAGCACGGCCTCGACGACCAGCTGACGGTCGGCGAAGTCGCCGAGGTCGGAGGTGAAGCGCAGCCGCCACGCGGCCTGCTCACGCTCGCGCTCGGTGATCTTGCCGCTGCTCACGCCGCGATCCAGCGAGCGCAGGATGCGGGCGCGGCCGGCGGCCGCTAGTTCCCGGGTCTGTTCGTAGACGAGCACGTCGACGTGCGCCCGGGCGCACACCTCCGCGATTCCGGCACCCATCTGTCCGGCGCCGATGACGCCGACACGCTGAATCTTCTCGCTGCTCACGTCCCGCTCCTGCTGGTCTGGTGTGGCTGGGATGGCTTGGGGTTCTGGTCCAAGTTATAGGGATGCCCTCCCCGCCGGGGCTGTTCGGCGGGGAGGGCGGTACACCCCTACTCGAGTAGAGGATTGCGGGCCTGCATCACTGCGGGCTGGTCAACTCAGTGGAACTGACCCTCTTCGGTGGAGCCCTTGAGCGCCGCGGTGGAGGTGTTCGGGTCCACGGTGGTGGCGATGGTGTCGAAGTAGCCGGCACCGACCTCGCGCTGGTGCTTGATGGCGGTGAAGCCACGCTCGGCGGCAGCCTTGAACTCGCGCTCCTGCAGGTCGACGAACGCGGTCATGCCTTCGCGGGCGTAGCCGTGCGCCAGGTCGAACATGCCGTAGTTCAGCGAGTGGAAGCCGGCCAGGGTGATGAACTGGAACTTGAAGCCCATCGCGCCGAGTTCACGCTGGAACTTCGCGATGGTCGCGTCGTCCAGGTGCGCCTTCCAGTTGAAGGACGGCGAGCAGTTGTAGGCCAGCAGCTGGTCCGGGAACTCGCCACGGACGGCCTCGGCGAACTTGCGGGCGACCTCGAGGTCCGGCACACCGGTCTCCATCCAGATGAGGTCGGAGTACGGGGCGTAGGCCTTGGCACGCGCGATGCAGGGCTCGATGCCGTTCTTCACACCGAAGAAGCCCTCGGCGGTGCGGGTGCCGTCCAGGAACTCGCGGTCGCGCTCGTCGACATCGGAGGTGATGAGGGTGGCGGCCTCGGCGTCGGTGCGGGCGATGACCACGGTCGGCACGCCGGCGACGTCGGCGGCCAGACGCGCGGAGGTCAGGGTGCGGATGTGCTGCTGGGTGGGGATCAGCACCTTGCCGCCCAGGTGGCCACACTTCTTCTCGGAGGCCAGCTGGTCCTCCCAGTGCGAACCGGCGACACCGGCCGCGATCATGGCCTTCTGCAGCTCGTAGACGTTGAGCGCGCCACCGAAGCCGGCCTCACCGTCGGCGACGATCGGAGCCAGCCAGTTGGCGACCGAGGTGTCACCCTCGACCTTGGCGATCTCGTCGGCGCGCAGCAGCGCGTTGTTGATGCGACGCACGACCTGCGGCACCGAGTTGGCCGGGTACAGCGACTGGTCCGGGTAGGTGTGGCCGGAGAGGTTCGCGTCACCGGCGACCTGCCAACCCGACAGGTAGATGGCCTTCAGGCCGGCGCGGACCTGCTGCACGGCCTGGTTGCCGGTGAGGGCGCCGAGGGAGTTGATGTAGTCCTCGTTGTTCACGAGATCCCACAGGATCTCCGAGCCGCGGCGAGCGAGCGTGTGCTCCTCGACGACGGTGCCCTGGAGCTTCACCACCTGCTCCGCGGTGTAGTTACGGGTGATGCCCTTCCAGCGCGGGTTGGTGTCCCAATCCTGCTGGATTTCCGCAGCGGTCTTCGGGGTGCCGGTGGTCGACATCTCTGACTCCACTTCTTTGGTCGGTCGGTGCCGCGCTTGCCGAGATTTCACTCGATCTGCTGGAGCGGCGATTTGCAGGGTTGCTAGGCCCTTGGGGTGTACTTCCACACGATGGCACACCGAGAAATAGCCGTCTACCTGTTGCTAATGTGAATCTCAGCTAGGTTTCGCCTACCGTTTGCCAACTTTGCGAAATTTGCGGGCGAATTGCAAGCATTCAACCTACCCGCGGGTAGCCCTGACGTGGGCTTTTAGCGTAACGCTCGTACTGTTTGGGTTCACCACTCGGCCCCGCGGCAACACGCCGGGACGAATCGGTCTGTGAGTCGATTCACAGGTTGAGGCGGGTGCCCTCCGTGTGGGCCACGACACCCTCCGCCGCGGGGATGGGGCAGACTTGGGCGAAGAGTCAATCTCGAGCAAGCGTCCAACTCTTGCGGAGTGCCCCGCGCCCATCGAGTACTCGGCGCGACCACGCCCGTCGAACAGGAGCCCCATGCGGAAGCTATGCCTCGCCGCGGCCGTCACGGCCTGCGCGACCGCCCTGCTGTACCCGTCCACCGCGAACGCGGACCTCGCGACGGGGACGGTCGAATCCGTCGCGCCGCTCGCCGCGGTCGCGACACCGCCGGACGCCGCCGACGCGGCCCGCCTCCTGTACCGCTCCACCACCGCGGGCAACGCGCCGACCACCACGAGCGCCGCCGTCTACTTCCCGGCCGGAACGCCGCCCGAAGGCGGGTGGCCGGTGATCGCCTGGGCGCACGGCACCGTCGGCCTCGGCGACGACTGCGCCTACAGCATCGCGGGCCCCGGCGCCCGCGAACGCGACTGGGCCTACCTGGGCACCTGGCTGAAGCAGGGGTACGCCGTGGTCGCCGCCGACTACGCGGGCCTCGGCACACCCGGCGAGCACCCCTACTTGAACGGCGCCGTCGAGGCACACAACGTCGTGGACGCGGTGAAGGCCGCGACCAGCCGGTATCCCGCGCTGGCGAAGAAGTGGGTGGTGGTCGGCCAGTCGCAGGGCGGCGGCGCGGCCGTCTTCACCGCCCGCTACGCCACCGAGTTCGGCGGGCCCGATCTGGACTACCGCGGCGCGGTCGGCACCGGCGTGCCCGCCTACATCGAGGACATCCTGCTGCCGCTCGGCCCCGGCATGCCGCCGCTGGAACTGAATCCGCACAGCACCGCCTACGTGCTGTACATCCTCAACGGCCTGCGCACCACCTACCCCGAACTCGACATCGAGTCCTACCTGACCGACGCCGGCCGCGAGTGGCTCGTTCGCGCCCGCACCGTGTGCATCAACGAATTCGGCGACGAGCTCGGCGCGGCCGATGTCGTCCTCGGCGACCTCTTCGCCCGCCCCCTCGCCCAGATCCCCGACCTGCGCGGCATCCTCACCCGGACCATGGGTCTCCCCGAATCCGGCTACGACCGCCCCCTCTTCCTCGGCCAGGGCCTGCGCGACACCGACGTCATCACCCCCGCGACTCTCGCCTTCGCGGCGACGTTGCAGGCCAACGGGCAGCCGGTCACGTTGCGCACGTACGACCAGGACCACAGCGGAGCCGTCAACGCCTCTCTGCCCGATTCCCTACCGTTCGTGCGAAATCTGTTCTCCTGAGCAAGGTTTCCTGAAATACACAGCGACCCCGCGCCTTTCGGGCGCGGGGTCGCTCGATGGTGCGCAAGTACCGGCGCACCGAGGGTGAGGAGGCGCAGGTTGCCGAGGCGGTGACTCGTCGCTTCGAACCAAGGCTCTGTGCTACTTCTGCGGGATCGCACAGCTTCCGGTTCGGCCTCGTAACGACCTGCCGGGCATTTGCCTCGACAGTCGGTCCGGCCCTCGGTGTAGCTACAGGTGGCTGTTCTCTTTACCGGATATGGATCTCGATCGACACGAGCGCTTCGCGAGCGGCGCCAGTGCCCGGGATTCGTTCCGGCTGGCCCGATGCTCCTCGCACAGTTGCCCATTCCCGCGCCGGATGTAGGCCGGGTCCAGTCGCTGCGCGAAGGTCAGGTTCTCGCGGCGCCAGCAATCGCCGCAGGCGAACTCACTCATATCGGCCTCCTCGTTCCTCCGCTCAGCGTGTTGCCCAAGAGTTCCCAATTACAAGGGGAATCGAAGCCATGTATCCATACCATCGCCGTTTGGAACCCATACCGTGACCGATCCGGCGTCACGCCTCGGGTGAAGAGTCGGCACACGTCGTCGGCTCGCGGCCTTCGTGGTGCGCCACCGGAGCAGTCGGCCGCCACATCCATCCGACCCACAGGACGAGCTAGCCGCGAAGGAAACGAAGGCCGTCCGAAGCCAACTCAGCTTTCGTCAGCGGCGATACGGCCGGTACTCACGTTGTCGATCGCGGCGACTCGATCCCCACGCGAGCAAGGTCCGGCCCAGCGGCGATCCGAGGAAGTGCCGCGCCCCAGGAACAACGACGTGGTTGGTTCAAGGCACCGATCGCGATTCACCGTCCCCCCGGAACACGGGCATCAGCCGGAAACCTCTGAGCCAGCTCGATCTCGCCGACGATGTGACGATTGAGTTCCTCGAGATCCTCAGCTGGGATCCAGCGTCGCAGTAGTCATCCCCGACTCGAATCCATTTCACGTGCTCCAATGATTGGTTTCGAACTACAGAACCCGACTATACAGTCCGGAAATGTTCGGTTCGGTACAGAAGCAAGACACCGAGTCGTCGAGCGTTGGAGTGTTCATTGCAATACCGACGCAGCGTGTTCTTGTTACAGATCGGGACATCTTCCCCGCTGCGGCCCGACAGAAGAGCGAGCCGTTGGATGCGATGCAGCGCAACTCATCCTGCGTATACCTTGCTCCACGCCTTTCCGCCTCATACCTTCGTGCGTACAAGACCTGCTTCAGCTATCGACTCGTCCTCCTAGCCGTTGCCTCTCGGCGCATATGGCAGCGGGTGTCCGGAATACGCCATCAGCCTTTCGTAAGACCCAATCATCGAACGAACAGCGGCGAGCGCCGCCTCCAAAGCGAACATTCCATCGTCGACATTACCTTCCCGCAATTCAGAGATCGACTCTTCGAGAGTATCGAGAAGAATGCTCAAACTGTCACCCTGCACGAGCAGTCCAGGAAACCTCCTACCTTCCCACGCTACGAGTGAATAGTCACCTTCGGTACCGATTATCTCAGCATCGAATTTCATTTAGAGCCCTTCAGTTCGGGTGGAACGACACATAGGGCATGCCTTCCACCAAATTCCGCCGGAAGATGTCGATTCGTCTCCCATGACCCAGTTCCACCGCACCCTGCGGTAAGGAACTTTGTATTCGACTGCGCATCCTGGAGTTGATTCCCTCGATAACATAGTCCCAATCTGAAAATGGCCCGGCAGAGCCTGTTGCTCGACTTCCGACCACGTGAATCGTCACTCCGCGGGCGTTAGCTGCGTTTTGAATTCTTCGGGCGTCTTCCGGCGAAATATTGTCAATGTGCCCGCCATTTCCGTATGTGGGCTGCCGGCAGGATTCCGGTGCAAGTCCCAGTGGATCGAGCCAGATGAGCGGATTGTGCGTATACGAGTGTGGATTCGGTGCCGGTTCCAGTCCGAGTGGGTCACCGCAAATATACCGCCCACTAGCTGGATCGTAGGTCCGGTAAAGGTTGTAGTGAAGACCGGTCTCGGCGTCATGAAGTTGGCCAGGGAATCGCAGGGGGGTGCTTGTCCGACCGCTCCAAGTTGTTCTACCCCACAGATCTATGTGGGCAGATCCAGCGGTATGCGTGGAGTAAGGGTCGATGAGTTCGGTTGGGGTGCCGACGAGATCTGTTATAACGGCGAAGAATTCGCGGTCGATGGCGGCTTGGTCGGTGGTTTGGGTGATGGGTGTATAGGTGTTGGGCTGGTAACTCCAGCGCATCACGCCCTGGGGGGCGCTTCGTTCTATGAGCTGAGTGTCGTCCCACGCGTAATCAGTGCGCTCGAGGACGGCGCCCTCGCCGGTGAGGTGTTGTTTGGTGGTACGCCGACCGAAGGCGTCGTAGGTGTAGTGCCACCACTGCCGGTCCGGCGTATAGACATCGGTTAGCTGGTCGAAGGCGTTGTAGCGGTAGTGCCAGATGTCGGGTTTGCGGGATAGGCGGGTGGTTTCCTTGCGGATGAGGCGACCGGCCTCGTCGTAGTGGTAGCGGGTGCGGCCGTCTCGGATGAGGAGGTTGTTGCGGTATTCGCGACGGTTGTCGGTGGTGGAGTCGGTGCTGTCGGCGTCAGCGGTGGCGGTGCTCAGGTTGGGTGTGGTGGAGCTGGTTTCGGGCAGTCGGCTGTTGGTGATGTTGCTGAGCGCGTCGTAGGTGTATTGCTGCGGCACAGAAGTTTTCCCTCTGCGGACCACTGATAACGGGTGATCGCGTTCAAGGGATCGATCACGGTGACGGGGCGGCCGAAATGGTCGCGCACGATCCGGGATACTCCGCCGTGCGGGTCCACGATGGTGATCGGCAGCCCAGCCCCGTCCACTTCGATGACCGTGCGGGCGCCGGTGGATTCGGTGATCGACGCGACGGCGCCGGAGGGGTGGTGGGTGTGCACGGTGCGCTGCCCGGCGCTGTCGACGATCGCGGCGAGATTGCCTTCTTCGTCGTATTCGAAGCGCCGGACGGAACCATCGGCATCGCGGATCGCGGCGGGCCGGTTGTGGGCTTCGTACTCGACGGTGATCGTCGCGTCGTCCGGACGAGTAACTGTGGTGAGGTCGCCGTCGTCGGTGTACGCATAAAGCGTGGTGGCCCCGTCAGCGGCAACCACTCGGACCGGCTTGCGATCGTCGTCGTAGTCGGTCTGGGTGCGGGCTCCGGTCGGGTCGGTCGTGCTCCGCAGACGCAGATCGTTGTCGAACTCGAAGACGGTGACCGCACCGAGGGAATTGGTGAACGTCGTCCGGGTGCCCGAACCGTCCGAGAGGGTGTCGTAGTCGAATTCGGCCGACATGATGCCGTTGGTGCCGTGCTGGCGGATGACGCGTCCGGACCAGTCGTAGACGTTGTGCATCTGGTTGCCGTTGGAGTCGGTCCAGGACAGCATTCGGTGCTGGTCGTCGTAGGTGTAGTGGGTCGTGGCGCCGACGCCGTTGGTGACCGATACCAGTTCGCCCGCTTCGTAGCCGAATTCACGGACGCGAGTGACGATTTCGGTGCCGTAGGCGTCACGGCCGAGCACCGAAAGCGACGTGACGCGTCCTTCGGCGGTGTCGACTCGTACGCGATAGCCGCCGGAATGGGTGACTTCGGTCGGGGTGCCGTCGGTGTCGTAGTGGAAGCGGATCTCGTTGTGGTGGCGGTCGGTGATCGCGGTGATCGGGTAGTCGCCGAGCAGCGTAGGCAGGGCGCTGTGTGTGGGCTCGGGTGTGAAGTGCCAGTGGATTTCGCGATCGGGGTCGAAGACTCGGTATCCACCGGATTCGGTTCGCGTCATCGTCCAGCGAGGCGCACGACCCGAGGGAAGCACAGCGATGTCGGGGGCGGTGTGCGGATAGGCCAGCAGAATTCCGTCTTCGCCGACGAACGTCACGCCCTGCTGATCGACGACCACGCGCATGTCGAAGGTCGCCGACCAGGACGGGCCGAACCAGCGCCCGAACCGGTAGCTCGACCGATGTCTGCGCCGCAGCACCAGGCTCAATACGCCAGGCAACTCCACATCGGTTTCCGGAAGCAGGAATTCACCCGTCGCGGCATCGACCGGGTCACCGCAGGAGTTGACGTCCTCTGGCTTCTGTGTGTCTTTCGGATTGTTGTTCCGCGCTTCATCGCCCACGCCCTCGTTCGACTTCGACGGGCTGTTGGGCTTCGGCTTGTCGGTGTTGCTGGGCGAGTTGGTGCCCGCGGGATTCGTGTTGTCGGGCGAGTTGTGGGGCGTATCAGGTTGTTTCGACGGAGCGTCCGTTGGCTTCGTCTCGGTGCCCGCGGGCTTGGTGTCGGTGTTGGCCGGTTTCGTATCCGTGTTGGCCGGTGTGGTGTCGGTATCGGTCTTCTTCGACGGGCGAGCGCCCGCCGGGGTCGTTCCGCGCTTCCCGGTGAGCTTCTTCATGATCGCCGCGAACGCGTCCTTCAGCTTCCGTAACAGCGGGGTCAGCTTCGCCATGGTCGAGGCGAGTTTGCGGAACAACGTGGAGATCGTGTTCATGGTCTTGGCGACGTAGACGGCGGCCTGCGTAGCCACAACTGGTGTGCCGACGCCGAGGGTGAACACCGCCTCGGCCGCCCACACCGCCAGCCGCCCGACGGTTTGAGCGACGATGTCTCGCACCACCATTCGCACCGCGGCCACCACGCCGCCCGCCATCTGGATGGCCTGTGATGCCGCCTCGGCCGCCTTCGTCGCGGCGGCCAACGCGTCGGCGGTCTCGGTCGCTCGCGCCCGATAGGCGGTCGCCGTCGCGCCTTGCCACTCGGAGATGTCCTTTTCGATGGCCTGCTTGTGCGCTTCGGCCGCCTCGTTGATCTTCTCCGAAACGTTGCTCCAGGTCTTGGCATACGCCTCGATCTGATCCGGATCACCGGCGACCCAGTTCAATGCCTCTTGCAACGGCTCGACGTGCTCGATCAACCACCCGACACCGAAACCGGCCAGGGTGCCGAACGGGTCGACCACCACGGCTGCGACCTCGAGTCCGACACCGACGATGCCGAGCCCCGCCTCGACCCACGAGCCGGACGAAATCGCTTCGTAGGTGTCCGAAACCGTCTCGAACAGCGTGACACCCGAATACCACTCGGTGGAGTCCTCAGCCTGCGCGATCAGCGGATTCGACTGGCCATCACTCACTTGGCAGGCCCGTTCGGCTCAACCGCCTTCAGCTTGCTCGCGTTCGAGCTGTCGGTGTTCTCGTACCCGTCGGCCACTGTCCGCAATTTCCCCGCGTCCTCGCCGACAGCCGTGACGGCGGCCTCCAGCGCCGCGATTCCGTCGGTCTCGACCGAATCGACGAACAACGGCGGCAGAAACGCGCAGATCTTCCCGAACGCCTCCGTGGGAGCCGACACCGCCTTCGCCGCCTCCAACGCCTGCCCCAGGGGCGCGGCCAACTTCTCCACGTTCGATGCGTGCGTGCGAACACGCTCCGGATCGACGTTCAAGTTCTCGGCCACGATGCACCTCCCCCGCCCGGGGAGTACACCCAGGTCGAACACTTTGCAGCACTGCGCGAGTGCCTGGATCAGCATAGCCAGACGCCGATATCGCCCGAGGCGTCCGACAAGCCCTGCGCGCCAGCACCTGTCAGCTACTGTTTTCGACGCGCTGGAGGGCCACTCGGTTCCATCGAATTCGAGCGCCGCCGCTCTCGAGTCCCGAACGCCACTACCTCTCGACCCGTACCGAGGGTCCTACCGCCTGCGGCTCGGAGCGAGCGGAAACCGCGACGCCGACGGTCCTGCGCCCGCGACACCGTGAACACCGGTGAATCGACGAGTCCTCCGCCTGCCGCACCATGATTCGCGGATAGCCTTCAGCCCCATGCCATCCAATGGTTCCCACTCCCCTGACATCCGAGCGGTCGTCTTCGATTGGCGAGGCACGCTCGTCACGGAACTCTCCCCGACGCGTTGGATGCAGGAAGCCCTGCGACGGGTCGGCCGCCCACAAGACGACGCCGCCGCCCTCGCGCTCCTGCAAAGAATTCAGGCAGCCGACGGACATCCGAGCCGCCTGCGATCACCGCAGGGCAATACCAGCGCCGCTCGTCACGAGGAGACCTACCGCGCGGTGTTCGCGGATGCCGGGCTCGACACCGAACTCTCGGACGAGCTTTTCGCGGTGGATTCCGACCCGACCTACAACCATTTCGCCGCGGACGCCGCTGCCACGCTCACTGCGCTTGCCGAGTATGGCTGCAAAATAGGTATTTTGAGCAACATCCACTTCGACATCCGGCCCTGCTTCGCCGAAGCACAGCTGTTCGATCTGATCGATACATTCGTCCTCTCCAGTGAGCGCGGCATCCAGAAACCGGATCCCGCGATATTCCGAGCGACATTGGATGAACTCGGCACGCACGCCACGGAAACGCTCATGGTCGGCGACCGGCCCTCCCGCGATGGAATGGCCGTGGAGGTCGGGATGCCGACTCTGCTCGTCCCCTCGCTGACCGATCCGCAGCGGTGCCAACTCCACGTGGTCGTCAACGCCATCGGCGCCAGTCGAACTACGGTGGCATCCCGACGAATGCCGCCATGAGCATGGCCGGCGCACCACTGCGGGTTGGTCGGCTGGGCGCCGTTGGACGCGACGGCCGCGTAGCGCCCCTGGTGCTCGACGCGCATCAGCGGCGTCTTGCGAATCTTGCCGGTCCTGGCGCCCCGGTAGGTCATCAGCACGGTGGGTCGGCCACTGATCGTGACGCCGTCGGTCGTGCCGGTTCGCACAATCTCATCGACATGGCCGCGGACCCATTCCAACGCGCTCGGTTCGTATTCGCCGGGCGAGTCGGGTCGCGAATCCACAGGTGAACCGTGCCAGTGGCGGGGCCTCCTGGTGTCGACGTTGCCGGTCACGGTCTCGAGGATGCCGGGTATGTCCGCCACGGTCTGCGCGGGCAGTCCGGTCACGGTTTCCTCCGCCAGACTGCACCACAGCTGTTTGACGCGGTCGGCCAGTGCCCTGCCACTGTCGGTGAGTTCGACGATGCTGGCGCGCTTGTCGGATGGCGGGGTTTGCGGCGGATGTGGCCGGTGGCTTCGAGCTTGCGGGTCATGAGTGTGACGCTGGGCGGCTCGCAGCCGAACGATTTGTCGGACAGTTCTGGCACTGGCACGGCTGACTGCACGCCGACCAGGCACTCGATCTCGCGGAGGGTTCACGTCACCGATGAACGTCGATCACTACATCGCTCAGTTGGGCATCATCGACCGCGCGCAACTGGTTCCACAGCTACAGCAAATCAGGCGGTCGCACCTGCCCGAACGGCGCGGCGCGCTCTCGGCGCTTGCCGAAATCGGCTGGCACACTATCGAACCCGCCGACCTCACGCTGCTGCATCGGTTCATCATGAGCAAGCTCGCACGCGAGCGGCCGCAACCCCTCCGAGCGGCGGAGGAGTGCTTGTGGTGGGCGCTGCCCACCGATGACCAAGCCGCGGTACTCGACGCGTTCGGGCTGTCGGATCCGGTCCCGGCGACCGTCGCGATGGGCACCGTTGTGGCCTCGCAAAACCGACGACATCCGATCGAGGAGTGCGAACGGGTCTACGTCACCGCTGTCCTCGATGGCTGGACGCTCGTATTCGGGGATCCGACGTCGCACTACCCCCGCGACGATCGCCGGATCCAGGAGTCGCAGGAATCCTATTTCTGGGAGACGGTCATGGTGAACGAGCCGGATGACGTCAAGCAGGCATGGCTCACAAGGAAGTCGCGCCCGTCCAGGGATGAACGTTGCGCCGAGCTGAGCGGTCGATTCGGCGCAGCACACTGGTACAAGGAAGCGGGCGACTACGAGTGGGGTGGTTGGGGGATCGCCGAAAACGGCGAAACGATCCGTGAGGCAAACCTTGTGGATTGCGTCCACGAGGAACTGACATTGTTCGGAGACCCGCACCCCTCCGAGCGGGGCCTACGCGCCGAGCCGGTGTCGGAGTGGTTGCTCGAACACGGCTTCCCACCCGACGCTTGGGACGACATCGTCGCAGGCATCTTCGGGTACCGCATCGGAAATCTGTCCGACGGTGTCCCTTTCGCCGAGGTACGGGACGCGCAGTGGGCGGAGTTCCAGCAGCGGACCGGAATTCCGGATGCGATGACCCCCATGCGTATCGCCGAACGGGCATCCGTGGGTCCGCTCACCCTGGGGCCGCACACCCGGATGGCAGGCCACGGGGTAGTCGCGCTGACCGAGCGTGGGCGGCAAGGCGGCGGACACCGCGGCGCGCTACCCATCTGATCGTGCCGGACCCCTGAATTGCTCAACCGGCGCAGTTACGGATTCGTCAGTGCGGTACGCAGTGAGCTCGGTCTGGAGACGATGCCCGCGCTGCCCGGCCGCGAGTGAGCCGGAGCCCTACTCCGGCGGGTGGACAGACCTCCAGTGCTCGGCGATGTCGATGCGCCGGGTGATCCAGACTCGGTCGTGGGACTGCACATGGTCGAGGAAGCGGTCGAGGGCCGCGGTGCGGGCGGGGCGACCGATCAAGCGACAGTGCAGGCCGATGGAGAGCATTTTCGGACTTCCCTCGGCCCCTTCGCGATACAGGACGTCGAAGGCGTCGCGGAGGTGGGCGAAGAACTGCTCGCCGCTGGGGAAGCCCGCCGGAGAGGCGAAGCGCATGTCGTTGGTGTCCAGGGTGTAGGGCACCACGAGGTGGTCGTGGCCGTGCACGGTGACCCAGTAGGGCAGGTCGTCGGCGTAGGAATCGGAGTCGTAGACGAAACCGCCGTGCTCGACGACCAATTCGCGGGTGTTGGGTGAATCGCGGCCGGTGTACCAGCCGAGGGGCGGGGCGCCGGTCAGCTCGGTGTGGATGCGCACGGCCTCGGCGAGGTGGGCGCGCTCGGTTTCGATGTCGCTGAGCTGGTAGGACTTCCAGCGCAACCCGTGACAGGCGACCTCGTGCCCCAACTCCGAGAAGGCCGCCACCGCCTCCGGGTTCCGTTGCAACGCCTTGGCCACCGCGAACACCGTCAGTGGAAGGCCGCGCCGCTCGAAAATCCGGAGCACCCGCCACAATCCGGCGCGGGAACCGTATTCGAAGAGCGACTCCATGCTCATGTGCCGGTTCGGAAAGGCCTGAGCGGGAACGATTTCCGAGAGGAAGGTCTCCGAGCTCGGGTCGCCGTCGAGCACAGAGTTCTCGCCGCCCTCCTCATAGTTCAGCACGAACTGCACAGCGAGGCGCGCCTCGCCGGGCCAGCGCGGATCCGGTGGATTGGGCCCGTACCCTACGAAATCCCTCATGCGCCCAACTCCCCGTACAACCGCAGCCGGGCCAGTCCGCCGTCGGGATAGATGTCCAGGCGCACCTCTTCCACCGACGCCGCCATCGGCGCGACCGGGAAGCGGTGCCTGGTGTCGGGCAGCAACTCGGTGCGCGGCAACAATTCCACCTCGGTGCCGTCGTTGGTGCGCCCTGACAGCCGCGCCGAACCAGGACTGTTGCCGAGAAAGTAGGACGTATCGATCTCGGCGAGCCGAATGAGACCCGGGCCGGCGAGACGGATTCGCACCCAATCGTTTCCGTCGTCCCGGCGGCGCGCGGTCTCCCAGCCGTCGCCCATGCACCGCGCCGATCCCGGATAGAGCAGCTGGTTGGGCGAACTGTAGAAGCGGTTGGAGCAGTCGAGCACCAGCGCGCCGTTCTCCAGCGCCGCCAGATCCAGCGGACCGAGGCCGAGCAGCGCGGGATCGGGCCGCCCCTCGCCGTGGACCCGAAGCCGAGCCACCCCGCCGTCCGGGTGCATGGTGAGTTTCACGTGGGTCCAACGCTTTTCGCTGTCCACCGGAAACGGATTGCGGGCGTCTCCGGCGACCGGCACGCTGTCGATCAGCGTCGTCCAGTCGGTGCGAGCGGCGAGCGACTCGGCGGTCGGATAACTCTCGACCTCCAGCGACGCCACCGACACCGCGGGCGGATAGTTGCCGCGAAACCACGCGGTGTCCACCACGATGCCGCGAATCACCCCGGGCACGCCGAGCCGTACGATGGCCGCGTCGTCGCCCGGCACGCCGCGGCGCCTGCGGGTCTCCCACCCGTCGTAGACCTGCCCTTTGTGCCCGAAGGTGGCCGGTCGGTACTCCGGCACGCCGGGGTTGATCAGGTTCTCCTTCTCCGCGAAGAACTCGTCGTTCGCCCAGATCACCGCACCGCCGAGCGGCCGGACCGCCAGATCGGGCAGCAACGTGAAGTGCCCGTCGGACTCGGTCATCGCTTCTCCTTCATGCCGAGATCACCGATCGGCTCGCGCGCCGCGAGCGCTCCCAACACCTCCTCGGTCAGTTCCGGCGCCGCGGAGATCACATCCGCCTCGGAGCGCGCGCCACAGCGCAGGCCGCGCAGCACCGTGGCGGCGAGCGCCTCGGCGGTGGCGGGTTCGTCGACGACGCCCGAGGCGGCGTCGCGCCGCTCGAGGTACGCCCGCAGCCGTGGCACGGCGACGTCGATCGCGCCACGGAAGAATTCGTAGGTCGCAAGCCAGCGGGTGATCAGGTGTCCCGGGTGCATGTCCCAGCCCTGGTAGTAGCCGCGGCGCAGGGCGCGGGCGACCAGCCGATGATGTTCGCGCAGTGCCGCTTCCGGTTCCGCGTCCGGCACGATCTGGGTGGAGCCGTCGCACACCCACACGCCGGTTTGCGCCGCGGCCGCCTGCATGACGGCCTTGGCGTGATCGGCGGCGGGATGGTCGAGCGCCTGATCTGTGGCGGCGATCCCGCACGCGGCGGTGTAGTCGTAGGTGCCGAAATGCAGCCCGGCGCAACGGTGTCCGGCGACCTTGATCATCTTGGCGACCGGCACGCTGCCGTCGGCGCCGACGATCGCCTGCGGACTCTCGATCTGCAACTCGAATCGCAGCGCGCCGTCGGCTAGCGCGGACCCGCGCTCCAACCCCTCGCACAACGCGACGAGAGCCGAAACCTGCTCGGCCGCACGGATCTTCGGCACCGTGAAGACGAATCCCTCCGGCACACCGCCCGCTGCGTCCAGCACGAGTTCGAGGGTGCGCACGGCCCTGCGACGCTCGAGGCCCCCGAGTCCTTTGACCCGAATGCCGAAACCGGCCGGTCCACCGCCGCCCGCGGCCCACCCGGCGAGGATTTCCCCCGCCGCCGTCGCGGCCGCGTCCTCTTCCTCGTCCGAGCGATAGCCGTAGCCGTCCTCGAAATCGATCCGCAGATCCTGCACCGGCTCGCGCGACAACCGCTCCCGCACCGCGGGCAGCGCCGCCGCGGTGTCGAGTTCGGCGAGCGACTCGCGGTGGAGGTCCAGCAGCTCGACGGCCGCCGCGCCCCATTCCGCCGGAGTGTCGGCGCTGGCCCGGTCGGCGGGCACGTAGACGGTGTGGATCGGTTGCGGCCGGTCCCCCGACCCCGGGTAGCGCGCCCGCAGATCGGCGTCGACGGCCTCGAGCATGGCCTCGATCCTGGCCCGGACGTTCTCCGGCAGCCGTGTCGCGGTCACCGTTCCTCTCCCTCCTGCATGGCGCGCCAAACCCGGTCGGCCGTCATCGGCAGTCGATCGATGCGCACTCCCACGGCGTCGCGGATGGCGTTGGCCAGTGCCGGGGCGACCGGGTTGTACGGTGATTCGCTCATCGATTTCGCGCCGAGCGGTCCGAGTTCGTCGGCGGTGTCGGCGAAGTAGACCTCGGTCGAGGGTAGATCGGCGAGCTGTGGAATGTGGTAATGCCGCAATGTCCGGGTGGTCACGACGCCGTGTTCGGAGCGCATGTCCTCGTAGAGCGACGTGCCGATGGCCTGGGCCACCCCGCCCTCCACCTGCCCGCGGCACTGCACCGGGTTGAGCACGGTGCCCGCGTCGGCGGCCTGGACCGAATGCAGAATGCGAACCCGGCCGGTCGCGCGCTCGACGGCGACCCGGAAGGCCTGCACGTTGAAGCTGACCGAGCGCGGGATGCCCGTGTGCTCGCCGTGCGCTCTCAGCTCACCCGCCGCCGCCAGCTCCGCCGTGCGGATCAGCCGATCGCCGCACCGCACTCCGTCCGGACCGAGGACGCAGTCGCGGACCGGTGTCCCGGTGAGCTCGGCCGCCCTGGCCAGCATCGTGTCCTTCAGCGCGAGCGCGGCGCGGTAACCGGCGTTGCCCGCGACCACGATGCCCGTCGATCCGAATGCTCCGGTGTCGTAGTCGACGAGGTCCGTATCCGATTGCCGGACCACGATCCGCGCGGGCTCGGTAGCCAAGGCGGTTGCCGCGAGCTGCGCGTGCACCGTGGTCGTTCCGTTGCCGAATTCGGCCGTGCCCACACGAATTTCGTATCGTCCGTCGGAGCGCAACAGGGCGACGGCGGTCGAGCGATGTCCCCGTGGCGGGATGGTCGCGATCATCGCCAACGCCATCCCCTCGCCCACCGACCACCCCGGCCCCGGAGCAGCTGTCCCGTTGCCGCGCAGCAAAGCTCGTTGCGCGAGGTCGAGGCACTGGTCCAGCCCGTAGCTGCCGAACACCAGATCCCCCGCCTCCACCTTCGCGCCGGTGAACGCGTCACCAGGCACGACGACATTGCGCCTGCGGAACTCGAACGGATCGATGCCGAGTTCTCGGGCCAGTTCATCGAGCGCGGACTCGACGGCAAAGATGATCTGCCCCAGCCCGTAGCCGCGGAACGCGCCGGAGGGCACGTTGTTGGTGTAGACCGCGCGGGCGTCCACGCGCTTGTTCGCGCACCGGTACACCTCGATGGACTCACTGACCCCGTGGTACATCACGCCCGCGCTGTGATTGCCGTACGCGCCCGCGTCGGACAGCACGTCGATGGCAAGCGCGGTGAGCACGCCGCCCGCGTCCGCGCCCGCGGCGACGGCGACGCGCATCGGATGCCTGCTGGTCGCCGAGGTGAACTCGTCGGAACGGGTGTACTCGTACTGCACCGGACGCCCCGTGCGCAGCACCGCGAGCGCGACGAGATCCTCCACGAGCATTTCCTGCTTCGCGCCGAAACCACCGCCGACGCGGGCCGCGAACACTCGCACTCGCTCCCGCGCCAGCCCGAAGACGTGGCACAGCTCCTCGCGGACGAGGAACGGCACCTGTGTGCTGCACCGGATGACGAGCCTGCCCTCGGCGTCGAGCCAACCTGTGCCGCAATGCGTTTCGAGGTGGACGTGCTGTCCGCGCGGCGAGTGCCACGTCCCGCGCACCACTCGCGCGGCGGCGGCCAGACCAGCGTCCACATCACCGACGCCGCCGTGCAATTCGGCGACCACATTGCGTTCACGATCGGCGATCCGCGCCGAATCCGGTTTGTCGCGGTGCAGTTTCGGCGCGTCATCGGTCAACGCTTCGGCCGGATCGAACACGGCGGGCAGCGGCTCGTACGTGACGCGCAGGGCGCGGCATCCCGCCGACGCGATGTCCATGCTGTCCGCGACCACGGCGGCCACGCGCTGGCCGGCGAAGCGCACCGTGCGATCGAGGACGAACGTGTCGTCCGGGTCGTCGGCGCGCCACTCGTGCCTGGCCGTGGAGAACGGCACCGCGGGGGCGTCGGCGTAGGTCAGGACGGCGTGCACGCCCGGAATCGCCTCGGCGGCCGCGGTATCGATGGAGACGATGCGCGCGTGCGGGTGCGGGCTCGGCAGGACCGCGATGTGCAGTGGTGCGATCGGGGGCGCCGCCGGGTCGTCGGCGGAGGGGAGCACGTCGAGAGTGAACGGCTCGGCGCCCGTCACGATCCGAGGACCCGCCGGTGCGCCGACGCCGGACGAAAGGCGCTCGGGCGCACTCACGTCCGCCGATGCTTGCCGATCGAATGAGGGCGGCCCGGCGCTTCCCGCGGCTCGGGTTGTTTCCGCCGGGGCGTTTTCTACCTCGCCGCCCGAACCATCACCTGTCAGCGCCGCGCGAATAGGCCGATACCCGGTACAGCGACACAGGTTCCCCTTCAAGAGTTCCGGCAGATCGACGGGATCCGGCCCCGCTTCGGTTCCGCACCCCAACCCCGCGGCCGTCACCACCATCCCCGCCGTGCAGAACCCGCACTGAAACCCCGCCTCCTCGATGATTCGCCGCTGCACCGGATGCAATCGATCCGGCGCACCGAGCCCCGCCGCCGTGGTGATCGACCGGTCGGCCGCGCGGTAGGCCGGAATCAGGCACGAGTGCACCGTCTTTCCGTCGAGCCGCACCGAGCACGCACCGCAGTCCCCCGCGTCGCACCCTTTCTTCACGGCGAAGAACCCGTGCTCGCGCAGTAGCGTGCGCAGGCACTGTCCCGGGCAGGGTTCGGCGTCGACGATGCGGCCGTCGATCTCGAATCTCACGGTCGCCCACCGGGTTCGGCGCGCAGCTCGGCGGCCACTTCCACCGCGAGCAGCCCCGCGACATGCCTACGCCAGTCCGGCGATCCGTGCGGATCGTCGAACCACAGCGCCGCGTCGATCCCCGCCACCGCCGCCGCCACCTCGCGATCGTCCGGTACGGCGCGGAAATCCAGCACGACCGGACGGGTGGTCGCCGCGGTGAGCGTCAGCACGCACCGTCCGTCGGCCTCCCGTCGCCCCACCAGCAGCGCACCGGACCGCCCGAGCGGCGCGAGCGCGATCTTTCGAATGGCCGTTCGCGCCAGGAGCGCCCGCTCCGGCAGGACGACCGAGCGCAGCACCTCGCCTGCACGCAGCGCCGAAAGGCCCGGCCCGATCACGAACTCCCGCAGTGGAATCCGGCGCTCGCCGCCGTCGGCGGCCCACACCAGAGCGACACCGTCGAGCGCGGTCAGTGCGGCGAGCACGGCACCGGCGGGCAGCGCGAGGCATACGTTACCGCCGACGGTCGCGCTGTGCCAGATCTTGTGCGAGGCAACCAGCGCCCGGCAGGCAGGCGCGAACAGCGCGGTCCCCGGCCAGTGCGGCCACCGCGTGTCGCCGCCGAGCTCGCGCCCGGGCCCGGCACCCGCGAACTCGGCCAACGTGCAGGTCGCCGCGATTTCCAGCCCTTCGGCGGTGATGGTGAAGGCGGGCCAGCCGAGCGCGGTGATATCCACCAGCCGGTGCAGCTGCGGCTGCGGCTCCGAGAACAGGAACGTACCCCCGGCCAGCACCCCGGTCGCCCCACCGACGCTCGCGAGGTCGGCCCGCCCCCGGGCCACCACCACCGCGCGGATCGTGTCCAGGTCCACGTCTCACCTCGCTCCACAGCACCTGCCGCCACAGTAAGGGCCCGGAGTTGCCGCGATGTTGCGCGACACCCGCCGGATATTGCGCGGCCGTTACCTCGATGGTCCTCCGCGGGCGTGGCGAAGGCACACGCGGCGAACGGATCGCGCCGTGACCGGCGGCGCCGTACTTGACCATGGGAAAAAGCCGCTGCTACCAAGGAGTTGTCCGGATCGGCGACTCGCACGGAAGCCGCCGGGTCCGGCGGACACCTACAGCAGCGGGGAGGTGCTCGGTGGACCGAGCCGTCCGACCGGAACCACGGCCAGGAGGCGGGTACGGCGCCGCCGAACGTCGTCGGATCAGGGCCTTTCTGACCGGTCTCGGCCTGACCGAGCACCAACTGCTCGAACCGCTCGCGGCGGAGCTGCGCCAGCGCGGCTGCCGCCCCCGCCAGGCCTGGCGGCTCGCCAACGAACTGACCCAGAGCGCCGTCGCCGACCACTACAACCGGATCACCGACAACCCACAGGCCACCATGCGGGCGAGCCGGATCTCCGAGTACGAGGCCTGGCCCGCGGCAGGCGCGTCCGTTGCCCGGCCGACTCTCCGGGTGCTCAAGATCCTCTCGACCATCTACGGAACCAGCTGGGAACAGCTGGTCGATCTCGCCGACCTCGAACTGATGCCCGCCGCCGAACGCCTCGAATTCCAGGAAGCGGTCGCCCGTCGTTCCGACGACCGGACCCGTCCGTCGGTCAGCGCCGGCCTGCCGCCGGAGGTCCCGCATTTCACCGGCCGTGCGGGGC
Organism: Nocardia bhagyanarayanae; assembly: GCF_006716565.1. Lineage (NCBI taxonomy): Bacteria > Bacillati > Actinomycetota > Actinomycetes > Mycobacteriales > Nocardiaceae > Nocardia > Nocardia bhagyanarayanae. The sequence continues at coordinate 2,069,971 of NZ_VFPG01000001.1, read as the reverse complement.
CCAAGAAGGAACTGCGTGATCGTGTCCAGCGGCACCTGTGTGGCGAGGGGCCCGCGGTGCACGTCATCGACGGACTCACCGGCATCGGAAAGACCGCGCTGGCCCGCTACGCGGTGGTGGCCTTCGCCGAGCACTACCCCGACGGCACGATATGGGCCGACCTGCACGGCCACACGGTCGGGCGCGATCCCCGCCTGGCCACCGACGTGCTGGAACAACTGCTGCTCGAGATCGAGATCCCGCGCGAACGGATCATGGACGATCTCACCGGCCGCGCCACGCAGTGGCGAGCCGCCATGCGCCAACGCCGCATGCTCATCGTGTTCGACAACGTGCTCGACAGCGCGCAGGTGCGACTGCTGCTGCCGCAGGCCTCGGGCTGCCTCGTCCTGATCACCAGCCGCGGAAAACTCACCGGCCTCGCCGAGGCCGCGCCGCTCCACCTGGACGTGATGGGCTGGCGCGAAGCCGAGGAATTGCTGGTGAAGCTGGGCAATCTGCCGTCGAGATACGACCGCGGCGCGGTCCGCCAGATTCTGGAGACGTCGGGCCGACTGCCGCTGGCGATCCGATTGATCGGCGGCCAGATAGCGCACCACGGCGTGGATCTGCTCGCCGAGAGCGCGGCCGAATTCGCCACCAGGGCAGAGGAACTCAAGGGCAACCAGGGCCCGCAAGAATTCGGGGAATCGGTCGCCGCCTACATTCTCGACCGGTTCGCCGCCGAGGACGAATCCCTGCGCGCCGCCTTCGAGACCTCCTATCAGCGGTTGCAGACGCCGGCGCAACGCCGCGGGGTGCGGATGCTCGGCTGGTTCCCCGGGCCGGAGATCACGGCGGAAACGCTGGCCACGATGGCGCAGACGACGCTCGGCGAGGCCAAGACGCTGATCAGGCAGATGTTCGAAGCGGGGTTCCTCGACCCGGCCGAGGGCGGGCCCGGCGGCTCGCGCTACCGGATGCACGACCTGACCCGGCTGCTCGCCCGGCTGCACGCGGAACGCGACGCCGCACCCGGCGAACACGCGGTCGTGCTCGCGCGCCTGATCGCCGCGGGCCTCGCGGTGGCCCGCCGCGTCGGACCGCAGCGTTCGTCCGTCTCGCGGTGGGGCCCCTCGTATCCGGCCGCGGACGCGGGTGACAGCGCGGTGGAGCAGGCGATGGCCTGGCTGACCAGAGAACGGGAAATGCTGCTCGGCTGCATCGGCGCCACCGGTCCCACCGTCGCGGCCGCCGAACTCGCCATCCTGCTCGGGACCGATCTGTTCGGCGAGGGTCACTGGTCGGACGCGCGGTGGCTCTATCTTCGAGCGCTGGACATGGCCACCGCACTCGCGGACCCGGCCATCGAGTGCGACGCGCTCAACGGCCTCGGCCATGTGGAGCGCATGGCCTGCGCGTACCGCACCGCGCACGACTATTTCGAACGGGCGCTGACGATCGCGCGCGACCTCGGGGATCCGGAAAGGTTGGCCGTGACCATCTGGGGCTACGCCGAAGTGATCCGGCGTACCGGCGATTTCGAACGGGCGAGGCAGAATTACTCCGACGCCGCCGCCATCGCGCTGCGCACCGCGAACGCGAAGCTGCACGGCGACGCGGTGCGGGGCCAAGGGCACATCGAACGAATGACCGGGGACCTTGTCGCCGCGCAACGGCATTATCAGGAGGCACTGCGGATCGCGCGACGGATCGGCGACCGCGCCGGCGAATGCTGGTCGCTGTGGGGACTCGGCAATATCGCGCGGAAGTCCGGTGAATACGGTTCCGCCCGAAAGGATTTCATCGCCGCGTACCGCATAGCGTCGGACATCAACGACTTCCTCTGCCAGGTCGACACGCTCCGCGGCCTCGGTCACGTCGAACGCCGGTTCGGCGAATACGAATCGGCGCGCGACTACTACGCGAAATCGCGCGAACTCGCCCAGCGAATCCGCGACCCGCACGGCGAGGCCGACGCGTTGCAGAGCCTGGGAAATGTCCTCGCCGATATGGGCAGCGACGCCGAAGCGCGCGACAACCTCTGCGCCGCACTGGCACTGTACGAACAATTGGGCGTACAACTGACCGAACGGACTCGCGCCGATATCGGCAGATACAACTGCCAGTGAACGCCTCCGGCCACTCTCGCGATACGCACGGGAGAGTTGCGGCGCCGGTTGTGATATTTCGTTGGTGTCGGCCATGTTTCGCCTGGTCGAGGCGGTGCGTCGGCCGGAACAATCCACGCGCGGAAATGGATCGCTTCGCACCGCCCACCCGTGACATCGTTGAGGGCAGTGGACGAAAGGAGCCGCGACGACCGAAAGGAGTTCGCGCGATGGCGATTACCGCTACCGAATGGCTGATAACGAGTGACGTCGCCTTGGAGGCGGCGTTCCGGGTGGACCTTCCGGAACCGAGCAGGGGCCGCTGGGTGTTGTCCTACCTCCCGACCGAACGGCGGCTGACCAGGGAGCAGGCGCTGGTCGGCGTCGCGCTCGCGGAGATGATCCTGTTGGACCAACCGCAGTCGGGTGAGTACTTCGACCTCGGGGTCGGCCGACTGTACGCCGCGCAGCTCGGGCTGACGCTGCACGAGGTCATGTGCTTGCTCGCGCTGCGCGCCGACGGGAACGCCGATCGGCTGCCGTGCCCGCCGAACGACACGGGCGATCACGACTCCGCGCCCACCGTCGCAGAGGGGACGACAGTGTTCGCGGTCTGACGACGGGATCGGGCGGTCGACCCGATCCCGTTGTCGCCCAATCCTTCACCCAGATCCGGCGACAAGGGCGGCTCGAGCGCGCGCCACGGCGCGGCCCGCCGCTTCCTCGTCCACCGTGCGCACCTCCCCGTCGCGCACCACCTCGCGGCCGTTCACGATCAGGGCGGCCAGCGGGGGCGGTGAGCCGAGTATCAGTGCGGTGACGGGGTCGTCGATGCCCGCGTGGGCCGGGGTGTCCATGCGCCAGAGGGCCAGGTCGGCGAGTTTGCCGGGTTCGAGGGAGCCGATCTCGGCGGCGCGGCCGAGGACCCTCGCCCCGCCCATGGTGGCCAGCTCGAGCGCGGTCCGCACGGTCATCGCGCGGGGGCCGTGGGCGGCGCGGGCGTAGAGCAGGGCGTTGCGGGGTTCCTCGATCATCGAGCTCGCTTCGTTGCTCGCGGCGCCGTCGACGCCGAGTCCGACCGCGGCGCCCGCGGCGAGCAGATCGGGAACCCGGGCGATGCCCGCGCCGAGGCGGCCGTTGGACGTGGGGCAGTGCGCGATACCGGTGCCCGTGCGCGCGATCGTGGCGATCGCGGCGTCGTCGAGGTGGACGGCGTGCGCGTACCAGACGTCCGCGCCGATCCAGCCGAGCCGCTCCAAATACGTTGCGGGCGTGCAGCCGTGGGTGGCGGCGCAGTAGTCCTGTTCGTCCAGGGTCTCGGCGAGGTGCGTGTGCAGGCGCACCCCTTCGGCCCTGGCGAGTGCGGCGGACTCACGCAGCAGGTCGGCCGTCACCGAGAACGGCGAACACGGGGCGAGCGCGATCCGGACCATGGCGTCGAAGGAGGGATCGTGCCAGCGCGCGATCGCGTCGGCGCTCGCGTCGAGAACGGCGTCCAGCGATTCCACCACGGAGTCGGGCGGCAAACCGCCCGCGCTCGCGCCGAGGTCCATGGCGCCGCGGCAGGGATGAAAACGCAACCCGACGGTCGCGGCCGCGGCGATCTCGGCGCCGAGCAGGTCACCGCCGCCGCGCGGGAACAGGTAGTGATGGTCGGCGGTCGTGCTGCAACCGGTGCGCGCGAGTGCGGCCAGCGCGCCGGTGGCGGCGATCCGTACCGATTCCTCGTCGATGCCCGCCCAGATCGGGTAGAGCGCGGTCAGCCAGTCGAACAGGCTCGCGTCGGCGGCCAACCCCCTGGTGATCCACTGATAGAGGTGGTGGTGGGTGTTGACCAGGCCGGGAGTCAGCAGGCAGCCGCGACCGTCGATGCGCGGGGCGTCCAGGGCGGGCGCGTCGCCCGGCCCGACCGCGCCGATCCGGTTGCCGTGCACCACCACGTGGCCGCGCCGATACTCGGTGCCCGCCGCGTCCACGGTGGCCACCGCGCAGCCGTCGATCACCAGGGTCGCCGCCTGCTTCACGGCGCCCACGCCTGCCCGGCGTCCGGCGCGTCGGCGCGCGCCACCGTTGCCTCGATGAGGCCGTAGGGACGGTCGGCCGCGTAGTACACCTCGCCGCGGTTCTCGATGCCGAACCTGGCCAGGTCGTAGTCGAAGTGGTGCTTGTTGGGCGCGCTGAGGCGGATCTCGGCCAGCGCCGGGAACGACTCCAGCACCGCCTTGCCCATCTCGAACAGCGTCTGCTGCAAGGCTTTCGAATATTGCGTGGCGAAGACCGCCACCAGCCGCGCGCGGATCCCGGCGTAGATCGCGTCCCAGTCCACGCCCTCGGTGTCGGCGAAGCGCCAGCGCGCGTACAACGAGGTGGCCAGCATGCGGTCGCGGGTCGGCTCCAGCACGGTGAACTCGTCGGTAAGGAAGTCGGCGAACTCGGAATCGGTCGACTTCAGGATGATCAGATCCTTCACGCCGCCGATCACCCACGCGCGCTGGGCTTCTCCCGTACCGGCCACGGTGATCCGCGCGGTGCGCACCTCCGGGCCCTGCCGCGTCCAGGTGAAGTCGTGTTCGGCGCCATCGACCGAAACACGTTGCCAGGCATATTCGTCCACCTCGACGGTGGCGCTGTCGACCGGCTCGATGTCGTCGACGAAATGCCGGGCCAGCGCCAGCGCGTAGTCCTCGACGGGTTGCAGGCCCGGCTTCTTCGCGTACGCGTAGGCGGTCTGCTTCTGGCTGTCGGTGGGCAGCGCCTCGGACTGGTCGCCCGCGGTGTAGGCGGCGGCGAAATCCCCGCGCAGCACCGTGGAGACGTTCACATCGCGGATCTCGTGGCGCGGGCCGTCCCGGTAGATACGGACGATCCGGTTCTCCGCCTTGCCGTATCGGTTGTCGGACAGCACGATCGGGCCGGACAGTGGCATGCTCAGCTCCCTCGGTAGGTGGCGAAGGCGTACGGCGAGAGCAGCAGCGGGACGTGATAGTGCCGCTCTCGGTCGACCACGAACGCGACGGAGACCTCCGGGTAGAACGTCTCGATGTGCTGGCGTCCGAAGTACGTTCCGGTGTCGAAGACGATGCGGTAGACGCCGGGCGCGAGTTCGGCGCCCAGTCCGTCGATCCGGCCGTCGTCGTCGGTCGCGCCCGCGCCGAGCAACGCGTCGCCGAAATACAGGGTGACGGCCACGCCGACGGCCGGTACGCCGCGCACCGCGTCCAGCACGTGCGTGCCGAGGGTGCTCATGACTGCGGCTTCCGCTCACCAGCTGGGTGGACCAAAGGTGACACCGACCGCGGCTGGGCCGCTGAAGGTGACCTTCGGTCGGGTGTCTGCCACCTGGGTACATGTTCGCTCGGACCTGCGTCTCGCCGGCACTCGGCTCCGGTAGGCGCGACCCGCGTCGGCATCATTCGTGCACCGCGTTCGCTCATGCCGTCTCTCCCAACATCCGCCGCAAGCGGATTCGATTGATCTTCGCCAATTCTGTTCGCATCACGGCCCTTTCGGTAGCGGGATCGTTGTGCAGCCGAGCGGTGAGCAGGTCGAGCAGTTCCGCGCCGGATCTGCCGGTCGCGCAGACGAGATACCGGTGGCCGAAGCGCTGTTCGTAGGCGCGATTGCCTTCGGCGAGCGCCACGCGCACCGTGTCGGTCGCCGCCGCCACTCCGGACTGCTCCCGCGCCGATGCCGCGCTGTCCGTCCGGTCGCCGATGCGCGGATGCCCGGCCAGCGCGCGGTCGATCTCGTCCTCGGGCAGCGCGGCGAGCACGGCGTCGGCGGTCTCGTACAGGCGCTCGGCGCTGCCGTACGGCCGCCCGGCGAGCACCCCGCGAACCCAGGCGGGCGAGACGCAACAGCCCAGCAACGCGTCGGTGGCCGCCGCGTCGGACAGCGCGTCGAAGCCGGTGATTCCGGCCGCCTCGTCCGTCATCGAACCAGCATCGAATACCGCGAGCCGGCGCGCCACCAGAAGGACGGAGATCACCTTCGGCGTGTCGGACGAACGTGCCCGCCGTGGCCATCCGAGCGAAGGCGACGGCTCGCCGCTCGCGGTTCACCGCACACCCCGGTTGTCCGGCACTTTCAGGTAACCCACCGGCAACGCGCGCGGTCTAGCGTGGGACACGTGGCTGCATCGGATCGCGCCGGGAACGCTCCGGTCGCCCGCACGGGTTGCGCGGGCATCGTGCTCGCCGCGGGCGCGGGCACCCGCTACGGCCGCCCCAAGGCGCTGGCCGAGGGCGGCGCCTGGCTGCGCGCCGCGGTGCGCGCCCTGCGGGACGGCGGCTGCGCGCCGGTCATCGTGGTGCTCGGCGCCACCGGACCCGCGCCGGAGACGGTCGGACTGCCCGCGGGCGCGGTGCCCGTCTGGGCGCCCGACTGGGCGACCGGGATCGGCGCCTCGCTTCGGGCGGGGCTGCGCGCGGCGGCGCGGACCCGGGCGCGAGCCGTCGCGATCATGCCGGTGGACACCCCCGACGTCGGCGCCGACGTCGTCGCGCGGGTGCTCGCGGCGGAGCGGGCGGCACCGAGCGGGCTGGCCCGCGCTGTGTTCCACGACACACCCGGTCACCCCGTTGTGATCGACCACAAGCACTGGACCTCGGTGAGCGCCGAGGCGACAGCAGATTCGGGAGCGCGTACCTATTTGTCCAGTAGAGACGATATGGTGTGCGTCACGTGCGACGATTTGGCGACGGGAAGGGATCATGACTTCCCGGCCTCGACGCACGCTGATCGGAGCGGAAACTGATGCGCGACATCGTCGATGACCTCTTGCGGGTATGGCACTCGGGCCGGATCGGTGGCCTGGCCACCGTCGTGCGGACCGTGGGTTCGGGGCGGCTGCCGGTGGGCACAGCGATGCTGGTCGACGCCAACGGCGCCGTGTACGGATCCGGACTCGGCGGCTCGGTGGAGACCGCGATGCACGAAGCCGCGGTGACCGCGGCGCGCACCGGGCAGCGCGCCATGCACCGCCTACCCGTGCCGCCCGGCGAACCAGGCATGGAGGCGGGCGGCATGATCGACGTCTTCGCCGAGCCGTTCTCCCGGCGGGACTTTCCCGAATTCCCCACTGTCGCATCCGAAATCGCCGCGCACCGGCGGGTTACGGTGTTCACCGTGGTATGGAACCCAGACCCCGATGTGATCGGCCAGCACCTGATCACCGGTCAGCGGCACAACACCGAATTGGTCGCGCTGCCCGAATCCGACGTGTTCATCTCGTCCTTCGCTCCGCCGCCGCGATTGATCATCTTCGGCGCCAACTCCTACGCCGCGGCGCTGACCGTACAGGCCAGGCTGCTCGGCTACCGCGTCACCATCTGCGATTCGCGCGAGGAGTTCGCCACGCCCGAGTCCTTCCCCGGCGCCGAAGTGGTGGTGGACTGGCCGCACCGCTACCTGAACACTCTTTCGGCCGCAGGCGAAATCGACTCCACCACAGGCATTGTCGTCCTCGCGCACGATCCGAAGTTCGAAATCCCGTTGCTCACTGTGGCTTTGCGCTTGCCGGAGCTCGGCTACCTCGGTGCGGCGGGCTCGTACTCGGCGCACGCCAGGCGCCTGGACGACCTGCGGGCGGGCGGTTTCGACGAGACGACGCTCGCGCGCCTGCACTCCCCCGCCGGCCTGGACGTCGGCGCGCGCACGGCGGCCGAAACCGCCGTGGCCATCGCCGCCGAACTGCTGGCCGCCCGATCCGGCCGGTCGGGGCGTCAGCAGTCGGGGAACGCCGAGGTGATCCACGCCGAGCAGGCGTTCGGCGCGCGGGCCACCGTCGGCTTGTGACACGGCGGGGCGCTCAGCCCTTCAGGTCGGGATTCTCCGCGTAGACCTCGCGCAACACCGAGAGGTCGAACAGCTGGTCGGCTCGGATGTCGATCTTCGCGGTGCGCAGCGCGGCGATGTTCTGTTCGATCAGGGCGTCGGTCATGGTGAGCAGACCGTTCACGGCGGTATCGGCGGAGACCACCAGGTCGTTCTGCGCGATGGCCTCCTGGGTCTGCTCGGCCAGGTCGAGCTGGAGGTCCTTGCCGTACGTCTCGACAGCGAGGCGCGCCGATTCGGCCGGTGCGGCGACCGCGTCCTTCCAGCCCCTGATCTCCGCGGTGAGGAACGCCTTGAGCTTCTCTCGCTCGTTGTCGATGGTGGACTGCTTCACCGTGAGCGTCTCCGCGACCAGCGGCAAGCCGAAATCGGCGAACAGGAAATGCGCGTTCGGAAATCCCTTGGCGGCAAGTGTGATCGGCTCGTTCGTCACGTAACTGACCCAGCCGTCCACCTCGCCGTTCGCCAGCGGCGTCGGGTCGAACTGCGCGGGCACGATGGTCACGTCGCCCGGCTTCATGCCGTTGGCGGTCAACAGCGCGGTGAAGATCAGCTGATTGGTGTCCTGCACGCCGATCTTGCGGCCCTTCATGTCCTGTGGGGAGTTGATCGGCTTCGCCGCGGAGCTGACGATCGCGAACGGGTTCTTCTGATAGGTGGTCGCGACGATCTTGGCGGGCAACCCCTCGAGGATCGCGGGCGCTGTGGTCTGCGGCGCCGAGAGGCCGAGCCACACCTTTCCGGTGTCGAGCCCGGCCTCCACCGACGTGCTCGCCGCGCCGCCCGCCAGCAGATTCACCGAGCCGAACCCGGCTTCCCGGAAATAGCCGCGGGAATCGGCGAAATACTCACCCGCGAATTCGATGTTCTTGATCCAGGACAGCTGGATCGCGACGGTGCCGAAGCGGGAGCCGTCCGGGATGGAGCCACTCGACGAGCCGCCCGCGTCGTCGCCGCAGGAGGCGAGCGCACCGACGCCGCCGAGCGCGGCCCCCGAGAGTGCCGAATAACGAAGAAAGGACCTGCGGTTCAGGTTCGCCCCGAACGAAGAGCGTTGCACGGGTGTCATGGGCTGAATTTAGGGGGATTCGGTTTCGTTTTCTTTACTTCGAGGTTCCCAATACCGAATCGCGACGATCAGTCGCGTCCGGCATCGGGGCCGAACCGGGCGAGCACCAGGTTCTCGACGACGCCCACGATCGCGTACAGCAGCACCGACACCAGCGTGACGATCACGATGGACGCCCACAGCTCGTTGTACCGGAACGTGGGAATCGCACGGATCAGACTGGCTCCGAGACCCGTTCCGCTGCCGAGCCATTCACCGATCAACGCACCGATGAGCGCGCCGGGCACCGAGATTCGCGCCGCCGCGAACACCGCGGGCAGCGCCGCGGGCGCCGCCACCATCCGCAGCGCCGTCCACCTCGAACCGCCGTACGCCGCGATGAGTTCCATCGCCTGGCGGGGCGCGCTGCGCAGTCCGGTCATGATCATCACCAGGGCCGGGAAGAGCACGACGATCGCGGCCATCACGGTCACCCCGCCCAGCCCACGGCCGAACACCAGCACGATGATCGGCGTGAGCGCCACAAGCGGCACCGAACGCAGCAGCATGGCCACCGGCATGAGCGTGTGCTCCACGGCGCGGAACGACACGAACAGGGCGGCGAGCGCGACGGCCGCCGCCATGCCGACGCCGAAGCCGAGCGCCGCGTCACGCAGCGTGATCTGGAGATTGTCGAGGATGGCCGCGCGTGCTTGCGGAGCGCCGGGCGAGGTGACCAGATAACGCCACACATCGCCGGGGGTCTTACCCACCCGCGGACCCACCTGTGGGAAGGCCGCCAGGAACGCCCACCAGATGACCAGCATCAACAGCAGCGAGGTCACCAGCGGGAACAGGAACGCGCCGAGGCGACGCAGCACGGTCATCGCGCCTCCTCCCCGGTCCACGGCATGACCAGCCGCGCCACCACCGCCACGATCGCGTAGCCGAGACCGGCCAGCGCCGCGGCGGCCAGCGCCATTCCCCAGGTGCGCGGCACGTTGTAGGCGGTCTGCGCGGCGGTCAGCGCGACGCCGATCCCGCTGTCCACGCCGCCCAGATACTCCCCGATGATGGCGCCGAGCACGGCCGAGGGCGCGGCGATCTTCAACGCCGCGAAGGTATTCGGGAGCGCGGCGATCAGCTGAACCCGGTAGAGCCGTTGCCAGCGCCCGCCCCCGTAGGCGCGCACGAGCTCCAGGCTCGCCCGATCGGCCGAGCGCAGACCGGCGAGGGCGCCGACCATCGTGGTGAAGAAGCAGTACATCGCGGCGAGGAACACCGTCGGCGTGCGTCCGCCGAAGACGACCAGAATGATCGGGCCGAGCGCGAGCAGCGGCGTGCAGTAGGACAGGATCGCCAGCTGGGTGGCCAGCGATTCGAATTGCGGGATCAGCGCCACCGTGACGGCGAGGCCGATGGCCAGCGCGTTGCCCCAGAGGAATCCCTTCAGCGCGCCGATCGCGGTGATCTCGAAGTTCGGGCCGTACAGCTGCCAGCCGTCGGTGTACATCGTGTGCACAACCCGCCACGGACTCGGGATGGTGCCGCCCGCGAGGTCGAGCGCCGCGGCGAGCCACCACACCCCGACGAGGCCGAGGATGCCGAGCAATCCGCCGAGCCGCTTCACGACACACCGCCCGCATCGGGGGCACGGTCGCCGTGTTCGAAGGCGACGCCGCCCGCACCGGTCTTGCCGAACAGCAGTTCGGAGAGATAGTCGGACAACTTGTGGAACTCCGGGGTGCGCATCATCTCCGGCAGGCGCGGCCGCGGCAGATCGATCTCCACCAGTTCGAGCACCCGGCCAGGGCGCGGGCTCATCACCGCCACCACGTCGGAGAGGAAGACCGCCTCGGCGATGCCGTGCGTGACCATCAACGTGGTCGCGGGTTTCTCCGTCCAGATCCGGAGTAGCTCCAAGTTGAGCTTCTGCCTGGTCATGTCGTCCAGCGCGCCGAAGGGCTCGTCGAGCAGCAGCACGGTCGGCTGCACGACCAGCGCACGCGCGATGGACACGCGCTGCCGCATGCCGCCGGACAACTGCGCGGGTTTGGCCTTCTCGAATCCCTCCAATCCCACCAGCGCGACGAGGTCGGCGATCTGCGCGGGATCCGGTTTCAGACCGGCCACCTGCAACGGCAGCTCGATATTGGATTCGACCGAGCGCCAAGGCAGCAGCGCCGCGTCCTGGAAAGCGATGCCGAGTTCGTGACGCCCCCGCAGCTGCGCGGGCGTCAGGCCGTCGATCAGCGCGGTGCCCGTGGTCGGGTCCTCCAATCCGGCCAGAATCCGCAGCACGGTGGACTTTCCGCAGCCGGAAGGACCGAGGAGCGACAGGAACGCACCCTGCTCGGTATGCAGATCCACGCCGTCCAAGGCGTGCACCGTGCGCCGACCGGCACGGAAGGACTTGCTCAGCCCGCTGATGTGGATACCGGTCCCCCCGGCGTGCTCGCTCATTCGGTCACCATAGAAGGGCCCGATTGCACCGATATTGCGATTCGCGTGGCCAGATTGCGCAATCGTTACGCGCCGAGGGTATTTCGCGGCCAGGTGCGGCGAACCGGTCGCCGACCGCACACCACGGACCTTTCGCATCACGCCGAGCGAAACTCGCTCCTCGCGGATGAGATCGCGCACCGCCCTGGTTGCACACCAGGTGGACCCGCTCAGCACCCTGCTCGACGCCGAACTGCACATCGCGGGCTCGGCGATCCTCTGGCGCGAGATCATCGGCAACGGGTTCGGCCTGGCCGCCGCCGTGGGCGGCATGCGGCGGCGGGTGTGGGCGTGGCCGGTGGGCATCGCGGGCAACGCGCTGCTGTTCACCGTGTTCGTCGGCGGCATCTTCAACACACCGCAGCAGCTGAACATGGCCGGGCAGGCCGGGCGGCAGCTCATGTTCATCGCGGTGAGTGTGTTCGGGTGGTGGCAGTGGCATCGGCACGCCCGCCTCGATACCGGGCTCGAGCACCGCGGCGTCGTCCCGCGCTGGGCCACCACCCGCGAACGCTGGCTACTGGTCGCCGCCATGCTCCTCGGCACGGCCGGTTTCGCCCAGCTGTTCGCCTGGATCGGCTCCTACGGCCCGTGGGCGGAGGCCTGGATCTTCACCGGCTCGGTACTCGCCACCTACGGCATGGCCCGCGGCCTGGCCGAGTTCTGGTTGATCTGGATCGCCGTCGACATCGTCGGCGTCCCGCTCCTGCTGAAAGCGGGCTACTACCCATCGGCCACCCTGTACCTGATCTACGCGGGCTTCGTCGCCTGGGGTTTCGCCGTCTGGGTCCGCACCATGCGCACCGAATCGAGAGACGCCACCTCCGTGCCGGTGACAGCCGGGCGCGGCGCGGCCGACTGATCACATTGGACGCCGCCGGAAGCAACCCCGCATGCCGGGCCTCGATTTCAGGAAGGGGCCTACACCAGGTCCACGCGGACGCCCGCGGAGCGGATGGCGGTGACGGCGGAGGCGTCGGCGCTGGTGTCGGTGACGAGGACGTGCACCTGGTCGATGCCGCAGATGCGCGCAAGGGCGGAGCGTTCGAGTTTGTCGGAGGTGGCGACCACCATGACGTGGCCGGAGCGGCGCACCATCTCGGTGGTCACGCCCGCCTCGTCGATGTGCCTGCACTGCGCGCCACCCTCGGCGGAGATCGCGTTCACGCCGAGAATCAATGTGTCCAAGCGCAATTCGGTCAGGGCGCGCTCGGCGAGCGGGCCGTGCAGTTCGTAGGACTCCCGGCGCGCCACCCCGCCGAGACAGATGGTGCGCAGGTGCGGGCGCAGCACCATCTCGGCCGCGATGTTGAGCGCGTTGGTGACGATGGTGAGCTGGTCGTCACCGGAATTGGCCAGATCCGTGCGGCCGGCGAGCGCGCGCGCCACCGCCGTGGTGGTGGTGCCGCCGTTCATGCCGACCACCGCGGTCGGGTCGACCAGCGCGGCGGCGTGCTCGGCGATGCGCTGTTTGGCCTCGCCGCCGGTCTGCCGGTAGCGGGCGGGCAGGTCGTAGGCGACCGTCGTCGCAACGACGCCGCCGTGGGTCCGGGTGGCCAGCTGCTGTTCGGCCAGCGCGGTGAAATCGCGGCGCACGGTCGCCGGCGACACCTGAAGCCGCTCGGCGGCCTCCTCCACGGACAGCCGCCCCGATTCCGCGAGCAGCTCGAGCAGCCGGTTCCACCGCTGCGGACGATCCGTCGGTCCGGTCATCTCACACCGCCCCGACCCGGACGACGTGCCGTTTCTGCATGCACGCGAACAATCTGACCACAGCCACGATGCCAAACCGTAGAGATTCCACGCGCCGGTTGCCAACGTGCACCGCGCGGTGACTCACTGCGCGGCGAGCCCGGAATTGACCACGTAGGCGATTTCCTCGCAGATGTCGTCCAGCGAGATCCGCGCGTCCGGCTGGGTGGTCTGCACCAGTTCCTGCGCCAACGAGTTCACCGCGCCGATCACCGCGAGCGCGAACAGGTCGAAGCGCCGTGGTTTGGTCTCACCACGCTCGACGGCGCGCTCGGCCTCGGCGATCAGCATCGAGGAGATGCGCCCGCGCTGTTTCCTGCGCCATTCCTCCACCGCTTCGCTGACGCCGACCACTTCGACGTAGCAGACCCGCGCGGTCCGCCGGTCGGCGCAGGTCACCTCGAGGTAGGCGCGGAAACCGGCGGCCACCCGGCTCGACAGCGGCTCGTTCGCGGTGCGCGCCAGCGCTTCCGCAGCACGGGCGACAGCCTGCGTGGTGACCCGATCCACCAGGGCGATCAGCAGCGCCTCGCGGCTGCCGACATCCTCGTAGAAGCTGCGTGTGGAGACGTTCGCGAGGGTGCACAGACGCTCGATGGAGGTGGTGGCGTACCCCTGGGTGCCGAACAATTCCAGGGCCGAGTCGATCAACCTGGTCCGCCGCTGCGCCACCCGCTGCTCCTTGGACAGTCCCGCGTAATTGCGACCGTCCTTGGGAGCGCCGTCCTGCCGTGCCACCAATCGATGCTACCGCCGAAGAGGGCCGCCGGCGGGGCGCGCGAGGCGGCCGGAGTCAGTGGGCGGCGAAGAACTGCCAGATGGTCTCCGCCGCGTCGAACTGGCGGCCGACGGGGCCGACCAGCACCTCGGGTAGACGCGCGTGGCCTCCGGGCCAAGTGTGTCCGCCGTTGGTCACCGCGTAGCGGACGACATCGACATCACTTGGGCAGGAGGCGGTTTCGATCACTTCACGCTGCCCGCGGTCAATCCCGCGACCAAGCGCTTCTCGATGAGCGCGAACAGGATCACCACCGGCACGATGCCGACGGTGGAGATCGCGAACACGTACTGCCAAGCCGTGTCGTACTGGCCGACGAACTTGGTCAGCGCCACCGAGAGCGGCTGATTCTCCGGCGTGGTCAGCACCACCAGGCTGGCCGCGAACTCGTTCCAGCACGCGACGATCGTGAAGATGGTGGCGGTGACGATGCCCGGCCAGACCAGCGGCAGACTGACCTTGGTCAGGATCTGCCAGCGGTTCAGCCCGTCGAGCTGGGCCGCCTCCTCGATCTCCACCGGGATCGCGGCGAAGAAGCTGTGCAGGATCCACACCGCGAACGACAGGTTGAACGCGGCGTTCACCAGGATCATGGCCAGCCAGGTGTCGTTGATGCCCAGCGCGAAGAACTGCCGGATCAGGCCGGTCACCAGCACCGTGGGCTGCAACATCTGCGTGATCAACACCAGACCCAGGAACGCCGCGCGACCCGGAAAGCGGTGTCGCGCCGTGTGATACGCGGCCGGGATCGCGACGAGCAGCACGAGCACCGTGGCGCTCACGGCGATGACGACGGTGCTGACCATGTTGAACGGCAGCGGCGTCTCGGGGGTGTCCCACATCGTCGCGTAGTTGTCCGGATGCCACGTCTGCGGCAGGTAGGTCGGTGGGATACGCAAGATCTCGGCCCGGCTCTTCAGCGAGCCGAGCACCATCACGACGAACGGCGTCAGGAAGATCAGCGCGATCACGACGCCGATCGCCGTCAGCTCCCAGCGGCGGCGCTTCGCCCGGACGGGCGCTTCTTCGGTTGTGGCGGTGGGCTTTTCGTCCAGCACGCGGACCTCGGTCTCGGCGGTCATGCGTCCACCTGCCGCGTCGGCCGGACCAGTTTCACGTAGATCGCGATGATCACCACGATCAGCGCGAAGTTCAGCACGCTCATCGCGGCGGCGGTGTCGATCTGCTGGTTCTGCCGGATGAGCTTGAACGTCAGCGTCGTCGTGGTGTCCGCGGAGAAGCCCGCGATGCTGCCCGTGATCACCTGCAGGATCGGCAGCGAGTTGAACACGTTGATGATGTTGATGACGGTCGCGACGGCGATGGCCGGGCGCAACTGCGGCAGCGTGAGGTAGCGGTAGCGCTGCCACGGACCGGCGCCGTCGACTCGGCCCGCCTCCTCGATCTCGGCCGGAATCGATTGCAGCCCGGCAAGAATCGTGTAGGTGGTGAACGGTATCGAGACGAACACCGCGACGCCGATCGCCACCAGGAAGGCCTGCGTCGGCTGCTTGGTGAACCCGTAACCGCGATCCAGCAGCCCGATGTCGACGAGGAACCGGTTGGCGATGCCGACGTCTGGATCGAGCATGTAGTAGAAGATCGTCGTCGTCATCACCACCGAGGCGGCCCACGGCACCAGGATCGCCATCCGCACGGCGGTGCGCCCGGGAAAGTCCTTGTTCAGGAACTGGGCGAGCCCGGCCGAGAGCACCAGGGTGATCAGCACGACGCTGACCACCCAGACCACCGTGTGCGCGAGCACCGTGCCGAGTTCACCGATGTCGAACAGGGCGCGGAAGTTCGCCAGCCCGGCGGGCCCACGGTCCTGACCGTAGGCGCTGAGGTCCCTCGTGCTCGTCCACAGCATGTAGCCGACCGGGAACGCGACGATCGCCACGATCAGCAGCAGGGCGGGCCCGAGCCACGGGACCGCCCTCAGCATCGCATTGCGCCGCACGCTACTTCGCGGCTTCCTGAATGCGGGCCAGCACCTGTGCCGGGTCCGCGCCCTGCGCGATGGTGCCCATCTGCTGCCGGATGGCGCCCTGCGCGGCCGCCCATTTCGGGTTGTTGCTCGGGTAGAACTTGGCCACCGGAAGCGTCGCTGCGAACGCCTTGGTGACCGGATCCTGCGCCAGCTCGGCCGCGCCGCTCTGGGTGATCGGGATGAAGCCCTCGTGCTTCACGAAGTTCGCGTAGACGCTCGCGGAGTAGAAGTGGTCGAGGAACTTCTTGATCGTCTCGGTCTTCCTGCCGTCCTTCTTGAATGCCATCAGGTGATCGGCGACGCCGAGGGTCACCGGCTGGCCGGACTTGGTCGGCGACGGCGCGGTCGCGTACTTCAGCTCGGGATTCTTGGCGGCGATCTGGCCGATGGTGGGCGGCAGGCCCTCGATCATGCCGACCTTGCCCTGGATGAAGGCGTTGATCACGTCCTTGCGGTCGGTCGCGCCCGGATTCGGTTGCGTCGCATTGGCATCGATGAGAGTGCGCATCGCCCGGACACCCTCCAGGTTGGCGGGAGTGTCGACGGTGATATCGCCGCCGTTGGACCAGTCGCCGCCTGCGCCGAAGGTCCAGATCGAGGTCTCGCCCTGCGCCTCCTCGCTGCCGAGCGGCAGACCGTAACCCGAGACGCCATCGCCGAGCGCCTGGATCTTCGCTGCGGCCTCGGTCAGCTCGGACCAGGTCTTGGGCGGCGCGGCGACGCCGGCGCGCGCGAACAGGTCGGTGTTGTAGAACAGCGTGCGGGTGGAGGCGAACAGCGGTAGCGCGTACTGGGTTCCGTCGAGCGAGGCGTTCTTCGCGAAGCCGGGCTGGATGTCCGCGAGCACCTGCGGAGAGACGACTTCGGCTGCGGGGTAGAGCATTCCGTCACCCGCGAAGCTGGCGTAGGCGTCGATGTTCAGGATGTCGGGCGTGGTGGAGGGTGACTGGAGTTTGGTCCGCACCACGTCGTTGATCGAGTTCCATGATTCCAGCTGGAGATTCACCTTCAGGCCGGGATTCTGTCGCTCGAAATCGGCGATGATCCCGTCCCAGAGCGCCTTGGTTCCGGTGGCGCCGTCGCTGTAGACCGGGGCCAGGAAGTTGATCGTGGTGTCGGAGTCGGCGGAATCGTTGGAGCCGAAGCCGCACGAGGCGACCGCGACGGCGAGGCCGGTGGCCAGCGCGGCGCCCGTGAGCAGGCGGTGGAGTGGTCGTTTCACGAAGCGAACCTTTCGAATCTGCACCCCCGGCGCCTACCGACCGCCGATGATGAAGCAAAACGTGTCGACCGGTTGAATCTAGCGCGAACCGTGATCGAACATGACCGTTTTGATCAGATATTTGACACGAACGATCATCGGGGCGATTCTGTTCTCGTGCCGCCCGCTGACCACGCCACCGCATCCCACCTGGCCGCCGAGGTTGCCACCCAGCCCGACGACTGGGCACGCGCCGCAACGATCGCCGCCGACCACCAGGCCCTGCTCCCGCAGCCGGGCGAACGACTCGCCGTGATCGGCTGCGGCACTTCACTGTTCATGTCGCGCGCCATCGCCGCGCTACGCGAGGATGCGGGCCAGGGCCTGACCGACGCGTGGCCGGCCAGTCAGGTGCGCGGCGGCCGCGACTACGACCGCTACCTGGTCATCTGCCGATCGGGCACCACCACCGAAGTGGTCTCGGCGATGCGCGAGATCCCGTCGCACATCCCGCGCACGGTGATCTGCAGCAGTCCCGGCACCCCGGTGCTGGAGCTGGGCGATCCCATCCTCATCGATGAGGTCGACGAAGAATCTGTCGTGCAGACCCGTTTCGCCACTACCACGCTCGCGATACTGCGCTGGCATCTCGGCGAGGACCTCGGCCCCGCCGTCGAACAGGCGCGCGCCGTCCTGGCCGAAGATCCCGCCGAATCGCTGGCCGGGGTGCGCTGGGCGGAGCAGATCACGTTCGTGGGCATGGGTTTCGCGGGCGCGCTGGCCGAGGAGGCCGGGCTCAAGCTGCGCGAGTCCTGCCAGTCCTGGGCCGAGTCGTATCTCGCGACGGAATACCGGCACGGCCCGATCAGCATCGCCGCTCCCGGTCGCGCGGTCTGGGCGCTCGGGCCGCTGATCCCGGATTTCGCCGCCGACGTCGCCGCCACAGGGGCCCACCTAGAACACCGTGACATCGATCCGATGGCGGAACTGGTCCGCGTGCACCGCCTCTGCGTCGCGCGCGCCGCCGACCTCGGCCTCGACCCCGACCATCCGCGCAGCCTGAACCGCTCGGTTGTCCTGGACCAGTGACCGGTACGCCGCCGTGTCCACGCCCCCGCCCCGCATTCCGGAGCCGCCGACGACAAGGTTGCTGAGAGTAACTACGCTCCCGGAGATGGACAGGCATCGCGTCGGCGGCAGCGCACCCGCGCCTGCGCTCGGCGCGGACAGCCGCGAGCCGGGCGGACGCGCGGCCGGTTCTGATGCGCCAGGTTCGAATGCGTCGACGCTGGGCACCGAGGCGTCGCCAGCAGGCTCCGACGCACCGACGCCGAGCACTCCGGCGACGATCTTGGACGCGAATGCGCTCACGCTGGGTTTGGACGTCGGTGGTACCACCATCAAAGGCGAGATCGCCGACGCCTCCGGCGCGATCCTCGCGGCGGGCACGGTGCCGACCCCGCGCGGTGAGACGGCGTTCGCGGCGATGGGCGATCTCGGCGACAGCTTGCTCGCCGAATTGCCTGCGGATCGGCGCGACCGGCTCGGCCGGGCCGCGGTCCTCCTGCCCGGCATCGTCGACACCACGCGATCGATCGCCGTCTTCAGCGGCAACGTCGGCTGGCGCGACGTGCACGTCGGCGATCGCTTCACCCGGCGCTGGGGCGTGCCGGTGTTGATCGAACACGATGTGGCCGTCGCGGGTTGGGCCGAATGGCGTTTCGGCGCGGGGCGCGATCACGGCGACGTTCTGGTGATCGTGCTCGGCACCGGCGTCAGCGGCACGCTCTCCGTCGGCGGCCGGTTGGTGCGCAGCGCCTTCGGGCAGGCGGGCGAATACGGCCACATCCCCGTGCGGCCCGCCGACGGATTGCCCTGTCCCTGCGGAAATGTCGGCTGCGTGGAGACTCTCGCCTCCGCCGCGGCCATCGCACGCAACTACGCTCGTTCGTCCGGTCGTGAAGTAAGCGGGGCGGCACGGGTTTTCGGACGGCTGCCGGACGATCCCCACGCCGTGCGGGTGGTGGACGATGCCGTCGCCGCGCTCGCGGACGGACTGCTCGGCATCATCCACGCGGCCTGCCCCGAACTCGTCGTGCTCGGCGGCGGGTTGGCCGGTGCGGGCGCCGCGCTCAGCGAACGATTGCAGGCGGCATTGGAGCAGCGTCTCCGCGTGGTGCCGGTGCCGAAGGTGGTGCTCGGCGAATTCGGCGCACGCGCCGGGCTCGCCGGCGCCACGCTCTTCGCCAGGCACGGAGCACTGACGTGAGCGCGCGGCGGAGTCCATCGCGGAGCGGTCCGCCCCAACGAACGGAGGCTCGATGACCGGCACCTCCAACGGCCTCGAGATTCGCGGCCGAATCATCTCGGCCTCGTTCGACCTGAACGACGGCGTCGTAACCGTGCAAGGCGACCGGATCGTCGCGGTCCGGCCGATGGCCGAATGGCTTGCCTTCCATCCGGATTCGGCCCCACCGAAGTTCTCCGGCCTGATCGTCCCCGGCCTGGTGGACATCCACAACCACGGCGGCTTCGGCCACCGCTTCGACACCGTCGACGCGGACGAAGCGCGCGCGGCCGCCGGATTCCACCACTCGCGCGGATCGACGACGGTGCTCGCCAGCGTGGTCACCGGCCCCGCGGCCGACATGGTCGCCCAGATCGCGACACTGCGCGGCCTCGCCGCCGACGGCACGATCGGCGGAATCCACGCCGAGGGACCGTTTCTCGCGATCGCCCGCTGTGGCGCCCAGGACGCGCGCTACCTGCGCGACCCGGACCCGGCACTGACCGACGAGATGCTTGCCGCCGCCGACGGACACCTGCGCGTCTGCACCATCGCGCCGGAGCTGCCCGGCTACGACGCGGTCGCGCGGCTCCTCACCGACAACGACGTGGTGATCTCACTCGGCCACAGCGACACCGATTTCGCGCGCTTCCAGCAGGCACTCGCGCCGACTGGATCGGCGCGCCTGGTGACCCACCTGGCCAACGGTATGCCGCCGCTGCACCACCGCAACGCGGGACCGATCGCCGCGGCGCTGACGGCCGCCGCCCACGCCCACGCGGTGGTCGAGCTGATCGGCGACGGGGTGCACGTCGACGCGGGTTTCGGCGCAATGGTTTTCGCGGCCGCGCCACGACAGGTCGCGCTGATCACCGACGCCATGCAGGCCGCGGGCATGCCCGACGGCGAGTATCAGCTGGGGCCGCAAGCCGTCCGGGTGATCGACGGTGTGGCCCGAGTGGCCAACAGGTCGATCGCGGGCGGTACTTCGACTCTGGCGCAATGCCTTTCCTGGGCGGTCCGGGATTGCGGCGTGCCGCTGCCCGACGCGGTGCGCGCCGCGACCGCCGTACCAGCCGCCGCCGCCGGACTGTCCGACGTGGGCGATCTCCGGACCGACCAGTACGCCGACCTGCTGATTGTCGATGACGACCTACAGTTGCGCCGGGTGCTCAGACGTGGACAGTGGTTGACGTGATCCTCACTGTGACAATGAATCCCGCTTACGACATGACCTATCGTGTCGAGCGTTTCGAGCGGGGACAGGCGCACCGCGTCCGCTCCGTCGAGCAGCGCATCGGCGGCAAGGGCATCAACGTGACGCGGGTGCTGAACCAGCTCGGCAAGTACGCGAGGGCGACCGGTTTCTCCGATCACGCCTTCGCGGCGGCCGCCGAGCTGGAGATGCCGGTCGACTTCGTGCACGCGCTGCCATGGGTCCGGCGGACGGTGGTGATCAGCGAGTCCCGCGACGGCACCGCCACCGCGCTGTGGGAACCCGGCGCTCGCGTCTCGAATCCGCATGCCGCCGAGCAGCTCGCCATCCGGGTCTCCGGCCTGCTACCCGATATCAACGGCCTCGTCGTCTCTGGATCGCTACCGGGCGGGATAGATCCCGGCCTACCCGCCGAGCTCGCCCGATCGGCGGTCGCCGCGGGGGTGCCGACCATCTGCGACGTCGATGGCGAGGCGCTGCGGCTGGCGGCGGAGGTCCCCGGAGTGATACTGATGCCCAATACCGGGGAGCTGGAGTGCCTTTCCGGTCGCACGCCGAGTACGCCGGAGGAGGTGGTTGCGGCCGCCCGCCCGCTGATCGATCGCGGCGTGCGAGCCGTCGTTGCCACCCGCGGCGCCAAGGGCATGATCGCGGTGACGGCCGACGGCGCGTGGGTCGCGACGCTGCCTGAGCCGCTGGCCGGAAACCCCACCGGCGCAGGCGATTCCGCGGCAGCGGCCGTGATCGCGGCGCTGTCAACCCGCGCCGAACCCGACTGGGCGGCCATCCTCACCGACGCCGTGGCCACCGCGGCGGCGGCCGTCGTCATCCCGGTGGCCGGGGAGATCGACCGCTGCCTGCGCACCCGGCTCGCACCGACCGTCCGGATCGACAAGCTCGCCGCCCCGGAATCCGAAGAGACCACGCCATGACCGCGGAGACCCACCCATGCCGCTGACCCCTGTACCGGATTTGATCGCGGCCGCGAGACCCGGCGGCCTCGGCGCGTTCAACGTGATCACGCTGGAACACGCCGAGGCCATCGCCGCTGCCGCCGAGGACGCGAAACGTCCAGTGGTCATGCAGATTTCGGAGAACACCGTCCGCTATCACGGCTCCCTGGCTCCGCTCGGTCTGGCGTGCTTACGGATCGCCGCGGACAGCTCCGCGTCCATCGCGGTGCACTTGGATCACGCCACTTCCGTCGAACTCGTCACGGCCGCTGTCGAACTCGGCGTCGGATCGGTCATGTTCGACGCGTCCACGCTCGACTACGCCGCGAACGTGGCCGCCACCGCCGAGGTCGCGCGCCGGTGCCGTGAGCGCGGCGTGTTCGTCGAAGCCGAACTCGGCGAGATCGGCGGCAAGGACGGCGCGCACGCTCCCGGCGTCCGCACCGATCCGGACGAGGCCGTCGAATTCGTCGCCGCGACGGGCGTCGACGCACTGGCCGTCGCGGTCGGTTCCGCCCACGCCATGCACGCCCGCACCGCCGAACTCGACCTCGAACTGATCGCCAAGCTGGCCGCGAAAGTCCCTGTGCCGCTGGTTCTGCACGGCTCCTCCGGGGTGCCGGACGACGGCCTGCGCGCCGCTGTCGAGCACGGCATGACGAAGGTCAACATCGCGACCCGGCTCAATGTGCTGATGACCGAGGCGGTCCGGTCCGCCGTCACCCGCGACGCCGAACTGTCCGACCCGCGCAAGTACCTCGCGCCGGGCCGCGCCGCCGTTCGCGCCGAGGTAGAGCACTTCCTCCGCCTGCTCGCCAACCGACCATACGGCCCTCACCGGCACGGGCCGCCGAGGTAGGGCAGCCGACGAATACCCGCCGACACCTCGAGCGCCAAATCTTGGTAGCCGAGCGCCAATTCGGCGAGCCGTTCCCAGTCGTCGTGCACGATCCAATCCGGTTCCGACACCAGCGAGGCGAAGGCGCGGGCGGAGAACTGGGCGAGGCGATCGATCACCATGCCGACGGATTCGGTGTGCATGTGCGCGCCGCCGTGCGCGGGCGGCAGCTCGGTGGCGACCCAGCGATCGATGCCGAGCACCAGGTGCACTCGGCTCTGATCGATGTCCCCGGTCGCGTCGGCCTCGGTGCGCAGTCGCCGCACGTGCAGCTCCCCGAGTGTGTGGGCGGATTGCAAAACCGGATGTTCCTCGCTCGGCTTGGCGCGAAACGCCTTGAGCACTTGCTTTTTCGATGGCAGTGGTTCCACCGCGCATTCCCCTGTTCGAATCGTGGTGCAGGACGACGCTCTTACCGGGCGAACCGCCCGGAGCGCGGTAACGCTTTCTCCCAAGGCCTTTCGTTGACCGCGAGGCCGATGGCCTCCAACGCGGTGAGACCGACCCGTGACGCCAGGTCGTCCATCAAGGCGACCGTGTCCGCCGCCTGCATCGCGGCGACTGCTTGCTCGGTGGTGAACATCCGGCCGCGTAGATAGGACACCACCCAGGTGTCGTCACTGACCCGCCGCGCCTGATGCGGCGTCCGGTCTCCGACCATCCAGCACTTACCCACAACATGCACAGACATCCACCCCTCGATCCCGCCGGGCGGGACCGGCCGGAGCACACCCGCGATGTGACATGAGACACAAGGAGGCTAGGTGAGCGTCACTCTGTACGTCAAGTTGACAAAATGAAACGGCGTCGTGCGAGCCGATCACCGCGGGGAGTACGGTCATCTCCACGCATCGCTAGAGCTGGAAGGACACCATCCAACGATGGCACCACTCTCGCCGACGGTCGCGCGTCGGGAACTGATGCTCCGCATCGGGCGGAGGCGTAAGCAGAACGACGTCAGCGTGTCCGCGATCGCCAAGGAGCTCGGCTTCTCCATCTCCTATTGGTCGAAAGTGGAGAAGGAACGCGTCCTAGCCGAATCCAAACTCGACGAGCTGATGAAGCTACTCGACTTCGACGCGGCCGAACGTGAAGAGCTGCACGAACTTCGCGACATCGCCAGGCAGCGCGGGTGGTGGACGAGCTACTCCGGCCTGCTGTCTGACGAGATCAGCCGCCTGTACGGTCTCGAACACGGCGCCGACAGCGTGCGCACCTACGAAAGCATCCTGATCCCCGGCCTTTTGCAGACCGCCGACTACGCCCGCGCGCTGATCGCCAACGATCGCGCGCGGATCCGTCAGGTCGAGATCGAACGGCTGGTGGAGATCCGGCTGCGCCGCCAGCAGCGGCTCCAGGGCCCAGATCCGTTGCGCGTCACCGCGATCGTCAACGAGGCCGCGCTGACCCAGCAGATCGGCGGTCCGGAGGTCATGTTCGATCAGGTTCGCCATCTGGCGACGCTGCTCGAGGAGCACATGGACACCATCGACTTGCGGATCATTCCGTTCGAGGCGACCGGTGGCGGCTTGCTCGGCGGCGCGACGTTCCATCTGCTCGGCTTCGACAAGTCGGTGCCGCCGGATGTCGCGTGGACCGAGACGCTGGTCCACCACGGCGTCATCGAGGACACCGAGCCGGTGCGGCATCTCGACACGTTGTTCGCGAACGCCATGGCCGAACAAGCGCTTTCGCGCGAGGAATCGTTTGCGGCGCTGAAGCGCAAGATGTCCGGCGCATCCGGCGGGGCGCGGTAGCATCACGCTATGAGCAGCGTGTCGTCAGCCGAGACGGGCTGGTTCAAGTCGTCGTATTCCAGCGATTCGGTGGCCTGCGTGCAGGTCAAGTTCGAACCGGGGCGGGTGCTTGTCCGGGATACCAAGTACCGGGGCGAGGCGAGCGCCCGGCCGATGCTCGCCTGCTCGCCCGCCGAGTGGGCGGCGCTCACCGCGGGCATTCGCGCGGGCGAATTCGACAGGGACTGAATGCTTGTCGGCGCGGGCTCCATTCGGCGTGGATGCTGTTCGGCGTGAGCCCCGTTCGGCGCGGATCGTGATCGGTGGGTGCGCTGTTCGGGGCGGGTCCTCATCGGCGTCGGCGCATTCACAGCCGACTCCCAGTGGTCGCCCTCCCTAGCAGGTGCTCTTGTGCGGAGGTGGCGCACGAGCAGCCCCTGTCTTTCCGTTGGCGGTGCTGGTTCGGAGAGCCCGAGCCATGAAACGCTCACCTGCTCCCGTCACGGCGGTTCTCGAGCGGGCAGGCTCAGGATCGACACCGTCGATGAAGGGAAGGTCCCGCGGCGCTCCACGCGGACGGCTCCACTTCCCTTTCCCGACCCGGTGGCTCACTGCCCTGACCACCACCCGCCGGGCCGGCGGCACCGATCCCTCGCAGCGCGCCGCCGGCCCGCTCCACCTCCCCGGCAGGTAGACCTGTGCGGAGACGGCGCACGAGCAGCCACTGTCTTCCGGTTGGCGGTACCGATGCGGAGAGCCCAAGCCATTGAAGGCTCACCGGCTCCCCCCTCCCCGGCAGGTAGACCTGTGCGGAGACGGCGCACGAGCAGCCACTGTCCTCCCGTTGGCGGTGCTGGCGCGGAGAGCCCCAGCCATGAAATGGCTCACCTGCTCCCGCCGGGCCGGCGGCGCCGATCCCTCGCAGCGCGCCGCCGGCCCCCTCCACCTCCCCGGCAGGTAGACCTATGCGGAGTCGGCGCACGAGCAGCCCCTGTCTTCCCGTTGGCGGTACCGATCCGGAGAGCCCAAGCCATGAAAAGGCTCACCCGCTCCCGTACTCCGGCCAGGCGTTGGCTTCCACGCGGGCGCGCACCCTTGCGACGTCGTCTTCCGAAGGCATCTCGTTGGTCACCTTGGTGATCATGACCTGGATGTCGGTCTCGTCGGCGGGCAGCGCGCCGGTGCCGATCAGCTCGGTGGCGATCTGCCTGACCTCGTCCTCGGACAGGCGACGGCGCAGCAGCGCGAGCAGCGGGATGTAGTCGGACTCCGGGACACCGTCCGGATATCCGGCCCGCAGCCACTCGATGATGGCGTTCAGGAAAGGCGGCATCGCGGAACGCTTTCGATTCAGTCGTCGTCGGTCAGCGGTTCGGCGAGCGCCCAGCCGCCTGCCTCGAGCTGCGCGGCGACCCTGGCGACGTCGTGCTCGTCCGGCTGTTCCTTGGCGATCCTGGCGATCGCCGCAACGATGTCCTCGTGGCTGATCTCGGAGTCGGGATTGCCGGCTGCCAGTTCCTGAGCGACGGCGGCTACCTCGTAGTCGGTGAGATGGCGGTGCAGCACCGCGAACAGCGCGACGTAGTCCGACTGCGGAATGCCCTGCGGATATCCGGCGCGCAACCAGCCGAGGACGCGGCCGAGGACCTTGGGGCGTGAGGTTTGGTTGTGATCGGTCAATGCAGCGCCCTTCAGGACTCTCCGAACAGGTGGATGCCGAACTTGGCGGCGAGAAACGCCTTCGCCGTGTAGAGGATCCCGGTGACGATCGCGACGACGATCAGCGCGAAGCAGGCGTAGGCGCCGGCCAGCGCCGGATAGTTCCGGCGGGCGACGCCGCCCTCGCCGTCGACGGTATCGGCGGCGGACCACAGCCGCACCCCGAGGGCGAAGACGATCGGCAGCCCGGCGCCCAGCACCAGGGACACCGCGACCACCTTCCACAGGGAGTTCAGATTCGTGACGAGCGTCTGCACGGTGGCTCCTCTACAGCTGGGCGGAACGGGTGGGCGGATGCGCCTGCGCCGAGGGCCCCGGGTTGCGCGGATCGCTGGTGGAGCCGGGCTCGTGGTCGGCCTTGGCACCGTCGGAAGCGGCCGTCGGCGTGTCGGAGGGCCGGTCCGCGTCGCCGCCCGGCCACTCGTTGACGTTGGTGGTGTCGACCGGGTTGCGCCGCGACCGCAACCACATCAGCGCGGCAAGGACGACCAGGATCCCGAACACCACGAGGACGCCCGGCAGCCCGCCGATGAAGTGCGCGATGGCCCAGCAGACCGCACCGGCGAGACCGGCCATCGGCAGCGTGAGCAGCCACGCGACCACCATTCGTCCCATCACCGACCAACGCACCTCGGCGCCTTTGCCGAGGCCGCTGCCGAGGATGGAGCCGGTGGCCGTCTGGGTGGTGGACAGCGGCAGGCCGAAGTGGGCGGAGGTGAGGATGATCGCGGCCGAGGAGGATTCGGCGGCAAGGCCCTGCGGCGATTCGATCTCCACCAGCCCCTTGCCGAGAGTGCGGATGATCCGCCAACCGCCGAGATAGGTGCCCGCGGCGATGGCAACGGCGCAGGCCGCCATCACCCACAGCGGCATCTCGTCGTTCTTGGTCAGCGTCCCGTGCGCGACCAGCGCGAGGAAGATGACGCCCATCGTCTTCTGCGCGTCGTTGGTGCCGTGCGCGAGGGAGACCAGCGAGGCCGAACCGATCTGGCCCCAGCGGAAGCCCTCCCTGACCTTGCCCTCGTCGGACTTCGCCGTGATCCGGTAGACCGCACGGGTGCCGATCGCCGAGACCAGCGCGGCGACCACCGGGGCGAGCACGGCGGGCAGCACGATCTTGGTGAGCACGCCGTCGGAGCCGGACGCCCAGATCACCCCGCCCCAGCCGAGGGAGGCGATGGTCGCGCCGATCAGACCGCCGAACAGTGCGTGCGAGGAACTCGACGGCAGGCCGAACAGCCAGGTCAACAGATTCCAGAGAATGCCGCCGACCAGACCTGCCAAGACGATGATCAGCAGATCGTGTCCGTCCACCGCACCCAGTTGCACGATGCCCTTGGCCACCGTGGCCGCCACCTCGACCGACAGGAACGCGCCGACCAGGTTCAGCACCGCCGAGAGCGCCACCGCGACCCGCGGCCGCAGCGCACCCGTCGCGATGGAGGTCGCCATCGCGTTGGCGGTGTCGTGGAAGCCGTTGGTGAAATCGAAAACGAGTGCCGTGACGATGACGATCAGTAGAACCAGTAATTCGACGGTCACGCCTCCAGTGTGCGGCACCGCTCCCACGGATTGCCATGCGGTAACCGCCTGTCGGACGGACTTCGGGGTGCGCTAGCGTGGACGCCCGAGGTGGCGCCCGGTGCGGTCAGCGAAGTCCGAAACTGGAGCAGCCGCTCGGCGCGGGCTTTCCCGCGAGGCGCTCGTCGATCCAGGCGTTCGCGCCGGGGATTCCGGTGGCTCCGACGATCACATGCTCGCCGAGATAGACCTCGAGCCGGACCGACACGCCCTGCGCGCACCAGTCGTCGTAGAGGTTCTCCGCGCCCTTCAGCGGGATCCACACCTCGTTCGCGCCGTGGTACATGAACACCGGAACGCGTGGCGCGGCGGCGCCGAGCCGGTTCTCGGCGAGAATGCGCTGGATCATCGGGGTCGCGGTGGGGTCGGGGACGTTGGCAAGCATCTCGACGGGCACCGGCACGATGGCGCCGAGCACCGCCAAGCCCGCGAAGCAGAGGTCCTTCGCGAACTGGGCGAGCCGCCAGCCGTGGTCGTTGAACAGCCACATCATCTCCGGGTACTCGCGTGCCACGCCGAGCGTCGCCGCGAGGAAGACGCCCGATGCGGCATTGCGACCGTTCATCGTCTCCAGCAGCATCTCGAAATCCGCGGGCACCCCGCCGAAGACGGCGCCCACCAGGTTGAGTTCGGGCGCGTATTTCGGCGCGAGCTGAGCGGCCCAGCCGGAGGCGATGGCGCCGCCGGAGTACCCGGTCACGATGGTCGGCGCGGCGGGATCCAGGCCGAGATGCGGCGTGCCGACCGCCGCGCGCACCGAATCGAGCACCGCGTGTCCGGCCATCACGCCCGCCGCGTACGCCTGCCGAGGGCCCTGATGGTCGGGGACGAGCACGGCGTAGTTCTTCGACAGCGGTATCTGCGCGGCCAGGTCGGTCGACCGACTGTTCTTCAGCTGCTGTGAGGGCGCGCAGGTGTGGCCGAGCGAGTCGATCGCCACGTTCGAAGAGATCAGCGGCCGAGGGCCGGGACCGGTCCAAGTCGAGTACGGCACGAGCAGGGTGGCGACCACCGCCACCGGCCTGCCCTTCGCGTCGGTGGAACGAATCAGCATCTCGGTGGAGAGGACAGGCGTGGCGGTCAGGCCGGTACCGCCGACCCGGCTGGCGAGCAGGGTGCCGGGTTCGGTGCGCTCGTACCCGGGCGGCGGCAGGTAGAACCGGTCATCCAGTGGTGTCGGCATCACCGTCGCGGGATCGCGCGAGGTATGCAGTAGCTCGCCGGGCTGACCGGCGGGCGGCCGATCCGCTCCCGGCAGCACCGCGAAGCTCAGCGCCGCGCCGAGACACGTCACGACCGCGAGCAGCACTGCCCGCCGCGCCGCGCGACCGATACCCGGCCCAGTCGACACCCACCGTTTCCGTTTCGAACCGCGCACCGAGGAGACTCCCACCCGAGGCTGATACCGGACCGTCCGGTCCCCAAGTCTGAACCACCACCACCGCGCCACACGGGAACCTCGGGGCGCGCGTCGGAGCTGGTCAGGCGCTCGAGGGCGGCGCGGCGGTGGGACGCGACGGACGGCCGCCCACCGCCCGAGGCGACGGCCTCATCGCAGCAGCCGCGGACGGCGTCGCTCACTCAGGGGAGTAGGGCGCGGATGGTGTCGATGGTGTCGGCGTCGGTGGGGTCTTTGTCGGGGCGGTAGCGGACGACGCGGGCGAAGCGGAGGGCGACGCCGCCGGGGTAGCGGGGGCTGACCTGGACGCCGTCGAGTGCGATTTCGACGACGAGTTCGGGCCAGAGGTAGACGGTGTGTTCGTCGCGGGAACGTTCGTGGCGGGGGAATTCGGCGGTCTGCCATTGCAGCAGGGCGTCGGTGAGGCCCTTGAAGGTCTTGCCGACCATCACCGGTTCGCCGGTCGCCGGATCGCGCGCGCCGAGGTGCAGGTTGGAAAGGTAGCCGGTGCGGCGGCCGTAGCCCCATTCCGCGCCGAGCACGATCAGGTCCATGGTGTGCGTCGGCTTGATCTTCAGCCAGGCGCGGCCACGGCGGCCCGCCGCGTACGGCGCGGACAACGACTTGACCATCACACCCTCGTGCCCGGCGGCGAGCGCGCCGTCGAAGTACTCGGCGGCGGCCTCGGGGTCGGGGCGGATCAGCGCGGGGATGGTGTGCTCGCCCGCCACGTGCAGCAGCGCGGCGCGCCGTTCCGAGAGCGGGGCGTCGAGCAGGTCCCGGCCGTCCAGGTGCAGGCAGTCGAAGAAGTACGGATGCAGCAGCAGTTCTCTGGTCGAGCTCACGGCGGGGACGAGCGGACCCGCGGACGCGCCGGGCGGCAACTTCGCCTCCTCGCCGGGCTCGGCCGTGGCGAAGCGGCTCATGGTCTCCTGGAACGGCCGCGGCCGCCCGGAGTCGGTGAGCGCCAGCGTCTCACCGTCGAGCACGACGCTCTCGCACGGCAGCCCGGCCACCAGCCGGACCAGCTCGGGCACGCCGGAGGTGATGTCGCGCAGGGTCCTGGTGAAGACGCGGACCTCGTCGCCGTCGCGGTGCACCTGGATACGCGCGCCGTCCAGCTTGTGCTCGACGCTGACATCGCCGTCGAACTCGCCCATCGCCTCGTCGAGCGCGGATCCCGGGGAGGCGAGCATCGGCTGGATCGGCCTGCCCACTTCGAGCCGGAACGCGGCGAGCGCCTCCGAACCGCCGGTGAGCGCGGCGGCGGCGGTGACGGGCAGCTGCCCGGAGAGCATGTACGCGCGCCGGACCTGCTCGACCGGCACGGCGGCGGCCACCGCGACCGCCTCGGCGACGAGCGCGGTCAGCGCGCCCTGCCGGATCTCCCCGGTGAGCAGGCGCAACAGGAAGGACTGCTCGGCCGAGGTCGCCGCGCTCCAGAGCGCGCTCAGCAGTTCTCTGCGCCGGTTGGCCGAGCCCTTTCCTGCGACGGTGGCGAGTTCGTCGAAGACCTTGTCGACCGCCGAAACCGACAGTGTCGCAACGGGAGACGGCGCGCCACCCAGCCCGGTGATGGTGCGCCATCCGGTGCCGATGCGACCTTGGCGCAGCTCACCGGAAACCCACGCCACCACGGGCGTGAGTTCCTCCGGCGCGGCCGCGCCGAGCAGTTCGGCGAGCGCGGCTATCTTCGTCTTTCGGGACCTGGTCGCGCGAACGGTCTCCGACGTCTGCACGACTTCCGAGAACAGCACCCCTCGACGGTAACCCGAGGCTGTGACATATAGCTCAGCTCCGCTGTTAATTTCCCATTGGCACGGCTGCGAAATCCCCCATAAACTCGACTTATGGCCAAGACTTACGTCGGCGCGCGGCTTCGTCAGCTGCGTACCGAACGAGGACTGAGCCAGGTCTCGCTCGCGCAGAAGCTGGAGATCTCGGCCAGCTACCTGAACCAGATCGAACACGACGTGCGCCCGCTCACGGTGCCGGTGCTGCTGAAGATCAGCGAAGTCTTCGGTGTGGACGCGACCTTCTTCTCCTCCGCCGACGACACCCGGCTGATCGCCGAGTTGCAAGAGGTCGTCATGGATCAGGAGCTGGGCATCGAGGCCGACACCCAGGAGATCGCCGACATGGTCTCGGCGCACCCGAGCATCGCCCGCGCGATGGTCGCCATGCACAACCGCTACCGCAACACCAGCGCCCAGCTCGCGGCCGCCACCGAGGACCGCTTCGCCGACGGCGCGGGCAGCGCGACCATCAGCAAGCCGCACGAGGAAGTGCGCGACTACTTCTATCAGCGGCAGAACTACATCCACGAATTGGACACGGCCGCAGAGGAATTGACGGCCCGCATCCGCTTCCACGGTGGCGATGTGCCCAGCGAGATCGCGCGCAGGCTGCGCTCGCACGACGTGAAGATCGTGGAGCGTATCGACCTCGGCGAGGGCGTGCTGCACCGCTACGACACCGATTCGCGGGTGCTGGAGATCGCACCGCACCTGTCCGGCGGCCAGCGTACGTTCAAGCTCGCCGCCGAGCTCGCCTACTTCGAATGCGGCGACCTGCTCGAAAAGCTGGTCGAAGAGGGCAATTTCGCCTCCGAGGACACCCGCAAGCTGGCCATGCTCGGCCTCGCCAACTACTTCGCCGCGGCGACGGTCTTGCCCTACACGCACTTTCACGAGGTGGCGGAGGACTTCCGCTACGACATCGAGCGGCTCTCGGCCTTTTTCAGTCAGAGCTACGAGACGATCTGCCACCGGCTGTCGACCCTGCAACGACCCAAGCTGCGCGGCGTCCCGTTCTCCTTCGTCCGGGTCGACCGGGCGGGCAACATGTCGAAGCGCCAGTCCGCCACCGGTTTTCACTTCTCCTCCAGCGGCGGCACCTGCCCGCTGTGGAACGTGTACGAGACCTTCGCCTATCCCGGCAAGATCATGACCCAGATCGCGCAGATGCCCGACGGGCGCAAGTACCTCTGGGTCGCCCGCACCGTCGAGCGCCGCGCCACCCACTACGGCCAGCCGAGCAAGACCTTCGCCATCGGCCTCGGCTGCGAGCTGCGCCACGCCGCACGGGTCGTCTACGCCGACGGCATCGACCTCGACGTGGTGCAGCCGACGCTCATCGGCGCGGGCTGCCGCGTCTGCGAGCGCGCCAACTGCCCGCAGCGCGCCTTCCCCCCGCTCGGAAAGGTCCTGGACATCAGCGAGCACCGCAGCTCGGTGTCGCCGTACGTGCTGAAGTGAATTCCGCCGTTTTGCTCTGAAGTCTTTCATTTCGAGGGTCTTCGGTGTGGTTACTGCAAGTTTGCGCTGTACACCCGACAAATCCCTGGTGCGCCAAAAGAATTGCGTTTCTGTCGGCGGCCGGTGTTAGTGTCCCCGTCCGAGAACGCGATGAAGCGTTCCGTGCACAAGGGGAATTCTTTTGATTATCAGGAAGTTCGCGGTCACCGCACTGCTCACCATCACCGCGACCGGGATCGCCGGGGGAGTCACCTACGCCGCTCCTACGGCCGAGGAAACCAACCACTCCGGCACTGAAAGCGGTGTCGCGTACCAGATCTCGCAGTCCGAGGACGGCAGGAACCTGACCGCGAAACTCGAGGGCGGCACCTTCGCGCTCACCGAGACCGCGCTGACCGTTCGCGACAAGTCCGGCACGGTCGTCGCGGCGGTGCCGCTGACAGTCACCATCGACGGCGCGGACACCGTGGAATTGCGCCCGCAACTCAGCACCGACGGCGCGAGCCTGACCGCGTCGCCCATCGGTTACTGGAGCAAGACTTCGCCCAAGCAGCGGAATATCGAAGCGGGCATCGGGATCGGCGCGGCGCTCGGCGTATTCGGCGGCCTTTTCCTCGGCGTCGCCGTCACCTTGGTGAGCATGGGGCTGCTCGCGCCCATCGCGCTGCCGGTTGGTCTGATCGCGGGAGTGATCGCGGGCGGTGCGATCGGGGCGGGGATCGGGGCGTCGATTCCGGCGTCGGATCTGCCGGATCGGTGGGAGTACACGCCCGAGTGCTGGAACGGGTACTACCACACCTACTGCTGGTAAGTAGTTGGGTCAGCGGGTTGAGAGGTTGTGCCTGACCCAGGTTTCCGGGGAGGGGCGCGGGAGTTGCGTTGGGTTGGCGGTGCCCAAGGTTGCGGGTTCCCAAGGGTATTCGCCTACTAGGTGTTTCATCCCAGCGTAGCGGGTTCCCAGGAGGGGTTTGCCTGCCAAGGCTTCATCCCGATGTTGTAGGTGCCGAGAGGTCTGCCTACTAGGGTTTCATCCCAATGTTGCGGGTTGCCAGGATGTTCTGCCTACCCAGGATTTTATCCCAGTGTTGTAGGTGCCCGAATGGTCTGCCTACCAGGGTTTCATCCCAATGTTGCGGGTTCCCAGGATGTCTGCCTACCCAGGTTTTCCTCTGAGCAGTGCTGGGCACGTCGTCTGCCGTACCCGACTTACCTCCCGCAGTCGGGTGCGCGAGGTTCGGCTTCCGGCGTGGTCGACCGGCTCTGGTTGCGTCTAGAGAGTGGCAAGCAAAAGAGAGCTCTCAGCCTGTCAAGGGCCCAACCACCATTTGACTACCGTCGATAGTGAAATGGTTTCGACGGTAGTCAAATGGTGGCTTTCGAAGATCAAATAGCAACCATTTGACTACCGTCGATTTTCCCCGGCTCCCCAGCGCCCGCCCCGGGCGCGCCACCGCCGGATCCGGGCCCGCCACCGCCCGCCCTGTACGCGCTACCGCCACCTAGGGCAGCCCCCGCCGCCACCGCCCCGCGCCACCGGAGCCTGCGCGAAGAATGCACGCGCTACGCACGCCGACCCACACACACCGCAGCCCACCCCACCAACTCCTCCGGCTGCCCTCCCTAGACGCAACCACAGCCAGACGACCACGCCGGAAGCCGCACCCACGTCTACCAACTGCGGGAGGTAAGCCGGGTACGGCACCCAACGCGCCCAGCACTGTTCGAGGCAAACCTGGGCCAACCGCGCATGAACGAGCAGGCCGAACCCCCGGAACCAACGTCAACCAACGCAACCCACCAACCGCCCCGGACGCCACCCATCCGCTCAGAACCCAAAAGAACCTGGGCCAACCGAGCATGCACCACGCACGCCCAACCCCCGAAACGAACCGTCAACCAACGCAACCCACCGAACCACCCCCGGACGCCACCCATCCGCTCAGAACCCAAAAGAACCTGAGCCAACCGAGCATGCACCACGCACGCCCAACCCCCGAAACGAACCGTCAACGAACGCAACCCACCAACCGCCCCGGACGCCACCCATCCGCGCGCAACCCAAAGCACCTGGCCCCAGACGCCACCCATCCCTACAGAACCCCAGAAGCACCTGAGTCACCCGAGCATGCACCACGCACGCCCAAACACAAGGAACCACCGTCAACCGGCGCAACTCACCACCGGACGACACCCACTCAGGTCCCCATCAACCCCCGACCACGCGGCCCAACCCTCAGAACGCCGCCTCGTCCAACTCCATGATGTCGTTGTCGATCCCAGCCAACACCTTCCGCGTAGCCGTCAACTGCGGCAACACATTCCGCGCGAAGAACTTCGCAACCGCGACCTTCCCGGAATAGAACGCCCGATCCTTACCGTCCGCGTCCTCGCCCAATGCCGCGCCGGCGATCTCCGCCTGCACCAACAGCCGCCACCCGATGAGCAGGTCTCCGACGGCGAGCAGGAACCGCACGGACCCCAGCCCCACCTTGTACAACTCGGCGGGCGACTGCTGGGCCGCCATAACGAAGCCGGTGAGCGTCGCCGTCATCGCCTGCACATCGGCCTGGGCGGTGCGCAGCAGTTCGCGCTCGGTCTCGAAGCGCCCGGTCGGGGTCGAGAGGAAGGCGGTGATCTGGCCGTCGACGTGCGCCAGCGCCGCTCCCTTGTCGCGAATGATCTTGCGGAAGAAGAAGTCCTGCGCCTGAATGGCGGTGGTGCCCTCGTACAACGAGTCGATCTTCGCGTCGCGGATGTACTGCTCGATCGGGTAGTCCTGGAGGTAACCCGAACCGCCCAGTGTCTGAAGGGATTCCGTCAGCAACTGGTAGGCGCACTCGGATCCGACGCCCTTCACGATGGGTAGCAGCAGATCGTCCACGCGGTGCGCCAGTTCGGCGTCCGCACCCGAAACCAGCTGCGCCACATCGGCATTCTGATGTGCGGCGGTGTACAGGTACACCGAGCGCAGACCCTCGGCGTAAGCCTTCTGCATCGCCAGCGAACGGCGCACGTCAGGGTGGTGGGTGATGGTGACGCGCGGGGCCGCCTTGTCCGCCATCTGGGTGAGGTCCGCGCCCTGCACGCGCTCCTTGGCGTACTCGAGGGCGTTCAGGTAACCCGTCGACAGCGTGCCGGAGGATTTGACGCCGACCATCATGCGGGCGTTCTCGATCACCTGGAACATCTGCGCGATGCCGTTGTGCACGTCGCCGACCAGCCAGCCCTTGGCCGGAACCGGCCCGCCGCCGAAGGTCAGCTCACAGGTCGGCGAGGACTTCAGGCCCATCTTGTGCTCGACGCCGGTCACGTAGACGCCGTTGCGGTCGCCCAGCTCGAGTGTCTCGTGGTCGAACAGGAACTTCGGCACGTAGAACAGCGAAAGCCCCTTGGTGCCGGGGCCCGCGCCCTCCGGGCGGGCGAGCACCAGGTGGAAGACGTTCTCGGCGGTGTCGCCGACGTCGCCGCCCGAGATGAACCGCTTGACGCCCTCGATGTGCCAGGAGCCGTCCTCCTGCGGAATCGCCTTGGTGCGGCCCGCGCCGACATCCGAGCCCGCGTCCGGCTCGGTGAGCACCATGGTGCCCTGCCAGCCCTTCTCGTAGCCGACCGTCGCCCAGTGCTTCTGCTGCTCGTTGCCGACGTTGAACAGCACCGACGACATCACCGAGCCCATGCTGAAGAAGCTGGCCGACGGGTTGGCGCAGGTGATCATCTCGTTGACCGCCCAGACCACCGCGTTGGGCGCGGACGTGCCGCCCATGCCCTCCGGCATGCCGAGTCTGCCCCAGTCGGCGTCGCGCACCGCCGCGACCGTCTTGCGCAAGGGCTCCGGCACGGAGATCTCGAAGGTGCTCGGGTCGTAGACGACGGGTTCCCGGTCGGCCGCCGCGAAGGAGTCCGCGATCGGCCCCTCGGCGAGGCGCTTCACCTCGGCGAGGATTTCCCGCACGGTGTCGGAGTCGAGGTCGCCGTATGCGCCGGTATCGAGGAGTTTGTCCAGGCCCAGTACCTCGAAAAGGTTGAATTCGATGTCACGCACGTTCGCCTTGTAGTGCCCCACCTGGTCCTCCTCGACTCGCGGCCGCGGCCCGCCGCCACGACGCTCCGGCGCTTCTGACGATGTACAAATCGCAGCCTGCCGCACCGGGAATCGGCTACGCAACCGTAAGGAAGATCAGACCGGAACAGTCGCGGACGACCGGGCGAAGCCGAGCGGCCGGGCACGCGACCGTAGGCGTAGCTACGGAGCAACTACGGACCTCACGCCGATTCACCGATCGATAGCCGGAAAGGTTTCACACGCCGGAAACATCGGCAACGGACTCGTCACCGAGAGATATTCCGGCGCAACAACTTCTGTCTACTCTTCGCACCACGAATATGCGGTTGTATACACCCCGGTCGACAGCGTTGACCGGGGCAAATACGGCGTATTCGCGCGCGGCGCGGCCAGCGCCGCCGAACACCTGATGAAGTGAGAGGGTCCCGCCCCATGTCAGATTCCTGTGCCGCTCATCGGCATCGTTCCCGCCTGACCAGAGCGCTCGTCGCGCCGACCGCGCTGGCGCTCGCCGGCCTGTTGCTGACCGCCTGCGGCGCCAAGGACGACGCCACGACCGGCTCCAGCGCCGCGTCCTGCGTCGACACCTCCACCGACACCATCAAGGTCGGTTCCCTGCACTCGCTGTCGGGCACCATGGCCATCTCCGAGGTCACCGTCGCCAACTCCACCAAGCTGGCCGTCGACCAGATCAACGCCGCGGGCGGCGTGCTCGGTAAGAAGATCCAGCTCGTGCTCGAGGACGGCGCCTCGGACCCGAAGACGTTCGCGGAGAAGGCCGAAAAGCTCATCAGCTCCGACTGCGTCGCCGCGGTGTTCGGCGGCTGGACCTCGTCCAGCCGAAAAGCCATGAAGCCCAAGTTCGAAAGCCTCAACTCGCTGCTCTACTACCCGGTCCAGTACGAGGGCCTGGAGGACAGCAAGAACATCTTCTACACCGGCGCGACCACCAACCAGCAGATCGTGCCCGCGCTGGATTACCTGAAGCAGAAGGGCATCACGTCCCTCTACCTGGTGGGCTCCGACTACGTCTTCCCGCAGACCGCCAACCGCGAGATCAAGGCCTACGCCGCGGCCAACGGCATCGAGATCAAAGGCGAGGACTACACCCCGCTCGGCTCCACCGACTTCTCGACCATCGTGAACAAGGTGCGAAACGCCAAGGCGGGCGCGGTGTTCAACACCCTCAACGGTGATTCCAACGTGGCGTTCTTCCGCGAGTACACCAACGCGGGCCTGAAAGCCGCCGAGATGCCGGTGGTTTCGGTGTCCATCGCCGAGGAAGAGGTCGCGGGCATCGGCGCGCAGAACATCGCGGGCCAGTTGACCGCGTGGAACTACTACCAGACCGTCGACACCCCGCAGAACAAGGCGTTCGTCGACGCGTACAAGGCCGCCTTCGGCGCCGACAAGCCCACCTCGGACCCGATGGAGGCCGCCTACGCCTCGGTCTACCTGTGGAAGAACACCGTAGAGAAGGCCAACTCGTTCAAGACCGAGGACGTCCAGGCCGCGGCCGACGGCGTCAGCTTCGACGCGCCGGAAGGCCTGGTCACCATCGACGGCTCCAACCACCACATCACCAAGACCGCGCGCATCGGCGAGATCCGCGCCGACGGCCTGATCTACACGGTCTGGGACTCCGGCAAGCCCATCCAGCCGGACCCGTACCTGAAGTCCTACGACTGGGCCAAGGGCCTGTGACAACTGTTCGTCCGTTCGACGCGGGACGGCCGGTTCGCCGACCGTCCCGTATCGGCCTGCTCTCGAGGTGATCACTGATGGACGTGTTGATCGGCCAGCTCTTCACGGGGTTGAGCCTGGGATCGATTCTTTTGCTCGCCGCCCTCGGCCTCTCGCTCACCTTCGGCCAGATGGGCGTGATCAACATGGCGCACGGCGAATTCATCATGGCCGGCTGCTACACCACCTACGTCGTGCAAAAGGTGATCTCCTCGGCGGGCGTATCGCTGCTGGTGTCGCTGGTGATCGGGTTCCTAGTGGGCGGCGCGCTGGGCGCGGCGCTGGAGATGGGCCTGATCCGCTGGATGTACGACCGACCGCTGGACACCCTGCTCGTCACCTTCGGCGTCGGCCTGGTGTTGCAGCAGTTCGCCCGTGACATCTTCGGCGCACCCGCGAAGAACGTGCTCGCGCCGGAGTGGCTCAGCGGCGGCGTCACCATCTTGGGCGCGGTCGTGCCCAAGACGCGCATTTTCATCCTGGTGCTCGCGGTACTCGCGGTGACCGTGTTGGCGGTCGTGCTGAAGGCGACGCCGCTCGGCAGGCGCATCCGCGCGGTCGTGCAGAACCGCGGGCTGGCCGAAACCAGCGGTGTCTCCAGCCGTTTCACCGATATCAGCACCTTCTTCATCGGCTCCGGCCTCGCGGGCGTGGCGGGCGTCGCGCTGACGCTGATCGGTTCGACGAGTCCGACCATCGGCCAGAGCTATCTGATCGACGCGTTCCTCGTCGTCGTGATCGGCGGCCTCGGCCAGATCAAGGGCACGGTGATCGCGGCCTTCGCGCTCGGGCTGCTCAATTCCTACATCGAATACGAGACCACCGCGTCCATCGCGAAAGTCGTCGTCTTCGTGCTGATCGTGATCTTCCTCCAGGTCCGTCCGCAGGGCCTGTTCACCGTCCGGACAAGGAGTTTGGCATGACCACGCTGATCGGACGCGTGCGTGAGCACTCCTCGCTGACCGCGCTCGGCGGTTTCGCCGTCGCCGCGATCCTGCTGTTCGCGGTGGCCCCCGCGGTGCTCAGCGACTTCCGGCTGAACCTGCTCGCGAAGTTCCTGTGCTTCGCCATCGTGGCGGCGGGCATCGGCCTTGCGTGGGGGCGCGGCGGCATGCTGACTCTCGGCCAAGGCGTGTTCTTCGGCATCGGCGCGTACCTGATGGCGATGCACCTGCAAATGGCCGACGCCGCCCGGCTCGGCAACGACGTTCCGGAGTTCATGGAGATCGCGGGCATTCGCGAATTGCCGGGATTCTGGCAGCCTTTCGGGTCGGCGCCGGTGGCGCTGCTCGCGATCCTCGTGCTGCCCGCGCTGGTCGCGGCACTGCTCGGCTACGGCGTGTTCAAGCGCCGGGTCAAGGGCGCCTACTTCGCGATCCTGAGCCAGGCGCTGGCCGCGGCGCTGGCCATTCTGCTCACCGGTCAGCAGGCGCTCGGCGGGTTCACCGGACTCTCGGACTTCCGCGCCTTCTTCGGCTTCAAGCTCTCCGACCCGGTCAACCGGCAGATGCTGTTCTTCATCGCGGCGGGGACGCTGCTCGTGGTCGTCGCGCTGGTGCGCCAGCTGATGCACAGCCGCTACGGCGAACTGCTCGTCGCGGTGCGCGACCAGGAGGAGCGGGTGCGCTTCCTCGGGTACGACCCGGCCAACATCAAGATCGTCGCGTACGTCGTCGCCGCCTTCTTCGCGGGCATCGCCGGCGCGCTGTTCACGCCGATCGTCGGCATCATCTCCCCCGCCGACATCGGCGTGGTGCCCTCCATCGCGTTCCTGATCGGCGTCGCCATCGGCGGTCGCACCACGCTGCTCGGTCCGGTGCTCGGCGCGATCGGCGTCGCGTGGGCGCAGACCGCCTTCTCCGAACAGTTCCCCTCCGGCTGGACCTACTTGCAGGGTGTGCTGTTCATCGTGGTCGTCGGCTTCATCCCGGCGGGGCTCGCGGGTGTGTGGCCGATGCTGAAGGGGCTGGTGGAGAGCAGGTTTCGACGCGGCGGCTCGAGCGTTCCGGTCGTGGTGCGCGAGAACGCGCCGCCCGAGGACGCCGTACCCGCCGGACAGCAGGTCGCCGAGGAGAAGGTGGAATCCCGATGACAACCGAACCCAAGCTCGGCGGCAACGCGGGCATGGACAGCGAGTACCTCGAAATCCGCGGCCTCTCGGTGAGTTTCGACGGCTTCAAAGCGGTG
Source organism: Nocardia bhagyanarayanae (assembly GCF_006716565.1). Taxonomy (NCBI): domain Bacteria; kingdom Bacillati; phylum Actinomycetota; class Actinomycetes; order Mycobacteriales; family Nocardiaceae; genus Nocardia; species Nocardia bhagyanarayanae. The sequence goes on along the minus strand of NZ_VFPG01000001.1, from coordinate 2,029,736 downwards.
ACCGACGTGGATCTGACAGTCCTGCAAGGTGATCTGCGCTTCCTGATCGGCCCCAACGGCGCGGGCAAGACCACGCTCATCGATGCGATCACCGGCCTGGTCCCGGCGACGGGTTCCGCGCAGAAGTCCGGGACCGAACTGCTCGGCAAGAAGGTGCACCAGATCGCCCGCCTCGGCGTCGGGCGCACCTTCCAGACGGCCAGCGTGTTCGAGCAGCTGAGCGTCTTGCAGAACCTGGATATCGCGGCGGGCGCGGGCCGTTCGCCGCTGTCGCTGCTGCGCAGGCGCAAGTCGGTGCTGCCGAGTATCGAAGAGGCGCTGGAGACAACCGGTCTCACGGCGCTGCGCGACAAACCGGCGGGCGTGCTCGCCCACGGCCAGAAGCAGTGGCTGGAGATCGGCATGCTGCTGGTGCAGAACGCCGCGGTGCTGTTGCTCGACGAACCGGTCGCTGGCATGAGCGCCGAGGAGCGCGAGGAGACGGGAAACCTGTTGCGCCGCATCGGCGCCGAGCGCGTCGTCGTGGTGGTCGAGCACGACATGGAGTTCATGCGCTCGTTCGCCACCTCGGTGACCGTCCTCGCGGGCGGCCGGGTGCTCAGCGAGGGAACGGTCGAGCAGGTGCAGGCCGATCCGAAGGTGCAGGAGGTCTACCTCGGCACCGCGGCGGCCATCGGCACCGAACTCGAAGACGAAACCACCGCGCACAGCGCCGAAGCACGAGCGAAGAACAAGGAGTCCGCCGATGCTTGAACTGGTCGACGTCCACTCCGGCTACGGCCGGACCGAGGTGATTCACGGTGTGTCGCTGACCGTTCCGGACGACAGCGTGGTCGCGATCATGGGGCACAACGGCGCGGGCAAGACGACACTGCTGCGCACCGCTGTCGGGTTGGTCGCCACCAAATCCGGGCGAATCACCTTCGACGGCGAAGTGATCACCAAGCTCTCGCCCTCGCGCCGGGTCAAGCGCGGCATCGCGTACGTGCCGCAGGGCCAGCAGAGTTTTCCACAGCTCACCACCGCGGAGAACCTGCAAGTGGTGGCCGACGGACGCAAGCGGGGCAAGGCGCTGATCGACGAGTCGCTGGATCTGTTCCCGGCGCTGCGAGAGTTGCTGAGCCGCAAAGCCGGTCTGCTCTCCGGCGGCCAGCGCCAGCAGCTGGCGATCGCGCGAGCGCTGATCACCGAGCCCAAGCTGCTCATCCTGGACGAGCCGACCGAGGGCATTCAGCCGTCGGTGGTGGCCGAGATCGAGCGCACCATCATCGAATTGACGGGTCGCGGCGGGTTGAGCGTGCTGCTCGTCGAGCAGCACATCGGTTTCGCGCTCCAGGCGGCGCAGCGGTATCACGTGCTGCAATCCGGCCGGGTCACCTCGACCGGCGCGGGCGGGGCCGGCGCGGAGACCGAAGTCCGTTCGGCGATGGCGATCTGAGCAGGTTCAGCAGTCGGTCTGGAACGGATAGCAGTCACGGGGCCTGGACGGCGACGGGGTCGGGTCCACCGTGGTGGAGGTGATCTCCCGGCCGGGATTCGGGTCGTCGCGCGCCACCGCCGTGGCGACGACGCCGAACACCACCAGCATGCCGATCAGGGCCACCGCGACGACGGCCCAGGTCGCGGCGTGCTGACCGCGCGTCGGCGGAGGCGGCGGGGGTGGAGTGCGCGGCGGCGGTGGCGCGGCGGGGACGGGCAGGTGCGAGTGCGGCGCGAGTTCGTCGAAACCGTCGGCGATCAGTTCGGCCCGCGACGGCGCCGTCACGCCGAGCGCCGTGGCCGCCGAGATCACCCGGTCGGCGCTCCAACTACGCGGGCCCGCCGCGAAACCCTCGATGTAGATGCGTAATTCGGTGGAGTCGGGCACGTTGGCGACCACGACGTCGATGCCGGAGCGCAGGTTCGTCCGCGCGGGGCGGACCACAACGCCGCGCAACGGCACAAGCGCGACCACGCCGCACACGTGGCCCGGATCGAGCAGCGCCCGTTCGAGTTTGCTCTTGACCGCGTACACGCTCTGTTCCAGGCGTTCGGCCGGATTCGCGTTGCTCTCGTCGTCGAGATCGGCGGGTGTGTCGCTGATGGTCCACGGCTCGTCGGCCGACACGTGCAGAATGCCGCTCTGCCGCCGCCGGAAACCCCTGACCTCGGCCACCGTGATGCCGCGCGGAGTGATCAGCACCGCGTCGATCTGGCGGGTCCCGTTGTCCCCTACGTGCGCATCGATCGCGGCGAGACCGGTCGTCGGAAAGGACCGCAGGCAGTCCACGAATTCCTGCTCGGCTCCGGAGAGCTGCGCTCCGGGCCTGATCTTCACCAGCATGTGCCTCGACCCCTGCTCGAGCTGTTCGGTCCTCGCGGCGCGGCCCGCCCACAGCCCCGGCGATCCGCACCGGTACTGATGATGCCGGTCCGCACCCGTGAAAACCACTGGAAAGCCGAAAGCGCGGGTAGGCTCGGCTCTCGGTCCGGCGCGAGCGACCGGGCCCCAACCACGATGGCGCGGCGCACGGGGAGGCGCTCACCGCGCGGAAGGCGGGAAGCATGGTTTCGATGTCGCAACCACGTATCGCACCGGGACGTCTCAAGGAACTCGGTCCAGTCAATTGGGCTGTGTGGCAGGTGCTCTCGCGCGCCGCGGGCACACCCGACGCACACCTGTTCAGTACGCTCGGCCGCACGAAAGGACTGTTCCGCGGCTGGCTGCACTACTCCGGCCGGCTGATGCCGGGCGGGCGGCTGCCGAGGTACGAGTCCGAACTCGTCATCCTTCGCGTCGCCCACCTGCGCAGCTGCGAGTACGAGATGGACCATCACATCCGGCTCGGCCGCCGCGTGGGCGTCACGCCGGAGATTTTGGAACGGCTGCGCACCGGACCGGCCGATCCAGCGTGGAACGCCAAGCACCGCGCGCTGCTCGAAGCGGTCGACCAACTCGTCACGACCCGCGATATCGATGACCCGACCTGGACCCGGCTGACCGAGCACTACGACGAGCGCGGGCTCATCGAGATCGTGCTGCTGGTCAATCAGTACGAGGGGTTGGCGTCGACCATCACGGCGCTGCGGATTCAGCGCGACGGGATCTGAGCGCGCGGGGTCCTCCAGCGTACGGACATTCAGCGCGACGAGAACTGAGCGCCCCAGGCCGCCCAGCCCACGGACGTCCAGCGCGACGTGATCCGAGCGCACCGGGCCACCCAGCGCACGGACGTCCAGCGCGACGAGAACTCAGCGCCCCAGGCCGCCCAGCCCACGGCGGTCCGCCGCGACAGGATCCGAGCGGACGGCACACGGCCATCCAGGGCGACCAAGATCCGAACGCGCGGGCCATCCAGCGCCCGTGCTGCAGAGCGACGAGATCCGAGCGCGGGCCGCGTGTCGTAACCGGCTCACCTCCCGCCTTCGGGGGCGCGGGGTTCGGCTGCCCACGCGGCGCCCGCGTCGGACCCGTCGGTCGCGTTCGCCAGCGCGGGCAGATCGAGGGCTCACACGATCCGGCGCCCTGGTCGTCGGCGCACGGCGGCGCCAACTCATGCGCTGCGGGGCTCGTGCACAGCGCAGGTGTGATCCAGCTCATAGTGCAGAGTCACGGGAATTTCTCTACAAAGTACAGCGTACTAAGTAGAGAGTTTTCCCGAGGAGGACGTATGAACATCACCGCTTCCGCTATTTCGCTCAATGTCGCCGATCCGCAGGCCTCGGCGAAGTTCGTCGTCGATCACCTCGGTTTCACCGAGAAGATGTCCGCCGACGGGTTCGTCTCGCTGGAGCGGCCCGACGCCGGAATGAATCTGATCTACCTGCGTACCGGGCTGAAGTCCTTCAAACCGGCGAGTGCGGCGGGCAGCGCGGGCGACGGGTTGCTCGTGGTGTTCGTGGTCGACGACATCGACGCGGAGTACGCGCGCCTTCAGGGCGAGGGTGTGCCGATCGTGACGCCCATCGAGACCGAGGAGTGGGGCGAGCGGTACTTCCAGATGTCCGACCCGAACGGGATCATCCTCCAGCTCGTGCAGTGGGTCTGACCCCGTTCGGGTAATTCCTCGCACACGCCGCACAGAGCCGACAACTCTGTGCGGCGTGTGATGGGCTCGGCCGCGCTGGTCATCACGATGAGGGAACACGACCCGCACGCGAGGCAGGCTTTCGGCCACCGGCCTCGATCGAGCGGAGGCCTGCGCAATCCTCGGCCCATCTGGGGGCGGAGCGGTTCTCAGCTCGTGCGAAGTGCGGCGCGGAAGACCTCGACAGCCGGGGTCGCTGGGCGGTCAAGGAGCTTTTGCAGGTCGCCGGAGTCGACGTCGAGAATGCCCGCGGCGATGCCGGTGTCCGCGTCGGCCAGCGCCTTGGCGTACTGGGCGGGCAGTCCGGCCTGCTCGAGCACAGCCGCGTAGTCCGCCTCGGTCAGGTTCTCGTACCGCACCGGCTTACCCGCGGCCTCCGAGATAGCCTGCGCCAGTCCGTCATACGTGAGCCGCTCGTCGCCGCCGAGTTCGTAGACGCGCCCCGCGTGGCCGTCGGTGGTGAGCACGTGCGCGGCGGCCGCGGCGTAATCGGCGCGGGACGCACCCGCCACCCGCCCCGCACCCGCCGCGCCGTGCAGCACGCCGGACTCCACCGCGTGCGCGAGTCCACCCAGGTAGTTCTCCCAGTACCAGCTGTTGCGCAGCAGCACGTGGGGCACGGCCGACTCGGTCAGCACCGCCTCGGTGCCGCGATGTTCCTGCGCGAGGATCAGCGGGTTCTCGTTGGCGCGGGGAATGCTGGTGTACGCGAGCAACTGGACGCCCGCGCGTTCGGCCGCGCGAACGACGTTGGTGTGCTGCGCGATTCGCTGACCGAACTCGTTGCCGGAGATCAGCAGCAGCCGGTCGACGCCCGCGAGCGCGCGGTCCAGCGCGACTGCGTCGCCGTATTCGGCCTCGCGTACGTCGACGCCGCGGTCGGCCAGGTCGGCCACCTTGCCCGGATCACGCACGATCGCGACGGGCGAAACGCCCGCGCGCAACAGTTCCTCGACGACGAGCCTGCCCAGCTGTCCGCTTGCTCCCGCGACGGCGACGGTCATGATTCCTCCAGATGACGGTTGTGCATGTACTAACTATTAGTAAGCACTATGCATTCCAACGCCACTGCGGTCAAGGCGCGTACCATCGACGCCATGGACACCCAGCGCACACAGTCGGCCGAGGCCGACGACCCGACGCTGGAAGCCGATGTCTTCGCGCGAAATTGCACGTCGCGGCCGGTTTTACAGACTGTGGCGAGCCGGTGGGGCATCCTCGCCCTGGTAGCGCTGCGGGAGGGGCCGTACCGCTTCAGCGCGTTGCGCAGGCGAGTGGACGGTGTGAGCGAACGCATGCTGTCGCAGACCCTGCAGGCGCTGGAACGCGACGGCATGGTGCATCGCGAGGTGCTGGAGACCATCCCGCCGCGCGTCGAATACACCCTGACCGAACTCGGCGCCGAGGTGGCCGCCCAGCTCGAGGGGCTCATTCAGCTGGTGGAGAAGAACATGCCGCGAGTACGCGAGGCCCAGGCCGCCTACCACCGCGACTGATCGCGTCGGCCGGGAACGACCGCGCCCGCCGAACGGTTGCAGGTGACATGGAACTCTCCGAAGCCGTCGATTTCGCCCGTTCCGCTCGCCGTTCCGTGCTGACCACCATCCGCCGCAACGGCAGGCCCCAGCTGTCCAACGTGCTGCACGTCGTCGGCGACGACGACATCATCCGCATCTCCATCACCGCCGACCGCGCGAAGTACCACAATCTGCGCCGTGACCCCTGGGCCGCGCTGCATGTCACCCGCGACGATTTCTTCGCCTACGCCGTCCTCGAAGGCACCGTCGAACTCACCCCCGTAGCCGCCGACCCCGACGACCCCACCGTCGACGAACTCGTCGCCTACTACCGCGCCGCCTCCGGCGAACACCCCGACTGGTCCGACTACCGCCGCTCCATGGTCGAAGACCACCGCGTCATCGCCCGCTTCACCCCCGACCGCGCCTACGGCATGCTCTGAACCCGAGACCGCCGCGACTCCGCGCCTGGCCTCGTTCCCTCGATAGGGTGATGTATGGCCAGGTTGGACTCGGACGACGAACTCGCGGCAGCGACAGTCGGCGTGTTGAAGCCGTACGCCGTCGAGATCGTCATCGAGGACTACAACCCCGAATGGCCCGCCTGGTACGCCGAGGACGAAGCCGCGATACGCGCGGCGCTCGGTCCGCTCGCGTTGCGGATCGAGCACACCGGCTCGACCTCTGTGCCCGGGCTCTCGGCCAAACCGCTGATCGACATCCTGCTGGTCGTCCCAGACGCCGCCGATGAGGCCGCGTACGTTCCGGCTCTCGAAGCCGCCGGCTACACATTGCGGATCCGGCAACCGGACTGGTACCAGCATCGCTGTCTCGTCCGGCGAGTGGAGGACGGCGCGCGGTGGAGCGTGAACCTGCACGTCCTCGACCCGGAGTCGGGCGCACCCGAGATCGAACGCATCCTGGCCTTTCGCGACCGGCTCCGCACGCACGACGACGACAGGAAGTACTACGAGCAAGTCAAACGGGAACTGGCCCAGCGTGACTGGAAGTTCGTCCAGCACTACGCGAATGCCAAGAGCGACGTCGTCGAGGAGATCCTCGGCCGAGCGCTTCCCGGTCGTACGTCAGCGGGTGAGGAGTTGGGAGACGGGGAGGAAGGTGTAGCCGTCGGCGCGTAGTCGGGCGGCTATGCGGGGGATGGCGGCGAGGGAGTCCGGGTTGCTCATGACGTGCAGCAGGATGATGGAGCCGGGACGGACCTTGGCGAGGGTTTCGCCGACGATCTCGTCGGTGGTGGCGATCTTGCCGGAGTCCGGTTCGACGTCCCACATGACGGTGGTGCGGTCGTGTTCGGCGAGGTATCCGGGCAGCGCGAAGAGTTTCTTGCCGTAGGGCGGGCGGAAGGTGATGGGTCCGCGGTAGCCGGTCTTCGCGATCTCGGCGTCGGTGTCCTCGATCTCGGCGCGCACGGTCTCGTCGGAGACGAACACCATGCGGCGGTGGTTGTAGGTGTGGTTGCCGATCTCATGGCCCGCGGCGGCGATCGCCCTACCGGCCTCTGGCCGGGCCGCGAGATCACGTCCATTCAGGTAGAACGTGGCCGGAATACCCGCGTCGGCAAGGACTTTCAGGACTTCGGGCGCGTTGTCGGAGGGTCCGTCGTCGAGCGTCAGCGCGACCACTTTGTCCGCGGTGTCGACCCGGTCGACCAGCCGCCCCGCCACCTGATAGGTGCGCGAGTTCATCAGGAAATAGGTGCCTGCACCGAGCAGCACCACGAGGACCAGGGCGAGTGCGGTCCCGACCAGCATTCGGCGAAGCATCTTCGCTGTATACCAAAAACAATGGCGCCCGGCCCTTTCGGACCGAGCGCCACCGTTTTCGCATGGCTCAGAAGTTGATCATGTGGCCCGCGAGACCGTGGATGGCCTCCTGCAGCGCCTCGCTGAGCGTCGGGTGGGTGTGCACGTTGCGCGCGAGCTCGTTGACCGTCAGGTCCCACTTCTGGGCCAGGGTCAGCTCGGGCAGCAGCTCCGAGACGTCGGGTCCGATCAGGTGGCCGCCGATCAGCTCGCCGTACTTGTTGTCGGAGATCAGCTTCACGAAACCGGTCGCGTCGCCGAGGCCGTGCGCCTTGCCGTTGGCGGTGAACGGGAAGGTCGCGACCTTCACGTCGTAGCCCTCGGCGCGCGCCTGCTCCTCGGTGAGACCGAAGCTGGCCACCTGCGGCTGACAGAAGGTCGCGCGCGGCATCATGCGGTAGTCACCGAGGGTGACGGTCTCCGCGCCGCCGATGGTCTCGGCCGCGACCACGCCCTGCGCCTCCGCGACGTGCGCGAGCTGCAGCTTCCCGGTGACGTCACCGATGGCGTAGATGTGCGGCACGTTGGTGCGCATGTAGTCGTCGATGGCGATGGCGCCGCGTTCGAGCTGCACGCCGGTGTTCTCCAGGCCGTAGCCCTCCACCCGCGGCGCGAAGCCGACGGCCTGCAGCACCTTGTCGACGGTGACGGTCTCCACCGAGCCGGACTTGTTGTCCTTGATCGAGACGGTGACCTTGGACCCGTCGTCGTCGATGGACTGCACGGCCGCACCGGTGGTGATGGTGATGCCGAGCTTCTTGTACGCCTTGGTGATCTCCTTGGAGACGTCGGCGTCCTCGTTGGGCAGCGCGCGGTCCAGGAACTCCACGATGCGCACGTCGACGCCGTAGTTCTTCAGGACGTAGCCGAACTCCATGCCGATCGCGCCCGCGCCGACGATGAGGATCGAACCGGGCAGATCCCGGGTCATGATCTGCTCTTCGTAGGTGACCACGTTGGCGCTGAGCTGGGTGCCGGGCAGCAGCTTGGTGACGGTGCCCGTCGCGATGATCACGTTGTCGAACGTGACGGTCTCGGTGCCGCCCTTGGACAGCTCGACCGAGAGCGTGTTCGCGTCGACGAAAGTGCCCTTGCCGTCGAACTCGTCGATCTTGTTCTTCTTCATGAGGAAGTGGACGCCCTTGACCCGGCCGTCCGCCACCTTGCGGCTGCGGTCGAACGCCGCGCCGAAGTCGAAGCTCGCCTCACCGGTGATGCCGAAGGTTTTGGCCTCCTTGGTGAAAATGTGCGCGAGTTCGGCATTGCGCAGCAACGCCTTCGACGGGATGCAGCCCACGTTCAGGCACACACCGCCCCAGTATTTCTGCTCGACGATCGCTGTTCGCAGGCCGAGTTGAGCGGCGCGGATCGCGGCGACATAACCGCCGGGACCAGCGCCGAGAACGACGACATCGTAGTGGGAAGTCACGCCACCGAGCCTAACTCCGTTGCCGGGAGTTCACCCACCGTGGTCCCGGTTCGGTGAGATGCCGGGCACAGGGGGACGGACGAACCCCGCGCGAGCTGCAACCCGCGCACCGCGGCCATCACCGCCCAGCCCGCACTCGCAGCCGGACGCAGTCCGTCCAGAGCGCGCTGACGGCCGGAGCGGGTGCGGAGATACGCCTACCCTGGGGTCGTGGTGAACGGCGGATCGAGCGGTGCGGACGAGGTCCGGCCGCCCGATCCGATCGACGGCACCACCTCGACGCATCTCGTCCGCTTGGTCCGTGATGTCGTTCGGCTATCGGACGTCGATCCGGCGCGGCTGGCCCGCATTCCCGCGATCGATGATGCCGCGCTGGCCGGTGAACTCAACCGGATTCCGCTGCGCTCGCTCGTCGACCTGTGGGAATTGCTCGCGCGGGCGAGGCCGGAGCCCGGAGCCGGTCTGGCCGTGGCGCGGGCCGCGCCGCTCGGGACACTGACCACCTGGGACTACCTCGTCACCACCGGTCCGACGCTGGCCGACGCGCTGCGGGCGGCCCAGCCCTATCACCGGGTGGTGACCGCCGCCGCCGAAGGCTTCGAGCTGGACCACCCCGGCGAACTCACCGTCGGCTACCGCACCACCGCGGGCGATCCCGACGTCGCCGCGGTGGTCAACGAGTACGTGCTGGCCTACTACCTGCGGCGCGCCCGCGAGGCGATCGGCCGCCCCGTCGTCCCTGCCCGGCTCACCTTCAGCCGCGCCGCCCCGGCCACCCACGACGTGTTGACCACCGCCTTCGGCACCGACCGCATCGAATTCGACGCGCCCGCCGACACCATCACCTTCACCGCCGCCGACGCCGCCGCACCGCTCCCCCGCGCCGACCCGATGCTCGCCGACCTGCTGCGCAGCCACGCCGACCTGGTGCTCGCCACCGCCAAGCCGGTCCCCGGCCCACTCGAAGCCTTCCGCACCGCCCTGGACGCCATCCTCGACCAGGGCGAACCTTCCCTCGCCGCGGTCGCCCACCGCCTGGCCGTGAGCCCGCGCACCTTGCAACGTCGACTCGCCGAGCACGACACCGGATGGCGGCACGAGGTCGACCTGGCCCGCTACGAACGCGCGAAAAGGCTTCTCGACCATGGACTCACCACCGCGACCGTCGCCGACCGCCTCGGCTTCGCCGACGACCGCGCGTTGCGCAAGGCGTTCCAGCGCTGGACCGGCAGCTCACCTTCGGCCCGTCGGCACGCCTGAGGCGGCCGACCTGCCCCGGCGACGCGACAACCCACACTGGATCGCGGCCGCGTGCGCGGCCGCTCCGCCTACGCGCACTACCCCGCCACGCGTCCTCGCCCCGCCTACGCGCACGAGCCCGCGGCGCACTTTCATGAACGCCGAGGCGGGGCGAGGTGCGCCCATACCGCCCGCACGTTCCACCGAGCTCTCAGCCGTGCGAAGCCCGTGGCGGCGAGCCCGGCACGAAATGGTAGGCGGTGCAGCAGCGCGACCCGGCTCTCGCAGGTTTCGCCATGCGGCACATCGTCGGGCAGGTGGCGCCTCAGGCCGACAGGCGCGCCCGCTTCGTGGCGCGTTCGGACCGGTTGGTGGCGGCAGCGGACCTGGGAAGTCGTCCGGGGCGCTCATAACGTCATCGGTACCGGATGGAACGGTCCGGATCGTTCTCGGAGGAAGTGCGAAACAGATGACCACACAGGCGATTTCGAACACCACACTGCCGATCACGACCAGGGAGATCCACTTGGCGGCCCGGCCCGAGGGTGCGCCGACCCACGCGAACTTCGCGCTGGTGACGCGGCCGATCCCCGAACTCGCCGAAGGGCAGATCCTGGTGCGCAATACCTGGATGTCGGTCGACCCGTACATGCGCGGCCGGATGGACGATCGCCCGTCCTACATCGCACCGTTCGAGGTCGGCGCGGCGCTGGAGGGCTCGGCGGTCGGCGAGGTGATCGCCTCGCGATCGGAGCGGATTACCGTGGGCGCCACGGTGACCCACTTCGCGGGGTGGCGAGAACACTCGATCCTCGATGACGAACTCGCGACACCGATCGATACGTCCGCGGCCGAGCCGCAGCACTTCCTCGGAGCGCTCGGGACCACCGGGCTCACCGCGTACGCGGCACTCACCGACGTGTCGCCGGTCCGCCCCGGCGACACCGTCTTCATCTCGGCGGCGGCAGGCGCGGTGGGTAGCGTCGCGGGCCAGCTCGCCAAGGCGCTGGGGGCGGGCCGGGTCGTCGGCTCGGCGGGCGGCCCGGCGAAAACCGCTCTGCTGCTGGAGGAGTTCGGTTTCGACGCCGCGATCGACTACCGCGCGGGTGACCTGGCGGGGCAGCTCGCCGAGGCCGCGCCGGAGGGCATCGACGTCTACCTGGACAGCGTCGGCGGCGAGCACCTGCGCGCCGCGGTGGCGGCCATGCGGCCGAAGGGCCGGGTCGCGCTGGTCGGCGCGATCAGCGGATACAACGGCGCGACCGGCGAGCAAGGGCCCGACTTGTATCTCGCTGCGACCAAAGAGATTTCACTGCGGGGGATGCTGGTGAGCAGCTACTTCCCGATCTTCGGCGAGTACATCGCCAAGGCCGCCGCCTGGCTGGCCGACGGCACCCTGCGCACCAGGCAGACCGTCTACGAAGGGCTGGAGCAGGCGCCGGCCGCATTCCTCGGCGTGCTGTCGGGCGCCAATACCGGCAAGATGCTCGTGCGTCTCGGGTGAGTCAGTTCCGCCAGACCTGCTCGGCGACCCTGCGGAAGTTCTCACCGAACACCGCCGCGCGCTCGCCCTCGGTGAACCCGCGTGCGGCGAGCTCGGCGTCCAGTCCGGGACCCACGCCGACGCCGAGCAGGTCCTCCGGCGGGACCCATTGCAGCGGACCCCATTTGGTGTACGCCTCGGAAAACGCGCCCGGGTTGGCGAACAACTCGGCATTGAAATCCGCGCCGTCGAAGGAGTAGTCCGAGCCGATGCCGATGTGCTCCACGCCGACGAGTTCCACACCGTATCGGATGTGATCGGCCATAGCCGCTACACGCCGGGCGCGCTCGTCGGGCTCGTTGTGTCCCAGGAAGATTCCGACGCCGTTGACACCGATGACGCCGCCGGTCTCGGCGCACGCCCTCGCCTGCTCGTCGGTGATGTTGCGCGGGTGATCCCACAGCGCGGCGAAATTGGCATGGCTGTAGATCATCGGCACGGCGGTGAGTTCGGCGAGGTCCAGCCCCGTGCGCCGCGAGCAGTGCGCGCCGTCGACGAACACGCCGACCTCGTTGAGCTTGCGCACCAAATCCCTGCCGTAACCGGTAAGTCCGGTGTCCTCGGAGTCGAGGCAGCCGCAGCCCGCCGCGTTGGCGTGGTTGTAGGTCGGCAGCAGCGAGCGCACGCCGAGTTCGTGGAACACCTCGACGTTGTCCAGATCGCCGCCGAGCGGTCCCGAGTCCTCCAGATCGAAGGCGAGCGAGATCCGTTCCGGATCACCGAGATCATCCAGACCGCGGACCAATCGAAACCTTCCGTCCGCCAACGCGTCCCGGCGAAACTGCCGCACCAGCGTGAGCGAATCGGCGGTGTGCTGCCTGGAGTAGCCGACATTCACCGACAGGTAGGAGCCCAGCGGATACCTGGCCAACTCCGCGATGTCGGCGGTGGGCAGCAGCGGCAGACAGCAGTGCTGCTCCCACAGGAAGGCGGCCAAATTCGGACTCCTGTCGTTCGGTACGGAAAATTCCGATCTTAATGAGCGGGGCAGCGACGAATTCGAGACGGATCCGCGACACAACGGGGGCTAACGAATTGTCGGATTCGACCGATTTCCCGTGTGCTTCATCCCAACTGCCCCAAGGCGGTGCGACGTGCGTCGCTTCCTCGTTCTGATTTCCGCGCTGGTCGCCGGAATCGCAGTCTTGATCATTCCCGACTCCGCCCACGCGACCCCCTCCTATTGCGGCTTGGTCTGGGGTTCGCTCGAGAAGACCGAGCCGAACCATTCGACCGCGGCCGTCACGAATGTGCGCTCCGGTCGCCACCAGTGTTTCGACCGGCTCGTCATCGATGTCGCCGGTCCGGTCACCGGATACCGCGCGACCTACGTCGGCTCGGTGAGCATGGACGCCTCCGGTGCGCCCGTCCCGCTGCGCGGCGACGCGTTCCTGAGCGTGACGGTGCACGCTCCGGCCTACGACAACGCGGGCAATCTCACCTACCACCCGGCCGACCGCGGCGAACTGACGCGAGTCGCCGGCTATCGAACCTTCCGGCAGGTCGCCTGGGCGGGCTCGTTCGAAGGCCAGACCACCTTGGGCGTCGGCGTGCGCGCGCGGCTGCCGTTTCGGGTGTTCACGCTGGACGGCCCCGGCGCCGGATCGCGAGTCGTACTCGACGTCGCACACTTCTGGTAACCGCGCACGCAGGGAGGACGCCGCTCAGCAACAATAGTTGACATGAGCGGCGTCGAGCAGAACGTGAACGATCCATACCTGTGGTTGGAAGAGGTGACCGGCGAACGGCCACTGGAGTGGGCGCGCGCCCACAACGAGGTCGTCGGTGAGCGCTTCGCCTCGACCGAGCGGTTCACCGAGCTGGAACGCCGCATCCTCGACATGCTCGACACCGACACCAAGATCGCCTACCCGGGTCGGCGCGGGCGCTGGCTGTACAACTTCTGGCGCGACGCCGAGCACCCGCGCGGCCTCTGGCGGCGCACCACGTTCGCCGAGTACGCCAAGGAATCGCCGGACTGGGACGTGCTGATCGATCTGGACGCGCTGGCCGCCGCAGAGGGTGAGAACTGGGTGTGGGGCGGGGCCGCGGTGCTGCGGCCGGAACAGTCGCGCGCGCTCGTCAGCCTGTCCCGGGGCGGCGCCGACGCCAAGGTCGTTCGCGAATTCGACATCGAGCGAAAAGAATTCATCGAACAGACGGACGGAGGCTACTTTCTGCCCGAGGCGAAATCGGAGATCCGCTGGATCGACGTCGACTCGGTGTACGTCGGCACCGATTTCGGGCCGGGTTCGCTGACCGAATCCGGATACCCGCGCATCGCCAAGCGCTGGCGGCGCGGAACCGACCTCGCCGACGCCGAAACGGTTTTCGAGGGCGCGGAGGAGGACGTCGCGGTCTCGGCGGGCTACGACCGCACCCCCGGCTACGAACGCCATTTCGTCGGCCGCGCCACCGACTTCTTCAACGAAGAGGTCTACCTCATCGAGGCCGACGGCACACTGCGCCACATCGACGTGCCGACCGATGCCAGCGAATCCTGGTACAAGGACTGGCTTCTGGTCCGTTTGAAGTCGCCGTGGGAAGTGGGCGGCGTGACCTACCCGGCGGGTGCGCTGCTTGCCACCGATTTCGAGAGCTTCCTCTCCGGCGCAAGGGAATTCGAGGCGCTGTTCACCCCCGACGCGCACACGTCGCTGCACGGCTACGGCTGGACCGAGAACCACCTGCTGCTCATCACCCTCCAGGACGTGCAGACCAAGTTGCACGTACTGACTCCCGGCCCCGGCGGGTGGACCGTCGAGCCGCTGGCCGACACGCCCCCGATGGCGACGACCAGCGTCATGAACCTGGACCCGCTGGAAGGCGGTGACGAGTTCATGCTCACCACAAGCGGTTTCACCACCCCCGCCACACTGCTCGCCAGCGCGGTCGGCGGCAGCACCGAGCAGCTCAAGCAGGAGCCCGCGTTCTTCGACGCCGACGGCGTCGAGACCGAGCAGTTCTTCGCCCGCTCCGACGACGGAACGATGGTGCCGTACTTCGTGATCCGACACCGCGACCGCAAAGACGAGCCGGGCCCCACGGTCATGTCGGGCTACGGCGGTTTCGAGGTGTCCCGCACGCCCGCCTACAGCGGCGCGTCCGGGATGGGCTGGCTGGAGCGCGGCGGCACCTGGGTGATGACCAACATCCGCGGCGGCGGCGAGTACGGCCCGGAGTGGCACACCTCGGTGCAGAAGGCCAACCGCCACAAGGTGTACGAGGATTTCGCCGCCATCGCGAGGGATCTCGTCGATCGCGGCATCACCACCCCGCGGCAGCTCGGCGCGGTGGGCGGCAGCAACGGCGGTCTGCTGATGGGCGTGATGCTGACGCGGTACCCGGAGCTGTTCGGCGCCATCGTCTGCCAGGTCCCGCTGCTCGACATGAAGCGCTACCACCTGCTGCTGGCCGGCGCCTCGTGGATGGCGGAGTACGGCGACCCGGACAAGCCGGAGGAGTGGGAGTACATCGGCAAGTACTCGCCGTACCAGAACGTGCGCGCCGACGCCGACTACCCGCCCATCCTGCTCACCACCTCCACCCGCGACGACCGCGTCCATCCCGGGCACGCGCGCAAGATGGCCGCGCTGCTGGAGGAGCAGGGCCACACGCTCTGGTACCACGAGAACATCGAGGGCGGGCACGGCGGCGCCGCGGACAACAAGCAGATGGCGTTCCAGGCCGCGCTGATCTACGAGTTCTTCACCCAAATGCTCATGGAGAAGAGCGAATAGGACTCACGCCGGTGGCGTGCTCCAGCTCGGCGAGCCCCGCCTCCAGGTGCCGGAGGATCCGCTGGAGGTGGGGCACGCTGCGGCGGCAGCCGACCACGCCGAAATCGAGGTTGCCCGCGTTGGACGTCACGGTGATGTTGAGCGCCTGGCCGTCCAGCACGATCGACATCGGATAGTTGCCGTCCAGCCGCGCGCCGTTCCAGTACATCGGTTCGCGCGGGCCGGGCACGTTCGAGATCACGATGTTGAACGGCGGGCGCGTCATCGAGACGAAGCCCGGGACGGTCGACAGACCGAGCGGCGCGATCATCAGCGCCGACACCGCGAGTGCCTGCGTCTTGGGCAGCTGCGCGAACAACCGCTTGCCCTCGCTCATCGACTCGCTGATCGTCCGCAGGCGGTCGGCGGGGTCGGGCAGATGGGTGCCGAGGTTGCACAGGATCGTGCCGACGCTGTTGCCGCTCTCCTCGCCCGCGCCGTCGTGCCGTAGCGACACCGGGACCATCGCGATGAGCGACCGATCCGGTAGCGCGTCGTGCTCGAGCAGATAGCAGCGCAGCGCCGCCGAGCACATCGCGAGGACCACGTCGTTGACGGTGACGTCGGCCGCCGCCTTCACCGCCCTGATCCGCGCCAGCGGCCAGGATTGCGCCGCGCAGCGGCGCGCTCCCCCGATCCGCACGTTGAACATCGAGTCCGGCGCGTCGAACGGGAGGGCGAGCCGGTGTTCGGTGAGCGCCTGCTTGGCCAGCGCAAGGGTCGACGGCGCGATGCCGCCGATTCCGCGCAGCGCGCCCACCGCGCGCCCGGCCAGCGACGGACCACCGCGGCGTCTGCCCGCACCGGAGGAAGTCCACGGCACCTGGACGTCGGTCGCGTCGGGGTCGGTGCTCAGCGTGCGCTGGAGCAACAGTTGCGCCGAGACGCCGTCGATCAGCGCGTGGTGGACCTTGGTGTAGACCGCGAGGCGACCGTCGTCGAGGCCCTCGATCAAACGCTGCTCCCACAGCGGGCGGTGCCGGTCGAGCAGACTGCTGTGCAGCCGGGAGGTGAGATCGAGCAGTTCCCGCACCCGGCCCGGCGAGGGCAACGCGGAGCGGCGCAGGTGATAGTCCAGATCGACCTCGTCGTCATAGGACCAGGTGAGGCTCGAGATGCCGCCGAGCAGGGTGCCCGGACGTTTGCGGAACAGGCGCTTGCGCACCGGCATCGCGAGCATTTGTTCGTGGATGATCCTGGCGAAGTCGGGACCCGCGCCGTCCGGTGGCTGGAACAGCTGGAGCGAGCCGACGTGCATCGGGTGTTCCCGCGACTCGTTCACCAGGAAGATCGCGTCGGGTGGAGATATCAACTCGACCATGTGCCCGTCCCTTGCCGAACCCGAGTCGAAGAAATGTACCGCTTCGTGCGCCGCCCTCGGCCGGATTCGGCGCTTGCGATGCGCCACCGTTGCGTTCCCCGGGGCCACCGCGCGGCAAACGTCTACGCCGTAGATGCCATCTATATCGTAGACAGGAGGGGCGGCGTCTACCATGACCGCATGCCCGCCACGTCCTTCCCGGCGCGCCGCATGCTGCGGTACCCGGCGTGCCGTGTTGTCAGGCGCCTCGACGATCCGCCGTTCGCCGGATGACACCGCGCAAGCGGACACCGCCCACCCGCACCGCGCTGAACCGCGACTACATCGCGGCCGTCGCGCTGATGGTCATCGATGAGACCGGGCTCGACGGCTTCTCCATGCGCAAGCTCGGAGCCGCGCTTGGCGCCGATCCGATGGCGGCGTACCGGCATTACACCGATCAGCAGGATCTGTTCGACGGGATCGCGGCGGCCATGTTCGCCGAGCTGGAGATGGAAAGCCTCCCGTGGCAGGAGGATTGGCGTGACCTGCTGCGCGCGTACGCCCGCAGGCTGCGCTCGACGCTGCGCAGGCATCCGAACGCGGTGCCGGTCTTCGCCACCCGGCCGGTGCTCAGCCCCGCCGCGACCGAGATCGGCAACTGGATGATCGAACGGTTGCAGGGCACGGGTTTCGAGCCCGGCCACGCGCGTCAGCTGACCCGCTGTCTACGCGACTACGTGATCGGTCACATCCTGAGCCAGGCCGTCGCGGCGGTGCGCGACGGCGATGCCACACGGCGCGCTCCCAAGTCCGGCGCCCGCGAAGGCATCACGCTCGCCGAGGGCGGTGACTACTTCGAGATCGGCGTCGAGGCGATCCTGGACGGCTTCGCGGACCGGTCGACACGGAGCCGCTGAGACGATCAGCGGTCGCGCAGCCACTTCTCGATGCGGTCGACGGTCGAATTCGGATCCGGGATCCAGCCGTTGTGCCCCAACCGTTCCGGCTGATGCCAGGTGGTCAGCTCGGCGGCGGGCATCTTGCCGTTCAGATGTTCGGCCGAACCGCGCGGGGTGAGCTCGTCGCCCGCGATGGTGATCGACAGGACCGGCAGCTTCAGCCGGGCGATGCGCTCCTCGTAGTCGATATCGGCGCCGACCGGAACGAACCGGCCGGTGCGCGCCAGCCGAGCCCAGTCGGAGATGAGCACCTTCGACTGGGGTCCGAAGCCGCCGACGGTGATCCGGTCGCCGGGCCAGAAACCGGCGAGGCTCGCGGTCAGCGAGGCCGCGGCGGTGCCGAACAGCATTCCGGGACTGAACAATCCGCGATAGCCGCGGTAGTACGGCGTGCCGGAAGCGACGAGGATCAGCCCGCCGAGCCTGCCGCGCACCCGCGCCGCGTACATGACGGCGAGCTGACCGCCCATGCTGTGTCCGAGCAGGTAGGGCGTGCTCGCCGGGAACCGGTCGCGCACCACCTGCAAGATGGCGGGGAAGTCCACCGACACCAGTTCGTGGTAGCCGTAGGTGCTGGTCGGGCTCGGTCGAGGGCGGCTGTCGCCGTTGCCGCGCAATTCGCCGATGGCGGCATCGAATCCGCGCGCGGCGAGCTGCTGGGCGACCAGTTCGTAGTACGCGCCCGGCACGCCGAGCCCGGGCACGATCACCACGACGGGGCGCGGCGCGTCGGGCGTCACCGGATGCCGGTGCTGACCCTCGGCCGGAATCAACCGCACCGGAATGGTGCTGCCGTCCGGCACCTGGATCGGAACTGTCTGCATGCTGCGCACGCTACCGCGCGGCGTCGTACACCGCCGCGCGGGCAGCCGACCACCCGGTCCGCTACGCGCCGACCGCGCCCATGATCACCCGGCTCAGCACGCGGATCACGTCGTCCAGCGGCGGTCGCGGATCCGAGCCGCTCCACGAATCCACCACGTAGTTGACCGCGCCGATGATCGCCAGCACCCGCATTTCGTAGTCACCCGGCGGGATTTCGCCGTGCATGGCCGCGTCCTCCGCGGCGCTCGCCAGTAGCGAGCCCCACACGCGACGCAGCTCCAGGCGGAATTTCTCCACCTTCGGCCCGGCGCCGACCACCTCGACGAGCGCGACGCGCGCCTTGCGCGGATCGGCGCCGATGGACTCGACGTAGGCGCGCACCGCGGCGTCGATGATCTCCAGCGCGGACGCGTCGGTCTTCTTGTCGAGCGCGGCGGTCACCGCTTCGCGCGACTCCTTGTCGATTTGCTCGTAGAGCTCTAGTAGGAGTGACTCGCGCCCGGTGAACTCCTCGTAGAACTGTCGCGAGGAGAGCCCGGCGTCTTTACAGATGGCGCCCACCGAACTATTGGCGTATCCGTCGCGCGCAAAGACCGTCAGGCCTGATTCCAGAAAACGCGCACGCCGCTGGCGTTGCCGGTCCTCTACGGGTTGCCCGGCATACATTCGTCCCGTATTCGCATCCTGTGACATTGGGGCAGACAATACCGAAGGGCCCGATCCCCTCGTCATGGATCGGGCCCTTCGTCTCAACCTTCGACCGACCGCGCGTTAGCCGAAAGTTGGCAGCCTAGTAGCTAGATCAACCAATCCTCCGATCCGACCATCGCAACTCCGTTGTCACTGGCTGTTTGCCGCCACGGACGATACCGAGCAATCCGCCGCGCCGGAAGGCTTTTGGAGGAATTTCGTAGAACTTTTTTCGAACGGACCGGTCCCGACCCTTCATCCGGCGACGCCGCTGGTCGACAGCAGTTCCGGCAGCGCGGCCACGGAGTCGATCACGTGGTCCGGCGCGCGGTCGGAGGCGGCGAGCACACCGGGCCGGAACTTTCCGGTCCGCACGAGCACGCCCGTCATGCCGACGGCTTGCGCGGCCAGCACATCGGAATGCAGGTCGTCGCCGACCATCACGATGTCGGCGGGCTCCAGATCCATGAGCTGCGCGCAGGTGCGGAAGCCCGTCGGGGCGGGCTTGCCGATCACCTCGATCTCCGCGTTGCCCGCCGCCGAGAGACCAGGTAGATACGCGCCCGCGTCGATACGCAGGCCGTCGTCGGTGGCCCACGTGAGGCCGCCCTGCATAGCGACGACCGGCACGCCGTCCAGCATCAGCTCGACCACCCTGCTGAGCGCGCGGTGCGTGAATTCCGTTCCCGCACCGCCGATCACGACCACGTCGGGATCATCCTCGACGAGTTCGAGCCCGGCCAGGTCCGCTTCGATGTCGCCGTGATTCAACACCCAGACGCGAGCATCCGGATAGCGGCGGCGCAGGAATTCGGCGGTCAGTCTGGCCGCCGTGACGATTTCCGCCATATCGATCTCGAATCCGGCCGACTTCAACCGATCGCCTATCTCGGCGCACGTTCTCGACGTGGTGTTGGTGAGAAATGCTCGGCGCAAACCTTTTTCACGCAATTCACGCACGGCTTCACGCGCTCCCTCGAGCGCGCGCCAGGAGGTAACCAGCACGCCGTCGATGTCGTAGAGCACGCCTTCGATCTCGCCGCGCGACATGAATGCAGCCTACGGGAGCCCAGAACCGGAGTCAGTGGATCGAGGCGGGGGTCGCGGTGGATTCGGTGGCGGCCGAGCGGGCCAGGGCGAGGGTGGCGGCGGTCATCGCGGCCAGGGCGAGAGTCAGCAGGATGACGTGGGGGCCGTCGACGTCGAAGTACTCGTCCAGCAGCAGGATGCCGAGTGCCCCGGCGACGACGGGTTCGGTCACCGTCGCGGCGGGCAGTGAAGCTTGCAGTGCCCCCGCCTGGTAGGAGTCCTGTTGGAGGACCACCGCGGCGGCGCCCACCACGACGAGGGCGTAGGTCTCCGCGGACCCGAACACCGCGGCGGCCCCCTCGCCGATCAATGTGACCAGGCCTTTCGTCAGCACCGCCGCGATGCCGAACAGTGCGCCCGCCGCGACGCCGAGCAGCAGCGCCCGCCGCCTGCCCGGCTGTCGCGCGCCGAGCAGGCAAGCCGCGAAGAGGGGGACGCCGATCGCGGCGGTCAACGCCCAATGCCAAGACGCCACATGCTGTTTCCCCTGCCGCGGATCGCCGACGACCAGAAGCACCACGATGGCGACGCTGAGCACCAGAGCCCACAACCATTCCGAATGCCGAATCGCACGCCCGGAGAGAGTCGCCGCCAGCGGCAAGGCGAACAGCAGCGAACTCACCAGGAGCGACTGCACCAGAAGCACCGATCCGCGACCGAGCGCCATCGCCTGGAAGACGTAACCGCCCGCGCCGACCGCCGTGCCGAACCACCACAGCGGCCGATGAACCAGGCTGCCGATCGCGCCGAGACGCCCGAGATCCACATCCGGCACCCGCGCCGCCGCCCAGTGCCGCATGACGGCGCTGAACGCGATGCACAGCGCGGCGACCAGCGCCAATCCGATCGCATGCAGGTGCGCCATCACCGCAGACTACCGACGTCGCCCGGGTCGGCGCGGACGTTCGCGACTAGCTGCTCGATCTTGGTGGACCGCCCCAGTTCTCTTCCGACAATGTCGGCCCTTGCTTGCTGGGCGGCCACACCCTCAGGAGCAGGTAACGGAACCCGCAGTCCAGGCGGGCCTATTTGTTCGCCGTGGGCGCGTCCTCGGGGCGGGCCGCGTCGAAGGCGTCGGCGCAGCGGGTCAGCAGGTCGATGAGGGCGTCGCGTTCGGCGGCGGTGAACGCGGCGGCCACCGAACGCTCGACCCGGATCGCGCGCGCGTCGGCGTCCTTCATCACCGACTCGCCACGCTCGGTGAGACGCGTCTCGAGGACGTTTTTGTGCCAGGCGTGCGGGGTCCGCTCGATGAGGCCGCGCTCCTGCAGGTTGCCGAGCACGGTGTTCATGGTCGGCGGGGTGACGCCGCACAGTCGCGCCAAGGCCGCCGCCGAGATGCCCGGGTTCTCGGAGAGGAACAGCAGCGCGGAGTACTGCGCGACGGTGACCCCCGCGGGCTTCAGTGCGGCGTTCTTCGCCGTCGCC
Organism: Nocardia bhagyanarayanae; assembly: GCF_006716565.1. Classification (NCBI taxonomy): domain Bacteria; kingdom Bacillati; phylum Actinomycetota; class Actinomycetes; order Mycobacteriales; family Nocardiaceae; genus Nocardia; species Nocardia bhagyanarayanae. Next base: position 2,008,045 of record NZ_VFPG01000001.1, on the reverse strand, counting down.
AGGGCCTGCTCCGCGCGCTTGACGTAGGAGCCGATGCGTTCGGCGGCGGGCATAGGGGTCATGCCTGGCATGGTATCCGCTCGTCACCTAGTTCGAGCCTTGACGACCATTAGAACTCTAATCTATGTTCGTAGACATTCTTCAATGTGAGCACATTCGAAAGGTCCCGGCATGTCCCGCACGCGCACCCTCCCGATCGCCCTCCTCACGCTCGCCGCGCTGACGGCCTGCGGCTCGCCCGACGCGGCACCGCGGGTAACCACCGCCTACGAATTGCCAGGTGACCGCGTCTATCCCGAGGGCATCGCACTGGACGCCCGCACCGGCGACACCTACGTCGGCTCGTACAGCACCGGCGCGATCTACCGCGCCACGGCCGACGCCGAGCGGGCCGAGGTGTTCCTGCCGGAGGGCGCCGACGGGCGAAAGACCGCGAACGGATTGAAGGTCGACGGATCGGGCCACCTGTGGGTGACCGACTCGACGGTAGGAGTCGCCGTGTACGACATGGCTTCTCGCGCGCTGCTCGCCCGCTTCGACGTGCCCGGCGCCGAACCGCGCTTCGTCAACGACGTCGTCATCACCCCGGACGGCACCGCCTACCTCACCGACAGCGTGCGCGCCGTGGTCTACCGGGTCACCCCCGAGCAGGTGCGCGCGGCCGCCGCGCAGGGCGGACGCGCCGAATTGGCACCGCTATTCGAGCTCGGCGGCGTCATCGAACCGCGCGAGCCAGCGAGTTTCAACCTCAACGGCCTGGTCGCGGACCCGTCCGGGCGGTACCTGCTGGTGGTCGACATGGTCGGCGGCGACCTCTATCGCGTCGATCTCACCGCCGACGCGCCGATCCGGAAAGTCGAATTGCACGGCGGGGATATGACGAACGGCGACGGTCTCGAGCTGCGCGGCGACACGCTGTGGGTCGCCCACAACACCACCGACACGATCTCGCGCTGGACACTGACCGAGGACGGCGCGTCCGCGCGGCTGGCGGAACAGCTCACCGACGAGACGTTGGACATTCCAACCACTTTGGTGCGCGACGGCGAGCGCGTGCTGGTGGTCGCCTCGCAGTTCGACAAGGGTGGGCCGATGGGTCCCGGCACGCCGAGCGCCTTCCGCGTCGTCTCGGTCACCGGCATCTGAGCGAGTTGCCTTGTCCGGGCGCTCGACTGGCCCGGACGGCGCAGGAGCGAAGCCGAAGCGGCGCTTTCCCTTTAGGGTGAGGCGCATGCTGAAGGCACTGCTCTACGGTCTCGGCACCGCGGTACCGCTGCTGGTCGGCGCGGCCATCGGGCTGCGCTGGTCGCTGCCGAAGCCGCTGCTCGCGTCGCTGATGGCGTTCGGCGCGGGCACCATGATCGCGGCGGTGTCCTCGGAACTGTTCGAACCGGCCTTCCACCAGGCGGGCGCGGTGATCGCCGGGGCGGCGTTGTTCGCGGGCGCCGGTGTCTACGTGGTCGCCAACCATCTGATCGAGACGAAATTGGGCGCGGCGGCCATCGGCTGGGCGCTGATGCTCGGCACCATCCTGGACGGCGTGCCGGAGAACACCGCGCTCGGCGTCTCGCTGACCTCGGGCGGCGGGCTGGTGCTGCTGGTCGCGGTGGCCGTGGGCAACGTGCCCGAGGCCATCGGCGGCGCGGCGCTCATGCGCAGCGAACACGGATTCGAACAGGCTCGCGCGTTCGGGCTGTGGGCGGCGACCGGCGCGGTTCTCGTCTTCGTCACGGTGCTGGGAAACAGTCTCGCGGACAATCTCTCCGACACCCATATCAGCGCCGTGCAAGCTTTCGCGGGCGGCGCGACCATCGCCGTTTTGGCCGATTCGCTCATGCCGGAGGCGTATCGCGAGGGCGGCTGGTGGGTCGGAATGGCCACGGCGGCAGGTTTTCTGGTCGCCTTCGTGCTCCAGGGGTGAATACGCGATGACACCGACGCGCGAATTCACCGGGGGTTGCGGTAGCGATATTCGGTCCGGTGGAATACGCTTCGCGCGGATGAAAACCGCCTCATGGAGGGACTATTGACCACTCCGAGCATGCCGGAGGACGGTGAAGGCGGAACCGGCGTCCGGCGCACCATACCGTTGTCGCAGCTGATACACCTGATGGCCGAGTACGAAAAGCTCGGCACACACCGCCAAACATTTCTCCCCGCACCGGTGAGCGACACCTTCGTGCGCGGGTGCGGGATCGTCGCGGGCGGGCTCGCGGCCGTCGGTGTGATCTGTGCCGCGGTCGGATCCTTCGCGGGCGGAGTCGCCGTCGGCGTCGTCGCACTGCTGCCTGCCACGCTGGCCTCGGTGCGCGGGCGGCAGAACCAGCAGAACCGCTCGGCGCGGCTCGATCTGTTCGATCACGGCATGACCGTGTACCGGTCCGGCGAGCAGATCGCCGGATTCCGATGGGACACCGCCGAAGTGCGCCAACAGGTCATTCCGTTCCAGAACACCTCGCGCGTCGAGTATTCGCTGGAGATGAGCGGACCCAACGGCGCGCACGCGGCCTTCGACGACACCGAGTTCGCCGACGCGCGCGAATGGGGCAGGGCGATCCAGTCCGCCATCACCGGCACCCAACTGCCGCGCGCGGTCCTGAGAATCGACAACGGCGAAACCGTCCACTTCGGCGATATCGGCCTCGACTTGGTCGCCCTCAGCTTCCGCAATCAGGTCTATCCCTGGGACCGCATCCAGCTCATCGACGCCCGCAGCGGACTGGTCCGCATCAAGGTCGACGGCACCTGGATCTCCCTCGCCCCCGTCGCCGCCATCCCCAACTTCTACATCTTCAACGAACTAGCCGAACGCCTCCGCCTCCCCGCCACCGCCTAGCCGCGAGGGAACGCGAACGAATCGCTCGGGCGCACAGCGCGGTAGCGGCGCTCCCGAAAAACGCGGAAGGCCGGTCCACCCGAGGGTGGACCGGCCTTCGTGACTAGCGAGAACTCGCTGATCCGGGGATCAGAAGTCCATGCCGCCCATGCCACCGGTCGGGTCGCCGGCGGGAGCGGCGGCCTTCTCCGGCTTGTCGGCGACGACGGCCTCGGTGGTCAGGAACAGGGCCGCGATGGAGGCCGCGTTCTGCAGAGCCGAGCGGGTGACCTTGACCGGGTCGGCGACGCCGGCGGCCAGCAGGTCCTCGTACTCGCCGGAGTCGGCGTTCAGGCCGCTGCCCGCGGGCAGGTTGGCGACCTTCTCGGCGACCACGCCGGGCTCGAGGCCGGCGTTGAACGCGATCTGCTTCAGCGGAGCCGACAGCGCGACCTTGACGATGTTCGCGCCGGTGGCCTCGTCACCGGTCAGGTTCAGCGCGTCCAGCGCCGGAGCCGACTGCAGCAGGGCCACGCCACCACCGGCGACGATGCCCTCTTCGACGGCGGCCTTCGCGTTGCGGACGGCGTCCTCGATGCGGTGCTTGCGCTCCTTGAGCTCCACCTCGGTGGCCGCGCCCGCCTTGATCACCGCGACACCGCCGGCCAGCTTGGCCAGACGCTCCTGCAGCTTCTCACGGTCGTAGTCCGAGTCGGAGTTCTCGATCTCGGTGCGGATCTGCGCAACGCGGCCCTTGATGGCCTCCGCGTCGCCCGCGCCCTCGACGATGGTGGTCTCGTCCTTGGTGACGACGACCTTGCGCGCCTGGCCGAGCAGCTCGACACCGGCGGTCTCCAGCGAGAGGCCGACCTCTTCGCTGATGACCTCGCCACCGGTCAGGATGGCGATGTCGGCGAGCTGCGCCTTGCGGCGGTCACCGAAGCCCGGGGCCTTCACGGCGACGGACTTGAAGGTGCCACGGATCTTGTTGACCACCAGGGTCGACAGGGCCTCGCCCTCGACGTCCTCGGCGATGATCAGCAGCGGCTTGCCGGCCTGGATGACCTTCTCCAGCAGCGGCAGCAGGTCCTTGACGGTCGAGACCTTCGAGCCGACCAGCAGGATGTACGGGTCCTCGAGGACCGCTTCCTGACGCTCCGGGTCGGTCACGAAGTAACCGGAGATGTAGCCCTTGTCGAAGCGCATGCCCTCGGTCAGCTCCAGCTGGAGGCCGAAGGTGTTGCTCTCCTCGACGGTGATGACGCCTTCCTTGCCGACCTTGTCCATGGCCTCGGCGATCAGCTCACCGATGGACGCGTCGCCGGCCGAGATACCGGCGGTGGCGGCGATCTGCTCCTTGGTCTCGACCTCCTTGGCGGTGTCGAGCAGCTTGGCGGTGACGGCCTCGACGGCCTTCTCGATGCCGCGCTTCAGACCCAGCGGGTTCGCGCCGGCCGCGACGTTGCGCAGGCCCTCGCGCACCAGCGCCTGAGCCAGGACGGTGGCGGTGGTGGTGCCGTCGCCCGCGACGTCGTCGGTCTTCTTGGCGACTTCCTTGACCAGCTCGGCGCCGATCTTCTCGTACGGGTCCTCCAGCTCGATCTCCTTGGCGATGGAAACACCATCGTTGGTGATCGTGGGGGCGCCCCACTTCTTCTCCAGGACGACGTTGCGACCCTTCGGGCCCAGCGTCACCTTGACCGCGTCGGCGAGGCTGTTCAGACCCCGCTCGAGACCGCGACGGGCCTCTTCGTCGTACGCAATTGTCTTGGCCATTGCGTTGAGATCCTCCATTAGTAATGGGGCTGACACACAGGACGACCCCTTTCGGATCGCCCCATTTACGCTGGCCAGGTTCGGTGCCCGCGACGGACGACCGAGGGTGTCGATGAAACCCGGTCTCACCGTCCCGACCCTGGCACTCACAGGTCGAGAGTGCCAAAGCCATTTCTAGCACTCGAGGGTGTCGAGTGCAAGGTCCGGGCCTCCCCCGGTGCGCTGTGCGGTCCCCGTTCTCAGTGCCGGTCGTCGATGCGCAGGAATAGCGCGACAAGCGCGTCGGTGCGACGGTCCTCCGGCGTCCTGGGTTCCTCGTTGTCCACTGTGACGAGCTCGGCGTCGTGCAGCAGTAGTTCGGCCTCGATGCGCATGACGGCCCGAATGAACGGTGGCGCCACTTCGGGCGGCAGATCACCGTTCACGATGTATTCGCCGTCGGGTCCGGATTCTGTCGACACATAGGACAGAGCGCGCAACAAGTCGGCCCGGCGTTCGCCCGCGACTAGGTCGGAATCCGTATCAGTCGATTCATCCGCCATCGCTATAGCTTAGCGGTCGACGGTGACACACCCTGGTCGAGCAAGCAGGCAGCACACCGCGCTCCGCCATCGTCACCGGGGATCGGCGGCTGGGGGCTGAGTCTGCGGGAATTTCCACCCCCGCCGACGCCTTACGAGACGCAGCCGGACGAAGTCCGTCGACAGCCCGCGCACGGCCGGAGCGAAGGCGGAGGTACGCCTCCAAGACGCAGCCGGACGAAGTCCGTCGACAACCCGCGCACGGCCGGAGCGAAGGCGGAGGTACGCCTAAAGTGACCGGGTGAGTGTTGGACCCGGCCGGGATGCGATCGATGGCGCCCTGGCACAGCTGTACGGCGAGCTACAACCGGTGCACTGGACGGTCGGGCACCCCTGGTCACTGGGCGGGCCGGACCCGTTGGAGGGTGTCAGCGCGTACCCGCGGACCGACCCGGTCCCGCATTGGCATTACGTCGGGTACGGCATGAGCGAGCTGGGCGCGAAGGAATGGGACGACCCGGACGTCTCCGGGTGGGGATTCGAGTTCACCTTTCGACTGGCGGGCGATCCCGCCGAAACGCAGGCGCCGATCTGGCCCGCGCACTTCTTGCAGAACCTCGCCAGGTACGTCTTCCAGTCGGGCAAGTGGTTCGAGCCCGGCCACACCATCAAGGCCAACGGCCCCCTCGCCGCGGACCGGCCGGACTCGGCGATCCAAGCCGTAGGCTTCGTCACCGATCCGGAACTCGGCAGCATCGCGACGCCCAACGGCCGGGTCGCCTTCCTGCAAATCGTCGGCCTGACGATGACCGAGTACCAGGCCGCGCTCGGCGGGAAGCTGCTCGCACTGCTGGACGGTCTCGCGCCGCGGCTGCCGCTGTTCGTCACCGATATCGACCGGGAATCACTGGTCGCCGCCCCTAAGCCGCAGGCACAGTGGCCGCGGTGGGGCGGCGGGTTGCGCGGGCGGGCGTAGCTCCCGTGGCCGGTGACGCACTCTCGCGCGGCCGGACGACACCTACAGCTCGCAGAGGACGTACCACTGCCCGTCGGTCGTGTCGGTGTCGTACCGGTTGTCGCGAATCTTCGGTTCCCACCCCGACTGGTACGGCACCGCCAGGTCGAGCCAGCCGTTGCGATAGACGACGTAGGCGCGGTCCGCGTAGACCCAGCCCGCGTTCTCGAACCCTTCGAGGAAGCCCGCGAAGGAGAACGAATGCTCCTGCGACACAGTGTCTTCGTCCGCATCGGCCCACTGGTAGGTGTGATAGTAGAAGTAGCCACCCCAGTAGTCGATGGTTCCGCTACACGTCGTGGTCACCGAACCGGTCGACGACCACGCGTGCGCCTGCCCCGCTCCGAAGATCGCCCCGAGGCCGAGAACCGACGCGAGCAGCAGGATCCGAAAAGCTTTCACGACTCCCCCTTCTGAATGAAGCCCGCCGCTGGGCGCTTCGGGCTCGATATGCATTCAGAGTAGGAACCGCCACTTGGCGCTCCCTTAAGAAAGTCATGTTCTTTCGGGCATTAATTACGCTGCGGCGCTGTGCGAATGGGCTGATGCCCTCAAGGCTTCTGGGCGGCGATCACCGAAAGCAGTTCCACCAGGTGCGCTTCGGTTTTCGCCTTGTCCATGCCGAGGTCGGTCAGCAGGCCCGCGCCGTTCTCCTGTTCGAGGATGGCGAGCAGGATGTGTTCGGTGCCGATGTAGTTGTGGCCCAGGCGAAGTGCCTCGCGGAAGGTCAGCTCGAGCGCCTTCTTGGCCTCGGGATCGAAGGGCACAAGACCGGTGGGCGCCTCGTCGCCGGATTCGGCGGGCGGCAGCGCGGCGGTCGCGGCGGCGCGCACGTCCTCCAGATCGAGTTTCGCGGTCAGAATCTCTTTGGCCGCAAGGCCTTCCGGCTCGCTCAGCAGGCCGAGTACCAGGTGGGGCAGTCCGATGAGCTTGTTGCCCGCGGTGAGCGCGGCCTGCTGAGAGGCCATCACCGCCGCGCGGGCGCGGGGAGTGAACTTGGCGAATCCCGCGTTCGGATCCATCGCGGCCGCGTCGGCCGGATCGCCGGGACCCTTCGCGACGAACCGCTTCTGCGCGGCCTGCTTGGTGACGCCCATGCTGGCGCCGATGTCGGTCCAGGACGCGCCGGAGCGGCGGGCCTGGTCCACGAAGTGGCCGATCAGGTGATCGGCCACTTCGCCCAGATGACCGGCGGCGATGACGGCGTCGGAGAGCTGCTCGAGCACGTTGTCCGGCCGAGCCTTCTTTATGGCGGAGATGAGGTCGTCGAGACGAATCGAAGAAGTCATGCGTCAACCATAGGTTGACGACGTCGCACCGTCAACCGCTAGTTGACGATCTTGGTCGCAGTCTCGGCGCTGACTACCGGACCTGTGCGGCAGAGGATCGCCGCGGCCGCGACAGATCCGGCCACGGCCCTACCGCAGCCCGGCCCCCGCCGCCGCACCGCGCACGACGAGCTCTTTCACCCCCGCCCCGAAACGACCGCGCAGCACGGTCCGCGCCGGGGTGTCGTCGGCGCGCAGAAACTGGATGACCGCATCCCGTCGCCCGAGACCGATGCACTGGAAGACGTAGCGGAACCGCAGGTCACGCGGGTCTTGCCCGCGCATCCGCGCCGCGACCACGTCGGCCGCGTACTTCCCGGTAGGCAATGCCGTCGCGCAGGCCATCCGCAGCGACCGCCCGCCCGGACCGGCGACGACCGCGCTGTCGCCCGCTGCGTAGATGTCCGGATGCGAGAGCGAGCGCAGCGACTCGTCCGTCAGCACCCGGCCCGCGCCGTCCACCGCGAGACCGGCGCGGGCGGCGAGATCGGGCACCCCGAACCCGGTGGTCCAGACTGTGGTGTCGGCCGCGACAAATTCACCGTTCGCCAGCCGGACGCCGTCCGCGGTCACCTCGACCACCTTCGCGTCCGCGCGAATCTCGACACCCAAACGCTCCAGCACTTTCCGGATGTGCGCGACGGCCGTCGCCGAGAGCCAAGCGCCGGGCTCGTCGGGACCGAGCAGCAGCACGCGCGAATCCGGCTGGGACTCGGCGAGTTCCGCGGCCAGCTCGATGCCGGTGGCGCCCGCGCCGACGACGGCGACGGTTCCGCCCGCGGTCCATGTCGAATCCTCCGGCGTCGCGACAGTTCTCGCGAACTCGCCGGCGCCAGGGACGCCGACGGGATCGGCGAGGCTGCCCAGCGCGTAGATCAGGACGTCGTAGTCGATGGCAGCACCGCGATCCAGCTCGACCCGCTTGCCGACGGTGTCGATGTCCGTCGCCCGCGCCTGGACGAAACGAATACCCTTGCGCTGCAGCAGTTCTGCCAAGTCCCAGCGACGTATCCGCTGCCCGGCGACCTGCTGGTGCAACCGCACCCGCTCCACGAACTCGGCCCGCGCGTCGACAACCGTGACCCGCGCGTCCCCGGCGCGCCCGGCCAGCCGCTTGGCCGCGGCCAGACCCGCGTACCCGGCTCCCAGAACGACGATGTGCTGATTCCCGGTCATGATGGTGGCTCCTCTCGTTGGCCGATACCACCCAGACTGGGTAGGCCCCCGATTTCCTGACAGCCCGCGGCATGAGCCGCGTCACACGGGAGAACAGCTACGCCCGAACGGCACGTAGCAGGACTGCCGAACTCGCGTAGTCCGAGCCTCCTTGCCTTTCACAGCGTGAGATGTACCGCAGCCCAAGCCCGCTCGAGGCGGTGTAATCGAGAGAGCCCGCGCACTTACCATTCACCAATAGAAGGCGGCTGCCTCGAGAGCACATGTCGAGATTGTATAGTATCGAATTCCCCAGTACGCACAAAACGAAGCTGCATAAACAACCCATATAATTCAGACACTGTGTTGTACTCGGCAGTTTGCCGAAGGCTCGAACTGTCGAGGCACGATTTGTATATCGTAGCGATATCAGCTTCCAGCGCGGTGAAATCGTCTTGAAAATCGCATTCGTCGACCGCTCTACTGATCAGCTCTCGATACAACAACAAGGTCTGCCGAAACCGGTTCAGCAGCACAACGCCGTTGTTCGGCGTCAACGACTCCGCCGCGATGAGTTCGTCACGTCCTTGCCCGTATAGATCCCACGATTCCGGACTACCGGGCTTTACGTCATTATAACTTCTGAGAATCAGAAGTCTCCCGAAAGTAGTACGTCGCCGTACGTCTTTGGGAGCCAAGTCGACCGCTTTGGCAGCGTAGGAAGTCGCCGACACATAGTTCCCAGCCAATTGGCACGCAATCGACCGTTGCTCCCAGAAAGCCGATTCGTGCGAGTAGGCCTCTGCTATTTCGTCGTAAATGTATTCGAGCTTCGACTTACGAACAACCGACATCAGCCCCCGAGCGCGCATAGTCGCCCGAAGAATGCGATACTCGAGATTGCGAGTTTTCCGTGTCCGCCTATTCACATAGGGAGCCAGCGATACCATCATCGATATCAAGGCATTGATTATTACATCTTCGTGGATTGCAGCACGGATCGAGTTGATTGCAGACGACCGGTAACGGCAGGTCAGGCGACCACCTTCGATGCTGACGAGTTCGGTGAACTCACGGGCTTTCGAGAGGTTCCGGAAGTCGCGCGACTGCACCCCGATCGACTGCGTAAGAAAAATAGGCATCGCATATCCGAAGCTGTTCAGGAACGATGCGAGGAATACAACGAGCCGCGCGTTGTCATCGGGCAGAGCTTCGAACTGAGGACGAATTCTATCCCGGTATCCCTGCCCGAACTCGAGCTCGCTCATGACATCGAATACGTTTCGATTCTCCCACTGGTTCACCAGAGAAGCGGTCCCCATTCCATGAAACCGGGCATAACGCCCATGTCTCCTGACATGTTCGACCAGGATGCGAGCACTTCTTCTGCTCAGCCGATCCAGTCCGGTAACCGAATGGCGGTCGTGGACCGTCAGATACTTGGCCGGAATATCTTCGATGACGATCTGCCGACGCGAGGATCGCTCCAGCGCGAGTACTACTATCTTGACATTGCGCCGCTCGGCTTCCTCCAGAAGCATGTAGACATCCTGAGAGAAGTCCGCAACGCCATCGTACAGAAGGAGGGATGGACCGCGGCCCTCCAAGACGGCGATTGTGGAAGAAACGTCGATTGTCTGCTCGCCGCGAAACTTGAATACGGAATATCCGGCTTCGACCAATCTGATCGCGGACGAATAGGCGCCACACGTCTTGCCCGAGAGGTTCGATGAGAATACGACATGCATGCATTGGCGCATGCCTCCTGCAAGATCCGCTTCCACTTTCTTGCCGATTGACTCATGCCAATCGAATGCGGCGATCTTGCGATTAACCGCGTCATCCCACAACGGCTCGAATCCTAGAAAGAAGTCGTGCCCTGGAGGCGAATAGCTGTCGTTGAGGCTCAGGATGTCGAACCGGGAAGCGAATGTGGCGATATGATGACTCGCCGCCGCTGTCGATTGCCATTGATAGCGCGCCGTTTGCCGAGTCTCTGATGTCAGGTCGAAAAGTTCTTCCGCCGCCGAAGAAGCGTCGAGCTCGATGCCGACTAGATTCCTGATCTCGAGCTGCTCGCGCATATCATCGCGAATCGTCCGGGTGATGTACAGCGATGGCGACTTTCCGATCGGCTGCTTTACTCGAATGGCTCGCGCAAGATCGTACTCGGCAAACAGGGTAGCGCCGATGGTTATGAAAGGAGAGCCGACCCAAGAATTGAAGAACAACGGGATCCAGCTGCGTTTGTTCTCGATGGTATTGACATAGTCCGTAATGGAGAACACCAAATCCAAAGGGCTGCCCGGGCGGACTTTTCCGTGCAGATGAACGACTTGCAGCCCGAAATCATCGACTATGTCATCCGTCCACGAGTACGAGGCGCTGAGAAGCTGCCCTTGTCCGTTGGGATCACCATAGACCTGCTCTACCACATCATCGACATTGAGCGTCCATATCCTCTTCCATATGCAAGACCTGATCTTGTTCATCCACGGACTGGGCTGGCAGTTGGTGAATCGCGACGCAAAATATTCTTCCAACAACTTCGGATTGCGCTCGATCGCTATGTCGTAGGCGTCGGCGAGATTCGATTGCCTGGTACCGCTGATATCATTTATCTCCGTAGTCAGCCCAGCTGCCAAAGGAAGGTTTCGACCGCTGCTATCGGTCGAATCGCAGCTCGCACCGGCGCCGAGTAGTAGGCTGTATTTTCCGTGACGGAAGTCGGCGACGAATCGGTCACGCAAAGAAGCAGGTATCTGATCGACGATACTTGGCATCGAACCTCCGGAGTTTCCTTCACCGGTTTATACCATGTCGGACCTCGGGCGACTGCCGCTTTCGGTCGATACATCAATACGGAGCATGCGCTTCAGCAACCTAGGGAAGTGCCGCCGGCAAAAGCCCAGCGTGCAATGCGTCCGTGGAGTGATGATGCAAACGGAAACCATCGGCTATAGATCATTTTGAGCGACCGACCAGCATTAGATCGTCCGCGCGGGATCAGGCCATTTATGGCGCTCCGATCAGGGGCGTGTTTCGAATGCAAGGCTTGCAATTCGAAATACTCGAATTCGCGACCCGAATGCCAGACACGGTCGGTCGGCGCACATGCGACGAGCCGCGTGACATCGGACGGCTACGAAAGCCGCCCTGCGGCGGCGAGGTAGGCCAGCTTGTCGGGGTTGACGACGAGTAACAGCTCATCGACGAGATCGCCGTCGAGCTCGAAACCGACCATCAGCATCGGATTTCCGGCGACTCGCACGACCACGGACAGGGCGCCGTTGACCTCTTCGATCCCGATCTCCATGCCGGGGACCGCCCAGCGGAACAGACCGGCGAGGTAGCGTGCGACCCGGTCGGCGCCGTGCACCGGCCGCCGCGCGGCGTTGATCCGGCCGCCGCCGTCCGCGGTGGCGGTGACATCGGCGGCGAGCATCCGCCCGAGCTCATCGATCTCGCCGGAACGCGCCGCGTCCAGGAAACGCTGGATCAGCGCTCGCGCGTGGGCGGGTTCGATCGCGAAGCGGGTCCGGCCGTCGCGGACGCGCTGACCGGCCCGGCGGTAGGCCTGCTGGGAGGCCGCCTCGGTGAGGTCGAGCATGTCGGCGATCTCGCGGTGCGCGTACCCGAACGCCTCGCGCAGCACGAAGACGGCGCGCTCGACGGGATTCAGCCGTTCCAGCGCGGTGAGCAGCGCCAGCGAGACCAGTTCGCGTTCCTCGACGGTCTCCAGCGGACCCAGTTCACCGTCCGCGGTGGGCACCGGCTCGGGCAGCCACGGACCGGCGTACGTCTCGCGCCGCGCCCGCGCCGAAACGAGCCAGGTGCGGCAGAGATTCACGACGGCGGTGGTGAGCCAGGCCTCCGCGGACCGGATGGTGGCCCGGTCGGTGCCGTCCCAGCGCAGGTAGGTCTCCTGCACCGCGTCCTCGGCTTCGGTCGCCGAGCCGAGCATGCGGTACGCGAGCGCGAACAACCGCGGGCGATGCGCCTGGAATTCGCGCAGTCCGTCGGGTTCCACAGTGACCTTCCTCAGCGCCGCCGCTTCTCCAGTGTTCGGTCAGCGCGCGGTGCCTGTGTCAGCGCACAACGTCGTCCGCCTGTTCCCGGCGGCCACCGGGCCTGCGCAGCCGCAGCCGTGCGGTCGAACCGCGGAAACCGGAGGGGATCGCCGGACGACGCCGTTGCGCCCGGCGCTGCGCCCGGCGTTCGGCCGGCTTGTGCTGCCAGGTCTCCGGCCGCGCCGCCACCCAGCGCTGCGAATGCCAGGCGAACGGGATGTGGCCCAGGTACAGCACGACGAGGATCAGCAGCAGCACGATCGGGTAGGTGACCAGCAGGGCCGCCGCGACCGCGACGAGCACCAGCAGTCCGGCCGCCGCCTGCGGCGCCACCGACACCGACTTCATCGCGAGCGTCGGAATCGTGCTGACGCACAACGCTCCCGCGAACACCGTCCAGGCCGCGACCTCGTAGAAGCCGACCCACCAGCCGTCACCGAACTGCACGTACAGCGCGATCGGCACGAGCGCGATCAGCGCGCCCGCCGGAGCGGGCACGCCGACGAAGTACTCACGCGACCAATCGGGTCTGGTGTCGTCGTCCATCAGCGTGTTGAACCTGGCGAGGCGCAGCACGATGCTCACCGCGAACAGCAGCGCGACGATCCAGCCCGCGCTGTTCTGGTCGAGCAGGCCGATGTACAGCACGAGCGCGGGCGCGACGCCGAAGGAGATCGCGTCGGACAGCGAATCCAGCTCCGCGCCCATCTTGGTGGTGGCGTCGAGCATCCTGGCCAACCGGCCGTCGAGGGTGTCGAGCACCGCGGCAGCGCCGACCATGGCCAGCGCGACGTCGAACTCGCCGTCCAGCGCGAACTTCACCGCGGACAGACCCGAGGCCAGCGCCAGAATCGTCACGATGCTCGGAAGCAGCCGGACGCTGCGGCGCCTGCGCCGTTGGGTGGGCACAGCCGCTTCCATCATGACAACACGGCCAGAACGGTCTCGCCCCCGATGGTGCGCTGCCCCGGCTGCACCAGCAGCTCGGTGCCCGCGGGGAAGTAGGTGTCGACCCGGGAGCCGAAGCGGATCAAACCGTAGGTGTCGCCGATGGTGAGCACGTCGCCGACCTGCGCGTCGCACACGATGCGCCGAGCCAGCAGACCGGCGATCTGGACCACGACGAGTTGCTTGCCCGCCGGGGTCTCGAGCAGCATGCTGTTGCGCTCGTTGACCGAGCTGGCCTCGGGCAGATCGGCCGACCGGAATTGACCCGCCTGGTGGTGCACGGCGCGGACGGTGCCGGAGACCGGGGTGCGCTGCACGTGCACGTCCAGCACGGAGAGGAAGATGCTCACCCGGGGCAGCGGCTGATCGCCGAGCCCGAGCTCCGCGGGCGGCGCGGCCGTGTCGACCAGCGCGACTTCACCGTCGGCCGGGGAGACGACGGCGCCGACCCGGTTCGGCGGAACCCGCTTCGGGTGCCGGAAGAAGGCGGCGCAGGCCGCCGCGGCGGCCAGACCCGTCCGGCGCACCCATTTGCGCTTGCCGCCCACCACCGCGACCGCGAGCGGCGCGGCGACGAAGGGCAGCCCCGCGGGATGCAGCGGGGGAATGGCGGCCCGCACCAAGTCGACGACGTGGCCGACTCCGGTGGTTTCGGGCGTGCCGGGCGGGGTGGGACGGCGTGCCACAGGCTCCTCTTTCGTGCTAGATGCAGTCGGTTGCGCCCTTCAACGATAGGTCCGGCGCAAGCGATCACACCTTACGGGAGGAGCCTGTGACTCGTCCGGTCAGCGCAAGGCCCTGCGCCCCGTGACCAGGCCGACGAGGAACAGCAGAATCACCGCGCCACCGAGGCAGGTGAAGAAGCTGAACCACAGCCCGCCACCCTCGACGTCGACGCCGAGCAACTTCAGCAGGAATCCGCCGAGCAGACCGCCGACGATGCCGACGACGATGTTCAGCAGGATGCCCTGTTGGGCGTCCGTTTTCATGATCTTGCTTGCGATCCAGCCGGCAAGACCGCCGATGATGATCCAGCCGATAATCCCGAGACCGAGCATGATGACCTCGCATCAGTAGTTGGGAGGCACGCCGAGCAGTAGAAGGACGTGCTTTCGGCGATATACCCGGCGATTGTGAGAATACGCACTCGCGCGCCAACCCTCGGGTAATATGAGGGAGCCTCATGTCTAAGTTTCGAAGCCATGGCAAACCGATGAGGAGTTCGAGGCTCCGCCGGATCCCCGGCAGCAGCGCCGCAGGTATTAGGAGACGCATCATGTCTGCTCGAATCGCCCAGACCACCGGGGCTGAGCACACCGCGATCCTCGGGCTCGGCGTCTATCGCCCGGCCCGTGTGGTCACCAACGACGAAGTTGCGGGACCGATCAACTCCAGTGACGAGTGGATCCGGACCCGGTCGGGCATCAAGACCCGGCGTTTCGCCTCCGAGGACGAAACGATTCAAAGCATGAGTGTGGCCGCCGCGCAGAACGCGCTGGCAGCGGCGAGCGTGGACTACGACGAGGTCGACTGCGTCATCGTCGCCACGTCGACGCATCTGCTCCTGACGCCGGCCGCCGCCCCACGCATCGCCACCGAGCTCGGCATGAACGGCGTGGCCGCGTTCGACGTCTCCGCGGGTTGCGCGGGGTTCTGTCACGCGCTGGCGCTGGCGTCGGACCTCGTGCGGTGCGGAACGTCGAAGAACGTGCTGGTGATCGGCGTGGAGAAGCTGACCAACACCATCAACATGACCGACCGCTCCACCGCGTTCCTGTTCGCCGACGGCGCGGGCGCCGTGGTGGTCGGTCCCTCCGACGAGCCGGGCATCGGCCCCACCGTGTGGGGCTCGGACGGCACCCAGCACCACGCGATCCGCCAGGACAAGGACTGGATGGAGTACTTCGCCGAGATCGACGAGAAGGGCCTCGACGCGGTCCGGCCGTACCTGACCATGGAGGGCACCGCCGTCTTCCGGTGGGCCGCCCACTCGCTGGAGAAGGTGTGCCGCGACGCGATCGACCGCGCCGGACTCTCCACCGACGACATGCAGGCGATGATCCCGCACCAGGCCAACGGACGGATCATCGAGATCATGGCGCGCGTGCTCAAGCTGCCGGAGGACTGCGCGCTCGCCCACGACATCGAGGAGACGGGCAACACCTCGGCCGCGTCCATCCCGCTAGCCATGGAGGCGTTGCTACGCAACGGCGAGTCGAAGCCGGGTGACACCGCGCTGCTCATCGCCTTCGGCGCGGGGCTTTCCTACGCGGCGCAGGTCGTCAAGCTGCCGAACTGGAAGTAAACAACGTCGTCCAACGCCCTCGTCCCGCTCGGGGCGAGGGCGTTGGCGTGCCGATCGAGTGAAGGTCAGGCGCCCGACTCGGCCGTGGCCTTGATCTTGGCGAGCGTCGCGTTCATGCCGCGAACCAGATTCGCCTCGAACGCCTGCTCGCCGCCGAGCACGGTGTCGATGGCCTTGCGCACCGCCCAGGCG
Source organism: Nocardia bhagyanarayanae (assembly GCF_006716565.1). Classification (NCBI taxonomy): domain Bacteria; kingdom Bacillati; phylum Actinomycetota; class Actinomycetes; order Mycobacteriales; family Nocardiaceae; genus Nocardia; species Nocardia bhagyanarayanae. Next base: position 1,991,920 of record NZ_VFPG01000001.1, on the reverse strand, counting down.
ACACCGTTGGACACATCGCGCCGCTCGACCAGCCGGGTGCCGGTCGCGGTCGGCTCCAGCGTGTAGCTCCAGACCGTGTAGTTCTCGTTCATCCGGAAGGCGAAGGCCTGGTTCGGCTCGAACCGCACGATGCGGGAGGTGGTCGGCCAGCGCTTCCAGCCGTCCTTGTTCCAGTTCACCGTCCAGGTGCCCGCCTTGGGGGTGCCGAGCGGAATCATCCGGACCGTCATCGGGCTGAACTCGGGCATGCGCTTCAGGTCCGAGACGATCTGCCAGACCCGCTCCGGCGGTGCGGCGATGTCGACGGCGGCTTCGAGATGGTTGGGCAACGCTGCCTCCGGTGTTGCGCGGTCCGGGCAAACCGGACACATGTGTACGACGAGTTACAGACATCCTAAACGGGCGCCCTTGGAAGACAACTGTGTCACATTTTGGCTTTTTGGTTACCTCCCGTCGTAATGGTCCGCGCACAATGGCGGATAGACGAAGCACAAGCACAGCCACCAACTTTCCCGTCCAGCGTGAGGTGATCGGCCGTGAATCTTCGCTCGCTTCTTCATCGTCGGCAGCCGGACCAAGTCCCTCTGCTCCCCTCCCTAGAACCCGACGACGGGCCCGCGGCGCCCGGTTCCATATCGCGCCGAGCCGCGAAGGCGCTCGCCCAAGAGGAACGGCTGGAGCGGCTGCTCACGCCGAGCGAACTCGAAATGGTGCTTCAACACCGGGTGTGACACGCACCTCGGGGGTGATCCGGGGGACGGGAAACTTCGGCGACACACCCGACGCCGAGGCGACATACTTTTGTGGTGACTGCACCCGCTGCTACGAAACCGGCAATCCTGAGCGTCGACGACGATCCGGGCGTCTCCCGCGCGGTCGTACGCGACCTGCGCCGCCGATACGGCGCCGACTACCGGATTCTGCGCGCGGAATCCGGCCCGCAGGCGCTCGAGGCCCTGCGTGAGATGAAATTGCGCGGCCAACCGGTCGCCGTGCTGATCGCCGACTACCGGATGCCGGGCATGGACGGCATCGAATTCCTGGAGCAGGCCATGGACCTGCATCCGTACGCGCGCCGCGTGCTGCTGACCGCCTACGCCGACACCAACGCCGCGATCGACGCGATCAACGTCGTCGACCTGGACCACTACCTGCTCAAGCCGTGGGATCCGCCGGAGGAGAAGCTGTATCCGGTGCTGGACGGTCTGCTCGACGCCTGGCGCAGCAGCGAACACCGGCCGGTGACCGAGACCAAGGTGGTCGGCAACCGCTGGTCGCCGCGCTGCTCGCAGGTGCGCGAGTTCCTGGCACGCAACCAGCTCCCCTACCGCTGGTACCTGGCCGACGAGCCGGAGGGCGTCCGGCTGCTGGAGGCCGCGGGCGCCGACCCGAACCGATGTCCGGTGGTGATCACCGCTGCCGGTGACGCGCTGGTCCAGCCGACCGACAGCGCGCTGGCCGAGAGCGTCGGACTCAACGTCGTCCCCACCGGTGATTTCTACGACCTGATCGTGGTCGGCGGCGGTCCCGCCGGGCTCGGCGCCGCGGTCTACGGCGCGTCCGAGGGCCTGCGCACGGTGCTCGTCGAACGCACCGCCACCGGCGGACAGGCCGGGCAGAGTTCCCGCATCGAGAACTACCTCGGCTTCCCCGACGGGCTGTCCGGCGCGCAGCTGGCCGACCGGGCGCGGCGGCAGGCCGCCAAGTTCGGCGCCGAGGTGATCACCACGCGCGAGGTGGTGGGTCTCGAGGTCAACGGTTCCGCTCGCACCGTGCGTTTCGCCGACGGCGGCAGCCTGTGCGGCCACACCGTGATCATCGCGACGGGCGTCGACTATCGGCGGCACCCCGCGCCGGGCGTCGACGAATTCACCGGGCGCGGCGTGTATTACGGCTCGGCGATGACCGAGGCGTCCGAATGCGCCGACCACGAGGTCTACATCGTCGGCGGGGCCAACTCGGCCGGGCAGGCGGCGGTCTTCCTTTCCCGCAACGCCCGCACGGTGCACTTGGTGGTGCGCGGCGACTCGCTGGAGAAGTCGATGTCGCACTACCTGATCCAGCAGATCGCGCAGATCTCGAACATCAAGGTGCACACCAACACCGAGGTGACAGCCGCGGACGGCAACGATCACCTGGAGCGAATCATGTTGCGCGACAACGTCACGGGCGCGGAGGAGAAGGCCGAGGCCGAGCGGCTCTTCCTCTTCATCGGCGCGGCGCCGCAGACCGACTGGCTCGACGGCGTCGTCAAGCGCGACGAGGCCGGATACGTGCTGGCGGGCCCGGATCTGATGGTCGAAGGCGCGCGGCCCGCGGGCTGGGAATTGTCCCGTCCGCCACACCATTTGGAAACCAGCGTGCCGGGCGTGTTCGTCGCGGGCGACGTGCACGCCGAGTCCGCCAAGCGGGTCGCCTCGGCGGTCGGCGAGGGCGCGATGGCGGTCATGCTCGTGCACCGGTACCTGGCGTGATCTCAGGAGGGCAGTTGTGACCATCGAAAACGCGGCGCGCCGTTCGCATCTCGTCTGCGATCCCGCCGAGCTGCGAACCCTGTTCCTGTTCGAGAAGCTCGACGACGACCAGCTGGCCTGGCTGTGCGCGGACGGGCGCATCGAGTACATCGAGCCGGGACTCGTCTTCCGCGAGGGCGATCCGGCCACCTGCTTCTACGTCCTGATGGACGGCGAGGTGCGGCTGACCAAACTCTCCGGCGGCACCGAGATAGAGCTGAACCGCACCGACCACAAGGGCGCCTACGCGGGCGCGTGGAGCGCGTACCTGGGCGACAAGGCCGATCCGAACTACACCGGGTCGATGTACGTCACCCGCAAGTCCCGGTTCTACGTGCTGGACGCAGGCACCTTCGCGCGGATGATGCACGAGTGGTTCCCGATGGCGGTGCATCTGTTGGAGGGCGCGTTCTTCGGCAATCGCAACACCGCTCAGCGCGTCGCCGAACGGGAACGCCTGCTCGCCCTCGGTTCGCTCTCCGCGGGTCTGACCCACGAGCTGAACAACCCGGCCGCCGCGGCCGTGCGCGCCACCTCCGGCCTGCGCGAGCGGGTCGCGGGCATGCGGCACAAGCTGGCCATGATGGCCGACGGGAAGTTCCAGCCGGAGGTGCTGGTCACCCTGGTTCGGTTGCAGGAGGAGGCGGCGGCCCAGGTCGCCAAGGCGCCCGAACTGACGCCGATGGAGGCCGCCGACCGGGAGGACATGCTCGGCGAATGGCTCGAGGAGCACGAGATCGGTGACGGCTGGGCGCTGGCCCCGAATTTCGTGCAGGCCGGGTTCGACGTCGACTGGCTGGAACGAATCTGGGGCACCTTGGAGGGTTGCCCGAACAAGGTGTTCGAGGGCGCGATCCGCTGGCTCAACTACACCATCGAGACCGAGCTGCTGATGAACGAGATCGCGGACTCGACGGCCCGGATATCCACGCTGGTCGACGCCGCCAAGCAGTACTCGCAGATGGACCGGGCTCCGTTCCAGGTGGTCGACCTGCACGAACTGCTCGACAGCACGCTGGTCATGTTGAACAGGAAGCTCGGCGACGGTGTGAAGGTGGTCAAGGAGTACGACCGCAGTTTGCCGCCGCTGCCCTGCTACGCCGCCGAGCTGAACCAGGTGTGGACGAACCTGATCGACAACGCCGTCTACGCCATGCGCGGCGAAGGCACCCTCACCGTGCGGACCGGCAAGGAGAACGACTGCGCCGTCGTCGAGATCGGCGACACCGGCCCCGGCATCCCCAAGGACGTCCTGCGGCGCGTCTTCGAACCGTTCTTCACCACCAAACCGGTCGGCGAGGGCACCGGTCTCGGCCTCGACATCTCCTTCCGCATCGTCGTCAACAAGCACAACGGCGACATCCGAGTCGAATCCGAACCGGGCAACACTCGCTTCACGGTCCGTCTCCCCCTGCACCGCCCGGAGCAGAATGAAGACGCGCTGGAAACCCCTTGACCGAACACACCGCCGTAGGAGCGAATCCATGACGGAAGCCATCGAAGGCATCAATCCCGCTGTCCCGCCCAGCGGGCCCGGCTGCCTGGAGTGCGAGGCCGAGCAGGGGTGGTGGGTTCATCTGCGCCGCTGCGCCGAATGCGGTCACATCGGCTGCTGCGATACCTCCCCGGCCCAGCACGCGAGCAAGCACGCCAAGGACACCGGTCACCCCTTCATCCAGAGCTTCGAGCCGGGTGAGGACTGGTTCTGGGATTTCCGCAGCGAGGAGATGTACGGCGGCGGACCCGAGCTGGCTCCGCCGCACAGCCATCCCGCGGACCAGGGCGTACCTGGCCCGCGCGGGCGGGTGCCCGAGGACTGGCAAGCGCACATTCACTGAGCCCGCGTGCGCTTGGGCTTGCCGGAAACCCGATCTTTCCCGGTACGCTGCTGCCGACGCCGGAGGCTCCGGCGCTCTGTGGCACCCGGGAAAGCACCAAATGAAGCGAATTTCCGTCATCGTCCTCGCCGCGGGAGCGGTGGCTCTGGCGGCGACCGGCTGCGGCGGGTCGGACGAGTCCAACGATGCGAGCGGCCTACGCAAGGGCAGCACGGGCACCAGCACCAGCGCGACGCAGGCACCGACCACGACCGTTTCCGCGCCGGCCACACCCGACAGCGCTCCGGCGACGACCGAGTCTCCCGACACCTCCGGCCTCGGTCCGGCCTCGCGCACCACGTGCGGTGAGTTCAAGGAACTCGACAGCGAAGCCGAGAAGCGGGTGATCGAGCAGATCCTCGCCGAGAACCCGGAAAGCTCGTTCGCGGGCAGCCCGAACGTCGCGCTCGGTACCGCCAAGCTGGTCTGCTTGTCGCCAAGCAACGCGGAAAAGCCGGTGGCCGTCGCCGCCCGCATCATCTAAGCGCGAAGCGGGACGCTGCCGGACGGGGCGAAGGCGGAGCTACGCTCGGTCCCTGTCCACCGCCGCCCCAACGCGGGCAGAATGGCACAGTGGCAGAACTGGCGCTCACCGCTCGACTGAATACGTCCGCCGCCGATGCGAGACGCGGCGTGGTGCGCCTGCATCCGGAGGCGTTGACGGCGCTCGGCCTACGCGAGTGGGACGGCGTCGCGCTGGCGGGATCGCGCCGCACCGCGGCGGTGGTCGGCATCGCGCCCGCGGGCACTCCGGCGGGCGTCGCGCTGCTGGACGACGTGACGCTGTCGAACGCGGGACTGCGCGAGAACGCCACCGTGGTGGTCTCCCCCGCCACGGTGTTCGGCGCCAAACAGATCTCGCTCAGCGGCTCGGTGCACGCCTGCCGCAGCATTCCGGCCGCCACGCTGCGGCAGGCGCTGCTCGGCAAGGTCGTCACGGTGGGCGACGCGGTGTCGCTGCTGCCGCGCGATCTGGGGCCGGACATTCCCTCCTCGGCGGCGAGCCAGGCGCTGTCGCGCACCTTCGGCATCGCGTGGACCACCGAGCTGCTGACCGTCACCGCCACCGATCCGATGCGCGGGCCGGTGAGCGTGCAGCCCAATACGGCCGTCGCCTGGGGCCCGGGGGCGGTCGCGGCGATGGACGCCGCCGAACGCGCGGCAGCCGGGGGCCACACCTCCCGCGCGGCGATCGAGGCCGCCGCGGGCACCAATGGCTCGACCGCGGTCCGCGGGGCGCCGCCGCGCGTTCCGGCGGAGGAACTCGTCGGCGTGCACGCCCAGGCCTCGAAGCTGGCCGAATGGCTCAGCCTCGCGCTCGACGAACCCGAACTGCTCAAAACCCTCGGCGCCACCCCGCATCTCGGGGTGCTGATCACCGGGCCCGCCGGCGTCGGCAAGGCCACCCTGGCCCGGTCGGTGACCGCCCCTCGGCGCCTCGTCGAGTTGGACGGGCCCTCGGTCGGCGCACAGGAGGGCGGCGCCCGGCTGCGCGAGGTGGCCGAGGCGGTCGCCGATGTCGCGTCCGGTCGCGGCGGCATCCTGCTCATCACCGACATCGACGCGCTGCTGCCCGCCGACGCGGAGCCGGTCGCGACGCTGATCCTGGACCAGTTGCGCGGGGCGATGGCCGAGACCAGCGTGGCGTTCATCGCGACGACCGCGCATCCGGCGGGTGTGGACGCGCGGCTGCGCGCACCGGACCTCTGTGATCGGGAGCTCGCGCTGCCGCTGCCCACGGCGGCGATGCGCAAGGCGCTGCTGGAGCAGCTGTTGCGCAAGGTACCGACCGGTGACCTGAAGCTCGACGAGATCGCCGCGCGCACACCGGGTTTCGTGGTGTCGGATCTCGCGGCGCTGTGCCGGGAGGCGGCGCTGCGCGCGGCGTCGCGGGTGAGCAAGGAGCAGGCCGACCCGCGCCTGACCCAGCAGGACCTGGTCGGCGCGCTGGAGGTGATCCGTCCGCTGTCGCGTTCCGGCATGGAGGAATTGGCGATCGGCAGCCTCGGCTTGGACGACGTCGGCGACATGATCGAGACGAAGCAGGCGCTCACCGAATCGGTGCTATGGCCGCTGCGCCATCCGGATTCCTTCGCAAGGCTCGGCATCGATCCGCCGCGCGGCGTGCTGCTCTACGGCCCGCCGGGCTGCGGCAAGACCTTCCTGGTGCGGGCGCTGGCGGGCTCGGGCCAGCTCAGCGTGCACGCGGTCAAGGGCGCCGAGCTGCTGGACAAGTGGGTCGGCGCGTCGGAGCGGGCGGTGCGCGAATTGTTCCAGCGGGCAAGGGATTCCGCGCCGTCGTTGATTTTCCTCGACGAGGTCGACGCGCTCGCGCCGCGCCGCGGGCAGAGCACCGACTCCGGTGTCGGCGACCGCGTGGTCGCCGCGCTGCTCACCGAGCTCGACGGCGTGGAGCCGCTGCGCGACGTGGTGGTGCTCGGCGCGACGAACCGGCCCGAGCTGATCGATCCCGCGCTGCTGCGGCCGGGCCGGTTGGAGCGGCTGGTGTTCGTGCCGCCGCCGGACGGCGCGGCGCGGCTGGAGATCCTGCGGACCGCGGGTCGTTCGGTGCCGCTGGCCGCCGACGTCGACCTGACCGCGCTCGCCGCCGACCTGGACGGCTACTCGGCCGCCGACTGCGCCGCGCTGCTGCGCGAGGCCGCGCTCGCGGCGATGCGCCGCGACGTGGCGGCCGCCGACGTGACCGCCGCCGATCTCGCCGCCGCCCGGGCGGTGGTGCGTCCTTCGCTGGATCCGGACCAGGTCGAGACCCTGCGCAGGTACGCGGAAAACCGCAGCTGACGGACACGGCGCCGGCCCGGTAATCACGGTCTCGGCGCAGTCGCGCGGGTATGTTGCCCTGGTGCGGCGATGGATCGGCGACGGAGTCGACGTGGTCACGGCCTTCATCGGGGCCGCGGTCGCGGGGATCGCGCTGTTCCTGCCGATCACCTTCGCCTGGACCGCGCAGAGCACCCCGTACCGGATCGCCAGCCTGATCAACAGCGTGCCGCGCGGCGCGACGATCGGCATGGTCGTCGCGGTCACGGTCGCGGTGCTGATCACCACCTTCGCCCGGCCGCTGGTCGGCTGGATCGTCGCGTTCGGCGGCGCGCTCGGCATGTACGTCAACCACTTCGCGGGCCGCGACGTCTCCTCCGCCGATCTGCTCACCACGCAGAACTACATCGATGCGGTATGCGGCGGAATCATTCTGGGCGCGTTGGGCGCCGCCGCGTTGCGCCGCCGCGCCTCGGCGATCGGCTACGTGCTCGGCGCGGTGAGCTTCTTCGTCTTCGGCGATCTCGCAGACCTGCTCGACCTGCCCGATCAGGACCCGTGGTCGGTGCTGGAGACGCCGCCGTTCTCGATGATCGGCATCGCGGTGGTGCTGCTGTTCGTCGCCATCGCTCGCAATCGCGACCGGGCCGGACCGGAGAGCGACTCGACAGTGCCGATCGATCTGCCGATCACGCCGATACTCGCGGCGATCGTGCTCGGCCTGATCGTCCTCGCGGCGACCGAATGGCTGGCCGCTCAATACAACAATGTCTCCGCGCCCGGGGACAACCGGCTGGAAATCGCGATCGCCGTGGCTGCCACCATCAGCGCCGCGCTCATCGCGGCCATGCTGCTGCCCGGACGCGACGGCGTCGGCGTGCTGCTCGCGGTGAGTCTGGTCGCGACCGCCGACTCGCTGGGTTACGTACCCCGGCCTTGGTGGAGCGTCTTCGTGGTGCTCGCGCTCACCGCGCTCGGCTTGTTCGCCGGTCTGCGCGCGCCGTCGCCTTTTCTGGCGCTGCTGGCGCTGATGGGCGTCACGGTGTTCGCGTGGGTCGACGCGCACGGCGACGGCACGTTCTACTACTCCGTCGCGACGGTGCTGCTAGCGCTGACCGCCGGCTTCTGCGGCGGCGCCGCCCGCCCGCGCTACGGCCCGAGCGCCGTGCTCGCCATCGGCGCGCTCTACCTGCCGAGCGTCGTCACCGCGCTGCCGGTGGAGAACGAGACGTGGCCGCCGCGGGACAACATGGCGCACGCCACCACGCCCGGCCGGGTCGCGCTGATGATCGTGGTCGGGTGCACGATCGCCCTCCTCCTGCTCTACCGGCTGCGGCCGCGCGCCTACCGCAAACCGGCGCCGCCCGTGCAGCGGGACGAGGTAGCGGACATATAGCCGAGCCGCCGCGACATGGCTGACGCCATAGCCGCCGCTCCCGCGAAAAACCCTGGCTTTACGTAGGCTGGAACCGCACCACCGCCCGCCACAACCGACGGAGTGCAGTTTGCTCGTGATCCTGCTCGCCCACGCGCTCGCCGCGCTGGCAGCGCCGTGGTGCGTACGGGTGTGGGGGCGCAACGCGTTCGCGGTGCTCGCGCTCGCGCCGCTGGGCGGTTTCGGCTGGGTGATCGCGAATTGGGATAGCGGCCAGCAGGTTCGGGTGACCTGGGCGCCCGCGATCGCGATGAACATCGAGCTGCGCTTCGATTCGCTGGCGGCCGTCATGGCCGCGCTGGTGCTCGGCGTCGGCACGCTGATCCTGCTCTACTGCACCCGCTATTTCACGAACGACGAACCGCGGCTCGGCGTCTTCGCCGCCCAGTTCGTCGGCTTCGCCGGCGCCATGTTCGGACTGGTCACCAGCGACAACATGCTGCTGCTCTACGTCTTCTGGGAGACGACGACGGTGCTGTCGTTCCTGCTCGTCGGCCACCACGCCGAGCGGGCGACCAGCAGGCGCGCGGCACTGCAAGCACTGCTGGTCACCGGCGCGGGCGGGCTGGCAATGCTGGTCGGCATCGTGATCCTCGGACAGACCTGCGGCACCTACCTGCTCTCGGAACTGCTGGCGATGGACCGCCCGCCGGACGGGATCGCGGTATCGGTGGCGGTGGCGCTCGTTCTCGTCGGCGCGCTGAGCAAGTCCGCGATCGTTCCGCTGCACTTCTGGCTCCCCGGCGCGATGGCCGCGCCCACGCCGGTGAGCGCGTACCTGCACGCCGCGGCCATGGTGAAGGCGGGCGTGTACCTGGTGGCGCGGCTCGCGCCGGTCTTCGCGAGCAGTCCGCCGTGGCATCCGATGGTGCTCGTCCTCGGCGCGGTGACCATGCTGCTCGCGGGCCTTCGCGCACTGCGGGTGACCGATCTGAAGCTGCTGCTCGCCTTCGGCACGGTGAGCCAGCTGGGATTCCTGATCGTGCTGCTGGGAATCGGCACGCCGGACGCGGCACTGGCCGGGACGACGCTGATCGTGGCGCACGCGTTGTTCAAGGCGTGCCTGTTCATGGTGGTCGGGATCGTGGACCACGGCACGGGCACCCGCGATCTGCGCGAGTTGTCCGGGCTCGGCCGGCGCGCGCCGGTGCTGTGCGGGGTCGCCGTGCTCGCGGCGCTGAGCATGGCGGGCATTCCGCTGCTGCTCGGGTTCGTCGGCAAGGAGAGCGCGCTCGGCGCGATCCTGGACGCGGAGACGTTGGCGGTTCCGGCGCGCGTCGCGTTGTGCGCGGCGATCGTGCTCGGTTCCATGTTGACCGTCGGTTACAGCGCCCGTTTCGTCTGGGGCGCGTTCGGGAACAGGGAACTCGACAGGGAACCGTCGTGGCACGCGCCCGGACCGTTGTTCCTCGGGCCGCCCGCCGCGCTCGCCGTCGCCAGCCTCGCCGCGGGTGTCGGGGCGCAACGGCTGGACGAGCTGCTGCGCGGGTATCCGGAAACGCTTCCTGGCGAGCTGATTTCGCACCTCGCGCTGTGGCACGGGTTCACCCTGCCGCTCGCGCTCTCGGTGCTGATCATCGCCGTGGGCTCGGCACTCTTCTTGGTACGCAACCGATTCGGCGAAACGGCGCACCCGCGCCTCGGCAACGCCGACCGCGCCTACGACGCCACCCTGCGCGCGATGGACCGGCTCTCGCTGCGGATGACCGGATCGGTGCAGCGCGGCTCGCTGCCGCTGAGCCAAGCCGCCATCCTCGGCACCCTGACCATCCTGCCCGCGGTACTGCTCGCGCTCGGCACCAAGACGGGAGTCGAACTGCGCCTGTGGGATTCGCCGTTGCAGCTGGCCATCGCCGGGATCATGGCGGCCATGGCGTTCGCGGCCACCGTCCTGCGCAACCGGCTCGCCAGCGTGCTGGTCGTCGGCGTCACCGGCTACGGCTGCGGCGTGATCTTCGCGCTGCACGGCGCGCCGGACCTCGCCCTCACCCAGTTCCTCGTCGAGACGGTGACGCTGGTGGTCTTCGTACTCGTCCTGCGCGCCTTCCCCGCCGAGATCGAGGAGAGCAGGACCGCCCCGTTCGAGGTGCGCCGGGCCGCGCTGGCGGTCGCGGTCGGGACGAGCGTCGCGGTGCTGACCGCCTTCGCCACGGCGGCGCGCGGCGCGGAACCCATCTGGCACCGCATCCCCGAGGCCGCCTACCGGCTCGGCGGCGGTAAGAACGCGGTCAACGTGCTGCTCGTCGACATCAGGGCGTGGGACACCCTCGGCGAGGTCTCGGTGCTCATCGTCGCCGCCACCGGCGTCGCCTCGATGGTGTTCCGCACCAGGCGTTTCGGCGCGGCGCCGCGCGCCGCCGACTCGCCGGACTACAACCCGGATCTGGTCAGCTGGCTGCCCGCCGGGCGGCTGGTGGGCCGCCGGGAACGCTCGATGGTCTTGCAGGTCACCGCGCGCCTGCTCTTCCCGACGATGATGGTGCTCTCGGTCTACTTCTTCTTCGCCGGCCACAACGCGCCCGGCGGCGGTTTCGCGGGCGGGCTCACCGCGGGCCTCGCGCTGACCCTGCGCTATCTCGCGGGCGGCCGCTACGAACTCGGCGAGGCGCTGCCGGTGGAAGCGGGCCACGTGCTCGGCGCCGGGCTGACGCTGGCGGCGGGCACCGCGGCCACCTCGCTGCTGCTCGGCGCGCCGCCGCTGTCCTCGGCGATCATCGAGGTCACAGTGCCACTGTTCGGGCACGTCAAGCTGGTGACGTCGCTGCTGTTCGACCTCGGCGTCTACCTGATCGTGGTCGGCCTGGTCCTCGACGTGCTGCGCAGCCTCGGCGCCCGCCTGGACAGCGAACTCGGCGACTCCCCGAGCGACGAACCTTCCCCGGCGCCGCGAGGCGGTCGGGCATGACGTCGAACCTCACCCTGCTCGTGCTCATCGGCGTCCTCACCGCCTGCGGCGTCTACCTGATCCTGGAGCGAGCCGTCTCCAAGATGCTGCTCGGCATGATCCTGTTCGGCAACGCGGTGAACCTGCTGATCCTGACCGTCGGCGGTCCGGACGGCGACCCGCCCGTCGGCGGCGCCGAGGCGGGCGCGCACGAAGGCATGGCGGATCCGCTCGCCCAGGCGATGATGCTCACCGCGATCGTCATCACGATGGGCCTCGCGGCGTTCGTGCTCTCGCTCGCCTACCGGTCCTACATGCTCACCACCACCGACGACGTGCAGAACGACCCCGGTGACGCGGAGGTGGCGGCGCGGCGCGACCGAGAGGATCCGGAAGATTGAGCCTCTCGCCGCACCTCCTGCCCGCGCTCGCGCCGCTGCCGGTGCTCGTTCCGCTGCTCGGCGCCGCCGCGACGCTGATCTTCGGCCGCAGGCCCCGCATCCAGCGCACGGTCACCCTGGTCGCGCTGACCGCGGTCGTCGTAATCACCGGAATGCTGCTCTACCTGGCCGACCGGGACGGCACCGCCGCGGTCCAGGTCGGCGGATGGGACACCCCGATCGGCATCACGCTGGTGGTGGACCGGCTCGCCGCGGGCATGCTGCTCATCTCGGCCATCGTGCTGCTCGCCGTCTCGGTCTACGGCGCGGGCCAGAACATCCGCGACGGCGACGAGCGCCAGCCGACCTCCATCTACCGCCCCACGTATCTCGTTCTGACAGCCGGTGTTTCGGCGGCCTTCCTGGCCGGTGACCTGTTCAACCTGTTCGTCGGCTTCGAGATGCTGCTCGCCGCGTCGTTCGTGCTGCTCACCGTGGGCGCGACCGCCGAACGCATCCGCGCGGGCGTGGCGTACGTGATGGTGTCGATGCTGTCGTCGCTGATCTTCCTGACCGGCATCGGACTGGTCTACGCGACCACCGGGACACTGAATCTGGCGCAGATCGCCGTCCGCCTCGGCGCGGCGCCCGAGGGCGTGCGCACGGCGGTCTACGCGGTGCTGCTGGTCGCCTTCGGCATCAAGGCGGCGGTGTTCCCGCTGTACAACTGGCTGCCCGACTCGTACCCGACCGCGCCGGCGCCGGTGACCGCCGTCTTCGCCGGTTTGCTGACGAAAGTCGGCGTGTACTCGATCATTCGGACGCACACGCTGTTGTTCCCCGACGGGGCTTTCGACAACATCCTGCTGATCTGCGGCCTGCTCACCATGGTGATCGGCATTCTCGGCGCGATCGCCCAGCACGACATCCGACGGCTGCTGTCGTTCACGCTGGTCAGCCACATCGGCTACATGATCTTCGGTGTCGGGCTCGCCACGGCGGCCGGTCTCGCGGGCGCGGTGTTCTATGTGGCGCACCACATTCTGGTGCAGACCACCCTGTTCCTGGTGGTCGGCCTGATCGAGCGGCAAGCCGGTTCCACCTCGCTGCGCAGGCTCGGCGGGCTGGCCGCCGCGAGCCCCGTACTCGGTCTGCTCTTCCTGGTGCCCGCGCTGAATCTCGGTGGGATACCACCCTTCTCGGGCTTCATCGGCAAGGTCGCGCTGCTCCAGGCGGGCGCGGCCGACGGCAGCGTGCTGGCCTGGGTGCTGGTCGGGGGCGCGGTGCTGACCAGCCTGCTGACGCTGTACGTCGTCGCGCGGGTGTGGGCGAAAGCGTTCTGGCGGCCGCGCTCCGAAGCTCCGGAAGGACACCTCGCGGCCGCGAAACCGCCGACCCTGATCGAGGATTCGACCGACGTCCTCTACGACGAACGCACCGATCCCGGCCGCATCCCGCCGCTCATGCTGCTCTCGACGATGGCGCTCGCCGCGGTCGGTCTCGGCCTCACCGTGCTGGCCGGACCGATCCTCGGCATCGCCGACCGAGCCGCGGCCGATCTGAACGATCCCGCGGTGTACGTCGGCGCGGTGCTCGGCGAACCGGAGGCGTATCGATGAGTGAACGCGATGGGCTGATCATGCGGCGGCGCGCACCGGAACAGCGCGGCGTCGATCGCGGCGCTGCTCACCCCGGCATCGGCCGGATCGTCTTCCGGACCGGTCGCCGTCACGGATTCCGTGAGGCACAAGCATGAGTATCGGCGACGAGATCCCCAGCGGGACAAGCGGCTCCGGCTCCCGGCGCGTCGGCAAGGACAGCGTCGTCCGAGTCGGCGTGCTGCTCTGGCTCGCCGCCGTCTACATGGCGCTGTGGGGCGATCTCAGCATCGGCAACCTGCTGGCGGGTCTGGCGGTCGGCACGCTGATCATGGTGGCGCTGCCGCTGCCCCGAATCCCGGTGAGCGGACGGCTCAACCTGATCGCGCTCGCCGAGGTGGTGTGGGTGTGCGCCTACTACGCGCTCGAATCCAGCTTGCAGATCGCGTGGTTCGCGCTGCGGCCCGCGCCGCCGCCGGTCTCCGGCGTGCTGCGGGTCAACCTGAGCACCAGGTCGGACCTGGTACTGGTGCTGACAACCGACCTGCTCAACCTGATCCCCGGCACGATGGTGCTCGAGATCGACCGCAACCGCTGCCTGGTCTACGTGCACGTGCTCGACGTGGGCAGCGAGGCCGCGGTGGCGCGGTTCTACCAGCAGACCCGCCGCCTGGAACGGCTGCTGATCTCCGCATTCGAGCGGCCCGTACCGAAAACCGTCCGGAGGTGAACGCATGACCGTCGTCGCCGTGCTCGCGGGCTTCCTGCTCGCGGCCGCCGCTGTCATCACCAGCTACCGCATCCTGGCCGGGCCGAACACGCTCGACCGGGTCGTCGGCATCGATTCGCTGATGGCCATCGCCATGGCGGGGCTCGCCGTGTGGGCCGCGCACAACAGGGACGCCACGGTGCTGCCCGCCATAGTCGCGCTGGCGCTGGTCGGGTTCCTCGGTTCGGCCGCCGTCTCCCGCTTCCGCGTCAGGGACGACCGATGACGGGCTGGCAGTGGGCATCGGCGGCGCTGATCCTCACCGGCGCGGCGATGGCGTGCACCGCCGCGATCGCCATCGTGCGCTTCCCCGACACCCTGACCCGCATGCACGCCGCCACCAAACCGCAGGTGATCGGGCTGTTGCTGGTGCTCGGGGGCGCCGCGATCGAACTGCGCGGCCAAGGCAATGTCTGGCTGCTCGCGCTGGTCGGGCTGTTCACGCTGCTCACCGCGCCAGTGATCGCGCACCTGATCGGCCGCACCGCCTACCGCGAACAGCGGCACCGCGACGGTCTGCTGCGCGTCAACGAGCTGGGCGACGAGATCGACTGAGCGGTCCACCACCGCCGCGTGCATCGGACTCAGCGCGCCGGTCGGCTCGGCGCACGACGGAAGCGGCGGGCCTCGGCTCGGCGCGCCAGGGACGCAGCGGGCCTCGGCTCGGCGCGCCAGGGACGCAGCGGGCCTCGGCTCGGCGCACCAGGGACGCAGCGGGCCTCGGCTCGGCGCACGACGGACGCAGCGGTCGGCGGACTCAGCGCAACGGATTCAGCCGCCAACGGACTCGGCGCGACGGATTCAGCGATCGGCGGGCTCGGTCTCCCGCACTTCGACCACCAGCTCCCGCTGTCCCGCGAACCACGTGGCGTGGAACGCGGCCGCCATGCCCGCCAGCAGCGCGAGCACGATGGTTCCGGCCGGAACGGCGTACTCCGCCATCGGCGCCGCGAGATAGCGGTAGGAGACCAGCAGGATCACCAGCACGGCGGCGCCGCCCGCGACCAGGCGGATACGGAACCAACCCCAGCCGCGTTCCGGCTCGCGCAGCGCGGATTCCACGGTGAGGCACAGCACCGCGCCCGCCACCAGATCGACGCCGTAGTGGTAGCCGAAGCCGAGCGTCGCGGCCAGCGTGGCCAGCAGCCAGAAGGTGCCGCCCCAGCGCAGCCAGCGCGGCGCGCGCGACCCGTCGATATCGCGGCGGGTGTGCAGGAAGACCGACAACGCCCACGCGGTGTGCATGGACGGCATGCAGTTGCGCGGAGTCGCCGTGTCGAAGGGCAGCGGCTCGGGACTGCGGTCGATCGGCGGGAGTACGCCCGGCCAGTAGTTGCCGATCTGGAGTCCGTTGCCGTCGGCGCCGAAGGCGAACATCGGACCCACCACCGGGAAGAACACGTAGACGATCGGTCCGACCAGCCCGAGCACCAGGAAGGTCCGCACCAGGTAGTGGCTCGGCCACCGCCCCGAATCGACCACCCGGCGCAGCTGCCACACCGCGACCACGATCGCGGCCACCGGCAACTCGATGTAGACCCAGTGCAGCACGGCGTAGACGACCGGGCCGAGCGTGTCGATCACCCGCCCCATCACCCAGGACGGGTCGCCGAGCGCGTGATCGGCCAGCATCACGTACTCGTCGAGCACCTCGGGACTGCTCAGCACCGTGATGTGCAACCAGACGTCGCCGACCTTGGTCGCCA
Organism: Nocardia bhagyanarayanae; assembly: GCF_006716565.1. Taxonomy (NCBI): domain Bacteria; kingdom Bacillati; phylum Actinomycetota; class Actinomycetes; order Mycobacteriales; family Nocardiaceae; genus Nocardia; species Nocardia bhagyanarayanae. The sequence goes on along the minus strand of NZ_VFPG01000001.1, from coordinate 1,975,977 downwards.
GGATCAGCAGCGCGCCGAGCGCGGCGGCGCGCAACGCGTTGCGCCGCTCGTCGCCGCTCCAGCGCAGCCAGGCGATCAGGGCGAGCGCCGTGAGCACGAGCACGGGACCGTTGCCGACCGTGGGCGGATCGCCGGCGAGCAGCCGCGCCCCCGCGCACACCACGTCGATGGCCACCGCAGCACCGAGCGCGACGAGCCTGCGCCGCATGGTGATACCGACCAGCGCGAGGACCAGCCCGGCCCACGGCACCGACATCGATTTCGGCGTTCCGACGTAGTCGCGCAACAGGCTTTCCAGCGGCCCTTCGAAATCCTGCTGGAACGCGACGATCTGGAGCACGACCAGCAGTGCGGGCACAGCCGCGACGGCCGCGGTCACCCAGACCCGGGAGGGCGGTATCCTCAACCGCCGCACCGCACTTCCTACGCTGGAACCCGGGTCTTCGACAAGCACGACGACCATAGTAAACGGGGGATGAACGCCGTCCCCCTGGCCAGCTGAACGGCAGACGACCGCTCGCCCGCCGGGCGCCTACTTGTAAAGCTCCTGGACCAGCGCGTCCACCACCGCGATCAGGTCGCCCTGGGTCGCCGCGGCCACCTTGCGCTGGCGCTGATACGACGCTCCACGCTGGGGAATCTCGGCGACATAGGACAATTCGTCGGAGCAGCCGAGCCGCTTGGCCGTCGGCTCGAGCCGGTTCAGCACGTCCATGAGGTCGTCGGTGACCAGCCGCTCGCTGTTGTCGGAGTCTGTGATGACGATCGCATCCAGGCCGTAGCGCGCGGCCCGCCACTTGTTCTCCTGGACGTGCCACGGCGGCAGCGTCCCGAGATCCTCGCCCTCGTCGAGGCGACGGTCCAGATCCACGATGAGACAGTGGATGAACGCCGCAAGGGCGGCCAATTCGGCCCTGGTGGAGATGCCGTCGCAGATGCGCACCTCGATGGTGCCCCACTTGGGCGCGGGCCTGATGTCCCAGTGCATGCCGCCGAGCTGCTCGATGACGCCGGTCTGCATCTGGTCGTGCACGAAACGCTCGAACTGGGCCCAGTTCTCGAACTGGAACGGCAGGCCGGCGGTGGGCAACTGCTGGAACATCAGCGTGCGGTTGCTCGCGTACCCGGTGTCGGATCCGGCCCACATCGGCGAGGAAGCCGAGAGCGCGAGCAGGTGCGGGTAGGTGAACAACAACGCGTTCAGGATCGGAAAGACCTTCTCCCGGTGCGAGACTCCCACGTGGACGTGCACGCCCCAGATCATCATCTGGCGGCCCCACCACTGGGTGCGCTCGATCAACTCGTCGTAGTGCGGCGAACGGGTCAGCTGCTGGGCCGACCACTGGGCGAAGGGATGGGTGCCCGCGCAGAACAGGTCGACGCCGAGCGGGTCGGCGGCGCGGCGCACGGTGTCCATCGTGCCGCTCAGATCGTCCACCGCCGCGCCGACGGTGTCGTGCACGCCGGTGACGATCTCGACGGTGTTGCGCAGCAGCTCCTTGGTGACCTGCGGAGTGCCGTCCCAGGCCCGCAGGTCACCGACCGCATCGAAGACCGCGGCCGCGGTGTTGGAGAGATCGCGCGTCACCTTGTCGACGAGCGCGACCTCCCATTCGATGCCGATGGTCGGCCGGGGCGAACCTGGAAATGGAACGTTCTCGATTGCCCCGCCCATGTCGGCACCTTGTCTACTGGACTACACCGCAGGCAACGCGGCCGCCCGCGTCACCGGTCGCCAGTGTGTTGTCGTCCGGGCCTGCCACGCCGTCGGCACGGACGTAACGGTTGGGAATGTTGCCGAAGTTGTCGGCATCGGCGTGGATGATCAGCGCGCGATTCTTCAGGTCGTCGAGGGTCACCGTGTCGGTAGTGGTGACCAGCTTGCCCTGGCCGTCCGAGCGGACCTGCAGCGAGGTGAGGTCGCCGCTGGCCGGGTGGGCGTTGGCGTTGCCCACCTGGAGGTGGCCGCCCGCCGAGAGGAAGTCGCCTGCCGCGCCGCCCGTGGGCGCCACGGAGTTGGCCTCGCACTTGCCGACCTGGTGGAAGTGCAGACCGTGGAAACCGGGCTTGAGGCCGTGCGCCTCGACGGTGATCACGAGGTGTTCGCCGTCCTTGGCGATGTTCGCGGTGGCGACCGAGCTGCCGGACGCGTCCTTCAGCTCGACCTTCGTACCCGGGTCGGTGGCCGGGCTGCCGTGCTCGGTACCGGTCCCGTGTCCATCGGCCGGGGCGGAGGCTCCGGTCCACACCGGCGGGGTGGTTCCCTTGACGTCACTCGACTCCTGGCTGTTCGTGCAGGCAGCGAGGCCGAAGACCGCGACCGCAAGCACCGGGGTCACAGTCCGCCAGGACGGGCGACGAGTTGTGGACGGGGCCATCGGGGGAACTCCTTTACGAGTACCGAGTTTACGAGTAAAGCTGGGTGGACACTGTCGTTACCGGACAAGATGATGCCACGAGCGCCGTGTCACGCCGCCAAGGGGCCGTGCGCGACGGGCTCGCTTTTCAGTTACCCGTCAAGATGACGACCACACCCGGACCGTTGTCCCCGATGCCCGCCGACTTGGGCTCGGCGGTCGCGCCGATCTCCGCGGCGATCGCCAGCGCCGCTTCCCGTTCACCGGGCGTATTCCCGTAATACACAGTCGTTTTGGCGATGGTGCCGCCCGCGTAGTTGCCCGGCGAGACGTTCGTCCAGCCGCTCGCCGTCAACTCGTCGGCGGTACGGGCAGCCAGACCGGCGACCAGACTGTTGTTCAGAACGCGGACCGGGACGGCCCGGTTCACTCCCGCCGCGGGCGCACCCGCGGTGGTCGTCGGCGCGGCGGTGGTCGTGGTGGTCGGCGCCACCGTCGTCGTCGCCACCGTGGTGGTCGCGGCCGTCGTCACGGGCGCCGCCGAGGTGACCTGCTGGGCCGCGGTCGACGACTCCTCGGCGTTCGTGGCGTCGGAATCGGAACTCGACAACGACATCGCACCGAGACCCGCGAACACGATGGCCAGTGCGATCAAAACCATCGCCAGCGCGCGCAACGGCGGCCCGCCGGAGGTGGGATTGGTTTGACTCACGCTGTCGACCCTAGTCGCACATCCGGCCGGGATGCCCGCATCACGACCCGAAGACGTGTCATACCTGGAAACCGAGACGCCGTGCGGCTCTGGCCTTCTGCCTGCTCGCGCGCAGCCTGCGCAGCCGCTTCACCAGCATCGGGTCGACGGCGAGGGCCTCCTGGCGGTCCACCACGGCATTGAGCACCTGGTAGTACCGGGTCGGCGACATGCCGAACAGTTCGCGGATGGCCTCTTCCTTGGCGCCCGCGTACTTCCACCACTGCCGTTCGAAGGCCAGAATCTCGTGTTCGCGGCGGCTGAGGCCGCTGCCTTCGCTCGCGCCGGCCTGGGCCGATGCGCCCGCCGTCGTCTCTTCGCTCGCGGAAGGGTCGTCCTGGATCGCGGAAAGATTCCGTGCCGCTGCGCCGTCCATCTCGCTCCCTCGCCGAGTTGCCACCAGACGAAAAATGGTGCTTGTACGTCGCGGATCATTCAACCACGGGGTCCCGGGGATGATCCGCCTTCGGTCCGGCGTGTTGATTACGCGCGGGTACGCGCGTCCCACCTGCGCTGGACGGCGGCCACTCGCCTCTGCTGAGCGGCCGGTAGGCTTCGTTTCCATGGCAATCCTCCCCATCGTGATCGTCGGCGACCCCGTGCTGCACAACCCGACCAAGCCGGTCACCGATTCGCCGGAGGAACTGGCCCCGCTGATCGCGGACATGTACGAGACGCTGGACGCCGCCAACGGCGTCGGGTTGGCCGCCAACCAGGTGGGCGTGCCGCTACGGCTGTTCGTGTACGACTGCCCGGACCTCGGTCCCGACGGCACGGCCGTCCGGCGCCGCGGCGCGGTGATCAACCCCGTGCTGGAGACCTCCGAGCTACCGGAGACCATGCCGGACCCCGACGACGACGAAGAAGGCTGCCTCTCGGTGCCCGGGGAACAGTTCCCCACCGGCCGTGCCGACTGGGCGCGGGTCACCGGTACCGACGAGCACGGCGAGCCGGTCTCGATCGAGGGCAACGGCTTCTTCGCCCGCATGTTGCAGCACGAGGTCGGCCACCTCGACGGATTCCTCTACGTCGACGTGCTGATCGGCCGCAACGCCCGCGCGGCGAAGAAGGCGATCAAGCGAAATGGTTGGGGCGCACCGGGTCTCAGCTGGGTGCCGGGCACCGTTCCGGATCCCTTCGGGCATGACGACTGAGCCGGCGCCCGCGCGGATTCCGCTCGGCCGCCGGGTGGTGATGCGCTACCAGCTGCCCGCCGGGTATCCGCAATCGATGACCGATGTGATCGGCGAACTGATTTCGCTGGATCCGCCGACGGTGCGCGACGCCGACGGACAGATGATCTCGGTGACGCCCGATCGGGTGATCGCGCTGAAAGCCATCGGACCGAGGCCGATTCGCACCAGGGAGATCCGGGCGCTGGAGGCGGCCGCGGCGGACGCGTGGCCTGGTGTCGAGAGCGAATGGCTCGACGGCTGGCTGTTGCGCGCCGGGCACGGCTACACCAATCGCGCCAATTCCGCTGTGCCGCTCGGCGAACCGGGACGACCGGCCGAACTCTCCACCGACACCCTGCACCGCATCGGCGCGTGGTACACCGCGCACGGGCTGCCGCTGCAACTGCTGCTGCCCGACCGGCTCGCACCGCCGCCGCCCGGCTGGCGCACCTGGAACGAAACCATGGTGCTCGGCATCGACATCACCAATTTCGTACTGCCGCAGGGTCCCCCGATGGTCCGGATCGCGCAGCGGCCCGACGATTCGTGGCTGCGGCTGCACCGCTATCGCGGGGAAGACCCTGCGGCACAGCCTGTTCCGGAACCGGTGACCGAGGTGCTCACCGCGGTGCGCGATGGCGAGCTGGGTTTCGCCTCGCTCGGACTGCCGAGTCCCATCGCCATCGGACGCGGCGCGTGCACCACCGCGCCGGACGGGCGCCGCTGGATCGGGCTCACCTGCGTCGCGGTGGCCGCCGAGCACCGCAGGCACGGCCTGGCCACGCTGGTGTGCGCCGAGCTGATCCGCTGGGGGCACGAGCGCGGGGCGACGCACGCCTACGTCCAGGTCGAGGCAGGCAACACGGCGGCGCTCGAGCTCTACCGGGGCCTCGGTTTCCTGGACCACCACGGCTATCGCTACGCCGCTCCGCACGGCGGAGAATAGACGAAGACCGCAGAAGGAAGGCATTTCGTGCGTCTGGCGACTTGGAACGTCAACTCGATCCGCTCCCGGCTCGACCGGGTGGCGGCCTGGCTGGACCGCCAGGACATCGACGTGCTCGCCATGCAGGAAACCAAGTGCCGCGACGACCAGTTCCCGTTCGAGCGCTTCGAGGAACTCGGCTACGAGGTGGCCCACCTCGGCATCAACCAGTGGAACGGCGTGGCCATCGCGTCCAGGATCGGCCTGGAAGACGTCGAACTCGGCTTCCCCAATCAGCCCGGTTTCGACAAGGACGCGGGCGAATCCCTCATCAGCACACCGGTCGTCGAATCGCGCGCGCTCGGCGCGACCTGCGGCGGCGTGCGGGTCTGGAGCCTGTACGTGCCCAACGGGCGCACCCTCGCCGACCCGCACTACGCCTACAAGCTCGAGTGGCTGGAGACGCTGCGCGCCAACGCCGCGACCTGGCTGACCGAGGACCCGCAGGCCAAGATCGCGCTGGTCGGCGACTGGAACATCGCGCCGACCGACGACGACGTGTGGTCGCCAGCGTTCTTCACGGGCAAGACGCATACCTCCCAACCCGAACGCGACGCGTTCAACGCCATCGTCGACACCGGCTTCGCCGACGTGATGCGGCCCTTCGCGCCGGGGCCCGGGGTGTACACGTACTGGGACTACACGCAGCTGCGGTTTCCGCGTAAAGAGGGGATGCGGATCGATTTCGTCCTTGCCTCGCCCGCGCTCGCCGCCGCGACCAGGGATGCTGGGGTCGATCGTGAGGAGCGAAAAGGCAAGGGGGCCAGCGATCACGCGCCGGTTGTCGCGGAGTTCGATATTCCCGTCGAGTCCCGCTGACGAGGGCGACCAGCTGCGCCTGGCGAGTGCACGGCGTCCGCTGGGCAGCCGGGGAAATCGACGGTAGTCAAATGGTTGCTATTTGATCTTCGAAAGCCACCATTCGACTACCGTCGAAACCATTTCACTATCGACGGTAGTCAAATGGTGGTTGGGGGGTTGACCGGGCGCTACGGGTTCATTTCGTAGGCGCCCGCGTGGGAGCGGGCCTTGGCGAGCACTTTGTCGAAGCGGGTGGCGTCGGCCGTGGGGCGGCGGACCAGGTCGAGTGCCCTGGTCTGCTGCGCCTTGGTCGCGGTCGGCTTGCTGTGCAAGGCGAGGGCGTTCTTGGCGAACTCCCGCACGAAGACGTCGAAGAGCTGGTCGAGCACGGCGGCGTCGGTGCCCTCGATCGCGGCCTGTTCCAGGATGAGCTGGGCGTACGGGATCGCGGTGAACAGCTCGCCGATGGCGAACAGGAAGTCGACGTCGCGCTGCTGGTCGGCGGTGGGTGGGGCCGCGGCGAGCAGCGTCTGGAAGGCGATGGCCTGGTCCAGGAAGATCGCGACGTTCGGCACGTGCGCGAATTTCTCGAACACGGGACGCCAGTCGGCGAACCGGATGCGTCCGAGACCCGCGCTCGGGCCCTGGCGGAACAGGAATTCGTCGTCGGCGGCGTCGCGGCGGGTCGGCACCTCGGGGTATCGCGCGGCGGCCAGCTCCGCGCGCAGCTTGGGCACCGCCGCGCCGGCCCGCGGGGCGAGCTTGCGGCTGGACCAGCTCAGCGCAGCGGACACCGCTCGCACCGCACCCTTGGGCGCGGCGTCCGGCAGCACGCGCAGCGCGGCGAGCCCGGCGTCGGACGGGTGGAACATGTAGTTGGCCAAGAACTTCAGCGACAGCGCCATGTTCACGTGCACGGTGCCTTCCAAGCGCGGCAGCCCGAACAGACCGAGCATGGCCATCGGGAAGTACATGTCGTTCTCGAAGCCGCGGGCGGCGATCACGTCGGCGAGGTCCTCGATGACGCGCTGACCCTCCCGCGTCACGGTCATCTTCTCGATCGCGTTGAACAGCAGGTAGCGCCGGTCTTCGCCGGAGGCCGAACGCAGGTAGTCGATGGCGCGCTCACTGTAGAGCTTCATGCCGATCACCCGCGCGTAGGAGTCGGTGAGCAGCGAGCGCACCTGCGGGAACTCGGTCACTCTGTGCCCGAACAGGATTCGGTTCTCCGCGTGCGTGATCGATTCGTAGAAGGCGTGTTCGCACGCGCCGACGGCGCCGAATCCGAGGTTGAACTTGCCCACGTTGACGGTGTTCATCGCGGCGTGGAACGCGGCCTCACCGCGGTGCAGGATGTCCTCTTCGGCGACCGGATACTTCTCGAGATCGAAAGCGGCCACGTACATCTGGCTGTCCACCACGTTGCGGCGCAGCTTGTAGTTCTTGTGCTTGCTGTCGGCGACGAAGAACAGATACCCCTCGTAATCGTCCTGCGCCGGTTTGGCATTCAACGCTTTGGCGCTGTCGATGATCGGCTTGTCGGCACGGCGGCCGAACACCGAGACCATCGCGGCGAGATTGCCGTTGCCGATGTAGTGCTTGCCGCCGGTCGCGGTGAAACCGCCGCCGGGCTCGGGCTCCAACACCATGTCGGTGGAGTACACGTCGGCGCCGTGCTCCTTCTCCGACAACCCGAACGCGAAGATCTCACCGGAGTCGAGCAGCGCCGCGGCGCGCTGCTTGGCGGCCTTGTTGTCGCTCTGCCAGATCGGGCCGAGGCCGAGGATGGTGACCTGCCAGACGTACCAGTAGGACATGCCGTAGAAGCCGAGCACCTTGCTCATCATCGCGATCCGGCCGGTGTCCCAGCGTTTGTTCGGATCCCCGTTGGCCTCGGCCGCGGGGGTGAGGAAGATCGCGAAGATCCGCTCCCGCTTGACGAAGTCGAGGAAATCGGAGTACCAGACGCGCTCCCGGTCGTCCCGCTTCAACGCCGCCTTACCGCGCGTCTCGAACCAGTCGACCGTAGCGCGCAGCAGTCGCCGGGTCTCGGCGTCGAACTCGTCGAACTCGCAGGTCTTCGGGTTGAACAGGGTTTCGGGCATCGGAGACTCCTCGGCCGTCATTGCGTTGCCCGGCATCCGACCGGGCCATTTCATTCGCGAATGTAGCATTATTGTTCAGCAGTGTAGGAAGTTGAGCAAGGGCCGCCCGACCTGGGAGAACCGGAGGAGGTCGCGGTAATGTTGGTCCCCATGGGTACCGAGCAAGCCGTGCGACCGCGTCAGCGGGCGCGGCACCTCGGACCGGAACGCCGCCGCCCGCAGGTGCTCGACACCGCGCTGGCCATCGCCGTCGAACACGGCGTCGCGTCGGTCACCATCGCCGCCGTGGCCGAGCGGATGAACGTCACCCGGCCGGTCGTCTACGCCTGCTTCGCCGATCGCGTCGAACTCATCCAGGAACTGATCCGCCGCGAGGAGAACCACCTCATCGAGGGGCTGCTCGAGGCGACGCCGCGCCGCGCGGTCGACGCGGGCGAGACGGTCTTCGTGGAGGGCTTCCAGACGCTGCTGGAGATCGCCGCCGCTCGGCCGGACTCGTGGCGGCTGCTGTACGGCAATCCCGATCCCGCCGTTGCGGATTCGTTCGGGCGCGGGCGCAAGTTGGCGGTCGAGCGTTGCACCGAGTTGCTGCGGCCGACGCTGCGCGCGTGGGGCACCGAGGATGCCGAGCGGAAGCTGCCGATTCTGGTGGAGCAGTGGGTGTCGGCGGGCGAGGGGGCGGTGCGGTCGCTGCTTGCCGATGCGGGCGATTGGACGCCGCGGACGCTGGGGGCGTTCGTGGGTGCGGCGGTCTATCGGGCGTTGCGGCAGGCGTAAGGCCGCCGCCGAGGAGCCCTCGGGGGCGAAGGTCGACGGGCGGGAGCGTCCAGATCACCGCGGCCGCACGCGAGCGAGGCGAACGCTCATCGCCGCAGCCGCACACGGCGGTCCGGAGCCCTCGCCGAGCCGCGGCGACCATCCCGACATTTCTCCGGCCATCACACCCGGCCGCCGACGAAATGTCGTCGGGTAGTGCGATGCATAGCCAGTTTTGCCGCCGCACGGGCGCGTTTTCCCGGTCGCCGAAGTCGTCCGATCATTACGATGGAGATCGACCGATCCGACCACGATCTGGCGGGAGGTGCGAGCATGGCGTTCTATCGGCAGGTCGGCGTGGTGCCGCCGAAACGGCACACCCAGCACCGCGACGACCTCGGGCGGCTCTACTACGAGGAGCTGATGGGCGAGGAAGGCTTTTCCGGCGATTCCTCGTTGCTCTATCACCGCGGTCTGCCGCCCGCGATCGTCGACGCCACGGTCTGGGAACTGCCGGACCAGACGACGACGCCGAACCATCCGCTGCGCCATCGGCATCTGCGCCTGCACGATCTCTTTCCCGGCGACACCGCCGCCGAGACCGATCCGGTGACCGGCAGACGGCTGCTGCTCGGCAACGCCGACGTGCGGATCTCCTATGTCGCGGCCAAGGGCGCTTCTCCGTTGTACCGCAACGCGATCGGCGACGAGCTGGTGTACGTGGAGGCGGGCGAGGCGACCGTCGAGACCGTGTTCGGCAGGCTCGCCGCACGGCAGGGCGACCAGGTCCTGATTCCGCGCGCCACCACTCACCGCTGGTTGCCCGCCGGGGCGGGTCCGCTGCGCGCGTATGTGATCGAGGCCTCCAGTCACATCACTCCGCCGAAGCGGTACCTCTCGAAATTCGGTCAGCTGCTGGAGAATTCGCCGTACTGCGAACGCGATCTGCACGGGCCGGGCGAACCGCTGCTCGAATCAGGTACCGACGTCGAGGTTCTGGTGAAGCATCGCGCGGGTGGGCGGGTTGTCGGGACGCGGATGGTCTACGCGACGCATCCGTTCGACGTGGTGGGCTGGGACGGGTGCCTGTACCCGATCACGTTCAACATCGCCGACTTCGAGCCGATCACCGGGCGCGTGCACCAGCCACCGCCGGTCCACCAGGCGTTCGAGGGGATCAACTTCGTGATCTGCAACTTCGTGCCGCGCAAAGTCGACTACCACCCGCTGTCCATCCCGGTGCCCTACTACCACTCCAATGTCGACTCCGACGAGATCATGTTCTATTGCGGCGGAAATTACGAGGCGCGCAAGGGTTCCGGGATCGGTCAGGGTTCGGTGTCGGTGCATCCCGGCGGCTACGCGCACGGACCGCAGCCCGGAGCGTACGAGCGCAGCATCGGCATCGAGTTCTTCGACGAACTGGCCGTCATGGTCGACACCTTCCGCCCGCTCGAACTCGGCGAGGGCGCGCTGGCCTGCGAGGATCCGGCCTACGCGTGGACGTGGTCCGGCCGGGGCCCGCGGTGAGGACGCGGCTCGAGGTTCCGGAGGATTCACTGTTCGGCGCGGACAACCTGCCGTACGGGGTGTTCGCGCCGCGCGGTGGTGAGTATCGGGTCGGGGTGCGCTTCGGTGAGTTCGTCATCGATCTGGCCGCGGCCTTGGATGATTCGGTTTTCGCGGCTTCGGATCTCAATGCGTTCCTCGCGCAAGGCCCAGCGCGTTGGCGTGCGGTTCGCGAGCGGGTTCGTGAGTTAGTCTCGTCGGAAATCACTACCGACGCAGTGCATTCGCTGGCAGACGTGACTCTGGCGCTGCCGGTTCGCATCGGCGACTATGTGGACTTCTACGCGAGCATCGATCACGCCACCAATCTCGGGCGGTTGTTCCGCCCGGATGCCGAACCGCTGCTGCCGAATTGGCGGCACCTTCCGGTCGGCTACCACGGTAGGGCCGGGACCGTCGTCGTTTCGGGCACCGAGGTGGTACGTCCGCGGGGACAGCGCCGAACAGATTCGGGTGTACCGGATTTCGGTCCGTCCCGGCGATTGGATATCGAGGCCGAACTCGGGTTCGTCGTCGGTGTCGGCTCTTCGCTCGGCACCCCGATCGATATCTCCGAAGTCGAGGATCACCTGTTCGGTGTGGCGCTGGTCAACGACTGGTCGGCGCGGGATATTCAGGCTTGGGAGTACCAGCCGCTCGGGCCGTTCCTCGGTAAGTCGTTCGCCACGTCGTTGTCGGCCTGGGTGACGCCGCTGGCTGCTCTCGATTCGGCGCGGATACCGCTGCCGGAGCAGACGCCGCCGCCCCTGCCCTATTTATCGGTCGATGAGCCTTGGGGTCTGGATATCGAACTGACCGTGTGCTGGAACGGGCAGGTCGTCTCGCATCCGCCGTATGGTCGGATGTACTGGTCTCCTGCGCAGATGTTGGCGCATATGACTGCGAATGGGGCGGCTGCTCGGAGTGGGGATTTGTTCGCGTCGGGGACGATTTCGGGGCCGGAGGCGGGGCAGCGGGGGTCGTTCATCGAATTGTCTTGGGGCGGGGCGGAGCCGGTTGAGGTTGGCGGGGAGCGGCGGACGTTTTTGGAGGATGGGGATGAGGTGGTGATTACCGCGTCTGCGCGCGGGGTGGGTGGAAGGCGTGTGGGGTTGGGGGAGGTGCGGGGGCGGGTTTTGCCTGCGGGGGCGCGAGGATGATCGGTGGCCGACTGGGTATCGTTTGGGATTGGCTCGGTTTCCGGCGGGTGCGTTGAGGTGGCCGTTTCCCTGAAATCGTTGGGCCAAGCACTGTTTCGCCCGGTGTCGAGTTTTCGGTCTCGGTTACGGGCGTTGCGTTGGAGTGGCGGTTTCCGACTCTCAGGCGCCCAGGAGTGCTCGCCTACCGTTGGGTCTAGGGCTCGCCTACCGTTGGGTCTTCGGGCGCAGTTTGGTTCGGATGTTGCGTTGGGGTGACGGTTTCCGGTGTTGGGGGGTGCCCAAGGGGGTGTGGCTACCAGTGTTTTCGCCCAATGTTGCGGGTGCTCGGAGGGTTCGCCTACCCAGGTTTTCCTTGGAGCAGTGCTGGGCGCGTCGTGTGCCGTACCCGGCTTACCTCCCGCAGTTGGTGGGCGTGGGTTCGGGTTCCGGCGTGGTCATCTGGCTGTGGTTGCGTCTAGGGAGTTCATCCTCAGAGTCTTTGGCCCGTCGAGCTGAGGAGGGCTTTGGCCTGTCAAGGGCGCAACCACCATTTGACTACCGTCGATAGAGAAATGGATTCGACGGTAGTCATATGGTGGCTTTTCAAGATCAAGTAGCAACCATTTGACTACCGTCGATTTTGTGTCCCACCACTTGGACACTCGGACCTGGTCTGCGGTCGGAGATAGCGCGACCTGCCTAGTGGTGACGCCGAACACTTTCCTGCGCATACGTGGCCAGCATCACCGTCTCAGCCGATTCAGTTCGGGTGATCTGCCGGTTTACCGTTCGGGGGATCACCTCCATCGGGACGGGAGCCCGCGTCAATGCTGACCACCCTCGCACGGTTCGCCGTCGTGCGCCCTCGCGTTGTTGTCGGCATCGCGCTTCTGCTCATGGTGCTGTGCGGTTTGTTCGGGTCGACGGCGCAGGCGCACATGAAGTCCGGTGGGTTCGTCACCGAAGACCTGGAGTCGGTTCGGGCCAGTGAGTTCATCGCGGACCACTTCACCGGTGGGGATCCGAACTACGTGCTGCTCATCCGGGCCGAGGATGGCGTGGACAGTGCTGCGGCGAAGGCCGCCGCGCAGCGGGTTACCGATCAGCTGCGCGCGTATCCCGAGGTCAGCGGCATTCAGTCGTACTGGTCGACGCGGCCCGACCGGGCGCAGGCGTTGCGTGGCAAGGACGGGCTGAGCGGGATCGTCGTGGCCAGTATCGAGGGCGACGACGGGGAGCTCAGCGAGCGCGCCGCGAAGATCAGCGAGACGGTGCAGACCAGCGGTGAGGGGGTCACCGTCCGCGCGGGCGGGCTGGCCGCCGTTTTCGCGGACATGAACTCCCAGATCAGCGAGGACCTGATCGTCGCGGAGGCCATCGCGCTGCCGCTGACCGGGCTCTTGCTGATCCTGGTGTTCGGCAGTGTGGTCGCCGCCGCGCTGCCGATCGTGATCGGCCTGTTCGCCATCGCCGCCGCGCTCGGCATTCTGCGGGCGCTGACGGCGGTCACGGACGTGTCGATGTACGCGCTGAACATGACGACCGCGCTCGGTCTCGCGCTGGCCATCGACTACAGCCTGTTCATCGTCAGCCGGTACCGGGAGGAGCTGGCGCGCGGCCTGGATTCCGGCGCGGCCGTCGTGCGCTCGATCCAGACCGCGGGCCGCACCGTGGTGTATTCGGCTCTGGTGGTGGCGCTTTCGCTGGCGGCGCTCGCCGTGTTTCCGCAGTACTTTTTCAAGTCGTTCGCCTATGCGGGCATGGCCGTTGTCGCGGCGGCCGCAGGCGCGGCGGTCATCGTGCTGCCCGCGATTCTGGTGCTGGTCGGCGAGCGTGTGAACGCGCTGGACCTACGGGTCCCGTTGCGCCGCATGCTCGGTCGTCCCAAGCATGCGGAGCGGGCTCCGGAACACAGCCTGTGGTATCGGTGGGTCGTCGGCGTGATGAAGCGCGCCGCGCCGGTCGCGGTGATCACGACCATCGCGCTGCTGCTGCTCGGATCACCCTTCCTGTACGCGCATTTCGGCTACCCGGATGACCGGGCGCTGACGCAGTCCGCGCCGAGCCGACAGGTCGGCGACGCGCTGCGCAGCGACTTCTCCGCCGACCTCGGGGCGAGCGCCTACGCCGTGCTGCCCGACTTCCGCGGCGGCCAAGGCGAGATCGGCGCGTATGCTGCGGCGCTGTCGAAAGTGGCCGATGTTCCCGCGGTGGTGTCCAGCGACGGCGTCTACGTCAACGGTCTGCGTGCGGCCGCAGCGTCGCCGGAGATGTCCGGTCCGGCGGGCGCTTTCCTGTCGATCGGCACGCGGCTCGATCCGTATTCCACGGCGGGCAAGGAGCAGCTCGCCGAGATCAGGGCGATTCCCGCGCCCGGCGACGTGCTGTTCGGTGGAGCCGCGGCGCTGAACCAGGACTCGGTCTCGGCGATCGCGGACCGGCTACCGCTCGCCGCCGCGCTCATCGCCGTCACCACATTGGTTCTGCTGTTCTTGTTCACCGGCAGCCTGCTGCTTCCGGTGAAAGCGCTTCTGCTCAACGTTCTTTCGCTTGCCGCGACCTTCGGCGCGATGGTGTGGATCTTCCAGGACGGGCATCTGTCCGGGCTGCTCGGCTTCACGCCGACCGGCAAGCTCGACCTCGCGATGCCGATCCTCATGTTCAGCCTCGCGTTCGGCGCCTCGATGGACTACGAGGTATTCCTGCTCTCCAGGATCAGGGAGGAGTGGCTGGCGGGCGAGAAGACCGCGGCGGGCAATACCCACGCCGTCGCCATGGGCGTCGCCAGAACGGGCCGGATCTTCACCGCCGCAGCCCTGTTGATGAGCATCGTCTTCCTCGCGCTGGCCAGCTCCGGCGTCGCCGCCATGAAGCTGTTCGGGATCGGGTGCGCACTCGCGGTGCTCAGCGACGCCACAGTGATCCGCGCTTTGCTGGCGCCCGCACTGATGCGAGTGATGGGCACCGCTAACTGGTGGGCGCCCAAACCCCTTGCGGCGCTGCACCGCCGGTTCGGTCTCCCCGAGGAGACGGACAGTCCCACCCCGCCGGCCATGACGGACGTCGCAGGTGCCGCAACACCACGTGTGCGCACCGACAAGGATGCGGACTTGGTCCGCGAATAGCACTCCATCGCGGGGCGAATAGCGCGGCGCCTACGGCATCTCCCGGGGCATGTGGCGCGGCCGCAACCGCCGTCGCACGATCGGCAGTTGCGCTGACGTCGTCCGAAGCGAGGAACGGTCCACCGCGAGGTGTGGGCCACGACGTGTCACCGGTCGGCAACGCCGCGAGCGTCGTCATGCTCGCCGCCGGTGACGTGGCCGCAGACATCGCCGCCATCGCACGACTCGTCCGGTCCGGCCGTTTCAGTGCTGGTCTCGGCCCGCCCAGCACCGAGGCGCAGAGTCGGCCGAGCACTCGGGAAGGGCACGCACCACGAGTCGAGGCGAACACCGCACGCACCGGCGGCGCCACATCGCGAGCCCACGCCAGTGAGGTCGCGAACTGCTACGCGAATAACGCTGCACCTCGACGCACTAGCTGTAATGCGGCATGAGCACGGCTGTCGCGCGCGAATGGACCGCTGTGGCGAACAGCCGCCACCACGGCCCCTCCGCTGAGAGTTGGCGGAGGAGATGAGCGGTCCACCACCGCAAGCCGAGGCGGCCACCGAGGCCATCGGCCACGTCGCATCGGGTGCTGCTGGCCGACAAGTTTTTCAACGCACTCCCCCGACAGCGGCCTGCCCACAATCGCGACCTCTGGGCCTCCCGTCACCACATGGCCTCACCGGAGCGGATCAGCCACTAGGCGGCCGCAATCGCCTCCGCACCGACGCGCGTGCACCAGGGCGGCGAGGCATACGAAATCCCGGCGGCCGGTTGTCGGGGGCGCCGCCGGGCGCGCACGGCATCATCGGTTGTTCTGTCGCGAATAGGCCTGCACACCAGGTCTTTACGTCAGCACCTCCCGACCGGCGTAGACCACGCCGACGAACTCGACCAGATCATCGATCAGCGTCTGCACATCATCCCGCGCCCCACCGTCGTCGTGATGGTGCAGCCAGTCGGCGACCAGCTCGAACATCCCGCCGATGGTCGCGAGCGCCAACGCCAGTCGCCTGCGTTGCGCGCGCTCGTCCGGTGCGGGACCCGATGACCACTGGCTCTCCAGGAACGCCGCCGCCCAGCGCCGGTTGCCGCGGCGCTGCTTCTCCACCGTCGGCGAAATCCCGCCCGCCTCACCGAAAGTCACCTTCGCCAGGCGCGGGTCGTCGGCGATGGCGTGTACGAACGCGCCGATGACCGCGGCCGCGCGCTGTCCCCAGTCCCGTCCGGCGACTTCCGCCGCCACCTCGGCGACGCGTTGCTGGATCTGCGCCGTGATCTGTTCGAGCAGCGCGATGTAGCACGCCTCCTTGCTGTCGAAGTGGTCGTAGAACCCCTTCGTGCCGACGTAGGCGCGCTGGCAGATCTGTTCGATCGAGGTGCCCGAAAAGCTCTGTTCGGCAAACAGTTCGGTGGCGGCGTCCAGCAGTTGACTGCGTCGCTGCGCGCTGCGCTGCTCGGCGTCGAGGCCGCGGATCCGGCGCCGGGCCGGAGCCGGGGCGGGCCGCGCGGCGGATTTGCTGCGGGTCATGTCACGACGATAGCGGTCCGCGTTTCAGAAAGAGTCCTTGTTGGTAACAGGAACTCGTGCTGTAATCGCTGCACCGCTGAGGGAAGGGACCGAGGTGTCAGTGATCGAAGGCGATCCGGCCGGAAGAAGCCCAGTGTTCGTGCGCGCCGTAGTGGCGGCGATGATCGTCGCGGCGACCGTGCTGACGGGCGGAGTTGCGGCGGGTCCGGCATCAGCAATGCCGCTCCCGCAAGATGATTCGTTCTACGAGCCGCCCGCCGACTTCGCGAACACCGAGCCGGGGACCATCCTGCGCTCGCGCGAGGTGAAGCTGGCGGTGCTCACCCTCCTGCCGCTGAACGTGCGGTCCTGGCAGTTGCTGTACCGCACGACCGACCTGTTCGACGAGCCCGCGGTCGCGGTCACGACCGTCGTCCTTCCCGCGGGCGCCGACCCGAATCGCTCCCGCCCGCTGGTCTCCCTCCAGTTCTATTACGACAGCGCCAGCCCTTCCTGCGCACCGTCGTACATGCTCCGGCAGGGTGCGGGACCGCCCGGCGTCGAGGGCATCCATTCCAACAGCGAGCTCATCGCGCTGGCCGCGTTGATCAGCCAGGGCTGGGCGGTGTCGATCCCGGACTACGAGGGTCCGCAAGGCCATCTGGCGGTCGCCAAGGAGCCGGGATACATGACCCTGGACGGAATCAGGGCGGCGCAACGTTTCGAGCCGATGGGTCTGAACGCGAATACCCCTGTGGCCCTGTGGGGTTACTCCGGCGGCGGCATGGCCACCGGATGGGCGGCCGAGATGCAGCCGAGCTACGCGCCGGAGCTGAACGTCAAGGGCGCTGCGATGGGCGCGCCGGTCTCGGACGTCGAATCGTTGTTGCACGTCAACGGTTCGATGTTCTCGAGTTTGATCGGGATCGGCATCGCCTCCCTGTCGAACGCGTATCCGGCGTTCGAGGAGGTCACCTACCGCTACCTCACGCCGGAGGGTCGCGCGCTGATGGACCGCACCAACGCGCAGTGTCTCCCGCGCAACGCGCTCACCCAGATGTTCGTGGATTACCAACGGCTGCTCACGATTCCGATCGCCGAATACCTTGCCCTTCCCGAGATTCGCGAGGTTTTCGACGCGACGGTGCTCGGCGGCAACACGCCGACGATGCCGATCCACCTGTACCAAGGCGTCTTCGACGAAGCGGTGCCGGTCTGGACGAACGACGCTCTCGCGCAAAGGTATTGCGCGGGCGGCGCTTCCGTCCTCTACAAACGCGACCACCTGAGCGAGCACCTGACGCTGCCCTCCCTCGGCATGGCCGACACCTTCAACTGGCTGAAGGGCAGGCTGGCGCCGAACGCGCCGGAACAGGTCGGCTGCCGGACCGAGAACATCGTCTCCATGCTCGCCGACGTCAACGCGCTGCTGAGCCAGATCGAGATCAACCTGAACGCCACCTTCGGCGCGCTCGGGTTCCCGATCGGCCCCCGCGAACGCTGATCACCGCCCCGACCGGCGCCGGACCAGTCGGAGCCGCACATTTTCCGCCCGCGGTGCGATGAATTCGGCGGGGTTGGGAAGTCTGCACACGCGAGGACCTACCCCACGTCAGGAGATGGCCATGCAGAAGATCGTCACGAACCTCTGGTACGACACCCAGGCCGAGGAGGCCGCGGAGTTCTACTGTTCGCTCTTCCCGGACTCCAAGATCACCGACATCCAGTACTACAACGAGGCGGGGCCGCGCGAGGCCGGGCTCGTCATGGTCGTCGACTTCGAACTGAACGGTCAGAAGTTCACCGCGATCAACGGCGGCGGCGAGTACCACTACACGCACGCCATGTCGCTGCTGGTCAACTGCGAGAGCCAGGAGGAGGTCGACCGCCTGTGGCTGGCGCTGCTGGCAGATGGCGGTCAAGAGATCGAGTGCGGTTGGCTCAACGACAAGTACGGCATCCCGTGGCAGATCTGGCCGGTGCAGGCCAACGAGCTGCTCAAAGGGGACCCTGCCGCCGTCACCCGCGCGACCAAGGCCATGCTCGGCATGAAGAAGATCGACGTGCAGGCCATGCGGGACGCGTACGAGGCGGTTTGAGCGAGTTTCTCCCCTGGCCGGCCTGTTGCGAATGAGCTGGCCGCTCTCCCGCGGCTCCGGGCCGCATCTCACTCCTCCTCGCAAGCCACGGCGAGGCGTCGGCCCGCGGCGATCACGCGCGGGTTCGGGTCATCGCCGGGCGTGTCCTTGCGGCGGGCGGGTATGGTCGGGCGGGAAATTTCACATCGCCAACGGGGGCTCGCACCAGCGGGCTGAGAGGACGGCTAGCCCGAGAGGGCGGTAAGGGCCGTCGACCGTATGAACCTGACCGGGTAATGCCGGCGTAGGGAGGAGAACCATGGCCACCGCCAACGGCGCCGCCGTCGACACCGTGACCACCGGCCCCATCGAGGGCAGCGTCAAGCACTACAAGGAAGTCGACGACCTGCGCATTCCGGTTCGTCGTATCAATCTCACCAACGGCGACACCTTCGACGTCTACGACACCTCGGGCCCGTACACCGACGACAACGCCACCATCGACCTCGAGGCCGGGCTGCCCAAGCTGCGCGACACCTGGGTCAAGCCGCAGGTGGACGGCCCGCCGACCCAGCTGGCCTGGGCGCGACAGGGCATCATCACGCCGGAGATGCGGTTCATCGCGGCGCGCGAGGGCGTCGAGCCCGAGCTGGTGCGCGACGAGGTCGCGGCCGGGCGCGCGGTGATCCCGGCCAACCACAAGCACCCGGAGCTGGAGCCGACGATCATCGGCAAGAAGTTCCTGGTGAAGATCAACGCCAATATCGGCAACTCGGCGGTGTCCTCCTCGATCGCGGAGGAGGTGGAGAAGATGGTGTGGGCGACCCGCTGGGGCGCGGACACCATCATGGACCTGTCCACCGGCAAGAACATCCACGAGACCCGCGAGTGGATCATGCGCAACTCCCCCGTCCCGGTCGGTACCGTGCCGATCTACCAGGCGCTGGAGAAGGTGAACGGCGATCCGACCCAGCTGACCTGGGAGATCTACCGCGACACCGTCATCGAACAGTGCGAGCAGGGCGTGGACTACATGACCGTGCACGCGGGCGTGCTGCTGCGCTACATCCCGCTGACGGCCAAGCGGGTCACCGGCATCGTCTCGCGCGGCGGCTCCATCATGGCCGCGTGGTGTCTGGCGCACCACCAGGAATCCTTCCTGTACACCCACTTCGAGGAACTCTGCGAGATCCTGGCGAAGTACGACGTCACCTTCTCCCTCGGCGACGGACTGCGCCCCGGTTCCATCGCGGACGCCAACGACGAGGCCCAGTTCGCCGAGCTGCGCACCCTCGGCGAACTGACGAAGATCGCGAAATCCCATGGCGTGCAGGTGATGATCGAGGGCCCCGGCCACGTGCCGATGCACAAGATCGTGGAGAACGTGCGGCTCGAGGAAGAACTGTGCGAAGAGGCGCCGTTCTACACCCTCGGCCCGCTGGCCACCGATATCGCACCCGCCTACGACCACATCACCTCGGCCATCGGCGCCGCGATCATCGCCCAAGCGGGCACCGCCATGCTCTGCTACGTCACGCCGAAGGAGCACCTCGGCCTGCCCAACCGCGACGACGTCAAGGTCGGCGTGATCACCTACAAGATCGCCGCCCACGCCGCCGACCTGGCCAAGGGCCACCCGCACGCCCAGCAGCGCGACGACGAATTGTCCAAGGCGCGTTTCGAATTCCGCTGGCGCGACCAGTTCGCGCTCTCGCTGGATCCGGACACGGCCCGCGAGTACCACGACGAAACGCTGCCCGCCGAACCGGCGAAGACCGCGCACTTCTGTTCGATGTGCGGTCCGAAGTTCTGCTCGATGCGGATCTCCGCCGATGTGCGGGAGTACGCGGAGAAGAACAACTTGACGGATGTGGAGGCCATCGAGGCCGGGATGGCGGAGAAGTCCGCGGAGTTCGCCGGGGCGGGGAAGAAGGTTTACCTGCCGGTGGTTTCGTAAGGGTTGTCGGGGCGGCCATCCTCTCTTCGGAGGGGGTGGCCGCTTTGCGTTTCGCTTGGCTGCCAGGCCTTTCCGCGAGTTGCGCTCGGCATGCAGGCTAGACCCGACCCAAAATCGACGGTAGTCAAATGGTTGCTAATTGATCTTGTAAAGCCACCATTTGACTACCGTCAAAACCATTTCTCTATTGACGGTAGTCAAATGGTGGTTGGGCCCTTGACAGGCCAACAGCTCTTCCAGGCTGGATCGGCCAAAGTACTCTTCCCGCTTGCCCTCTCTAGACGCAACCACAGCCAGATGACCACGCCGGAACCCGAACCACCGCACCCAACTGCGGGAGGTAAGCCGGGTACGGCACACGACGCGCCCAGCACTGCTCCGAGGAATACCTGGGTAGGCAAACTCTTTGGGCACCCGCAACATCGGAAACCGTCACCCCAACGCAACGCCGAAACCAAACCGAGCCAGCCTGAAACAAAACCCGGGCAAGTGCACTAGTTGAAATCCCAGCATTGGGGACCGCCAACTGTTCGAAACCGAAACCCGCGACGTCCGCCGCAAGGAACGTTAAGCCTTAACGAACAGTCCCGTCGATAAGCAGTCGAGCCGCCCTATCGGTCCGCGCGACATCCCCGGTAATCATCCGATCCTGAAGCACCCCCCGCAACCCCGAAACAAGCACGGTCGCAACAACTTCCGCATCCTCCACCCCGAACCGGCGCAACCCCTCCGCGATCGCCGCGACAAAAGTACCGATGGCGTCGACGGCATACCCCGCATACGGCCCATCGGACGCACAAGCCGCACCGAGCACTTGCAGCATCACCTTCACACTGGTCGCTCCCGCGCCGGTGGTGTTGGCGCACCAGAAATCCCACAGCCGGGCACGGAGGGCATCGGCGTCGGCGATGTCGGCGAAGAGCGCCCTGATGTCCGGGCGCTGGGTGGCGAGGGCTTGGACCAGCAGCTCTTCCTTGGTGTCGAAGTAGTAGATGAGCATGCGCGAGCTGGTGCCGAGTTCGGCGGCGAGGGGACGCAGGGAGAGTTCGGCGAGGCCGTGCGCGGCGATGTAGTCGACGACGCCGTCGAGGAGTTCGGCGCGTTTGGCGTGGTCGAGTGGGCGAGCCATGGGGTTGACTGTACCGACTGCTACAGGTATTGATGAAGACCGTGACTGTAACACTCGCTTCAGAAACTACGGACTCCGTCGTCGTCACCGCCTACGCGGCCACCACTTCGCTCGCCGACGACATGGAAACGACCTGGTCGAGCCTGTTGCGAGGAGAGACGGGTATCGGCGTACTCGAGGACGACTTCGTCGCCGAATACGACCTCCCGGTCCGCATCGGCGGCAAGTTGAAGGCGCATCCCGCCGCGCAGCTGACCCGGGTCGAACAGCGCAGGCACTCGTACGTCGAGCAGCTGGCGCTGGTCCTCGGCAGGCGGGTCTGGCAGGCGGCAGGCGCGCCGGAAGTCGAGGGTGAGCGGCTCGCGGTGGCCATCGGCACCGGACTCGGCGGCGGCGACGCACTGATCGACGCCGTCGATGCCATGCGCGCGGGCGGGTACCGGAAGGTGTCGCCGATGTCGGTGCCGATGGTGATGCCGAACGGGCCCGCCGCGACCGTCGGACTCGAAATCGGTGCAAAGGCAGGAGTTTTCGCGCCCGTCTCGGCGTGCTCCTCGGGTTCCGAGGCGATCGCGCACGCCTGGCGGCTGATCCGCTCCGGCGAGGCCGACGTCGTGGTGACGGGTGGCGTCGAGGGCCACATCCACGCCGTGCCGATCGCCAGCTTCGCCATGATGCGCGCGATGAGCACCCGCAACGACGAACCCGAACGCGCCTCGCGCCCCTTCGACCGGGACCGCGACGGCTTCGTCTTCGGCGAGGCGGGCGCGCTCATGGTGCTCGAATCCGAGCGGCACGCCAAGGCGCGCGGCGCCGAGATCCACGCCCGCGTGCTCGGCGCGGGCATCACCTCCGACGCCTTCCACATCGTCGCCTCCGACCCCGAGGGCATCGGCGCGGCCCGCGCCATGCGCAAGGCCATCGAGACCGCTGGCCTGGAAGTTTCGGACATCGCCCACGTCAACGCGCACGCCACCTCGACCCCGATCGGCGACGCCTCCGAGGCGAACGCCATCGCGGCCGTCACGCCGCACGCCTCCGTCTACGCCCCGAAATCCGCCCTCGGCCACTCCATCGGCGCGGTCGGCGCCCTCGAATCCATCCTCACGGTGCTCACCCTCCGCGACCAGATCGTCCCGCCCACCCTCAACCTCGACAACCAGTCCCCCGACATCGACCTCGACATCGTCGCGGGCACACCCCGCCGCCACCGAATCGACTACGCCGTCAACAACTCCTTCGGCTTCGGCGGCCACAACGTCGCCCTCACCTTCGGCCGTGCGTGAGCCCTTCACCCCAGCCCAGAACCGACCCCGCCGCGCCATCGCGCTGCGGCACGCGCCGCACCGAGCCGCCAACTCGGGACACCGGCAGCTCCGCAAGCGACCCGCGTCCGTCACCCGACAGCCGCACAGCTGATCGCGCGTACAGCCCTCGGGCTCCGGCACGGGCCGCACTGAGCCAGCCAGGAATCAGAAGACCTGCCGACCACCCCGCAGGTCACGCGCTGCGCCGACCCGCGATCCTGGCGGCCATGCAGCCAGTCGCATCAGACACCAGCGCCGCGCACTCGCTCTGGCGCGCAGCCATCCCGCTGCCGCAGCCGCGCCCCGCAACGAGCAGCCAGCTCAGGGCATCCGCGGCCGCCGAACACCAGCAACAGCACAGCTGATGCCCCCTGCGCCCATCTGCGCCGGCCACCAGCAGCGCGATCACACGGCCGATCCCGCCGCCGCCCAACCCGCACACCCGGCCGTTGCGCTGCACCACGTGCCCGCCGCGACCGTCAACCGGCCAGGGGCCACCCCACCCACGCGTGGCAGAATCGTTAACCGGACGAACTATTCGACAACCGGCGGTGTGGCCGGTCCGAGGGACGGACGTTGACGTGAGTGATGCCTTCTACCTCCCGGATCCGGACGACCCGAAGCGGTTCATCTCCACCGAACTCACCCGCGGGCCGTGGTCGCCGGATGCGCAGCACGCGGGGCCACCTTCCGCGTTGCTCGGGCACGTCATCGAGCGGTGTGAGCCGCGGGAGGGGTTTCAGGTCGGGCGGGTCGCGGTGGAGATTCTCGGGCCCGTGCCGTTGCAGCCGCTGTTCGCCGAGGCGCGGGTGACTCGGCCGGGGCGCAGCGTCGAGTTGCTGGAGGCGACGCTGTCGACCGAGCGCGGTCCGGTCATGAAGGCCAATGCCTGGCGGTTCAAGCTTGCCGAGCCCGAACTCTCGCTGCCCGAAGAGTTCCATCCGGTGGGCGCGCGTCCCGGTCCCGACCACGCGCCCGCGCCGACGCCGTTTCCGACGTCACAGGAGGTCGGCTTCCACACCGCGATCGAATACCGTTTCGTCACCGGCGCTTTCGGCGAAGCGGGGCCGGCGATCTGCTGGATTCGACTGAAGTATCCGATCGTCGCCGGCACCACCCCGAGCCCGCTGGAGCGCACCCTGGCCGCCGCCGACTCGGGCAACGGCGTGAGCGCGGTACTCGACTGGAACCGCTACCTCTTCATCAACACCGACCTCACCGTCACCCTGCACCGCCAGCCGGTCGGCGAATGGGTCTGCCTCGACGCGGTCACCTACCCCCAACCGCACGGCATCGGCCTCGCCGAATCGGCCCTCTTCGACGAGAAAGGCCCCCTCGGCCGCAGCACCCAAACCCTCTACCTCGGCGTCCGCTGAACTACGGCCGGGTGGAGATCTGCTGGATCGCCCAGCCGTTGCCGTCGGGGTCGGAGAAGAAGAGGAAGCCGACGTTGTCGAGGGGGTGGGGCATCTTCGTCGGGTTCTCGCCGAGGACCTGGATGTCGCCGACTTCCACACCGCGCTCGACCAATTCGGCGCGCGCCTTGTGCAGATCGGGGACCACCAGCTGCAAGCCTTGCAGTGAACCGGGCGCCATCGACGGCACCGCACCCTTGCCGATCACGATCGAGCAGCCGGAACCGGGCGGGGTCAGCTGCACGATGCGGATATCGTCGCCGATCACGGTGTCGTGGTCGACATGGAAGCCGAGCTGTCGCGCGTAGAAGTCCTTGGCCCGGTCGATGTCCGACACCGGAACCACGACGACTTCGAGCGTCCAATTCATGCCGATCCCCTTCGCGTCGCACGGATGCTTCGTTCCTACCACCCAACAGCCGAATTCCGCGCCCGTTCACGATCGGTGCCGTATCGCGCACAAGCGGGCAACGAGCACGGCGCTACGTCGGCGACCACTTCCGTTGCGGCGGGGCAGGCACGTCGGGAGCAGGCACTTCGCACCGCACGGTGGCCGGGCCACGCGGCGCTCGCAGGATTCGATCATTCAGCCCCGCGCGGTCTCGATCGGGCGCGGCCGGAGACGTCCGGGCCGGAACGCATCCATTGGACCGTCCGGCACATGCGTTCGCACTAGTCAGCGCCCACCCGACGGGCAGCGGCCCGCATCAACCCGCGGCTCCCAGCGCCAGGCGAACTCACCTGACGGCGGGGGCGAACCGGCCCACATCAAACCCGCGGCTCCCAACGCCAAGCGAACTCACCCGACTGCAGGGGCGAACCGGCTGGCCCACATCAAACCCGCGGCCCCCCCAGCGCCAAGCGAACTCACCTGACAGCGAGGGCGGACCAGCTGACCCACATCAAACCCGCGGCTCCCAACGCCAAGCGAACTCACCCGGCTGCGGTGGTGGCCCGGGGAGCTCACCGTCCGCGGCGAGTCCCGCGATGAGCAGGGCGAGTGTGCGGCGGCGGAGCTGAGCGGTGCGTTCCTGGTCCGGCATGGTGATGGCGGCGCACGCCTCCAGGATGAGGCCGAGGTCCAGCGGATTCACGTCTGCCCGCAGCCGTCCGGAAGCGTGGGCGCGGCGGATCAGTTCTTCGTTCACCTCGCCCGCATGCACCACGTCGGGCAGCATCGCCTCGTCTGGGGTGAAGGTGCCCGCTAGGTGCACGGTGAGTGAGTGCACGTCGGCGTCGACCACTCGCTCCAGGAAGCCGACCAGTCCGCGCCAACCATCCGAATCCTCCAGTGCCGCATCCGCTTCCGCGTTGTAGCGGCGCAATCCCTCGTGACAGAGGGTACGCAGCAGCACCTCCTTGCTCGGGTAGCGGCGATAGAGCGCGCTGATGCCGACGCCCGCGCGTTCGGCGACGGCGGCGATCGGCGCATTGGCATCGGCAAGAAACACGGCCCGCGCCGCTTCCAGGATCAGCCCGTCGTTGCGGGCGGCCTGCGCCTTGCGGCCCGGCAGACCCTTGCGAGCTGGGACTTCGGATGTCTTCGGCATGAGTTCAGAGTAGCACTTGAAACGGAATGATCCGTTCTGCTAACGTCTTGAACAGAACGAAGCATTCCGTTTCAAAAGGAGAACCCCGTGGCCACCATCAAGCCCTTCCGTATCGACATCCCCCAGGCCCAGCTCGACGATCTGGCCGATCGACTGCGCCGGGCACTGTGGCCGAACGAGCTGGCCGGCGTCGGCGACGCCTACGGCGTGCCCAACGCTCGAGTGCGCACCCTCGCGCAGTACTGGCTCGACACGTTCGACTGGCGGGCGCTGGAGGCGAAGCTCAACTCGTACCCTCAGTTCACCGCCGATATCGACGGCGAGGACATCCACTTCCTGCACATCGAGTCGTCGCGGCCGGACGCGACCCCGGTGATCCTCACCCACGGTTGGCCCGGCTCGATCCTCGAATACCTGGATGTCATCGAGCTGCTCACCGAGCCGGAGTCGACCGATGCGCCCGCCTTCCACGTGGTGATCCCTTCATTGCCGGGCTTCGGATTCTCCGGCCCCACCCGCAGCACCGGCTGGAACCGCTACCGCACGGCGAAAGCCTGGGTCGAGCTGATGAGCCTGCTCGGCTACGAGCGCTTCGGGGCCATCGGCAACGACGGTGGCTCGTTCGTCTCGCCCGAAATCGGGCGGCTCGCGCCGGAGCAGGTCATCGGCGTGCACGTCACGCAGCTGTATTCGTTCCCGTCCGGCGATCCCGCGGAGTTCGACGGACTGTCCGAGCAGGACATGGCCGCGCTACAGCACCTGCAGTGGTTCCACGAGAACAAGATGGCCTTCAACGCGTTGCACAGCCAGCAGCCGCAGACGCTGGCGTTCGCGCTCGCCGACTCCCCGGTCGGCCTGCTCGGCTGGAACGCGCAGCTGTTCGGCGAATCACTGGACGCGGAATTCGTCGTCGGCAACGTGGCGATCTACTGGCTGACCGGCACAGCGGGCTCGTCGCTGCGGTTCTACTACGAGGACGCCCACACAGCCGAGCACCCCCAGGAGCCGACCACGGCGCCTACCGCACTGGCCATGTTCAAGGGCGACTTCCAGTCGATCCGCCGGTTCGCCGAGCGCGACCACAAGAACATCGTCAGCTGGAACTTTTACGACACCGCGACCGACTCGGACGGGGCCAACGACGCGGCGGGTCACTACGCCGCCCATGAGGCACCCGAGGTGCTGGTCGGCGATATTCGTCGATTCTTCGGCGGACTCGCCTGATCCGAAACGAGGCGTCGCGGTCCACCCCGAACGACAAGGGTGGACCGCGACGTCTTTCTGTGGACGTTCGCTTATGCCATCGAGAGTCACGGCCATGGTTCGTCTCGCTTCGCGTTGATGTACTGGATTCAGCAACGGCACACCAGCTTTCACCGCAAGGAGAACACCATGAAAATCGCAGTCTTCGGCGCCACCGGCAGCGTCGGCCGACTGGTCGTCGAGCAGGCGCTCGAGCAGGGCCACGAGGTCACCGCCTTCACCCGCAACGCCGCGGGCGTCACCCAGCGGCACGAGCGGCTGCGGGTGGTGGAAGGCGACGTCTTCGACACGCACCAGGCCGAGAAGGCGGTCGCCGGCCAGGACGCGGTGGTGATCGCGCTGGGCGACGGGCGCAAGGGGAAGGTCCGCTTCGGCGGAACCAAGGCGGTCGTGGAGGCGATGCACCGCACCGGCGTGAAGCGGCTGATCTGCCAGAGCACACTCGGCGTCGGCGACAGCCGCGACAACCTCAACTTCTTGTGGAAGCACGTGCTGTTCGGCATGCTGCTGCGCCGCGCCTACAACGACCACGTCCAGCAGGAGGCGTACGTGCGATCCAGCAACCTGGACTGGACCATCGTGCGGCCGAGCGCATTCACCGACGGCCCGCGGACCGGCAGCTACCGGCGGGCGTTCCCCGGGTCCGAGCGGGGGCTCACGTTGAAGATCTCGCGGGCGGATATCGCCGAGTTCCTGCTGGAGCAGTTGACCGACTCGACGTATCTGCGTGAGGCGCCGGGGATCTCGCACTGAGGGGGCCGGGTTGGCCGTCGAGGTTGTCGGCTTTCGCTAGGGGGATCGGTGGCGGGCCTGGGAGTCGGCGCTGACTTCGAGGTTGTCGGCTTTCGCAACGGGGAAGGTGGCAGGCCTGTCGGCGCTGACTTTCCCAGATTGTCGGCTTTCCCCGCGGGACCGCTGGCAGGAATGGCCGGGTGAACGCCAACTTTCGAAGTGCCCGGTTGGGCGACTGGGATTTGGGGGCAAGCCTCTCAGTAGGCGATGACTTCCGTATCCGCTACGGAGAACGGTGAGCGCTGACTTTCGAGGTGCTCAGTTGGGTCGGTGGCAGGCCTTTCAGGTAGGCGCTAACTTTCGGATTCGCTACGGGGGCGGGCCTGTCGGGTGGGCACTGGCTTCCGAGGTGGCTCGGTTGGTCGGCGGGGACCGGTGGCAGGCCCTTTCAGGTACGCGCTGACTTTCGAATTCACTACGGGGACGGGGGCGGCCTATCAGGTGGGCGCTGGCTTTCGAGGTGCTCAGTTGGGCGACGGGTTCCGGGGGCACGCTTGCTTAGGCACGCACTCGGTCCCAGGTATTCCTCGAACGGTGCTGGGCACGTCGTCTGCCGTACCCGGCTTACCTCCCGCAGTTGGGTGCGGTGTCTTGGTTTCCGGCGTGGTCGACCGGCTCTGGTTGCGTCTAGAGAGGGCAAGTGGAAAGAGTCTTTTCGGCCGATCAACCCTGGAAAAGCTGTTGGTCTGTCAAGGGCCCAACCACCATTCGACTACCGTCGATAGAGAAATGGTTTCGACGGTAGTCATATGGTGGCTTTACAAGATCAACTAGCAACCATTTGACTACCGCCGTTTTCCGAGCCCTTCCCCGCGCCTGCATTGGGCGCGCTGCCGCCGCATCGGACTAGCTTCCGACCTCTGCCCACACCGCAAAGTGCCAGTTCTTTTGTGCGAACTGTGAATAACTGCATGTGACGACCGCCCCTACACCGCAGCTTCACCCTCCGACTCCACTCGCTGCCCTCTCTAGACGCAACCACAGCCAGATGACCACGCCGGAAGCCGCACCCACGCTCACCAACAGCGGGAGGTAAGCCGGGTACGACACCCAACGCGCCCAGCACCGTTCGAGGCAAACCTCGGCCAACCGCGCATGAACGAGCAGGCCCAACCACCGGAACCACGTCGCCCAACCCACCCGACACCCCACCGACCGACCACCACTCACGCGCCTACGAGAAACGCAACCACAGCCAGATGACCACGCCGGAACCCGAGCCCACGCTCACCAACAGCGGGAGGTAAGCCGGGTACGACACCCAACGCGCCCAGCACCGTTCGAGGCAAACCTGGGCCAACCGCGCATGAACGAGCAGGCCAACCCCCGGAACCACGTCGCCCAACGCAACCAACGACACCAGCACCGTTCGGCCCGTGGGCAACCGCGCGTGAATCACCAAGGCCTAGCCCACGGAAACACGTCACAAAACGCAACCAACAACACCAGCACCGTTCAGCCCATGGGACAACCGCGCACGAACTAGCAAGTCCAGCCCCGGAACACACAACCCAACAACCTGATCGCAGGCCAACCACCACCGTCGTCAACCGAGTTCACACGTGCTCATGCAACTCCCCCCAAACCGGAAACGGATCATCGAACTCCCCCCAAACCGCAGGCCCAGCCGCATATTCCGCATCGGTCAACAACGCACCATCCAGCAACGCCCGAACCCGCTCCCCATCCAACTTCACCCCGATGAAGACGATCTCCTGCCCCGCAGGGACTTCCAACGACGACCACAACGCGGCAGGCTCGAAGCTCAAATTCGGCCCGGCCTGCGACCAGACAGCCGCCAAACCCGCACGACTGGCGATCCAACAAAAGCCCTTGCTGCGCAATACTCCTCGCAACTCTTCCAACACCCCCGCCAACCGTCCCGGGTGAAACGGCCGCGAAGCGGTATAGGTAATACTCCGAATGCCGTACTCCTCGGTCTCCGGAACATGCCCTCCCGCAAGCTCTTCGGCCCACCCTTCTGCCTCCGCGGCAACCAAAGGGTTGTAGCGACCGGTACCGAGCACCTCACCGAGTTCCACCACCCCGTGCGAGGCGCGCAGCACCCGCGCCCGCGGATTGAGCCGCCGCACCGTGGCTTCCACCGTCCCGGCGGCATTCGCGCTCACCAGATCGGTCTTGTTGATCAGCAGCACGTCGGCGAATTCCACCTGGTCGACAAGCAGATCGGCGATGGTGCGCTCGTCGCCCTCCCCCGCCTCCAGATTCCGGTCCGCCAGCGCCTGGCCGCGCACCACCTCGCCGAGGAAGGTCGAGGCGTCCACCACGGTCACCATGGTGTCCAGGCGCGCGATGTCGCCGAGCTTGAAGCCGTCCTCGAACTCCCAGTCGAAGGTCGCCGCGACCGGCATGGGTTCGGAGATGCCGGTCGATTCGATGACCAGCTGGTCGAAGCGCCCCTCGCGGGCGAGCCTGCCGACGGCCTCGATGAGGTCCTCGCGCAGCGTGCAGCAGATGCAGCCGTTGGTGAGCTCGATCAGTTTCTCCTCGGTGCGGTCCAGGTGTCCCTGGCCCGCGACCAGCGCGGCGTCGATGTTCACCTCGCTCATGTCGTTGACGATGACCGCGACCCGGCGGCCCTCGCGGTTGGCCAGGATGTGGTTGAGCAGCGTGGTCTTGCCCGCTCCGAGGAAGCCGGACAGCACGGTAACGGGAAGCGGATCTGTGCGCGATGATGTGGTCACGGAGAAATGGTAATGGTTTTCATTTTCCACTAGGTCTCGGAGCCCGGTGGCGCGCCAAGTCGTTCACCTCTGCTCGAGCCCTGCGCGAGGTTCTCGACAGACCCCCTCCAGCCGCGCCGGTTATGGTCGCCCTGTGAAACTGCTGCCCCTCCCCGCCGACGGACAGACTCCGGTCCGCGTCCTCACCATCGCAGGCACCGATTCCGGCGGCGGCGCCGGAATTCAGGCCGACTCGCGCACCATGGCGATGTGCGGAGTGCACGCGTGCGTCGCGGTCGCGGCGGTGACGGTGCAGAACTCGGTGGGCGTGAGCGGCTTCCACGAGATCCCGCCGCAGATCGTCGCCGACCAGGTGCGTTCGGTGGTCGGCGACATCGGCGTCGGCGCGGCCAAGACCGGCATGCTCGCCTCGACGGCCATCATCGAGGCGGTCGCCGACGTCTGCCGGGAAGTCGGCATCGGGCGTGACGGCGAGATCCCGCTGGTCGTCGACCCCGTGGCGGCTTCCATGCACGGCGACCCATTGCTGCACGCCGAGGCGCTGGACGCGGTGCGCCACACCCTGATTCCGCTGGCGACGATCGTGACACCCAACCTCGACGAGGTCCGGCTGATCACCGGAATCACGGTCACCGACCAGACCGAGGCCCGACGCGCCGCCGAGGCACTGCACGCGCTCGGCCCGCGCTGGGCGATCGTGAAGGGCGGACATATGCGCTCGTCCCAACTGAGCACGGACCTCCTCTTCGACGGCGAGAACTTTTACGAGTTCCCCGCCCCGCGCATCACCACCGGCAACGACCACGGCGGCGGCGACACCCTCGCCGCGGCCATCGCGTGCGCCCTCGCGCACGGCTACCCGGTGCCCGAGGCGGTCGAGTTCGCCAAGGAATGGACCCGCCGCTGCCTGGCCGCCTCCTACGATCTCGGCGCCGGCCACGGCCCGGTTTCCCCACTGTGGCGGCTGCACTCCTCCTGAAATATTCCGTGAAGAACAGACCGTCTCGCCCACCGAGCCTGGCGCCGAAACTTGTCGGTGGGCAGGTCCATACTGGGGATGTCGCGAACACAGCCGGCCTCAACGGCGCGGCTCGGCTGAGAACAACGGCGTTCGCAGTGGACGCGACAAGGCGTATCTCCGCATAGGCTCCGGCCATTGCGCGGCCGTAGGAGAGACTCGTTCGGCGGCGCATCTCATGCGTACTTCCGCCTTCGCTCTGGCCATGCGCGGCCTGACGACGGACGACGTCCGGCAGCGCTGGCTGATGCCCCCGTGCCGCCTTCGGGCGGCACCGCCGGGGCGAAACGCTCGGCCACCCAAAAGCTCCGTTAGCCCGAAAGGCTCAGCTCGCCGAAAGGCCCAGCTCGCCGAAAGGCCCAGCTCGCCGAAAGGCCCAGCTGGCCGAAGGGCCCAGTTCGCCGAAAGGCTCAGCTGGCCGAAAGGCTCAGCTCGCCGAAAGGCCCAGCCCGCCAAAAGGCCCAGCCCGCCAAAAGGCCCAGCCCGCCGAAAAGCCCAGCCCGCCGAAAAGCCCAGCCCGCCGAAAAGCCCAGCTCGCCGAAAAGCCCAGCTCGCCGAAAAGCCCAGCTCGCCGAAGGGGACCAGTTGCCGCAGGGGCCCAGTTCGCCGAAGGGGCCCAGCTCACTAAAGGCCCAGCTCGCCAAAAGGCCAAGTTGCCCGAGAGGCGCTAAGTCGTCGAAAAAGCGGAGTGCAGGGGCAGCTCGGCGTTGATGACAATGCCGTTGAGGCGAGCGTTGGCCTCGGCGAGCGCCGAGACGATCTCGGCGATGTAAGCGACGAACTTCTCGATCGGCATCGCATTGGCTTGGAGCCGGTTCGCGCCGAGCCACCAGTCGGTGGCCGAGGCGACCGCGCCGAATATCGAATAGTTGACGAGCTCGACGCTGGCCACGTCGATCGACTCGTCCTCCATCAGCCCGGCGAACATTTCGGCGGCCCGCCGCGCCGACTGTCGTGCCGATTGCAGCGCCCGCTCCGACTCGTCCGCCTGCTGAGTGAAGTGGCTGTGCAGCATGAAACGGAAGACGTTCGGGTGCTCGGTGACCACCAGCGCGTATTCCGCGGCGCCGCGCCGAACCAGTTCGCGCGCCGAGTCGTTGCTCAGATCGATGCTGGAGATGATGCGTTCCCAGAGCATGTCGCGCACCCGGTCCACGATCGCGTTGTAGAGATCGGTCTTGTCCTCGAAGTGCCGGTACAGCTTCGGCTTCGCGGCGCCCGCCTCCTTGGCGATATCGCCCATGCTGACTTCCGGACCGAACTTGTCCAGCGCGCGGAACGCGGCGTCGACGAACTCGTCGCGCACCTTCACCCGGTGCGCGCGCCACCGCTCGGTCCGGGCGTCGACCCGCTTGGGCCGCGCCTGGTCGACTTCCCGGCGGCTGTGCATCACGAATCCGACCGTACCAATTCTTCACTCCACCTCGGTCAACTCGGTCGGCACCGGAAACGGCGGCGTGCTCTTGCCCGTTATCCGGAACCGCCGCCACGGGTCGGGGTCGCCGACGTAACCCTCGCGGGCGCCGTGCTCGGTGCGGATGGTGACCCTGGCGCGCGGCTCGTCGCCGAGCGCCGCCGCGAGATCGTCGTTCGGACGGATCCGGCCGAACCACCGGTAGATGCCGTCGATCGGTTCCCGATAGCCGCGCAACTCGACCTGCACCGCGATCTCGCGGCCGTGCACGACCAGGGTTGCCGCGCCCAGGTAATCGGACCGCGCGTGCGGACTGTCGCTGTTCATCTCGACTCCTCGAAACCCCGTCTCACCTCGACCGTTGACATCGAGTGAGACGTGGGACACACTCGTAAATGTACACGGAACCGACGGTATTGGGTACTAGTAGTTCCGCATTTCGCACAGAGGACTGGTGGGGACGATGACGTCCAGCCGCGACCATGGCTTTCGGCCCGCCACCACGCCGTCCGGCGCGGCCGTGCGCCGCCGTCGCCACATCGGCGACCGGCAGAGCACCGCGCGACGGCTGTTGTTCGCGGGTGTCGCCGAAGCGGCCTACGACCCCGATCTCGACATCGATTGGGACGCGACGCCCGATCCGGCGCTGAATTGGCTTCCCCCCGAGCGTGTTTCGCTGTACGGCAGCAGGTTGTGGGAGCGGCTTGGTCCCGAGCAGCGGCGCGAACTCGGCAAGCACGAGCTGGTCAGCATGCTCAGCGTGGGCATCTACGCGCAATCGATGCTGTCGATGCTGATGTTCCGCGACGTCATCGAAAGCCGCGACCCCGTCGACGATCACACCAGATTCACCCTCGCGGCGATCCACGACGAGAGCCGCAACTCCACCATGTACAGCAGGCTGATCAACGCCACCGGCCTGCCGCCGTATCGCCTGTCCGCGCCGCTGCGCGCGCTGACCAAGCTGACGCTGTGGATCCCCGAGGGCCCTACCGCGCTCGGCTTCCGTCTGCTCATCGAGGAGATGGCGGCGCAGCTGTTGCGCGAGCTGACCACCGATCCGCACATCCAGCCGCACCTGCGCCAGCTGGCGCTGCTGCACGCCGCCTCCAGCGCGCGGCACGTCGAGGCGACGCGCGCGGAGTTGTCGCGCGCGATCGACTCTCGCGGTCCGATCCGCGCCGCGCTGCACCGCTGGGTATTGAGCGCCGTGACCGCGGTCGCCTACGCGGCGCTCGTGCACCCGGCCGTGTACCGCGCCGTCGGAATCCATCCGCTCGCGGGGGCGGCGGCCGCGCTGACCACCGGCGCCTATCGGCGCAACGCACGCCCCGCGACCGCGACGGTGCGCGACTTCCTCCGCGAAACGCACCACAGACCGTGCGCTCGCACGATCAGGAACAGGAGAGCGGTGCGATGACCACCGAGACCACCGGCCCCGTCGTCACCACGGCGGGCGCATCGACGGTGCGCCGCAAGACGGTCGGCGATCGGCAGAAGACCGCCCAGCGGCTGCTGCGCTCCTCCGCCGAACGCGCCTACGACGGCGAGCTCGACATCGATTGGGACGCACCGATCGAGCCCGGCAAGCACTGGATGCCCGAGCACCGGCAATCGCTGTACGGCACCGCGCTGTGGGAACGGCTCACCCCCGAGCAGCGCACCGAGCTCGGCCTGCACGAGCTGGTGAGCGTGCTCAGCTTCGGCATCCTCGCCGAGGCCGGACTGAGCACGATGCTGTTGCGCACGGTGCTGGAGAGCGAGCGGCTGGTGGACGACCACACCCGCTACGCGCTGGCCGAGATCGGCGAGGAGACAAGGCATTCCACCATGTTCAGCCGCCTGGTGAATCTCACCGGCCTGCGGCCGTACCTGCTGCCGAAGACCGGACGCAAGCTCGGTCGCCTCGCCACGTTCATCCCGCTCGGCCCCTCGGCCTACGCGGGCACCCTGCTGATCGAGGAGATCCTGGACCGGTTGCAGCGCGAGGCGATGAACGATCCGGACCTGCAACCCCATGTGCGCCAACTGATGAAGATCCACGTGCTCGAGGAAGCGCGTCACATCACCTACGCCCGTGAGGAATTGGTGCGCGCCATCGAGGAGCGCGGCAAGGTGTCCAACGCCTTCCACCGGCTGGTGTTCGCGGTGATGGTGCTCGGCGTGTACCCCGTGCTGATCAACCCGCGCGTGTACCGCTCGGTGGGCATCGATCCGCTCCACGGCTTCCTCGCCGCCTTCACCTCGCCGAACTTCCGGGTGAACGCGACCTTCGCCGGCGAACCGCTGCTGCGTTTCGCGCACGAGGTGGGGATGCTCGACGGCGCGGTGACGCGGCGGCTGTATCGCATCTCGCGCAGCGTGCCGCAGGACATCCTCGACGAACTCGAGCGCCGCGCGGCGGCGTGATCCGAACGGAAGTGACGCCATGGCAGCGCAAGCCTCGCCCCCGGTGCACACCGAGGTGCTGATCATCGGCAGCGGGTTCTCCGGCCTCGGCATGGGGATCGCGCTGGACAAGGCGGGTCTCGGCGACTACCTGATCGTGGAGAAGGCCGACGAGATCGGCGGCACCTGGCGCGACAACACTTATCCGGGGTGCGCCTGCGATGTGCCGACCCACCTGTACTCGTATTCCTTCGAGCCGCGGACGAATTGGCGGCGGCTGTTCTCCCAGCAGCCGGAGATCTTCGGCTACCTGAAGGAAGTCGTCGCCAAGTACGGTCTGCGCGAGCGAATCCGATTCGGCCAGCACATGGTTCGCGGCTATTGGGACGAGGACGAGCGCCGCTGGCACGCGTTCAGCGCCGACGGCCGGGAGTACATCGCGCGGTTCATCGTCTCGGCCATCGGGGCGCTGCACGTTCCGAGCATTCCGGCGTTCCCCGGCCGCTCCGAATTCCGCGGCGCCGCATTCCATTCCGCGCAGTGGGACCACGGTGTCGAGCTGCGCGGCAAGCGGGTGGCGGTCATCGGGACCGGCGCGAGCGCGATCCAGTTCGTGCCCGAGATCCTCGACGAAGTCGGCGCGCTGACGGTGTTCCAGCGCACCGCGCCGTGGGTGCTGCCGCGCGCCGACGTGGTCTTCTCCGAGCGTTTCCGCACCGCGCTGCGGCGGGTGCCCGGACTGCGCTTCGCGCTGCGCAACGGCATCTACTGGGGCGCGGAGGTCGGCGCCTACGCGATGACGCGCAGACCCGACCTGCTGAAGGCGGTGGAATGGCTCGGCAAACGGCACATCGCGCGCCAGATCGATGACCCCGCCCTGCGCGCCGCGGTGACGCCGGACTACCGGGCGGGCTGCAAACGGCTGCTCGGCTCGGACACCTACTATCCGGCGCTGGCCGACCCGAAGACGACCGTGGTCACCGACCGCATCGACCATCTCACCGCCGCGGGCATCGTCACCGCGGACGGCGTCGAGCATCCGGCCGACGTGATCGTCTACGGCACCGGCTTCCACGTCATCGACTCGTTCACCAACCTGTCGGTCACCGGCCGCGACGGCGTCGACCTCGGCGCGCGATGGACCATCGAGGGCGTACAGGCGCACCGCGGCATCACCGTCGCCGACATGCCCAACGCCTTCTTCCTGCTCGGCCCGAACACCGGGCTCGGCCACAACTCGATCATCTTCATGATCGAGTCGCAGATCCACTACGTGCTCGACGCGATGCGGCAGGTGCGGGCGCGTGGCGCGGTGGCGCTGGCCCCGCGACGGGCGGCGCAGGACCGCTACAACGCCGAACTCCAGCACAAGCTGGCCCGTTCGGTGTGGAACACCGGCGGCTGCCGCAGCTGGTACCTGGACGAGCACGGTAACAACCGCACGCTGTGGTCCGGCTTCACCTGGCAGTACTGGTTGCAGACGCGGCGGCTGCGCCCGGACGAGTACGAGTTCATCGGTCCCGCGCCGAGCACGCCGGTGCGACCGACCGTCGTGCTGGAAGACAAACCCGCCCAGCGCTTTCCGACCACGCTCGCAGGCAATTGACAGGGGATCCCGTGCGCAACTTCGACAACAAGGTCACCGTCATCACGGGCGCGGGCTCCGGCATCGGCCGGGCGCTCGCGCTGGAGCTGGCGCGCCACGGCAGCAGCCTCGCGCTTTCCGACATCGACACCGGAGCCGTCGCCGACACGGCGGGTCGCTGTGAAAAGCTCGGCGTCAAGGCAATTCCGTACCAGTTGGACGTGGCGCAGCGCGCCGCCGTCTACGCGCACGCCGAGGACGTGCGCGCCGAGTTCGGCGGTGTCGACCTGGTGATCAACAACGCCGGTGTCGCGCTGAGCGCGGACGTCCTCGACATGGACTGGGACGATTTCGACTGGCTGATGAACATCGACTTCTGGGGCGTCGCGCACGGCACCAAGGCGTTCCTGCCCGACCTGATCGCCTCGGGCGACGGGCACGTCGTCAACGTGTCCTCGGTCTTCGGGCTGATGGGCATACCGTCCCAAAGCGCATACAACGCCGCCAAATTCGCGGTCCGCGGTTTCACCGAGGCGCTACGGCAGGAGATGCGCATCGCCGGGCACCCGGTCGGGGTCACCTGCGTGCACCCCGGTGGCGTCTCGACCGATATCGCGGTCAACGCGCGCGGTATTCCGGACGGGGTCGACCGGGAAACGGTGCGGCGCGGGTTCGAGCTGATAACCATGACCAGCCCGGAAGCCGCGGCCAAGCTCATCCTGCGCGGCGTGCGCAGGAACAAGGCGCGCGTGCTGATCGGGCCGGACGCACGCGGCTTCGACTTGGTGCCCCGGCTGCTCGGGCCGCGCTACGAGGATCTCGGCATTCCGCTGTATCGGCTGGGCAAGCGGGCCGCGGGCCGTTTCGGCGTCGAACTGTAGGAGAGGCGATGGCGCAGGCCGATTCCCTCGTGCACACCCTGGAAGTGGTGGAGGTGATCAAGGAGACGGACGCGGCGATCTCGCTGGTCTTCGAGGTTCCGGACGCGTTGGTCCACCGATTTCGTTACCACCCCGGGCAATTCCTCACGCTGGAGGTGCCGAGCGAGCGCGCCGGGTCGGTCGCGCGCTGCTATTCGTTGTCCAGCTCACCGCATCTGGACGACGACGCCATCGTGACTGTCAAGCGCACGCCCGGCGGCTACGCGTCGAATTGGCTGTGCGACAACGCTTCTGTCGGCATGCGGCTGCGGGTTCTCGCACCGTCGGGCGTGTTCGTGCCGAAGTCGCTGGACGCCGACCTGCTCCTGCTCGCCGCGGGCAGCGGAATCACGCCGATCATGTCCATCGCCAAGTCGGCGCTGATCGCGGGTTCCGGCACGGTGCTGCTGGTCTACGCCAACGACGACGCGGACGCGGTGATCTTCGGCGCGGAACTCGAGGAGATGGCGGTCGAGTTCCCGGATCGGTTCACCGTGGTGCACTGGCTGGTGGACGAGCGCGGCCTGCCGACGGTGCCCGCGCTGCGCGAGCTGTTGATTCCGTACCCGCGCTACGACGCATTCCTCTGCGGCCCAGCGCCTTTCATGGCGGCATGCACCGCGGCGTTGCGGGCGATCGGTATGCCCGAGTCGCACATCCACCACGAGAAGTTCCAATCGCTGACCGGAGACCCGTTCGCGGACATCGAACTCTCGGGCACGGACGCGGAATCCGGCGCGGCCACCGTCACCGTGACCCTCGACGGGCGCACACTCGAGCTGCCGTGGCCGCGTTCCCGCACACTGCTCGACGTGCTGCTCGCCAACGGCCACGACGCGTCGTTCTCCTGCCGTGCGGGCGAGTGCAGCGCGTGCGCCTGCACGGTACGGGCGGGTGAGGTGCGGATGCTGCGCAACGAGACGCTGGTCGACGCCGACCTCGCGCTCGGCCTGACCCTCGCGTGCCAAACCGTTCCCATCTCCGACCACGTCCGCGTCGACTTCGACCAGTAGTCGTTGCCAAAACAGCAAGGAAACTGGCGTGGGGCTGTGGCCTGAGCGCACCATGCCTTGTGCGGGTTTCCCGCTCGACGAGAACCAGGCATACGCAGGTCAGGAAGGGCGTTCGATGACCGAAACCACCGCTCAGGAGTACTGGGAAGACTTCTACCGGGAGCGCGAGCGGGCCTGGAC
This sequence comes from Nocardia bhagyanarayanae, assembly GCF_006716565.1. Taxonomy (NCBI): domain Bacteria; kingdom Bacillati; phylum Actinomycetota; class Actinomycetes; order Mycobacteriales; family Nocardiaceae; genus Nocardia; species Nocardia bhagyanarayanae. The sequence continues at coordinate 1,937,026 of NZ_VFPG01000001.1, read as the reverse complement.
CGGCAAACCGAACGCGTTGCTGGTCCGCGAAGCCGCCGACCTTCCGCCGGGCACCGCGCTCGATCTCGGCTGCGGCGAAGGTGGTGACGCACTCTGGCTGGCCGAGCGCGGCTGGCGGGTGCACGCTGTCGACGTCTCGACGATCGCGTTGGCGCGCGGAGCCGAGCACGCGGCGGCCGCGGGCGTCGCCGATCGCATCACCTGGGCACGGCACGACCTCGCGCACTCCTTCCCCGAGGGCTCCTACGACCTCGTTTCGGCGCAGTTCCTGCACTCGCCGGTCGCGGGGGACGGTGAACGGGACAAGATCCTGCGGCACGCCGCCGATGCCGTCGCCCCGGGCGGCACGCTGCTGATCGTGGCGCATGCGGGGTGGCCGACGTGGATGGTCGAACCGCCGTTCTTCGAATTCCCCACGATCCCAGGCACTCTCGCCGCGCTCGCGTTGTCGCCGGAGGACTGGCGGGTCGAGACCGAGGAACTCGTCGAGCGCGAATGGGTCGGGCCGGAGGGGCAGGAGGGGCACAGGGCGGACACGGTGCTCCGCATCCGCCGCCTGCGTTAAGGCGTACCTCCGCTCCGGCACGGAATTACTGCCCTGGCAGCGGAAGTTCGGTGGCCAGTCGGTTTCGGCGCGTCAGGTGCTGCGCGAGGCCGAGCCGGTCAGTTCGCGGCGGGGTACGTCGCTTCGATCCACTCCGCGAACGTCGGACCCGCAAGGGTGGCGTGCGCGCCCGGCAGCAGCGTCCCGTCCTCGAACAGCTCGCGGTCCGCGTTGGCTGGGTCGCTCACTTCCTGCACCCGGATCGCGTCACCGCGCCGGGCGGCGAGCACCGCGGCCGCGCCCGCCATGGTCTCCGGCTGCGGTCCGGCGATCTCCGGGAACGGCCCGTCGGTGGTCTCGGGAGCCGGGTTCACCGCCATCTCGACGAGCTTCTCGGCGACCGCGCGGGCGGCCACCAGCTGGGTGCGCATGTTCGGCAGGTAAGCGACCTCGCCCTGGGTGCCCCACTGCATCATCACCTCGACCAGCTCGTGGAACTGCGCGGCCCGCAGGATCTGCACCGGCAGCGGACCTTTGGCGAGCTCCTGCTCGTGCACCAGCTTCGCGGCGTTGTAGCCCGCGACGGCGTTGTCGATACCGATGATGGACACCACGACCAGCCGCTCGACGCCCGCCTTGCTGCCCGCCTCGTGCAGGTTGCGCGCGGCGGCGGTGAAGAACTCGGTGGCGATGTCCTTGTCCGCGGACGGCGTGCTGGAGGCGTCGATCACCACGTCGACGCCGGCCAGCGCCTCGGCGAGACCGGCGCCGGTCTCGATGTCCACGCCGTCGGCGCGGGAGAAGGCCACCACCTCGTGGCCCTGCTCGTTCAGCACGTCGACGACGTGGCGGCCGAGGCGTCCGGTGGCTCCGGCGACGGCGATCTTGGTGGCGTTCATGTCCTGCTCCTTCTGCTGCACTGCGGTGTTCCGCGTTCACAGAGAGGACGACACAGGTTGGGCGAGTGTGACATCGGGACGAACATGCGGGTCAGCGACCACGTTCGTCTACCGCGAGCCGCGCAGGAAGAATTCAGCGCGGCGCGGTGAGCGCCGAATGCAACGTCGCCGACCACTGCTGGACGATCTCCTTGCGGCGAGCCGAGTCGTCGGTGAGGACGTCGGCGAGGCCGAGACCACGCGCCAAGTCGAGCGTGGCCTGCACCAGGTGATGCGCCACGGGGTCGGAGTCGTCGACGCCGAGCGCCTCGACGGCCCTGCGGTGCGCGATCCGGCCGAACTTCGCCTCCAAGGGCACGATGCGTTCGCGCAGCACCGGGTCGGCGGCCGCGTGCGTCCACACCTGCAACGCCGCCTTGAACAGCGGGGACGTGTAGGACTCGACCAGTCCCGCGACGACGGCCTGGGTCCGGCCCGCGCCCTCGGCCACCCCGGCGATCGTCAGCGCCTCCGCCTTGGCCTGGTCCATGCGGGTGTCGAACATGTACTCCAGCGCGCCCGTGATCAGGTCCTCCCTGGTCGGGAAGTGGTGCTGGGCCGCACCGCGCGACACGCCCGCCCGTTCGGCGACCACCGCGACCGTCGCGGCAGCCCAGCCCATCTCGGCGAGGCAGTCGATGGTCGCCTCGAGCAGGCGCTGCCTCGTCGCTCGGCTGCGGTCCTGCTTGGGTTCGTGGGGTGTCGCCATGGCGCTATTCTGCCCAGCTCGGTGCGCGCCGCTGCAGGAAGGCCAGCATGCCCTCGTGCACCTCCGGCGTGCCGAAGAAACTCGCCGAACGCCGCGCCAGCTCTTCGGCGGAGGCGTCGAACCCGGCGAGGATGTCCGCGTTGACCAGACGCTTCGCCTCGGCCAGACCTTGCGGCGACCCCTTGCGCAGCTCGCCGATCAGCCGCGCGACCTCGGCGGCCGGGTCCTCGGCCGTGACCGTGACCAGCCCGATCTCGGTGGCGACGTCGGCGCCGAACTTCTCGCCGGTCAGGTAGTAGCGGCTCGCGGCGCGCGGGTTCAGCCGCGGCAGCAGGGTGAGCGAGATCATGAACGGCGCCAGCCCGATTCGCACCTCGGTGAGCGCGAAGGAGCTGACCGGCCCGGCCACCACCAGATCGCAGGCCGCGACGATGCCCATGCCGCCCGCGCGCACATTGCCGTCGATCTGCGCGATCACCGGCTTGGGCACCTCCACCAGCCTGCGCAGCACGCCGATCATCACGCGGGTGCGCTGGTCGGCCGCCACCGCGGGGTCGGCGTCGCTGGCCTCGCTGAGATCCGCGCCCGCGCAGAAGGTGTTGCCGGTGTGCGTGAGCACGATGCCGCGCACCGCGGGGTCGGCGGCCGCGTCGTCCAGCCCGCGCAGCAGCTCGGTGACCAGCCGCGACGACAGCGCGTTGCGGTTGTGCGGTGAGTCGAAGGTGAGGACCGCGAAGCCGTCGCGGGTCTCGTAGCGAACGAGCGGCGCGGTGGAAGTGTCGGTCATCGGGTCTCCTGTGGTTCGTCGATCCGGTGATTCCGCCCCGGCTCTCTCCGTGGCCGAGGCGAAATCGGCTGCGTCAGTAGGACTTCGGCAGTCCCAGCGAGAACTGGGCGACGAAGTTGAGCACCATCTCGCGGCTGACCGGCGCGATCCGGCCGATGCGGGACGCGGCGAGCATGGCAGCCAGACCGTAGTCCGCGGTGAGGCCCGCGCCGCCGTGCGTCTGGATCGACTGGTCCAGCGCCTTGATGCTGGCCTCGGCCGCCGCGTACTTGGCCATGTTCGCGGCCTCGGCCGCGCCCATCTCCTCGCCCGCGTCGTAGAGGGTCGCGGCCTTCTGCATCATCAGCTTGGCCATTTCCAGCTCGATCTTCACCTGCGCCAGCGGATGCGAAATGCCTTGGTGCGCACCGATCGGCGTCTTCCACACCGTGCGCTCCTTGGCGTATTCCACGGCGCGGTCGATGGCGTAGCGGCCGAGGCCGACGGCCATCGCGGCGCCCATGATGCGCTCCGGGTTGAGGCCGGCGAACAGCTGCATCAGCGCCGCGTCCTCCTTGCCGACCAGGGCGGTGGACGGCAGGCGGACGTCGTCGAGGAACAGGTTGAACTGGTGGTCCGGCTCGATGATGTCCATCTCCTGCGGCACCTTGGTGAAGCCGGGCGCGTCGGTGGGCACGATGAACAGGGCGGGCTTGAGCTTGCCGGTCTTGTGGTCCTCGGTGCGCGAGACGATCAGCACCGCCTCGGCCTGGTCCACGCCGGAGATGAAGATCTTGCGGCCGTTGAGGATCCAGTCGTCACCGTCGCGGCGGGCGGTGGTGGTGATCTGGTGCGAGTTCGACCCGGCGTCGGGCTCGGTGATGCCGAAGACCATCTTGCCGGAGCCGTCGGCGAGCTTGGGCAGCCAATGCTGCTTCTGCTCGTCGGTGCCGTACTTGGTGATGATGGTGCCGCAGATGGCCGGGGAGACCACCATCAGCAGCAGGCCCGCGCCCTGCGCGGACAGCTCTTCCATCACCAGCGCCAGCTCGTACATGCCCGCGCCACCGCCGCCGTATTCCTCCGGCAGGTTGACGCCGAGGAAGCCGAGTTTGCCCGCCTCGTCCCACAATTCGGTGAGCGGCTCGTTCCGGCGCGCCTTGGGCAGCACGTAGTCGCGGTAGGTGTACTTGGCGGCGAGCGCGGCCACCGCGGCCCGCAGCTGCTTGCGCTCGTCGGATTCGATGAAGGACATTACTGCTCCTGGTTCTCGTTGACCGCGTCGTCGGGATCCACGACGGCAAGGACGGCGCCGATGTCGACCTGCTGGCCGACGGTGACATTGAGCGCGCTCAGCACGCCCGCGGTGGGCGCGGCGATGGTGTGTTCCATCTTCATCGCCTCCAGCCAAAGGATCGGCTGACCGGCGTCCACCCGGCTGCCGACCTCGGCGCCGAGCCGGATCACGCTGCCCGGCATGGGCGCCAGCAGCGAACCGGTGGCCACCTGGTCGGCCGGGTCGCTGAACCGCGGCAGCCTGCGCGCGCTCACCGGGCCGAGCGGGGAGTCGACGCAGACCAGGTCGCCGTAGCGCGCGACGGTGAACACCCGCCGCACCGGACCGCGTTCGCCCGGCACGCTCAGCACCACCCGATCGGGGGCGAGTTCGACCAGCTCGACGCCCTCGTGGCCGTCCACCTGCACGCCGGTGCGGGTGAACCGGTAGCCGACTTCGTGCACGCCGCTGGTGCGGCTCTCGTAGGACTTGCGCTGCGACTGCGAGGGCAGGTTGCGCCAGCCGCTCGGCAGCCCGCCGCCGACCCGCGCCACCGCGCGGTTGGCAGCGGCGTCCGCGAGAGCGGCGGCGACGATGGACAGCGCCTCGTCCGAGTCGGACGCCAAAGGCGCTGCGAGCGTGTCCAATCCGTGCGTCTCGAAGAACGCGGTGTCGGTGTCGCCCGCCAGGAAGGCGGGATGGCGCAGCACCCGCACCAGTAGGTCGCGGTTGGTGACCAGGCCGTGGATGCGGGCCCGCTGCAATGCAGAGGCGAGCAGACGCGCCGCCTCCGTGCGGGTCTCGGCGTAGGAGATGACCTTGGAGAGCATCGGGTCGTAGTGCACGCCGACGACCGAGCCGTCGACCACGCCGGTGTCCAGGCGCACGCCCGCGCGGTCCAGCAGATCGAATTCCGCGGTGACCGACGGGATGTCGAGACGATGCACGGTGCCGCTCTGCGGCTGCCAGTCGTGCGCCGGGTCCTCGGCGTAGAGCCGGACCTCGATGGAATGTCCGCGCATGGCGGGCGGTTCGGCGGGCAGCGCCGCGCCGGAAGCCACTTCCAGTTGCAGGCGAACGAGATCCAGCCCGGTGGTGCACTCGGTGACCGGATGTTCCACCTGGAGACGGGTGTTCATCTCCAGGAAGAAGAAGTCGCCCTGCTCGTCGGCCAGGAACTCGACGGTGCCGGCGCCGGTGTAGCCGATCGCGCCCGCGGCGAGCCTGGCTGCCTCGAACAACCTCTCGCGCATGCCGTCGACGCGCTCCACCAGCGGCGAAGGAGCTTCTTCGACGACCTTCTGATGACGGCGCTGGATGGAGCACTCACGCTCGCCGACCGACCAGATCGTGCCGTGCGTATCGGCCATGACCTGGACCTCGATGTGCCTGCCCGTCTCGAGGTAGCGCTCGCAGAACACGGTCGGGTCGCCGAACGCCGACTCGGCCTCGCGCCGGGCCGCCGCGAGCTGCGGTTCCAGGTCGGCGAGTTCGCGTACCACCCGCATGCCGCGCCCGCCGCCACCGGCGGACGCCTTGATCAGCACCGGCAGGTGCGCCTCGGTGACCTGGGCCGGGTCCAGCTCGGCGAGCACCGGTACGCCCGCGGCGTCCATCATCTTCTTGGACGCGACCTTCGAGCCCATCTGCTCGATGGCCTCGATCGGCGGTCCGATCCAGACCAGCCCGGCCGCCTGCACGGCGCGCGCGAATTCCGCGTTCTCCGAGAGGAATCCGTAGCCCGGATGGATGGCGTCGGCACCGGCCGACAGCGCGGCCTCGATGATCAGCTCGCCGCGCAGATAGGTCTCGGCGGGCGTGTTCCCGGGCAACCGGACCGCGGCATCGGCCTCGCCGACATGCGGGGCGGCGGCGTCCGCGTCGGAGTACACGGCGACGGTGCCGAGGCCCATCCGCCGACAGGTGGCGAAGACGCGACGGGCGATCTCGCCACGATTGGCGACAAGAACAGTGGAAATCACGGCTGCCTCACATCCGGAAGACGCCGAAGCCCTCGGCGCCCTTGATCGGGGCATTGTGGATGGCCGAAAGCGCCATGCCCAATACCGTGCGGGTGTCGCGGGGGTCGATGACGCCGTCGTCGTAGAGCCTGCCCGACATGAACATCGGCAGCGACTCGGCCTCGATCTGCGCCTCGATCATGGCGCGCATGCCCGCGTCGGCCTCCTCGTCGAACGGCATGCCCTTGGCCTCGGCGGCGGCGCGGCCGACGATGGAGATGACACCGGCCAGCTGCGCGCCGCCCATGACCGCGGATTTCGCACTGGGCCAGGCGAAGACGAAGCGCGGATCGTAGGCGCGACCGCACATGCCGTAGTGGCCCGCGCCGTAGGAGGCGCCCATCAGCAGCGAGATGTGCGGCACCTTCGAGTTGGACACCGCGTTGATCATCATCGCGCCGTGCTTGATGATGCCCTTCTGCTCGAACTCCTTGCCGACCATGTAGCCGGTGGTGTTGTGCAGGAACAACAGTGGCGTGTCCGACTGGTTGGCCAGCTGGATGAACTGCGCGGCCTTCTGCGCCTCCTCGGAGAACAGGACGCCACGGGCGTTGGCCAGGATGCCGACCGGATAGCCGTGCAGCTCCGCCCATCCCGTGACCAAGCTGCTGCCGTACAGCGGCTTGAACTCGTCGAAATCGGAGCCGTCCACGACGCGGGCGATCACTTCGCGCGGGTCGAACGGGATCTTCAGATCCGAGGGGACGATGCCGAGCAGCTCCTCCTGGTCGAACAGCGGCTCGATCACTTCCGCGCGCGGCGCGGGACCCTGCTTCTTCCAGTTCAGGCGCTTGACGATGGAGCGGCCGATGCGGATCGCGTCCTGCTCGTCGACGGCCAGATAGTCGGCCAGACCCGAAGTCCGAGCGTGCATTTCGGCGCCACCGAGGGATTCGTCGTCGGACTCCTCGCCGGTGGCCATCTTCACCAGCGGCGGACCGCCGAGGAACACCTTGGAGCGCTCCTTGATCATCACCGTGTAGTCGGACATGCCGGGGACGTACGCGCCGCCCGCCGTGGAGTTGCCGAACACCAGCGCGATGGTCGGGATGCCCATCGCGGAGAGCTTCGTCAGGTCGCGGAACATCCGGCCGCCGGGGACGAAAACCTCTTTCTGCGTGGGCAAGTCGGCGCCGCCGGACTCCACGAGCCCGATCACCGGCAGCCGGTTCTCCATGGCGATGTCGTTCATGCGCAGGTTCTTGCGCAATGTCCACGGGTTCGAGGTGCCGCCGCGCACGGTGGGATCCGGCGCCACGATCATGCATTCGACGCCCTCGACGATGCCGATGCCCGCGATGACGCTGCCGCCCACGTGGAAGTCGCTGCCCCACGCGGCGAGCGGGCACAGCTCGAGGAACGGCGAGTCCTCGTCGATGAGCAGCTCGATGCGTTCGCGCGCGGTCAGCTTGCCGCGCTTGCGGTGCCGCGCCATCTTGTCCGGACCGCCGCCCGCGACGTTCTTGGCGAATTCGGCGCCGATCTCGGCGAGCTTGGTGTTCATCGCCTCGGCGGCGGCGGCGTACTCCGCCGAACCGCTGTCGAGGGTGCTGCGCAAGGTCGTCATGCCTGGTACCCCAATCGTTTGGCGGCGAGTGCGGTCAAGATCTCGGTGGTGCCACCGCCGATGCCGAGGATGCGGATGTCACGGTACTGGCGCTCCACCTCGGACTCGCGCATGTAACCGAGGCCGCCGAAGAGCTGAACGGCCTGGTTGGCCACCCACTCGCCCGCCTCGACGGCGGTGTTCTTGGCGAAGCACACCTCGGCGATCAGGTCGGTCTCGCCATTGGCGCTGCGCTGCACCACATCCCGGGTGTAGACGCGGGCGACGTCGATGCGGCGCGCCATCGCGGTCACCGTGTTCTGCACGGCCTGCCTGCTGATCAGCGGGCGGCCGAAGGTCTCGCGGTTGCGCACCCACTCGAGGGTCAGCTCGAGGCAGCGCTGCGCCTGCGAGTACGCCTGCACGGCGAGGCCGACCCGCTCGCTGACGAACGCGCCCGCGATCTGATAGAAACCGGAGTTCTCCGGGCCCACCAGATTCTCCACCGGTACCCGCACGTCCACGTAGGACAGTTCCGCGGTGTCGGAGGCGCGCCAGCCCATCTTGTCCAGCTTCCGGCTGACGGTGAACCCTGGCGTGCCCTTCTCCACCACGAGCAGCGAGATGCCGCCCGAGCCGGGGCCGCCGGTGCGCACCGCGGTGACCACGAAGTCGGCACGGACGCCGGAGGTGATGTAGGTCTTCGCGCCGTTGACGATGTAGTGGTCGCCGTCGCGGCGCGCGGTGGTGGTGAGGTGGCCGACGTCGGAGCCGCCGCCCGGCTCGGTGATGGCCAGCGAGCCGATCTTCTCACCGGCCAGGGTCGGGCGGGCGAAGCGCTCGATCAGGTCCTCGTTGCCGGAGGCGATGATGTGCGGCACCGAGATGCCGCAGGTGAACAGCGAGGCGAACAGGCCGCCGGAGGCGCCCGCCTGGTGCATCTCCTCGCAGACGATCATGGCGTCGACACCGTCACCGCCGGAGCCGCCCGCCGACTCGGGGAACTGGATGCCGAGCAGGCCGAGCGCGCCCGCCTTCTTGTGCAGCTCGCGCGGGATCTCGCCGTCGCGCTCCCACTGGTCGAGGTACGGCAGGATCTCGCGCTCGACGAAACCGCGCACGGTGGCGCGCAATTCGCGCCGCTCCGGCGTATTCCACGGACTGACTACGGCACTGGTCATGAGAGCAGCTCCACGGGGATATCGAGGTGACGGGAGCGCAGCCATTCGCCGAGCCCCTTGGCCTGCGGATCGAAGCGGGCCTGGTAGGCCACACCCTTGCCGAGCAGGCCGGAGATGATGAAGTTCACGGCGCGCAGGTTCGGCAGCACGTGCCTGGTGACGGTGAGCGGCGCGGCCTCCGGCAGCAGTTCCTTCATCCGCTCGACGGTGAGCGTGTGCACCAGCCAGCGCCACTGCTCGTCGGTGCGCACCCAGACGCCGATGTTCGCGTCACCGCCCTTGTCGCCGCTGCGGGCCAGTGCGACGGCGCCGAGCGGTGCGCGGCGAGTCTCGTTGGCGGGCAACGGCTCAGGAAGACCCGGCTCCGGAACGTCTTCCAGTGCCAGGGTTTCCGCTGCGGGCGTTACCTCGATACGGGAGCCGTCCGCCAGCACCGCGGTGTGCGGCACCTCGGTGGCGTCCACGAAACCGGGCGTGTACACGCCGTACGGCGAGCCGTTTCCCGGCACGGCGGTGAAGCTGCATCCCGGGTAGCTCGCCAGGGCCAGTTCCACCGCGACGCTGGAGAAGGCGCGGCCGACCTTGTTCGGATCCGGGTCGCGGACCACGCAGCGCAGCAGCGCGCTGGCCTGCTCCTCGGTGTCGGCGTCCGGCCGGTCCAGCCGGGCGAGGGTCCACTCCAGCTCGGCCGGGCGCACCGGCAGCCAGGATTCCAGCTGACGTTGCGCCAGTGCGGCTTTCGCCTCGATGTCCAGACCGGTGAGGATGAATTCCATCTCGTTGCGGAAGCCGCCGAGGGTGTTCAGCGACACCTTGAGCTGCGGCGGCGGCGCCTCGCCCGCGACACCGGTGATGAGCACGCGGTCGGGGGCTTCCTGGGTCAGCCGGATGGTGTCGAGCCGCGTCGTGACGTCCGGGCCCGCGTAGCGCGCGCCCTGGATCTCGTACATCAGCTGCGCCTCGACCGTGTCGACCGTGACCGCGCCGCCGGTGCCCTCGTGCTTGGTGATCACGCTGCTGCCGTCGCGGCGGATCTCGGCGATCGGGAAGCCGGGCCTGCCGAGATCGGCGAGTTCGGTGAAGAAGGCGTAGTTGCCGCCGGTCGCCTGGGTGCTGCACTCGATGACGTGACCCGCGACGACCGCGCCCGCGAGCGCGTCGTAATCCGTTCGTCCCCAACCGAAGTGCGCGGCCGCCGGGCCGACGATCACCGAGGCGTCGGTGACCCGGCCGGTGACGACGATGTCCGCGCCCGCGTTCAGGCATTCGACGATGCCCCACGCGCCGAGGTAGGCATTCGCCGTGAGCGGGCTTCCGAGTCCGAGTTCGCTTGCGCGCGAAAGCAGATCGTCGCCCTCGACGTGTGCGATCTTGGCGTCGAGCCCGAGATCGGCGGCCACCTTGCGCAGCTTCTCGGCCAGCCCGGCCGGGTTCAGACCGCCCGCGTTGGCGACGATCTGCACGTTGCGTTCCAGCGCGAGCCCGAGGCAGTCCTCGATCTGCTTGACGAAGGTCTTGGCGTAGCCGAGGCTCGGGTCCTTCATCCGGTCCCTGCCCAGGATCAACATGGTGAGCTCGGCGAGATAGTCGCCGGTGAGCACGTCGAGCTGCCCGCCTTCGAGCATCTCGCGCATGGCGCTGAGCCGATCACCGTAGAACCCGGAACAGTTGCCGATGCGGATGACATCCGGATCGGCGGCCAACTTACTCATCAGCCGGAGGCCTCCCTTGCGGTGGAGTTCGCGTTCCGGAATTCAGCATCACATCCACCCGGGAAAAAATCAAGCGCGCGTGCTTGTTAATAGTTGCAGCAGGTCAGACCCCTCCGCAGTGGCAGCCGGGCAGACCCAGCAGAATGGCCCTATGTCCACCGACGTCACCGTGGTCCTGCTGCTCGCCCTGTCCGGCTTCCTGATCGGCGGCGCGTACTCCACGTGGAAGACCTCCCGCCCGCTCGCCATCTCCCTCGCGGTTTGCGCCGTACTCGCCGCGGGTGGCGCCATCGCCTGGGGCTTCGTCTAACGCTCGACCGGCGAGCCGCTCAGTTCCTCGACAACCGGAAGATGCGCAGGTCTTCCGGGACGCCGCTGAGCGGGGCCGCGAAGAAACTGCGTCGGTAGGGCTTGACGGTCAAGCCCAGTTCCGCGAGCGTTTCCGGCTCCAGGGACTGGAGGGTGGCCTCGGAGATCATGGTGTTGCCGTTGCCGCCCGCTTCCATGACGCGCGCGGCGATGGTGACGTCGACGCCGAGCCAGTCGCCGCCGATCTCGCGCGGCGAGCCGGTGTGCAGTCCCATCCGCATCCGCGGGCGATAGCCGCGCAAATCGATCTCGGCCAGGTTGCGCCTAGCCTGCATCGCGGCGCGCACAGCGCGGTCGGCCGAGGGGAACACGGCCATGAGCCCGTCGCCCATGCGCTTCACCACCCGGCCGCCGCGTTCGGCGATCGGCGGTTCGATGGCCTTGGCGACCTCGCGGAGCAGTTCGAGCGTCGCCTCGTCGCCCGCTGTCAGCGACCAACTGGAGAAGGCAACCAGGTCGGTGAACATGACAGTTATTTCTTCGCTACCTTTGCCCCGGCCGACCCGCTCCAGCATGGCCTGCCAGACCTGAAGCGCGCCGAAGCCGATCTCGCGCGCCGCGCTCGGGGTGTCGCCGACCAGCTTGTCGGCGGCCCTCGCGACCGCGCGGGCGCCGCCCGGCCCGCTGACCGACAGCGGATCACCGAAGGACGGGTCACCCGGAAGTTGTTCACGCGCCTTGCGCAGCACCCCGATCAGGTCCGGCCGCTGGTTGGCCGCGTTCATCAGCGCGGAGATCTGCGCCTTGCGAAGATTCGGCCCCGAACGCCGGGCGCCGCCCGCCTCCTCGGCGGGCACCAGCGGAATCACGACCTCGGGTTCGACACCGCCGTTGTCCTCCGGCCGCGACCCCGGCTCGGCACCGCCGGAAGGTGTATCACTCACGCCCCGAGCGTATCTCAGCCACGCGGCCCGCTGCTGCCTACTCGCGATCGCCACCCGACACCTCCCGCCGCCTCCCGATCGGACGGAGCGACCATCCCGACCGGTTTGCAGACCGATAGCGAGATGGTTGCCGAATCCAAGTTAATGCTACTGCCGGTATCAGCATTTCGATAGTGACGGAGGGCACATGGGGAGCAGGCCGGACGAGCCCGTCCTACCGCTCCCCGAACGGGTATGCACAAGCACCACCGGCCCGGCGCCGAAGGGGGATTTCTTCGGGCGCCGGGCCGGTGGCCCGCACGGTCCGCCGGGCAGTGGCGGGCAGTGCTACCGGGTACGCGGACCTCCCGACAAGGTCGCGTCCCCCGAGCCCGAGCGGCGAGGGAAGGCAGCTCGGGCAGTCTTCGGTTGTCTCAGGCGTCGCGCTTGTTCACCACGACCAGGGCCGCGCCGAACACGATGGCGACGAAGGCCGCGAAGTAGAGCAGCGCGGGCCAGGCGCCCCAGTGCCACGGCAATCCGGTGTCCTCGAGTCCGAGGAAGCGGTTCGCGTTCTGGAAGGGCAGGAACACCTGGATGTTGCGGCCGTACTTGCCGAACGCGCCGATGATCGGCTCGATCAGCACCGGCCAGACGATCAGCAGCGACAGCGCGCCCGCCGACTGCCGGACCAGGGCGCCGACGCCCACCGAGAGGAACACGACCAGCGCGGCGAAGATCGGGACCGCGTAGAAGACCTTCAGGTCGCCGTCGGTCAGGCTGAGCTTGCTGCCGACATCGCTGTCGGTCAGCGCCTTCAGGATGAGGAAGCTGAGGAAGGTCAGGATCGCGGAGAGCACCGCGGCGCCGACCGCGATCATGCTCGCCTTGGTGACCAGCACCGTGGAACGGTGGGGCGCGGCGAGGAAGGTGGCCTTGATGGTGCCGAAGCGGTATTCGCTCGTCACCGCCAACGCGGCCAGGATCATGATCAGGATGTAGCCGAAGCCGGGGATGAACGAGACGCCGGTGATACCGAGGCCCGCCATCACGTTCTCCGCGTACGGCGGTTCCGGCGAGATCGTCGGGTCGTCCTGGTAGGCGTTCATCGACACGTTCAGCAGCAGGCTGAACAGCGCGGTGATGCCGAGGGCGAAGACCACCGTCAGGGCGGCGCACCACCAGGGCGACCTGGTCGAGGTGAGTTTGATTCGTTCCGCTGCCAACACGCCCATCAGAGCGCACCTCCCATCACCTGATCGAAACCTTCGCCGTGGTACTGCACCGAACCACCCGTCATCCGCATGAACGCCTCCTCCAGCGAGGCCCGCTGCGGCGAGAGCTCGAACAGCGTGATGTCGTTCGCGCCGGCCAGTTTGCCGACCGCGTCGCTCGGGACGCCCGCGACGAGCAGCGCGGGTCCGTCCCCGCCCGCGCCGTCCTCACGGACGGTCATGCCGTTGGATGTGAGCAGGCTGCGCAGCTGGTCGAGCTGCGGGCTGCGCACCCGCACCGACTGCTCGGAGGCGCGCTCGATGAACTCTCGCGTGGTGGTGTCGGCGATCAGCTGACCGCGCCCGATCACCACCAGGTGCTCGGCGGTCTGCGCCATCTCGGAAAGCAGGTGGCTGGAGACCAGCACGGTGCGCCCCTCGGCCGCCAGCCGCTGCATGAACCGGCGGATCCACAGGATGCCCTCCGGGTCGAGGCCGTTCACCGGCTCGTCGAACAGCAGCACCTCGGGATCGCCGAGCAGGGCGCCCGCCAGGCCGAGCCGCTGCGACATGCCCAGCGAGAAACCGCCCGCGTTCTTGCCCGCGACCTCGGAGAGTCCGACCAGCCGCAGCACCTCGTCCACCCGGGACTTGGCGATGCCGTTGGACGCCGCGAGCCATTGCAGGTGCGAACGCGCCGAACGGTTCGGATGCACCCACTTGGCGTCCAGCAGCGCGCCGACGGTCCGCAGCGGATGGTCCAGCTCGTGGTACTGCTTGCCCTGAATGAGCGCGGTACCCGCGGTCGGCTTGTCGAGGCCCAGGATCATCCGCATCGTCGTGGACTTGCCTGCGCCGTTCGGTCCCAGGAAGCCCGTCACCTGTCCGGGTCGCACGGTGAAGGACAGATCCTGAACCGCGGCGGTCTGGCCGTAATGTTTGGTCAGGCCCCTCAGTTCGATCATGGGTCCAGCATTCCGCAAAACCGCGCGTCGCGCGTCACTACAAAGTTGTCGATCGCGTCATCCTTGCGGATGAGTCGCCCCTGAGTCGCGTAGTTCAGAGCTCCGGGGAGGACGCCTGAGCCCAGAAGCGCTTCGGGATGCGGCCCGCCTGCCTGGCCAGGTAGCCGGCCCGGACGGCGTCGGCCATCGCGGCGGCCATCAACTCGGGGTGCCTCGCACGGGTGACGGCGGTGGCCAGCAGCACCGCGGAGCAGCCGAGCTCCATGGCGAGGGCGGCGTCGCTCGCGGTGCCGATGCCCGCGTCCAGGATCACCGGCACGCCCGCGGCGGCCACGATCATCTCGATGTTGTGCGGGTTGCCGATGCCGAGACCGGTGCCGATCGGGGCGCCGAGCGGCATGACGGCGGCGCAGCCCGCGTCCTCCAACCGCCGCGCCAGCACCGGGTCGTCGGAGGTGTAGGGCAGCACGACGAATCCGGCGTCCACCAATTGCTCGGCGGCGCTGAGCAATTCGATCGGATCGGGCAGCAGCGTCCGCTCGTCGGCGATGACCTCGAGCTTCACCCAGTTGGTGTCCAGCGCCTCGGCGGCCAACTGCGCGGTCAGCACGGCCTCGGCGGCGGTGCGGCAGCCCGCCGTGTTGGGCAGCGGCGTGATGTCCAGGCGCTTGAGCAGATCCAGCACACCGGTGCCGCCCGCGGCGTCCACCCGGCGCATGGCGACGGTGGTCAGCTCGGTGCCGGAGGCGACCAGCGCCTCCTCGAGCACGGCGAGGCTCTCGGCGCCGCCGGTGCCCATGATGAGCCGGGAGCCGAACTCGCGGTCGGCGATGCGTAGCGGCGCGTTACCCACCTTGAACCGCCGTCAGGACCTCGATCTTCCAGCCGCGGCCGACGGGCTCGTCCCAGCGCGACTTCGGGAACACCGCGCCGTCCACCGCCAGCGCCACGCCCTGACAGGGCAGTTCGAGGCGGGCCAAAAGCTCACGGACGGTGAGCGGTTCGGCGAATTCGTGATCCTGCCCGTTGACGGTGACGCCGATGGGAACGGATGTCGCGGTCATCGAACTCCTCCTGCGGTGGATAGGGACGACGCTACCGGCGTCGTCGAAAAGCGGTGCGGGTCGGCGGCTTTCGCTTCCGGCAGCACCGTGCCGGACAACAGGCTCAGCACCGCGTCGACGGTCAGCGGCACGGTGAGCATGCCGTTGCGGCCGTGCCCGGTGGCGGCGATCAGCCGGTCGGTGAGCCTGCCGATCAGCGGTAGGTTGTCGGGGCTGCCGGGCCGGGAACCCGCGGCCGCCTCGGCGAGTTCGTATTCGCCGATTCCGGGCAGCACGGCCTCGGCGTCGGCGATCAGGTCGCGGACGCCCGCCACGGTCACCGCCGTGTCGAAACCCGCCTCGTATTGCGTTGCGCCGACGACGATCCCGTCCCGGCGCGGGACCAGATACACCGGCCTGCCGTGCACCCTTGCCCGGATCACCCGGCGCGGCGCCGGCGCGGCGCCCGGCCGGTGACGCAGGCGCAGGATCTCCCCCTTGACGGGCCGCACCGGAAGTCCCGGCCACAGCCGCGCCGAGGCGGCGCCGGCGGCGAGCACGATCTGATCGAAGGCGAGCGCGTCGAGATCGGTGACCTCCTCGGCGCGCAGTTCGACGCCCGCGGCGGCCACGGCGTGCCGCAAGGCGTCGAGCAGCCGCCGGTTGTCGATGGCGGGTTCGGCCGCCGCCAGCAAACCCGCGCGCACGGTGCGAGCGAGTGCCGGTTCCAGTTCGCGGACGCCCGCGCGGTCGAGCACGCGCAACTCGTGACCGTGTCCGCCGACCCAGTCGGCGACGGTGCGGAG
Source organism: Nocardia bhagyanarayanae (assembly GCF_006716565.1). Taxonomy (NCBI): domain Bacteria; kingdom Bacillati; phylum Actinomycetota; class Actinomycetes; order Mycobacteriales; family Nocardiaceae; genus Nocardia; species Nocardia bhagyanarayanae. Next base: position 1,921,073 of record NZ_VFPG01000001.1, on the reverse strand, counting down.
ATCGGCGGCGTCGGCGCCGTCCAGCGCGACGGTCAGTGTCTCGTCGGCGACGAAGACCTCAGCGCCCGACACGGACTCCAGCCGGGCCGCGAACTCCGGCCAGCGGGCCAGCGCGGCGGCGCCGAATTCCAGAACGCGATCCTCACCGGGCCAGCCCTCGGACAGCGGCGCCAGCATCCCTCCGGCTACCCACGACGCGCCCGATCCGACGGCCGGATCGAACAGCGTGACCTGCCATCCCGCCTCGGCGGCCCGCCACGCCACCGCCAGCCCGATGGCGCCGCCACCGACGACGGCGAGAGTCCGCATTCTGTCCACCTACAATTCTCATCCGCGCGGGGGTCCTCACGCGCCATGCCGGCGCGCCTCGGCCGCCATGCCCGGCCCGCCTCCTGTTCGCATCCCCACGGTAGCGCGGCTACCGTCGAAGGCGTGCAACCCTCCCTCCCGAACCGAACGCTGCCGCCACGGGAGCGCCTGGCCACCGCGCGGCTCTATCTGTGCACCGACGCCCGGCGCGAGAAGGGCGATCTGGCCAAGTTCGCCGAAGCCGCGCTCGCGGGCGGGGTCGACATCATCCAGCTCAGAGACAAGGGATCACCGGGCGAGGCCAAGTTCGGGCCGATGGAGGCCAAGGCGGAACTCGGCGCGCTCGCGGAGCTGAAGGCCGCCACCCGCAGGCACGGCGCGCTGCTCGCGGTGAACGACCGCGCCGACATCGCGCTGGCCGCGAACGCCGACGTGCTGCACCTCGGCCAGGGTGACCTGCCGCCGTGGTACGCGCGCCGCATCCTCGGACCGGACGTGGTGATCGGCCGCTCGACGCACAACAGGGCGCAGGCCGGTCTCGCCGCCATCGACGAGCACATCGACTACTTCTGCACCGGTCCGGTGTGGTCCACGCCGACCAAGCCGGGTCGCCAGGCCGCAGGCATCGAGCTGATCCGCTCCACCGCCGACGCGCACCCGACCAGGCCCTGGTTCGCCATCGGCGGCATCGATCAGCAGCGGCTGCCCGAACTGCTCGCGGCGGGCGCCGACCGGATCGTGGTGGTGCGGGCGATCACCGAGGCCCGCGATCCCGAGGCCGCGGCAGGCGAACTGAAGTCCGCGCTGCTCGCCAACAGCAGGACCTAGCCCAGAATCTGTCCCCTGGTCAGCGACAGCACGGCGACCGGAGACGGCAGCTCGTGAGCCTCGGGTTCCTCGCTCGTCGCCTCGACGATCAGCGCGACGCCGCCCGGACCTTCTGGGTCCGAGTGCAGCCAGACGAATCCCTGGTCGGCGAGGTCGACGGTGCGCGGAAGGGCCGCGGCGAGGGCACGCGAGTCGTCGAGCTCGGTGAGATCGGCACGGGCCGGGACCGCACGCAAGGCGGGCCAGGCGACGGCGAAACCAGGGTGCAGCGGCCGCGCCTCGACCTCGTCCTCCGGCACCCAGGCCAGTTCGGTGCTCTCGCGGTTGGCGTTGGTCGGCAAGGTCATCACCGCGTCGGCGATCACCGTGGTGTAGGTCCAGCCGCTGAGCGCGGACGCCGTGATTCGTTCGCCGCGCACCCGGACGTCGGCCGGGTGGATCCCCGCCTCCTCCCAGGCTTCGCGCACCGCCGCGTGCACCGGGGTCTCGTGGCTGTCGCGGGCGCCGCCCGGCAGCGCCCAAGTGCCGCCCTGGTGACTCCACAGGGCGCGGTGCTGGAGCAGCACCGCCGAGCCACCCGCCGGGAGCGGCGCGCGCAGCAACAATCCGGCAGCGCCGAACCGACCCCAATGTTTCAGGCCGTCCGGGCCTCGCGACCACCCGTCGCCGTCACCGCGCATCGCTAACCATCCTCATCCAGCCGTTGTCGTGTTCGCACCGCAGAGCACCCAGCAGGGGGTGTTTCACACGCCACGGCACCGGTAGGACCACAATAAACTGCGACGCAGGCGCACAGGTGGGGCGTGGACCCGGAGGTGGACGATGGCTCGGACCGAGCAGCTGGCGGCCACGCGGCCGCCGTCGGCCGTCGCCGAGCAGGCGCGCCTGCCGTTCGGCGCCGCGTCCGCCGCCGCGGTCCGCGAGCACCTCGATCCCGCCAACCTGCGATCCTTCGCGAATTCTTCCCCGGGCCGCCTGATTGCCATCGGATTGCTGCTCATCGGCCTCTGCCTGACCGCGGGCGTGGTGACCGCGTCGACGGTGAGCGATCGCCAAGAGGCGCTGCGCATTCTGCTCGACGACACCGAGCCCGACGCGCACTCCGCGCACCGCCTCTACGCGTCGCTGTCCATCGCCGACGCGGCGGCGAGCACCGCCTTCATCGCGGGCGGCGTCGAGCCGGAAGCGGTGCGCGAGAGGTACTCCCAGGCGGTCGGCGAGGCGGCGGCCGAGCTGGTCGCCCAGTCCGGGCACACCGTCGGTCACCCCGACCCTGGCGCGGACGTGCGGCTGCGGACCAGCATCGCGACCGAGCTACCGGTGTACACCGGGCTGATCGAGACCGCGCGCACCAACAATCGCAGCGGGTATCCGGTCGGCGCCGCCTATCTGAGCGAAGCGTCGAATCAGATGCAGACCACCATGCTTCCGATGGCGGAGGAACTCCAGGACCACCGCGTCGAGGCCGTGAACGCCGCGCAGCGCGCCCACGTCCGTCCGCCGTGGGCGGCCATCGGCCTGTTGATCCTCGTGCTGGTCGTGCTGGTCTGGGCGCAGACCCAGCTGGCGCGGCGGTGGCGGCGCACCTTCAACGCCGGTCTGCTGCTCGCCTCCGCGGCGATGCTGATTCTGTTGGCGTGGACGGTGATCGCCGGATCGGTGTCGGCCACTTCGATGATCAGCGGACGCGACGACGGCGCCGTGCCCGCCTCCCGGCTGATCGAAGGACGCATCCTCGCCCAGCAGGCGCGTGCCGCGGAGACGCTGAAACTGGTGCGCCGCGACGCGACCGGCGACTACGACCGCACCTTCGACGCGGGCATCGCCCGCCTCGACGAGCTGCTCAGCGGCTACCCGAATGCCGCGCCCGCGATCGAGAACGTCGCGAATGCCCGTGCCGCGCTGGACCGTTGGCGCTCGTCGCACCAGCGGATGAACGACGCCCTCGCGCGCGGCGACTTCATCGGCGCGGCCGCGGTGGCCACCGGACCCGGCGCGGCCCAGTCGACGGCGCACGTCGAAGCGCTGGACCGCTCGCTCGGCAACGGCATCACCGAAACGCGAAACACCCTGCGCGACGAGATCTCCCAGGCCGTCCGGGTGCTCGACTACCTCGCGACCGGCGCCATGGCGCTCGGCATCGTCGCCGCAGCCTACGTCGGTCTCGGTCTCTGGCCTCGATTGCGAGAATATCGATGAACACGGCACCGATGAGCACAGCGCGCGGCCTGTTGGCCGCCGCGCTCGCCGCCACCGCCTTCCTCGGTGGCTGTGCGGCGGCGCCCGATCCCGTCGACCACGCCGTGATCGGCACCTACACCGAACCGCCGCTGCCCGCGAAAGCCAGTCCGCTGCATACCGATACGCCACTGCCGAGCGGCGCCGAACCGGAATGCGGCGACCCGACCGCCAGCCTTCGCCCGACGGGTGCCGGGCGCGCCGCCCGCGGGCCGAACATCGACGCCATCCGGGCCCGCGGCAGATTGCTCGTCGGCCTGGACACCGGAAGCAACCTCTTCAGCTTCCGCGATCCGGTCAGCGGCGCCATCGTCGGCTTCGACGCCGACATCGCCCGCGAGATCGCGCGCGACCTGCTCGGCAGCCCGGATCTGATCGAATTCCGCAGTCTCGCCTCGGCCGACCGGGAGAAGGCGCTACAAGACCGCACGGTGGACGTGGTCGCCAAGACCATGACCATCACCTGCGAACGCCGCAAGAAGGTGGCCTTCTCCACCGTCTACCTGCGTGCCGACCATCGGGTGCTGGCCATGAAGAACTCCGGCATCACCGGCATCGGTGATCTCGCGGGCAAGCGGGTGTGCGTGGTGAGCGGCACCACCTCGCTGGACCGCCTCCGCCGCGAACAGCCCGCCGCTACCGTCCTGACCGTGCCGACCTGGGCCGATTGCCTCGTCGTCCTGCAACAGCGACAGGTCGACGCGGTGAGCACCGACGACGCGATCCTCGCCGGGCTCGCCGCGCAGGATCCGTACACCGAGTTGGTCGGCGACAGCATCAGCGTCGAGCCGTACGGCATCGGAATCCACAAGGACGCCGACGATTTGGTGCGGTTCGTGAACGGCACGCTGGAGCGGCTGCGCACCGACGGCACCTGGACGAGGATTCACCGGCAGTGGCTGGCCGAGCTCGGGCCGACGCCCGCTCCGCCCGCTGCCACGTATCAGGACTGAGGCGATGACGACGCGATTCCACCCCTTCCCGCGACCGGAGGACGACCGGCCAGCGGGTGGTTCCGCGTCGTCCGGGCCGGAGTCGCGGGAACCCGAAGCGCCGCCGACCGTTCGCTGGTCCGACCCCGTCGGCGAGCACGGTGAGTCGGGGGACACCCGATCATCCGGCGACGCAGGGCATTCGGACGACGATCTCCGCGCGCATCGTGCGTCCTCGGACGCCGAAGACGAGCACACGCGGCCGGTCGGACCCGGTCGGAGGGAATTCGCCGACGACGCCGCCCATGGCCGTGGCGACGACATGGCCACGAGGCGCGATCGGACGAAGCCCACGGAGAGCGGCGGACACAGCCGGGGCGAGGGCAGCCGGGGCGAGGGCGAAGGCACGCCGATCGAGCGCCGATCGGAGGCGTCCACAGGCAGCCCCGCAAGCGGCCGGGGTGGAAGTGCGTCCAGCCACATCGGAGAGCCGACTCAGGCGAGCGCACCGGAACGTCCTGCGCGGCAGTCGAACCGATCGGACGAGCAGCCTGGCACCATGGCGGTCGCACCGGAGCAGCCTGGGACCATGGCGGCGGCACCGGAATCACCGGGCACGATTGCGGACACACCGGAACCACCAGGCACTATGGCGGCCACGCCCGAACCACCGGGCACCGTGGCTGCCACCTCCGAACCGCCGGGCACGATTGCGGACACACCGGAACCACCAGGCACCATGGCGGCCACGCCCGAACCACCGGGCACGATGGCGGTCGCACCGGAACCACCGGGCACCATGGCGGCCGCCCCCGAGCCGCCCGGCACGATGGCCGCCCCGGCTTCCGACGAGACCAGGCGCTCGGAGCCGGATTCCGGTGGGGCGTCGCGTACTTCGGGCCGAAGCGTACGCACCGCACGGTCGCGGCCTTCCGTGCGCAGGCTCGGCGGCGGTCTGGTACCCATCCCGACGGTACCGCCCGCGGATCCGATGGCGGCCGTGCTCACCGATCCGGTGGTGTCCGAGGGCAGGCGCTTCTGTTGGCGCTGCGGCAATCCCGTCGGCCGAGCCACCGCCGTTCGTCCGTCTACGACGGTCGGCACGTGCGAGACCTGCGATGCGCCTTACGATTTCCGTCCGTCGCTGCACCCGGGCGACATGGTGTCGGGCCAGTACGAGATCCAGGGCTGCTTGGCGCACGGTGGACTCGGCTGGATCTACCTCGCCGTCGACCGCAATGTCAGCGACCGGTGGGTGGTGCTCAAGGGCCTGCTGCACGCGGGCGACGCCGAGGCGCAGGCCGTGGCGGTGGCCGAGCGCCAATTCCTGGCCGAGGTCGCCCATCCCAGCATCGTCAAGATCCACAACTTCGTCGAGCATCCCGGCCCGGACGGCTCGCCCATCGGCTACATCGTGATGGAGTACGTCGGCGGACAGTCGCTGCGCGCGGTGCTGGACACCTACGAGCGGCCCGCCCGGATGCCGGTCGCCGAGGCGATCGCGTACGTGCTGGAGATCCTGCCCGCGCTGGACTACCTGCACTCGATCGGTCTCACCTACAACGACCTCAAGCCGGACAACATCATGATCACCGAGGACCAGGTCAAACTGATCGACCTCGGCGCGGTCGCGACCATCGAGGCGTACGGAAATCTGTACGGCACCAGGGGTTTCCAGGCACCGGAGATCGCCAAGACCGGTCCGACGGTGGCCTCCGACATCTACACCGTCGGCCGCACACTGGCGGTGCTCACCCTGAACATGCCCATGGAGCACGGCCGCTACCAGGACGGAATTCCCGATCCCGCAGAACATCCCGTGCTGCAGCGCTACGAGTTCTTCCACCGGCTGCTGCTCAGCGCCACCGACCCGGACCCGGCGCGCCGGTTCGGCTCGGCCCGCGCGATGGCCGCGCAGCTGGCGGGCGTGCTGCGCGAGATCCTCGCGCTGGACACCGGCGCCGAGCATCCACAGTTGTCCACAGTGTTCAGTCCACAGCGCACCAGTTTCGGCACCGACGAACTGATCAGCCAGACCGACGCCTACGCCGACGGCATCGGTCGAAGCAGCCTGCTGCAAGCCTCGGAAATCGCCGCCGCGCTGCCGATTCCGCTGATGGACCCCGCTGATCCCTCCGCTCCCCTGCTCGCCGCCGCGGTACACCCGGAGCCTCGGCAAGCGCTGGACGCCCTTCAAGAGGCGCGGGATCGGGCGGCCGCCGACCCCGCCAACGCCCCCGAGACTTGGGATCTGGAGCTTTCGCTCGCCGAGGCGCGGTTGCGGCTGGACATGGGCGAGTCGGCGGCGGTGCTGTACCTGCTGTCCCGTATCCGGACCTACGACTGGCGCATCGACTGGTACACCGGGCTCGCGGAACTGCGGGAGCAGAACTACGAACGGGCTTTCGCGGCATTCGAGGCCGTACTGCACGTGCTGCCCGGCGAGATCGCGCCCAAGCTCGCCCTCGCCGCCACCGCCGAACTCGTTTTGCAGCACTGGGATTCGCCGGATCCGGAGCAGTGGCGGGCCTACGCGGAGAAGTTCTACGGCACCGTCTGGCGCACCGACCGCGCGGTGGTCAGCGCGGGCTTCGGGCTGGCGCGGCAGCTGGCCGCCGCTGGCCGGGTCGAGGCCGCCGTCGACGCGCTGGACGAGGTGGCCACGTCCGCGCGCTGCTACACCGTGGCGCGGATGACGGCGGTGCTGTTGCTGCTCACCGCGTCACCGATCGCCGAGCTCGACGAGTCGACCCTGCACATAGCGGCCTCCCGAGTGCAAGCCCTGCCGGCCGGTGAGAGCCGCGCACCACAGATGCGAGTGCTCGTCCTCGGCGCCGCCCTGGCCTGGCTGCAAGCGGGCAACACCCCGAAAAGCCCGAACGCCAAGCTCTTGGGCGCCGCGTTCACCGAACGCGACCTCCGCGACGGCACCGAATCGGGCCTGCGCACCCTCGCCCGCCACGCCCCCGGCCGCAAACACCGCTACGCCCTCGTCGACCTCGCCAATTCCATCCGCGCCAAGACCTGGTTCTGAGAGACTCGGCCGTCGCGCCGGATTCATTTCGACACCGCGCGTCGCTGCTTCAGCGCTTGCGGTTGTCGATGGAGTCTGAAGACGTCGAGGGCGGCGGCTATGCGCTCGGGGTGAGGTGTGCGGTCAGGAAGTCGATCTGGTCGGCGACGATCTGCTCGACCACCGGCGGGTGATACACGGTGAAGTGATCGGCGTCGTAGTGCTTCAGGACGGCCCCCGGCGCGGCGGCGGCGACCCGACCGACGATGGCGGGGTCGATGAGGTTCTCGTGCTCGCTGGCGCACACCAGCAGTGGGCAGCGTACGCGTGGCGCGGCGGATGCGGCGTTGTAGAACAGCATGCCGAGGCCGGAGGCCGCTGTGATCCGATTGTCGAAGCGGTATCCGGGAGGCGTCACCGACTGCCACCCTTCGAGGGCGCCGGGCTGATTCACGAACGCCAGCTCGCCGGGTTTTCCGACCAGCTGGACGTAGCGGCGTGACCGTCGGAGTGCGGCGCGTGTCAGGTCGGCGACGATCGGGGCCGTGAATCGGAGTAGATGCCGTACTCCGGCTCGGGAGACGACGGCACGTCCACTGAAGACCGGACACTGGACGACCGCGGCACGCAGATCGTGGTGCCGGGCAGCCGCCGCCAGAACGTGGCTCGCGCCGAAGGAGGTCCCCCAGAGCGCGACGCGTCGCGGATCGAGTTCGGGCCTGGAGCGGGCGAAAGCCAGTGCGGCGTCGACATCTTCGGCGTAGCGACGTTGGCTCACCAGCTGGCGCGGTCGACCGCCCGATTCGCCGAGGTGACGAAAATCGAAGGCCACCACGGCGAAGCCGGCCTGTGCGAACCACTTCTCGTACTGCCCGAGCATCATCTCGTGTGTCGCGCCGCCGCCGTGGACGAGAACGACGGCCGGATGCGGGCCGGGCCGCTCGGGCAGCGTCAGCCATGCCGCGCATTCGTCTGTTCCGGACGGGAATGTGGTGCGAATAGTCATGCGACTCTCCGTTTAGGTACGTTGTACGTGAACGACGGCCAGTTAATCACGTACGACGTACTTAAACAAGGGAGGGCCATGCCGGCACCCAGAAAGTTCACCCGGGCACAACTGCAGACGGCCGCGCTGGCGCTGGTGGACGAGCAGGGACTCGCCGGTCTCACCATGCGCAATCTCGCCGCCGAACTGGGGACGGGGGCGATGACGATCTACAACTACGTCGACGGTCGCGAGGGTCTCGAAGAATTGGTCACCGAGGCCGTGATGACCGAGACGCGGTGGACCGACGCGGGCGGCGATTGGGAGGCGCGCGTTTTCGCGATCGCCGAGGCCATGTGGCGGGCGGTGCGTGCCCACCCGCACGCCATTCCATTGATCCTGACCCGGCGCAGCTTCGACATCCCCACCCTCACACCCGCCGAGGCGCTGCTGCAGGCCCTCGCCGACTCCGGAAGATCAGGGCTCGATCTGCTGGTCGCCTTCCGTGCGGTGTCCGGCTTCGTGACCGGCTTCGCCCAAGCCGAACTCACCAACCCGCTCTCGGCACCCACCGACGGAGACCGCGCCGCCGCCACGGAACGCGTCGCGCAACTACCCGCCGACCGATTCCCCAGACTGATCGAGATCGCCCACGCGGCCGCCACCGGAGATCCGGAAATCGAATTCCGCGACGGACTGCGGATCGTCCTGGCCGGACTCCGAGCAAAGCTCTGATCGGTTTGAGACCCGGCCGCCGCGGCGGAACGGCGGCCGGGCCGGATCTGGGCGCGGGAGCAGTCGGTTTCCGAAAGGCCCGCGGGCCGCGCCGTTCCGGGGGCAGCCGGAGCGGCTGGCGGGAGGCGAGGGCATCGTTCCCTTCGGCCCGCGGGTCGGCTCGGATACCTGGCGACCCCGATCCGCCTTCCATGCTGGCGCGCGGACCCTGAGGAATCCGTGGGGTTTTCTAGGGCATATCTCCACCGTCGGCCCGGGCGTGCTCGACACGCTTCGTCCCGGTCATTCGGTGCTGTCGACGGACGCCGCCGCTAGAGGGCGACACGACCTGCCGTGCGGCGCGGGCGATGGCGAGCTCCTCGTTGGTCGGCACCACCAGGACAGCGACGGGTGCGCCCGGCGGCGAGATGAGGCGGGCGGCGCGGTCGGCGGCGTTGTTGCGCGCCGGGTCGACTTCGATGCCGAAGCCGGACAGACCGGCCAGGGCGTCGGCGCGGACCTGGGCGCTGTTCTCGCCGACACCGGCGGTGAAGGTGATGGCGTCGACCCCGCCGAGCTCGATCATGTACGCGCCGAGGTAGCGGCGCAACCGGTGGATGTAGACGTCGTAGGCCAGCCGGGCCGCGTCGTCACCCGCGTCGATCAGCCGCTGCAGCTCGCGGAAATCGTTGACGCCCGAGAGGCCTTTGATGCCGGAATTGCGATTGAGCAGTTCCTCGATCCGGTCGGCGTCGAAGTGGGCCGAGCGCACCAGGTGGCCGATGATGCCCGGGTCGATGTCGCCACCCCGCGTGCCCATCACCAGTCCCTCCAGCGGGGTCAGCCCCATGCTGGTGTCGATCGGCTGCCCGCCGCGGATCGCCGACGCGGACGCGCCGTTGCCGAGGTGGAAGACGACCTGGCGCAACGTATTCGGGTCTCGATCGAGCACCTCGGCGACCCGACCGGACACGTATTCGTGCGACGTGCCGTGGAAGCCGTACCTGCGAATGCTATGCGCGGCAGCAATTTTCGCGTCGATGGCGTAGGTCCGCGCCGCCTCTGGCAGGCCGTGGAAGAACGCGGTGTCGAAGACGGCGACCTGCGGCACGCCGGGCAGCAGTTCCCTGGTGCTCTCGATGCCGGTGACGTTGGCCGGATTGTGCAGCGGGGCAAGGTCGGACAGCTTCGAGATCTCCTCGACCACGTCGTCGGTGATCAGCGTCGGCTCGTAGAACACCTCGCCGCCGTGCACCACCCGGTGCCCGACCGCGCGCACACCCGCACCGGCCAGGTCGTGCCCCGTCTCGGCGAAAATGTCGAAGACCAGCTGCAACCCGGCCTTGTGGTCGGCGATCGGCTCGGTGCGCCGCACGGTGCGGTCACCGGCGCGATGCTCGACGGCGCCCTCGCGCTCCCCGATTCGCTCCACCAGACCGGAGGCCGCCACCGCGCCCGTCTCCGGGTCGAGCAGCTGGTACTTGATGGACGAGGAACCCGAGTTGATCACCAGCACAAGATCGTCGTTGCTCATCATGCCTCCTGCGTCTGCTCGAGACCCCGCCCTCCAGCGACGTCCCTACCGGCGGCAACCCGGGTCACCGCGCGTTTGTTCCGTTCCGGCGGGTGCCCGGTGTCACTGCCCCTGCGCCTGGATGGCGGTGATCGCGACGGTGTTGACGATGTCGGCGACCAGCGCGCCGCGCGAGAGGTCGTTGACCGGCTTGCGCAGGCCTTGCAGCACCGGGCCGATCGCGATGGCGCCCGCGCTGCGCTGCACCGCCTTGTAGGTGTTGTTGCCCGTGTTGAGATCCGGAAACACGAACACCGTCGCGCGCCCGGCCACCTCGGAGTCCGGGAGCTTCGCGTCGGCGACGGTCGGCTCGATCGCCGCGTCGTACTGAATCGGGCCCTCCACCAACAGTTCCGGCGCGCGCTCGCGGACCAGTTTGGTCGCGACGCGCACCTTGTCCACGTCGGCTCCGCTGCCGGATTCGCCGGTGGAGTAGGACAGCATGGCGATCTTCGGGTCGATGCCGAAGCGCGCGGCGGTCTGCGCGGAGGAGATCGCGATATCGGCGAGTTGCTCCGAGCTCGGATCCGGGACGACGGCGCAGTCGCCGTAGGCGAGCACCCGGTCTGCCAGGCACATGAGGAACACGCTGGAGACGGTGGAGACGCCCGGCACCGTCTTGATGATTTCGAAGGAGGGCCGGATCGTGTGCGCGGTGGTGTGCGCGGCGCCGGAGACCATGCCGTCGGCGATGCCCTTGTAGACCATCATGGTGCCGAAATAGGAGATGTCGGCGACGGTTTCGCGGGCCCGCTCCAGCGTCATGCCCTTGTGCTTGCGCAATTCGGTGTATTCGGCGGCGAATTCGTCGAGGTAGCCGGAGGTGCGCGGATCGAGCACCTCGGCCTCGGAGATGTCGACGCCCAGTTCGGCGGCCCTGGCCCGAATGGCGGACTCGTCACCGAGGACGACCAGGTCGGCGATCTTGCGCTGCAGCACACGGCCCGCCGCGCGCAGGATGCGATCGTCGTCGCCCTCGGGCAGCACGATCCGCTTGCGATCGGCCCTGGCCTGCTCGATCAGCTGATACTCGAACATCTGCGGTGTCACCACCGAGCTGCGCGGAACACTGATGCGCCGCAGCAACTCCGGCGCGTCCACGTGCTGCTCCATCAGGGCGAGCGCGGTGTTCACCTTGCGCGGGTTGCCCGCCGACATCCGGCCCCTGGTCCGGTACGCGGCGCTCGCTGTGTCATAGGTGCCCAGGCTCGTGGTGAGGATCGGCAGCTTCTGCTTCAGGCCCGCCATCAGTCGCGCGACCGCGGGATGGGGCAGCATGCCGCCGTTCATGATGATGCCCGATAGCGACGGAAACCCTTCGGCCTCATGCGCGTTCACCACGCTCAGCAGCACGTCGGAACGGTCGCCGGGCGCGATCACCACGACACCGTCGACCAGCCGCTCCAGAATGTGCTCGGCCGTCATGCCGCCGACCATCACCTTCAGCGCCTCGCGCTGCAGCAGTTCCGGGTCGCCGCTGTACATTTCGCCGCCGACCGCCTCGCACAGCTCGGCCATCGTCGGCGCGATCAGCAGCGGGACTTCCGGTAGCGACCAGGACGGCACATCGAAACCGCCCAGCACGGAACAGATCTCGCTCAAATCGTCCGGATCGCAGCGGTTCGCGACGATCGCCACCAGCGCCGAGTGCTCCTGCTGCAATTCGCTCGCGCACAGCTCGACGAGCTGCTTGATCTCGTCCGGAGTGCGATCGGAGCCGCGCACCACCAGCAGCACCGGCGCGCCGAGGTTCACCGCGATCCTGGCGTTGAAACGCAGCTCGCTGGGGCTGGCCACGTCGGTGTAATCGCTGCCGATCACCACCACCGCGTCGCACACCTTGGCCACGTCGTGGAAGCGCATCACGATCTCGCTGATCGCGGCGTCCGGATCGGCGTGCACCTGTTCGTAGGTGACGCCGACCGCCTGGGCGTAGTCGATGTCGGCGGTGCTGTGCTCGAGCAGCAACTCGAGGATGTAGTCGGGCTCGGTGGTCGAGCGGGTGATCGGCCGGAACACCCCGACCCGCGCGGTGGTGGCGCACAGCATCTGCAGCACGCCGAGCGCGACCGTCGACTTTCCGGTGTCGCCTTCCGGAGAGGCGATGTAGACGGTGGACGGAGCGGATTCGACCATGATCCCGAGCTTAGTGAGCCGACACGCCGGTGCTCGGCCAACCGATGGCAAATATTCGGGAAATCACTTTCGGCGCCGACCTCGCCTATATTCCGGCGTATGACGACGCAGTTCCCGGACCGGCAGTGGGGTTCGCGCACCAATCTTCTGTCCCGCGTGGCGAACAAGTTCGCCGCGACCAAGCCGGGATCGTGGGTGATCCGCAAGATCACGCCGCTGGATCGCCGAGTGCTCGAGCGCACCGACGCCAAGTACACGATCCTCGGACCGATCGGCGCACCCGTGATCCTGCTGACCACCACCGGCCGCAAATCGGGTCAGCCGCGCACTCAGCCGCTGCTGTACGTGCACGACGGCGACACGCTGTACGTCATCGGCAGCAACTTCGGCCAATCGCACCACCCGGCCTGGACGGCCAATCTGCTCGCCGACCCGAACGCGACCGTCGCCATCGCGGGCGAGCGCATCCGGGTCACCGCGACGCCGGTCGAAGGCGCGGCCAAGGAGCCGATCTTCCAGCGTTTCGTCGAGGTGACCGGCGCGTACGCCGCCTATCGCGACCGCACCACCCGCGATCTGCGAATTTTCGCGCTGACCCGCGCCTGATCCGACCGGACGAGGCTGGCCTCGCACCTGTGCGGGCTAGCCGACCGGCCAGCGTGTGAGACGCCGGGCCGCCGAGTCGGGGCTCGGGTTCAGGCGAGAGCCAGGGCGAACTAGCCGAGCTTGCGGAGGCGGGGTGCGAGGTCGCGCTGGAAGAGGTCGAGGAAGCGGCGCTGGTCGTGGCCGGGGGCGTGGAAGACCAGGTGGTTGAGGCCCGCGTCGAGGTAGGGCTGGATCTGGGCGACGGCCTCGTCCGGGTCGCTCGCGACGATCCAGCGCTTGGCGATCTGCTCGATGGGCAGCGCGTCGGCGGCGGCTTCCATCTCGATCGGGTCGGTGATGCTGTGCTTCTGCTCGGCGGTCAGCGAGAGCGGGGCCCAGAAGCGCGTGTTCTCCCGCGCCAGTTCGGGATCGGTGTCGTAGGAGATCTTGATCTCGATCATCCTGTCGATGTCCTCGACGGTGCGTCCGACCTTCGCGGCGCCCTCGGCGACGGCGGGCATCAGCTTCTCGGTGTAGAGGTCCATGCCCTTGCCTGAGGTGCAGATGAAACCGTCGCCCGCGCGTCCCGCGTACCGCGCGACCAGCGGGCCGCCCGCGGCGATGTAGATCGGGATGCCGCCCTCGGGCACGTCGTAGATGGAGGCGCCGACGGTCCGGTAGTACTCGCCGTCGTAGTCGACGCGGTCACCGGTCCACAGCGCGCGCATCAGATCCACCGACTCGCGCAGGCGCGCGAAACGCTCCTTGAATTCCGGCCATTCGCCGGTGTAGCCGGTGGCGATCTCGTTGAGCGCCTCGCCGGTGCCGACGCCGAGCATGACGCGGTTCGGGTACAGGCAGCCCATGGTCGCGAAGGCCTGCGCGATCACGGCGGGGTTGTACCGGAAGGTCGGGGTGAGCACCGAGGTGCCGAGCTGGATGCGCTTGGTGCGCTCGCCGACGGCGGCCATCCAGGCCAGCGAGAACGGCGCGTGCCCACCCTTGTGCCGCCACGGCTGGAAGTGGTCGCTCACCGAGGCGCTGTCCAAGCCGTGCTCCTCGGCGAGCACCGCGATCTCCACCAGCTCGCGCGGCCCGAACTGCTCCGCGGACGCCTTGTACCCGAGCTTCAGATCACCCATGTGCGCCACTCCTGTCGCTTCGCTGTGCCGGTGCGGCCTTCCGCACCCCGTTCTCGCACGGCCTGCTTCGACCATAGTCACGGTGTCGCACGAGTGTGTGACCGGCCGCATCTGCGCCGAGTCCGATGCCCCGCGCGCGGAGATAACCGACAATTGTCTGGTGAACGCAGACAACGAGCCGATCCTGTCCTACCTGACCGATATGGACGGGGTGTTGGTGAGCGAGGAGCACCTGGTGCCCGGCGCCGACCAGTTCCTCGCCGAACTGCGTGCCAACGAAACGCCGTTCCTCGTGCTCACCAACAACTCGATCCGCACACCCCGCGATCTCCAGGCGCGGCTGCGCAAGACCGGGCTCGACATCCCGGAGGAGGCCATCTGGACCTCCGCCCTGGCCACCGCGACCTTCCTCGACGATCAGCGCCCGAACGGAACCGCTTACGTGGTCGGCGAATCCGGGCTCACCACCGCGCTGCACGAGATCGGGTACGTGCTGACCGACAGCGACCCCGACTACGTCGTGCTCGGTGAGACCCGCACCTACTCCTTCGAGGCCATCACCACCGCCATCCGGCTGGTCGAACGCGGCGCCCGCTTCATCGCCACCAACCCGGACGCCACTGGCCCGTCCCGCGAGGGCGTGCTGCCCGCCACCGGCTCGGTCGCCGCTTTGATCACCCGCGCGACCGGCCGCGAGCCGTATTACGTCGGCAAGCCCAACCCGCTGATGATGCGTTCGGCGTTGCGGCGCATCGGCGCGCACTCGCAGTCCACCGTGATGATCGGCGATCGCATGGACACCGATGTGATCTCCGGTTTGGAGGCGGGGATGCGCACCATCCTGGTGACCAGCGGTATTTCGACACGGGCGTCGGTCGAGCAGTACCCGTACCGGCCGACCAGCGTCATCGATTCGGTCGCGGATTTGGTGGGGCGCACCGACAAGCCGTTCGACTGAGCGGTCGGCGCGCTGTGTCCGCGCGAGTCGACCGGTCGTGCCGGGGAATCGGCACCAGCCAGCCTTCGTCGAGCGATCGCGTGGACTGCCGGGTCCGCGCTTCGGCCGTGGACCTCGGCGGCGCAGTGGTCGCGATGCGCCAAGGACTCGTAACCGTTTGCCTCCGGTGATTTGCGTCGACTGCGCCGGGTTCGGCCGGGCTTGCGCCGGGAATCCGTGACCGCTAGTCCTCGCGCTCGGTGATCGCGTCGACCGCGGCGGACAGCCGGGTCAGCGCCTCGACGATGCGGGCGAATTCGTCGGCGCCGAGTTCGGTGGCGAGTCGGTCGGCGATCACCGCGTGCCGGGGGTTGATGCGCCGGACGGCCGCGTGGCCTTCCTCGGTGACGGCGACCAGCTTGGCGCGGCGGTGCGCGGGGTTCGGGCGGTATTCGGCGAGTCCCTTGTCCACCAACAGGTCCGCGATGCGCTGCACGCTCTGGCGGGTGATGCCCATGGCGCGCGCGATGCCGGCGACGGGCAGCGGCTCGCGCAGCACCGCGCCGAGCACCTGCCACCACGCCGCGGTCAGCCCCGCGGGTTTGGCCAGTTCCTCGGCGATGGCGAGGAACTGGCCGTTGAGCCGGAACGAGGTGATCGCGGCGATGCTGAACAGCTCCTGCTCCGGTGTTTCCGTCATGCTCCCGATGCCGCCTTGTCGTAGGCGTCGAGCTCCGCGTAGGCCGCCGGATCGCTGTGCGCGAAGAGCCGGTACCAGGCGTCGAGGATGTGCGGTTCGTAGACGCCGAGCAGGCCGAGCACCTCGCGGGCGAACTCGAACGGCGCTGTCGCCGAGGCCGTGACGACGTTGCCGTCGGTCACCGCGGGCTGCTCCACGTAGCGGTCCGCGCCCGCGTAGCCGCTGTAGACGAGGAACTCCGCGACGTTGCTGGTGTGCGCTTTGTCGTCCAGCAGGCCCTCCTTGGCCAGGCCGAATGTCGCGCCGCAGATGGCCGCGACCGGGACGCCCGCATCGAGGAATGCGCGCGCCTTGCGGGCGAACGGGGCGAGTTCACCGGTCATCCAGGTGTCCGCGCCCGGCAGGATCAGCATCGCACTCTCGGCGGGCGACAGCTCGTCCAGCGCGAGGTCGGGCGTGATACGCATGCCGCCCTTGGTGGTGATCGGTTCCCTGGTGAGTCCGACCGTCCTGACCTGGAAAGAGCCGGGCGCGACCTGCCAGGCCGGGTTGTTGATGTGCGCGGTGGCGGCTCCGACCTCCCAGTCGGCCAGCGTGTCGTAGATCGCGGTGTGCACTGTCTTCGTTGTCATGACAGTATGCTGTCATGTTTGACAGCATACTGTCAATAGATTGGCTTCCAACCCTGCGGCTCAGTGCCCCCGCTCGATCTTGGCCAGATGCGCGATATTGGCGCGGTCGGCAGCGTCCGCGCTCGGCTCGCCCGCGAACCAGGCGTCGAGGATCTCCGTGAGCTCGGCCGCCGAGGTCGAACGCAGGCTCAGCGCAAGCACATTCGCGTCGTTCCACTTGCGCGCACCCGCCGCCGTCACGGCGTCACCACACAGCGCGGCCCGAATCCCGGCCACCTTGTTGGCCGCGATGGACGCGCCGGTACCGGTCCAGCAGCACACGATCGCCTGATCGGCGCGCCCCTCCGCGACGTCACGCGCCGCGGCCTCGCTGGCCCAAGCCCAATCGTCCCGCTCGGCCTCCGACAGCGCGCCGTGCGTCAGCACACCGTCGAACCCGCGCTTCCTCAGCTCCGCGACCAGTTCTTTCGCCACGCCAACGCACTCGTCCGCCGCCACCGAGATCCGCATGCCACCACGATAGGGCGCTGCGCGCTTCCGGTCCCGGATCGAACACGAGATCGTGCCGCAATCGAGCCACCCCGTCACCGGCTGCCGGGGCGATGGGCCGGGTCGACGCAATCTCGGCACCAACGCGCATCCGCACGGTCGGTCCTACCTCGGAAGCAGGAGCCTCCGCTCCCGCCATCGTCACCGCGAACGCCTCCTCGCCGTCGCCGCGCGCCATGTCGACCTTCCCCGTCACTGAAGTTGCCTGATAACCCGAAAACGAACGGACTGTGCCGGACGGCGTCCGGCCGACTATCTACACCCCCCCAAGGTGATGCTGCAGACGCAGTCAGGAGGTGAACAGCGCGACTATTCCAACGACCAGCGCAATGCCACCGCCCCACATGAACGACGAGTTCGCCGCCACGTATCCCGCCACCAGTGAGATGCCGCCTCCGACAATGAGAACCATCCCGATATAGGGTGCCGCCTCTTCCAGGAGCGCAAGAATTGAGAAGACCAGAAACAGGACAACAGGTATCAAGGCCAGGCCGAGGAGTACAACACCGACGGTGGCAATGCGATCACCCACGTCGCTGGCCGCCAAAATCTCGAAGTGCATTGGGAGTCCCCTATCTGTGAAGATGCCCGTAGCGTCGACGACACCCAGCACATCGCAGATTCCGCACGCCGTGTGACATCCCGAGCTCAACCGACCGGAGCTTGATCGGCGTGGACTCGACGGATTCGAACCGCAGGAGGCCAACCGCCGCCTGGTCGACCTGACCGGCTGGTGCTGGATGGTCATGCGCGACGCCCGCGAGGCCTGGCGACAGCTGGACCACCGAGGACACCCAGGTATACCGCGCGACACGTTTTCCGGACACGCCAAAGAGGTTGGCGTGCTGCATATTCGTGGAGCTACTCCGCAGCTGGTGGAGTTGGGGCCAGTTGGGCTGCCCAAATAGATTTTTGGTTCATGGAGTTCACGCTGGACCGTCCGTGAGCCTCTATATATGTGGACGGCAAACTAAATGAGGAAGCAGGCCATGAGCCCGACCACTGCGTTGCTAGTGACATCGCTCGGAACCCACGTTCTGGTCTTCGGTGGGCTCTGGCTACGTCTACATGCCCGTGCAGAACAACAGCGTGGGCACCGGCGGTACTTGATCGGGCTCGCCCGCGTGTTGCCCTGCGGTAGTCGAGTGGATGACATACACGGTGACGGCCGCCGCACCCGCCTGATCATCGGTCCCGAGCCGGAGCCGCGCTCATGACCGATGGCCACGACAATCCGAGCGGGCAACTCCAGCCCGCCGCCACGTCCCGACCCGTCTACGGTCCGCTCGAGTTGGAGGCCTTGGCCTTCAGCGACTTCTACCGAAAAACCCTGCCTCAGCTAGTGGTCTTTCTGGAACAGCACGGGGCTCGCCGAGCTGATGCCGCTGAAATTGCGCAGGAAACAATGGAGAAAGCCTGGCGGAAGTGGTCCACCATCGATCGCCCCCGATCATGGGTATTCACTGTCGGCGGCCGTGAACTCACGCGGCGAATCAGCAGACTGGAGGAAGACCCGGTCGCGGAAGTGTCCGATCGAAGCGCCCTACTGATCGGTCATCTCGAATACGACGCTGCGGAACGCCGCCTCGACTTCTTGCAAGCGCTGGTAAGACTGCCCCCTCGGCAGCGGCAGGTCATGGCTTGGAGCTTTGCTGAGCACACGCCGATTCAGATCGCCGAGATCCTCCAGATCAGTCCGGAGGCTGTCCGGGCCAATCTGATGAAGGCGCGTCGGACCATCGCGACCGACCTGGATGCGAGCGAGGAATGATGACTGATCCCGTCGGCGACCAGAACCCCGCTCTCGATCGCTGGCTCGCTGAACAGCACAAGGCGCTGATCGAGGACGTGACTGCCTCCCTCGACATCGAGGCTGGTCTGCGCGAGATCTTGATTCCGGTGCGGCATGACGCCTACGTAGCCAAGGTTCGCGCAGAACTCAACATCGAAGCTGGACTCGCAGCGATCCTCTCCCCATCCTCCACCGAACCACGCCACCAAACCGGTACTGCGAGCACAGCTCAGAGCGCGAGTGGGAAGCGAGCTCTCGGGGAGAGCAAAACCCCGGCTGAAGCAACTGCCCCAGGCGAAGTCACCACCCCGGCTAAGAGACTCGACCGCGATGAGGAGCCAGACTTCAGCGAGGTAGTCGACTTGAGCGCAGTAGAGGTTCGAGAACCAGGGCGCTTCCAATCCTGGCAGTCTGTCAGCCCTGATATCCGATGGGTGACCAGAACGCTGGTCTATCGCGGACTGAACGATGCCTGCGAAGCCGCGTGCTACCTCAAAGAGAAGGTTCTTGATGAACCTGTCAGCCTGCGGCCCGCGATCGTCCTGGAGTTCGACAAGTGGCTTGTCATACCCGAAGCGCTCAAGCGCGCATCCAAAAGCCAGAACACCATCGCCACGACGATCCCGCCATGGCATTCAGATGAAATCTCCTCCATCGAGAAGATGCTCACCTACCTAGAGGACCTCGCCGACTTCGCCGAGCACGTTTCGAAGTTGGCGAAGCGACTCCGCGATATGGTCGGTATCAGCACCAACGCCATGGGGCCGGTGGCCTCGCCATCCGTCGCTGCGCGCACTACAGCTCTCATGAGCCACGTATCTCTGGCGACCAGGGAACTCGCGAATCAGGTGATCCGAGTCAGCAGAGTCTTCAACGACTTCATGGGCGCGAACCTCGTCGACCTGGAGATCGGTACGGAGGAGTTGGACGGAATCCGTTGGTCATTGGAAACCCGATGGCCCCCACACCGGCAGGCGGAAATCGAACTCGATTCTGTCCCGGTCGGCCCCGGCATCTACGAAGTCAAGAAGGGGCTGCGCCATCCCACCTCGGTGTAGCGCTGCTTCGCCTCTCGCAGTCCGAAGTCATAAGACTCGGGAGGTTCGACGTCGTTAACCTGGGTGGGCGTGCGGACGGCTCCTTTCGGCGTACTAGTCGATGTGGCAGCCGTGGCGCCTGCGCTCAGACCAATGGCCGCGGCTCTGTGTCTGGGAATCCACCAGATCGATGCGCATCACGATGGTTAGTCGGTCAGCTGAATCGACTTGGTGGGCACCTCGTCTCAGAGGGCAAGAACCTTGTTGCTGGTGTCCAGGACTGCTCGTCGGACGGTGTTGCGGCTCTGGAAAGCTCGACTGCGGTGGAAGTACGTGGCTTCCGAAGTTACTTGGGTGCGTATAGCTCGGGCTCGAACAGGGCCTCGGCTCCCGAGCGGGTGAAGAGTTTCCGTTGCAGCGAACGGAGGATCGTGATCGCTTCGGCGTCGCGCATCGGGCTGACCAGATGGAACTCGACACCCGCGCCGAAAAGGTCGCTGCCGAACGCCAATTCGCTGAGGAAAAGCACTCTGGCAGTTTCGATGTCGGTCAGCGTCGCGTGGCTGCTGACGGCGCGTCGAAGCCTGCCAACTTCCTCGTTGAACTGGCTACGGTCGGCGAAGCCCAGTGCACGCACCGGGATCGGCGCGCTGTTGGATACTCCGGTCCAGCTCGCCAGCGCCGCGTCCACAAAGTCGTGTTCCCTGGGCGTTAGCTTCGACATATCGAATTCCAACGGTGTATCTCCTGATGTAGTCCTCGATTACCGCCAGGGTTTCCGGGCGGCGTACCTCCGGGCCGCCCGAGACCCCGTGGAGGTCCAAGTGATGGATTCTCGTCTGATTGGTGAGGCGGATGAACTCGTCCAGTGGTTCTGGTCGATAGACGGTGCATGATCATCGGAGCTGGGCGCGATGATGACGATGAATCCGCCGTATCTCATCATGACCGGGCCGCCCTTGTAGTCGCTAGGTGCCTGCCTCGGAACCCCAGTCCTCGACCCCGGTGACGCCGTGATCGGTGCGCGGGCTCGTGAGTCGTTTACGCCCGGAGGCGACGGCGGCCACCTGGTGCGGCGCCGGGGCGTCGCGGGCCAGGTGGCCGCTGGATCGATCGCCGCCAACCCGACGGGCGATCGATCAGGGAACGCGCGAGCGGCGATCGGTGGGTGGGCCACCGATCGCCGGTCGTGCTCAGGGAGTTTTCATCGCGACAGCGAGTTGCGCAGGTCGGTGAGGGTGGTGCGGCGCTCGTGGGCGATCCGGGCGAAGATCGCGGCGAGGACCAGGGGGAAGATCGCCATCGAGGGCTTGTCGGCGATGAAGGCCTGGGTCGCGGCGGCGAGCACGGTGAGAACCGACAGGCCCGCGGCGGCGAGGGCGCTGAGGCGGGGCACCATCAGGCCGATTCCGCCGGCGACCTCGGCGAGGCCGATGAAGATGAGCAGACCGAGGGGGATGGTCAGATTCTCGGGGGCGTTCTCCGCCAGGGTGTTCGGTATCACGAGCTTGGGTCCGCCGGAGGCGATGATGAAGAACAGGCCGAGCAGGATCTGCAGGGTCCACAGGACGCGGTTGCGGATCTTGCCGGGACGGTAGGTGAGGTGGTTGGCGAACGTGGCGGTGGCGGTGGTCATCTCTGGTCCTTCGGGTCGGTCGCGCCGGGTTGGTAGCGCGTTCAACCAATAGGACGGAGCACCGTCGGAGGATTCATCGCTGTCCGTGAAAGTTTTTCGGACGGGTCCGGCGGGAGTGATGGCGTCACTCGAGCGAACGCGCTCGGACTGGTCATCACAAGGACGCCGCCGACGGTGCGGGAGAGGCCTTCGATTCCAAGGTCGACGCTCTACCGCCGGTTGCGGACCAGTCCGAAACTCCCTCCAAAGATTGGGTGGTGCGTGTTCCTCCCCGAGAACGGCCTCGGCCGTCGGCACACGCACCACTCGCTATTCGGAGCCGGAGGCGAACTGGACGGGTCGTGGATGTCGGTGCCCATGTCCGAGCCTGAGACAAACCTGTATCCGCCGAAGCAGCCCGAGACCGCAGACCATCCGCTGCAGCCGCAACAGGGTCCAAAGGCGGTGGCGCCGTTCGACATCGCGGCCCGAGTGCTGGCATTGGCGCTGGCGTCGCAATCCGCCTGGCCGCCCCCGAACGAAGGGTCACCGGCGTTCACAGACCAGCAGGTGAAATCCGATGCGGCCGTCGCTGATACGGCGATCCTCCCGCACGACCAAACCAGCGTCGGCCAGCTGCTCGGTGATCTCCGCGATCGGCCGCAGCCGAAAGCGGTTCTCGGTGAACGGCATCCGCGCCATGTCGGCGGGATCGCCGATGCCGAGCACGACTCGCCCAGATGGGCGCAGCACTCGCGCCAGCTCGGCGAAGGCCGGGGCGAGGTCGTCGATGAAGTAGACGGTGTTGGTGCTGATCACCGCATCGAGAGATCCAGCGGGCAAGGGTAATTCGTGCATCGCGGCGGTGTGCAGCACGAGCCGTCCGTCGGCGATCTCGGACCGGAACCGCTTGGCCGCCTCGTCGATCATGGTCGGCGCGATCTCCACGCCGTGCACGACGCCCGTCGCGCCGACCGACGCCAGCAGCTTGTCGAGCCCGATCCCGCCGCCGAAGCCGATATCGGCCACCGTCGCGCCCGGAGCCGCTTCGGCGGCCGCTACCGCCGCGGTCACGGTGGCGTAGTTGCCGCGGTTGAGAATCCGGCCGACCACGCGTCCGGCTATCCCGTGCGGTCGTCCCAACTGCGAGGCGACTGAATCCCACAAACGATCTGCAATCCGCATGCCGACCATCATCGCCCCCGTCGAAGCGCGGCGGGCCGGCACAGCCGAGATCAGCAGCGAACGGATACGCAGTCCAGTTCTGGATCCTTTCGGTCCGAAACCGTCACATGCACGCAGCTGCTCTGGTCGCGGCGGCGGACCAGCACCGCGATCGCGCCGAGCGCCACCAGGTACGCGATCACATACATGTTCATGAGCACCGGCGCGATCGGCCACGACGGCGGCAGCAGGAAAACGCCCACGCTGACCCAGGTTTCGCTCCAGTGGTAGGTCCAGCCGCCGATCGAGACGTAGAGGACCGCGGCGGCGAACCACCAGCGCGGGTTGGACTGTGCCCGATGCACGAGGTAGACGAGCAACGGAACGAACCACACCCAGTGGTGCCCCCAGGAGAATGGCGAGACCACGCACGAGGTCAGGCCCGCGAGCGTGACCGACAGGAGCCGTTCACCGTGCCGATGCAGCGCGGTCGCGAGAACCAGTCCGGCGGCCAGCACGGGCAGCGCGAGCAGCAGCCACAGCCACAGCGGCGCGGGACCGTGCAGCAGGTGGGCGAGGACCCCGCGCAGGGATTGGTTGGCTGGGTGGGTGTCCGGCGCGATGCGCTCGGACTGGAAGAACGTCGAGGTCCAGTACTGGCGGGAATCGGCGGGTAGCACGAGCCAGGTCAGGACGACGGAGCCGAGGAAGGCCAACGCCGCCGTGGCCGCCGAGCGCCACTGCCGCAACGCGAGCAGCTGGACGATGAAGTACAGCGGCACGAGCTTGATGCCCGCCGCGATGCCGACACCGAGGCCCCGTAGCTTGGCGTGCTCGTCACGCGAGAACACCCAGAGCACCAGCAACATCAGAATGAGGTTGATCTGCCCGTAGAACAGCGTGGTGCGGACCGGTTCGATGAAGGCGCAGGTGAGTGCGATCAGGGCGCTCGCCGTCGCCAGCCGCGCGTTCCATCGGTAGCCGAGCAGCCGCCAGCTCATCATGACGCAGCCGAACAGGACGCCGAGGTTCAGCGTCAGCCAGGTCGGGCTGAGGAATTCCCAGGGTATGAGGTTGGTCGGCAGGAAGACGATCGCCGAGAACGGCGTGTAGGTGTACAGCAGCCCGCGCAGGGTGGGTTCGGAGTAGAGCGGCTGGTCGTGCAGGATGCGCCAAGCGCCGTCGCGATAGACGTGCACGTCGAGCCCGCCGACCAGAATGCCCGCCTTGTCCAGCCACGGATCGACGGTGGTGAAGAGCAGCGTCACCGCGGTGATCGCGCAGGCGAGCAGGAGGAGAAGAGTCGCGTTGCTCCGCGGGAACTCCAGGGGCGGCGCGCTCGGGGTACGTTCTGTTCGCCGCGACGGGAAGTACCTACCGAGTCGCAGCCACTCGTTGCCAAACCTCATCGACCTCGACGATATCGGCTCGTCGGCTCGATGGTGTCGGCGGATGCGGACGCACTTGCGCCGCAGCGCAATTCGACGCGCGGCTTTATCCGGAGCTACAACTCACTCGATCGCCCGGAACGGAATGGTGTCCGCCGGTGCGGCTTTCGGCAGTTCGTCGCGGCGCAGCGGCAACGTCGGCTGCTCGGTGCGGTGCAACGGCAACGTCGGGGCGGGATCCTCCTCCGCGCGCTCCCTGGCGGGGAGCCGGTAGAAGGCGCGGGCGTTGTCCTCCAGGACCGCGTACATGTCGACGCCGACGACATCGCAGATCAGGTCGACGTCGGAGTCGCGGAAGGGGCGTCCGGCGCGGGTACCGGGCAGATCGGTGCCGAACATCAGCGCCTGTGGGTTCACGGCGTGGATGCGGCGCAAGGTGTCGGCGACGTTCATCGCGACCCGCCCGAATCCGGTCGCCTTCACCCGGGCGCCGCGGTCGACGAGGTCGAGCAGGAACGGCAGCCCCTCCTCGGACATCCCGAGATGATCGACCGACAGGGCGGGCAGCTTGGAGATCACCGGCTGCAAGGAGGCCAGCATCTGGCCGTCCATGTACAGCTCGACGTGCCAGCCCGCCAGCTCGTGGGCACGCAGGGCCTGCAACGTCATCTGGGTGATGTCGGCGGCGGCGCGCTTGAGGTTGAAGCGCAGCGCGCGCACGCCGACGCGGTCGAGTTCGAGGATCTCCTCGTCCGAGGCGTCCAGGTCGAGCCGGGTGACACCGACCCACCCTTCACCGAGCTCGGCGAGCGCCGCCTTCAGGTAGGTCTGATCGGTCCCCTGGAACGACGCGCTGACCACGGCGCCACCGCCGACATCGAAGCGGGACATGCGCTTTCGATAATCGGCGATGGTGTACGGGTCGGGCAGGTAGCCCTCGTTCTCGATCAGCGGAAACCGCGGATCGATGATGTGGACATGGGCATCGAACACTTGTACAGAATGCCTCGAGATCTCTTCGCTGTCGCATCCGCTCGCGGCTACCGGGCGGTCGGTAAAGCGAAAGAGGGGCGCTCGTCGGCGCCCCTCTTCGTGATCACACTTTGTGCGGCTCGCTGGCGCGGAGCATGTCCTCGCGCTCGACGACCTTGACCCGCTCGCGACCCTCGGGCTCGCCGAGCGCGCGCTCGTGCGCGTCCAGGCGGTACCAGCCCGCCCAGGTGGTGAACGGAATGCCCTTGCCCTCGAGGAACTCGGTGACGGCCTGCGGGTCCGGGTTCTCGGCCGGGGCGAAGCCGGGGGCGTCGTCGAGCAGGCAGGCGATGGTCTCGTTGGCGTCGCCCTTGGTGTGGCCGATGAGGCCGACCGGGCCGCGCTTGATCCAGCCGGTCACGTAGGTGGCGGGCATGTAGCGCGCCGGACCGTCGGCGTTCTCGTCGGCGATGACGCGGCCCGCCTCGTTGGGCACGGTGCCCGCCTGGTCGTCGAACGGCAGCTGGTTGATGTTCTGCGACAGGTAGCCGACGGCGCGGTAGACCGCCTGCACGTCCCAGTCCTTGAACACGCCGGTGCCCTTGACGTTGCCGGTGCCGTCGAGCTGGGTGCGCTCGGTGCGCAGACCGACGACCTTGCCGTTCTCGTCGCCGAGCACCTCGGCCGGGGACTCGAAGAAGTGCAGGAACAGCTTGTGCGGACGGTTGCCCTGGTCGCGGATGGCCCACTGCTCGAGAGTGTTGGCGACCATGTCGACCTGCTTGGAGTGCCGCCGCGCGGCCTCCGAGCCCTCGTCGTAGTCGATGTCCTCCGGATCCACGATGACCTCGATGGTCGGCGAATGATCCAGCTCGCGCAGCTCCAGCGGGGTGAACTTCGCCTGCGCCGGACCGCGCCGCCCGAACACGTGCACCTCGACGGCCTTGTTCTGCTTGAGGCCCTCGTAGACGTTCGGCGGGATCTCGGTCGGCAGCAGCTCGTCACCGGTCTTGGCCAGCACGCGCGCCACGTCCAGCGCCACGTTGCCCACACCGAGCACCGCGACCTTCTCCGCGTCCAGCGGCCACGAGCGCGACACGTCCGGGTGCCCGTCGTACCAGGACACGAAGTCCGCCGCACCGTAGGAGCCGTCCAGGTCGATGCCCGGGATCGGCAGCGCGCGGTCGGCGTTGGCGCCGGTGGAGAAGATCACCGCGTCGTAGAAGCGACGCAGGTCGTCCAGGGTGATGTCGGTGCCGTAGTCGATGTTGCCGAGCAGACGCACCTGCTCCTTGTCGAGCACCTTGTGCAGGGCGGTGATGATGCCCTTGATCCGCGGATGGTCCGGCGCGACGCCGTAGCGGATCAACCCGAACGGCGCGGGCATGCGCTCGTAGAGGTCGATGCTCACATCGGCATCGGACTTCATCAACGCGTCGGCGGCGTAGATCCCGGCCGGTCCTGCGCCCACGATCGCGATGCGGAGCGGGCGAGTCGCTGCACTCTGTTCGGTCATCTCTTACGCGCACCCTTATGGTCGAAACGTTCAATGGCGTCCGTCTTAGCTTAGGCTAAGTTGACGGACCGCTTGTTTGCACCCGGCGCCACGAGCTCTGGTGATGCTGGCTCGTGGCTCCCACGGTCCCCAGATCGCTACGACGGTGAACTGCCATATGGCTATGGCAGCAGGTCTCGGTCTCGCGATTCTATCGGTGCTGCCGGTTGTCGCCCGCGCCGGTGCGGTGAACTGGCTGTATGCCCGCCTTCGCGGGCTCGACGCCGGACGGGCCCGCTTCCCACGATAGCGGGGCGGAGCGCGCCGCTGTTCGGCGCGCGGGGGCCGGGCGTCGGATACCCCCGCCGACCAGGGATGATCGATCCATGACCGAGCAGAAGTCCCCCGACGAAGGCGAACCGATCGAGGTCGATCAGACCGACAAGCGCTCCATCGCGCCGTTCCTTGCCGCGGCCGTGCTGGCCGTCATCGTGCTGGTGGCCATCGCGCTCGGCGGCGTGCTCTCCCCCGCTGAGAAAAATGTCACAGAGGCGGAGAAGATCGCGGGCGCCGTCGGCAACTTCGTCGAGGGCGCCAACAACACCGATATGGTGCCGCCACCTGGTACCGGCTGCCCCGATTTCGACCCCGCCAAATCGCCGTTGGCCGGGCAGGAAGGCACCGGTAAGGCAATCGAACTCATAGCCGTCACCGATCAGACGCTCAACGGCGACCGGGCCAAGGCCACGGTGACCACCAAGGTCGACGGCAAGGAGTACACCGCGACCTGGAACCTCACCCGCACGGACGACAAATGGCTCGTCTGCAATGTTTGACACGGTGACCTCGGTGCAGGCAATCTCAGTCCCTAGGTCATGAGAACCAGCGCCAAGCCCCGGCTCAGCTGGTCGGCAACCCTCCTCCGCGGTGGGGTGCTCCGGGTGACGACCTGGCCGCGCACCGAAACAGGTGCGGCAAGTGCGGATTCACAGGAGGTTCGAGATGAGTTACGCCGGTGACATCACCCCGCAGCAGGCGTGGGAGGTGTTGCGCGACAACCCCGCCGCCGTCTTGGTCGACGTGCGCACCGAAGCGGAATGGCGCTTCGTCGGAGTGCCCGACACCAGTTCGATCGAGCGCCCCACCGTGCTGATCGAGTGGGTGGACGGCACCGGCGCGCCCAACCCGCAGTTCGCCGAGCAGCTGAGCAAGGCACTGGAGGGTCGCGACGCGGAGGCGCCCGTCGTCTTCTTGTGTCGCTCCGGCCAGCGCTCCGCGCACGCGGCGACCGTCGCCACCCGGCTCGGCATCGAGCCCTCCTACAACGTGATCGAGGGCTTCGAGGGCTCGCTCGACGCGGCCGGCCATCGCGGCGCCACCGGCTGGCGCGCCACCGGGCTGCCGTGGAGGCAGTCGTGATCACCGGCGGCGCGTTCGACAAGCCGCTGCCAGAGGGCGTCGGACCGGCCACCCTCGGCGTGCGCGGCGGCCTGCGCCGCTCCGGTTTCGAGGAGACCGCCGAGGCGCTGTATCTCACCTCCGGCTTCGTCTACGAGAGCGCGGAGGCGGCCGAAGCGGCGTTCACCGGCGAGGTGGAGCACTTCGTCTACTCCCGTTACGGCAACCCGACGGTCGCCATGTTCGAGGAGCGGATCCGGTTGCTCGACGGCGCGGAGGCGGCGTTCGCGACCGCCAGCGGCATGTCGGCGGTGTTCACGGCACTCGGCGCGCTGCTCGGCGCGGGCGATCGGCTGGTGGCCGCGCGCAGCCTGTTCGGCTCGTGCTTCGTGGTGTGCAACGAGATCCTGCCGCGCTGGGGCGTGGAAACGGTGTTCGTCGACGGTGAAGACCTCGACCAGTGGGAGCAGGCACTCTCGGTGCCGACCACGGCGGTGTTCTTCGAGACCCCGGCCAACCCGATGCAGACGCTCGTCGACGTGCGCCGGGTGACCGAGCTCGCGCACGCCGCAGGCGCGAAAGTGGTGCTGGACAACGTCTTCGCGACTCCGCTGTTGCAGAAGGGCTTCGAGCTCGGCGCCGACGTCATCGTCTACTCGGGCACCAAGCACATCGACGGCCAGGGCCGCGTCCTCGGCGGCGCCATCCTCGGCTCCCAGGAGTACATCGACGGTCCGGTGAAGACGCTCATGCGCCACACCGGCCCCGCGCTGAGCCCGTTCAACGCGTGGACCCTGCTCAAGGGCCTGGAGACGATGCCGCTGCGGGTGCGCCACAGCACCGAGTCCGCGCTGCGGATCGCGCGATACCTGGAGACCAACGAATCGGTCAGCTGGGTGAAATACCCGTTCCTGGAATCGCATCCGCAGTACGACCTGGCCCGCAGCCAGATGTCGGGCGGCGGAACCGTGGTCACCTTCGAGCTGAACGCACCGGCCGACGAAGCCAAGAAGCGCGCCTTCGAGGTGCTGAACCGGTTGCGTGTCGTCGACATCTCCAACAACCTCGGCGACTCCAAGACCCTGATCACCCACCCGGCCACGACGACCCACCGCGCCATGGGCCCGGAGGGTCGCGCCACCATCGGCCTCTCCGACGGGGTTGTCCGCATCTCCGTCGGCCTCGAGGACGTGGAAGATCTGCTCGCCGACCTCGATCACGCCCTTAGCTGAGTCCTCCCGCGCCCCGCACGGCGACGACAACGCTGCGCGGGGCGCGAGAACGGCTACGGCACGAAAACTTCCGCGGTCGCAGGGATGGAGGGGCGGTCGGTTCGCACGGTGAGCTGAACCCGTCCGGGGCCGGTGTCCGCGAGGACGATGGTCGGGCTGAGACGCTGCCCGGCGGGGACGAAGCGGCTGGCGCTGCCGCGCTGGCCGGTGTCCAGGTTGTGCCAGTCGACCACCGCGGTGACGTCGCAGGCGAGCAATTGCGGACCCCACGTGCCGATCGGAGAGAATCCCGGGATGAGGCGCACGACAACCGCGTGTGCCGCACCGGGAGCCTCGGCGTACTCGTAGAGCGGTCCGTCGAAGGCGGTGCCGCCGACCGAGAACATGCCGACGCACACACCGTTGCCGAGTGTGAAGACCGGAGCGAGGTTGAAACTGTTCTGCGCGCACGAGCGAGGCTCGACATTCGACCACCCGAGCTGACAGGGGCCGGGGTCGGCTTGGGCGGGCGCTGCGGCGACGGACAAGCCCGCGCCGAGGAGGGCGGCGGCAGCCAGGTAGTGCATCGTGCGCTTCATGCGTACTCCGTTCATTCGATGGACGGTGATCTACGAGCTGTGTTGCGATACCGGCGCTTTGATCCTGCCGGGGTTGTTCAGCGGCCGACCGACGGCCTCTATCGCGTCAGTCGGTCGAGCGACCAGGTCTGTTACCCACCTGGCTAGGGCATGGGTACCCGATTGTGGTGCGCCTCACCGTAGAACGCCTGCCAGGGCTCGAATTCGACTGTCGCAGCTATAAATCGCATCTCAGGCGAACGACGGTCGCCGGAGGTGCCCCTCTCTTTTGGGATGCGACCAGGTCACACGCCTCGCATACCCGCACGCAAGCGCCGCCAGGACTCCACCCTCGCACGCTCGCTGCGCCCACCGAGCGCGTCCATGGCCGATGATGCCGAGAATCACCCGGCGTCATCGGCCGGGCACTCATGGCCGGCGTCTTCGGCACTACTCCGCCAGTACTCTGTTGCGACGGCGTCCCTGCGCTCGAGCAGCAGGTCGGCGATGCTCGCCATAACTGGCGGAAAGCCTGCCTCGGCGGTTCGACGCAACCACGACTCCGCTTCGGCGGCCTCACCCGGCGAAGAGCCGAGCTACGCGACGAGGGCGCCGGTGATCCAGGTGGCGGTGGCCAAGAGGGCGCCGAAAAGTTCGATCAGCATGGAGAGGCCGACGCCCTTCAGGGCGTGTTTGGTTGCCTGCCAGGCGGGTTGGTTCTGGCCCAGGCGTTGGAGTTCGGAGAGGTAGACGCCGAGCACGAAGCCGACGAACAGGCCGACGACCGGGATGACGAAGAAGCCGACGATGCCGAGCACCGCGCCCAGGAACAGCGCGCGGTTGGAGACTCCCGCGTCCTTCATCTTGCGGCCGGGCCAGGTGTACTTGATGACCCCGGAGAGCACCAGGAAGACCGTGCTGATCGCGAAAACGGTCCACGCCGTCGCCCCGCCGGTAATGATCGCCCAGGCCAGGATTACGCCGAAGACCAGGATCACCCCGGGCAAGATCGGGATGATGATGCCGAGCAAGCCCACCAAGATCAGCAGGCCGATGAGGAGTTCGCCCCCGACGCTCACGCCGCGGTCCCCCGCTCCAGCGTGCGCGTGATGCGCTGACACACGAGTCGCTCCCGCATACTGCGGCCTCGTCGGCGCCCGGCTGCCGCATGCGCGTGGCGCGCTGACACATGGTTCGCTCGGTCCACCGCTGGTTCCTCCCGTTGAGCGCATCGGCACGCCCTACTGGATTCTCACCTACGCCGCGGTCCGGTGCACGACGGAGGGTTCCGATCGAGTGGCAGCGTTCCCGGACGGTCGTACCATCGTCTCGATATGAGACACGATTGTCGACGAACGTTGCACCAAAGACCCAGGCCAGCAGTCATTCCGGATTTTGACGCTACATCCCCAGACGAGTATCGTCGGGTCCGCATAATTACTCCATGGGGGGTTGAACACTGTGCCGGACGACCATAGAGCGAATGAGATTCAACGAATCAACGAACAGCTTGCGGAGATGCGAGGGTCCGCACGGTCGCAGGACGGCAGCGTAAGCATCGTAACCGACGTCGGTGGCCGCATCACGGATCTGTGGATCGCGGATTGGGCAATGGAACAGCATGGTCCGCAACGGCTGGCGGAACTCATCATGGACAGACACCGTGTCGCACTCGACAGTGCGCACAGTGCGGCCCTGCGCGCGTTCGACAACACGGAGGGGTCTGGTGGGGCATCCCTTTAGCGTAGATCCGGCGAAGATGCGAGATCTTGCCCGCCACCTCCGTTCTCACGCGAGCACTATTTCGGTAAAGCAGCCGATCGCCAAGGTCAGTCGCGATTTGGCACGACAGAATATGCAAGAATCGAATCTCGCGGTCAAGGTTGAAGAATCTCTGAAAGCTCTGGATTCCGTAATAAAATACCATGTTCGCCGTCTGAACGAACACGGTGATGCGATCGATACCTCGGCAAACGCGTACGAGCAATCCGACGGCGCGTGGGCCAATGGATTCAAGTAGGTAGGGGGAGACGTGCCGGAGCCACTGACTGTACCGGTAGTGCTCAGTTGGGATCTCAGGTACCTCGGCCAGTGTGTCGACATCATGCTCGAGACAGCAAAGGTGATCGACA
Source organism: Nocardia bhagyanarayanae (assembly GCF_006716565.1). Taxonomy (NCBI): domain Bacteria; kingdom Bacillati; phylum Actinomycetota; class Actinomycetes; order Mycobacteriales; family Nocardiaceae; genus Nocardia; species Nocardia bhagyanarayanae. The sequence goes on along the minus strand of NZ_VFPG01000001.1, from coordinate 1,889,018 downwards.
CCGAAGCCGCGGCCGCCGGCGGAAAAATTGAGCAATCCGAGCCCTATTTCGCGAGCGCGGCTGGCAACGCGTCACGCACCCGTGGAGCGGCTGACAAGAGCGACGCCCTGACTACTTCCGATGTCATCGAGGAAATGGGAAAGAGTCTCCGGTTGTACGTAGGCGAATTGGAATCCAATATCGCTGAGATTCGCGAGCAGAAGAAGGAAGCGGAGGATTCCATATGGGATCTCTTCGTGACCGATGATGGGCATGTAAAGTCACGGAAGTCCAACTGGGAGACATACAAGGACTACTTCCCTTTCGGAGAGGCCGCGATCGCCGCCAAAGAATTCTGGACACGACGGTATGACAACCTCATATCAGCAGCTCTGACGTGGGTTCAGCGCGTCGATCAAGAAGGTACGGAACTATACATCGGAAAAATTGAGAACTTGTCGGACCGAGTCAAGCAGGCGTTGACCGCGCTTCCGAGCGACCCTGAGTTGGCCCGGATTCTCGAGGAGTACCAAACGAGTGCGTCGACCGAGCCTCCCCGGTTGTGGCCCGTCGGATTCGTGGCCGACCTACTCGAAGAGAATGGGATCGAAGTTGCCCCGTCCCTGTACACGGCAAACGAAATCGCCGCAATGGAGCAGCTGTATCACACTCAGGGGATAGAGGCTGTGGGGCAGGCACTGAAGATGCCTGACTTGGCGAAGGAAGCGGCCTTGGAGTACTCTCCTGACACTCAGGCAGATGGCCAGGGCGATGCCTTCAGGCATATGTATTGGAATGCGTTGATGTCGCAGAAGTTCGGCGAAGAGTGGACGCAAACATATGCCACCGCACATGAAAAGACTGGTGGAAACACCCCGCAACGTGAGGCAATGGATCTGTGGAACAACGAGCTCGGCAGAAAGATTGGCGCGGCTAACCCCGATGCCACTCCTGAGGAACTGCAGGCCCTCGTCCGTCAGGAAATCGAAGGCGAGAACGGCCGCGCCGTCGTGATTACTGCGAAAGATCAATCCGGCAATCCGCTCCCGTCGGATCAGGTTCAACTTTCTTGGAGTAGGTCGACTGCCCCAGGATTGACTGGACCGCCGGCAGGCGTTGGAATTCCACTTCCGGGGAGCAAGTGACATGCGTCGCGCGTCGAAGACCGCGTGTGCGTGGCCAGGGCTGATGTTGGTGTGCGCTGCGCTGATCTCCGGATGTGGGCCGAATCAGCCGCACGCTGTCCCGAGCTGCCCGTCGTCGTTCGATTTCAGGGCGACACAAGGATCCCTGGGTAACGGCGCCGGGCTACTGAATGCGGCGAGAACTGCGGCGTTGGGTTCGGACCCCGTAGCGATGCGGGATGTCACACGGGCTGCGGGTTTGAAAGACGACTGGGACCGGATGGTCGTAGTCTTTCCTGGCACCAAAACTCCGGCATTGAATGCGGATACCGGTATTTCCGATACTTGCTGGGAAAATCTACCTCCCGCGTACGGCGATGATACACCACATGCCGCGTACTATCTGTTCGTCAAAGCCGAAAGGCCCGTCCAGGCAGTCCATTGGTTTTTTCCGAACGACCGTGCGTTGGACTTCATGACACCGCGCACAAAAGTGGTCTATCCAGAAACTCTGCTCGCGCCGGTTCACGTTGCGGGAGTAGAGCCATTCTTACGACCGGTTCAGAAATGAAATTCCGGCGTGCAGCCCGGTTGGACCGCGACTGAGGTCATGTCGGGCAAGTCGGCGGGCACTGCCCAATCACGTACGAGGCCAGCCAGCCGCTTCCTGCGGCCGCCATTCCCCACCCGCTGAGGCCGCGACCTCACCGACGCCCTGCTCTGACATCCGCGTGGGGACACTGACGCTCGGATCGCTAGCTCCTCGACGCTTCCCGCATCGGCACGCTGCTTGGATTCTCGCCGACCCCGCGCTGCGGTGCACGACGGAGGGTTCCGATCGGCGGCGTTATTGTCATACTGTCAATACATCCGCGGGCGCTGCCCGGGGGACCGCACCGCCCGGCGGTGCGCAGGGATCAACGACGAACCGAGGTAGGGCGTGACCACACCATCCACCGCCACCAAGCAGGGCCCGCTCGCGGGCATCAAAGTTGTCGAGCTGGCCGGTATCGGCCCCGGTCCGCACGCCGCGCTGTTGCTGGCCGACCTCGGCGCCGACGTGGTGCGGGTGCAGCGGCCGAACATGCTGCCCGGGTTCATGGAGCGTCCGCAGTGGCGCGGGCGGACCATCGTCGAGGCGAACCTCAAGGATCCGGCCGACATCGAGAGGGTTCTCGGGTTGATCGAGAAGGCCGACGTGCTGATCGAAGGCTTCCGCCCCGGCGTCACCGAGCGCATGGGTCTCGGCCCCGACGAGGCGCTGGCGCGCAATCCGCGGCTGGTCTACGGCCGGATGACCGGCTGGGGTCAGGACGGCCCGCTGGCCGACCGCGCGGGCCACGACATCAACTACATCTCGCTGACCGGCGTGCTGAACGCGATCGGCCGCAAGGGCGAACGCCCGGTACCGCCGCTGAACATGGTCGGCGACTTCGGCGGCGGCTCGATGTTCCTCGTGTTCGGCATCCTCGCCGCGCTGGTGGAACGGCAGAACTCGGGCAAGGGCCAGGTGATCGACGCCGCGATGATCGATGGCGCGCTTGCCCTTTCGCACATGATCTGGGGTATGCGCGGCGTCGGCCTGTGGTCCGACGAGCGCGGCACCAACCTGCTCGACACCGGCATGGCCTTCTACGACACCTACGAGACCTCCGACGGCAAGTACATGGCCGTCGGCGCGATCGAGCCGCAGTTCTACGCCGAGCTGCTGAAGGGCCTGGAGATCGATCCCGAAGGCCTGCCGATGCAGATCGATCCGAACGGTCAGGACCAGCTGAAGAAGCTGTTCGCGGAGAAGTTCAAGACCAAGACCCGCGACGAGTGGGCGGCGATCTTCGAGGGCACCGACGCGTGCACCACCCCGGTGCTCACGCTCACCGAGGCCACCGAGAACGCGCACATCGCCGCGCGCAACGGTCTCGTCGACATCGACGGCGTGGTGCAGCACGCGCCCGCCCCGCGTTTCTCGCGCACCCCGGCGGCCATCCCGACTCCGCCGCCGACCGAGGCGACGCCGATCGAATCCGTTTGGGCGGACTGATTTTCGTCGACGGATGCCCCGTGGTCCAAATGGCCACGGGGCTTTCGCTTTCCAACGAATCAGTAGCAGGTAAGGGGATTCAGCGGGTCGGCCGCGCGCGGGGTGAGCCCTTCGTAGGCTGAGGCGACCGCCTTCACCGCCAACCGCAGTTCGGCCTCCTGGTGGGTGAACGGCAGCCGCAGGAACCGCTCGAAAGCACCCTGGACACCGAAACGCGGTCCGGCGGCGAGCAATACGCCGTGGTTGGGCGCGGTGGCGGCGAGCGCGGTGGAGACCGGAGCGGGCAGCTGCGCCCAGACCGACATCCCGCCGACGCCCGCGCTCACCCGCCAGTCCGGCAGCTCCTCGGCCAGTGCGGCGAGCAAAGCCGCGCGCTGGCAACGCAATTGGTCGCGGCGACGGTCGAGAATGGTGTCGGCGTTCTCCAGCAGGTGCACCGTGGCGAGCTGGTCCATCACCGGGGTGCCGAGGTCGACGGTGGAGCGGATGCCGAGCAGCTTGGTGATCAGCGTCTGGTTGGTGCGAACCCAGCCGACGCGCAGACCACCCCAGAACGACTTGGAAGCCGAACCGATGGTGACGATCTCGGAATTCTTGGCGAACGCGGCGACCGGGGGCGGCAGGGTGTCCACATCCAGGCCCAGGTCTACCATCGACTCGTCGACGACGACCGTCATGCGGGTCTCGCGGGCGATGGCGGCCAGCTCCGCGCGCCCGTCGGCGTCGAGCAGCATGCCGGTCGGGTTGTTGAAGTCCGGCACCAGGTAGGCCAAGGTGGCGGCGGTTTGCCTTGCGGCGCTGCGGATTCCGTCCAGATCCCAGCCCGAGTGCGGGCTCTCCGGCAGCAGCGGCACCGGGACGGGACGCGCGCCGACATCGCGGATGGCCTCGATGGCGTTCGGGTAGGTCGGGTGATCGATCAGCACCCGCGCGGCCGGCGCCGTGAGCACGTTGAGCAGCAGGCGCAGACCGTGCTGGGCGCCGAGGGTGATGAGGATCTGATCGGGCTCGGTGGGCAGTCCGCGCTCGGTGTACCGGCGGGCCACCGCCTCGCGTAGCGCGAGCACGCCGACCGGATCCATGCCGTGGGTGCCGAGATAGGCCGGAATTCCTTGCAGCGCTGCGGAATACGCGTCCTGCATCTCGGGCGGCGCGGCCATCGCGGCGTAGGTCATGTCGATGGTGGTCAACTCGGGCTGCGCCATCAGCGCCAGGATGCTGCGCGCCGGTTTGGTGCCGTCGTGCGGCACGGCCGGTGGCAGGGCCACGGTGCTGCGCGAACCCTGACGGCTGATCAGGTAGCCGTGTTCGCGCAGCAGCGCGTAGGTGGACGTGATGGTGGTCCGGCTGACGCCGAGGGTGGCGGCGAGGTCGCGCTCGCTGGGCAATGCGACGCCGAGCGGCGCGCGCCCGTCGTGGATGAGCAGCCGGATCCCTTCGGCCAGTGCCAGGTACGCCGGGCGGGCCGCACGCCGCGCCGGATCGTCGTCACCGGCGCTGCGCCAGTTGCCCAAGTCGCGCGCCAGGCTGGCCGCGCCGATCACTCGTGTCGCCATACAGTCCAGTATTGAGGGATTGGATATTTATTGGCAAGGCCAGTTGGCGGAACGTGTCCAGTATGACCGCTCTGCTCACCTTCCTCGTCGTCACCGCATTCTGCTACGCGATCTACCACTACGCGCCGAACAGGACCAAGGACCTGTTCGAACTCGAGCGTTTCCGGCCGCTCGGGTCGCTCACCGACGCCGGCTTCTCGCGCTACGAAGAGCAGCGGCAATACTCGGATTTGGCGGCGATTCACGGCCGCGCCGACGAGCCGCGGCCGAAGGATTCGCAAACCCGGGCCGCCACCGACGGCCGCGCCGGAAAGCGGGAATCAAAGGTTTCGCCGACGACGACGGCGCAGGTTGCCCACCTCCGACGGAGCCCAGGCGTCTGCCGAAGCGACATCCAGGCCAGTTCTCGAAAACTGGCCTGATCGACGGCTGCCGCCGGATTTGTCGGTGCCGCAGTGCACACTGACGGTATGAGTGTGTCCGCTCGCCAGGCCGCCGCGGCGCTGTTCGACACCACGATCGGCGTCTGCGCGATCGCGTGGAGCGGCGACGCCGTGTTCCGCTTCCAACTGCCCGAGGCGGACCAGGCGGCGACCCGCGCCCGCATCACCCGGTGGCGTGCGGGCAGCGAGGTGCCGGAAGGCGAGCCGACCGCCGTGATCGCCGAGGCCATCGCGGGCATTCGCGCGCACCTCGCGGGGGAACTGGACGATCTGCGCTGGATTCCACTGGACACCAGCGCGATCCCGGAGTTCCACCGCGCGGTCTACGCGGTGACCCGCGCCATCGACCCCGGCCACACCCTCAGCTACGGCCAGGTCGCGAACCGCGTCGGCGCGCCCGGCGGCGCACAGGCGGTCGGACAAGCACTGGGGCGCAACCCGATTCCCCTCGTCATTCCGTGCCACCGGGTGCTCGCCGCGGACAACGCGCTGCACGGGTTCTCCGCACCGGGCGGCATCTCCACCAAGGAGCGCCTGCTGGAGATCGAGCGCACGCCGGGGTTCGGGGAGCCGACGTTGTTCTGAGACGGGGCATGCGCCGTGCGGTGGTGTCGGCTCGGCGGGACGGCGGTGCCATGTGCGGGCAACTGCCGCGGCGGTCGGCGGAGTCTGCTGATTACTCGCGGAACTCGCGAATGCCCGCCGGGCTGCGGGCGGTCCCGTCGATTGGTGGCGGTAGCCGCATCGCCGGGTGGGTGCGTTCTGCCGCCGAGAGGTCGGCTTGATGCGCGCGAAAGCGCTGTGCGCCACAGCACGAAACCGAGCAGGCCAAGCGGGCGCCGCTGCGAAGGCTTCCAGGTCAACCCGCGGATTCTCTGCCGGACCCGGAATCGGCCTTCGACCTCGCGGTCCGTCAGCCGGGCGGGAGGCTGCGGCGATCCAGTCGGCGGTAGGTGCTTGCCGCGACACATCACGGAGCAGCTCGAGAGGCGGAATTGCGCGGCATGCTTCGCGGAGACGGGTTCCGGCGGCGTTGTTCCCACCCGCGGCGGATAGCGTTGCGGGTTGCGATGGGTTCGGTGCGCCGTCCAACGGCTGAGCGAAAGGGAGCGCATACATGGAGACGGTCACTTCGGCGGACGGGACGACGATCGCGTTCGATCGCATCGGCGACGGCACGGCCGGGACGGTGATCCTGATCGGCGGCGCGTTCGGGTACCGGACGTTCCCGAAGATGGTGCAACTGTCGGAGGCGTTGGCCGAGAAGTACGGCTTGACCGTCGTCGACTACGACCGTCGGGGTCGCGGCGACAGCGGGGACTCGCCGGGCGTCTACGACGTGACCAACGAGATCGAGGACATCGCGGCGCTGGTCCAGGCGGCGGGCGGGTCGGCGGCGCTGTTCGGGTGGTCTTCGGGCGCGGTACTGGCGCTGCTCGCCGCGGGTTCGGGTCGAGTGCCCGGCGTGACGAAGGTCGTGGCGTTCGAGCCGCCGTTCGTGGTCGATCGGTCCGGGCACGTTCCGCCCGCGGACTTGGACGTCCGGCTGCACGAGCTGATCGCCGCCGACAAACGCGACAAGACGGTGCGGTTCTACATGTCCAAGGCCATGGGCGTGCCGTGGACGATGGTGACGGCCATGCGCGTCACGCCGTTCTGGAAGAACCTGAAGGCGACGGCGAACTCCACCGCGCACGACTGGGCGGTGATGCACCCGTACATGCGCGGTGAGAAGCTGCGCGCGGCCGACTGGTCTGGCGTGACGGTGCCGACATTGGTCATCTCGGGCGCCGACAGTGCCGCGATGCTGAAGAACGGCGCCAAGGCGATCGCGGCGGTGCTGCCCGATGCCGAGCACCGGGAGCTGGCGAAACTCAGCCACGATCCGAAGATCGACATCCTCGCCCCGGCGGCGGGTGAATTCCTCACCAGGACGCAGCACTGAAAAGGGCACAGCATCGCGCAGCCATGAATCCGGCGCAGCGATGAATTCGCGGGCGGGGTTCCGTCTACACGCGTGACGGCCCGACGCGGCCGAGGCAACCCGCTGAGGAGAACCCCATGAAGACCGAAAAGCTCTTGGCCGCAGGCATTCTCGCCACTCCGATGTTCTTCGTCGTGGCGCTGGCCCAAGCGTTCACCAAGGACGGATTCGACCTGCGCGAGCACATGATCAGCCAACTGGCGCTCGGCCCGCTCGGCTGGATCCAGATCGCCAACTTCCTGGTGACCGGCGCGCTGTTCGCGCTCGTCGCGGTGGGGCTGCGTCGCGGTCTCACCACCGGAATCGGACGAACCTGGATCTCGCGGCTGGTCGGGGTGTTCGCCGCCGGGATGATCGGGGCGGGCGTCTTCGTCTGTGACCCGTATCAGGGTTACCCGGCGGGCGCCGCCGAGGCGATGACCTGGCACGGCACGCTGCACGGCGTGTCCGCTGCTGTCGCCGGGCTGGCGCTGGTCGCCGTCCTCGTGATCATGGCGCGGCGGTTCCGCGCCGAGCAGCGCACCGGCGCGGCTGTGCTCAGCATCGTGATCGCCGTGGTGTACGTGGTGCTTCCGGCCTCGATTCCGGCGCTGACCAGCATCACCTTCCCGATCGCCTCGTTGCTGGCGTGGGGTTGGGTCGCGGTGTTCGCGGCGGAGTCGCGTAGTGAGCTGGTCGTGCGGCCCGCAGTTTCGGCCGGGCAGTTGCAGCCTGCCTGACCGACGGGGCTACTTCGCCACCGCTCGGTCCGACCGCCCATCGGAAGTCCGTCGCAATCCCGCTCAGCCGGGGTTGGCGACGGACTTTTGCGTATCGACGAGTCGACGAGTTCGGCCGCTCGGCGAGGGCTTTCGACCGGCCCGAGGGGCGCTTCGGCGGGGCGCTTGCCGAGGGGCGCTCCGGCGGGCCGCTTGTCGAGGCGCGCTTCGGCGGGGCGCTTGCCGAGGCGCGCTCCGGCGGGGCGCTTGCCGAGGCGCGCTCCGGCGGGGCGCTTGCCGAGGCGCGCTCCGGCGGGCCGCTTGCCGAGGGGCGCTTCGGCGAGGCGCTTGCCGAGGGGCGCTTCGGCGGGCCGCCGAAAGCGGGTCCCGAGCGCCCTGCCAGAGATTTTCACGGCTCCGGCGGATGCTCCCGGTAGAACTCGCACGCCTCGCCGGTCAGATACCCGTCCATACAGGCGAAATACGTCTGGATGCAGCTGTTGGTCGTACAGCCGAGTTCGAGCAGTCGCTCGTGGATGCGCCGATTGCGCTCCTGCTCCGGATTCGGAGCGGGCACCGAACTCACCACCGCGCTGGACGGCACGAACTTCCCCGTCTCGGCGCACCCGGACAGCGCCGCGAGCGCGACCCCCGCCGCCCCCAACGCCACTACCCACCGCGCCATCCTCGACACCCTCCTCGCTCACTCTGTGCTGACCGTACCCCCTCACCCCACCCCGCTCGATCCGACAGCCGATTGCGACCGACCCCCCAACCACCATTTCTCTATCGACGGTAGTCAAATGGATCTCACGGGAGAGAAATGGCGCCTCCAACCCCACCCACAGCCACCATTTCACTCCCGTCGATTTCGAGCGCCACGGGTGTGCCACCGGGGACTGCGCAACCTGCCCGGTCGAGGACAAGCGCGCGGGGGCCGAGGCGGCGAGGAACCTCGAACACTCGGGACAAGGGCGCTGCCGAGCAAACGGCAATAGGAACGCCGGCGCTCTGGAGCACGGCAGGCAAAGCGGCCGACAGCCGGACCGTCTGCCACTCTGCAGACTCCGCAAGCAGACGGAAGCACCCGAAGATGGCGGTCGCGCCGGGGCGATCGACGCAGCCCGGCCACCGCCACCGCAACGCACGCCGTCGACGGCCGCCGCGATCACCGCCGGGCCCGCTGCGGCTCCAAGCCTCGACGCAGCCCGCCGCCCTCCCCGCGCCGCACTTAGGTGGACGCACCGTCGATCCTGCCTCGACGCAGCCCGCCGCGATCGACGCCGTACCTACCGCACTTCGGCAGACGCAGCACCACGCCACCTCGACTCGCCTCCGCCTGGCGCGACCGACACCGTCGCTCGCCGCTCCCGCAAGGGTGCAGGTAGCTTCCCGCCGCCCGAACGCGACGCAGGACAGCACGACCGGCGCAGTCCCCCCGCACTTCGGCGGACGTAGCCTGCATGCCGCACCGGGATGATCAGCCCGCCGCCACGCCCTCGCCAGCGCAGCGCGAAGTCCTCAGGCGGACGACTCACCGCGCATCAGCGCCCCCAGCGACTCGCGGTCGGTGACGTCCATCTTGATGCATGCGCGGTAGAGGTGGCCCTCGACGGTGCGGACGGAGACGGTGAGGCGGTCGGCGATCTGGCGGTTGGACAGGCCCGCGGCGACGAGGTTCGCGATTTCGCGTTCGCGGGCGGTGAGGGGTAGAGGTTGGGCCGCCTTGCGCAGGGCGGGGGTGGCGGCGCCGCCGCAGGCCGCGGCGAGGCGGTTGGCGGCGGCCGCGGATTCGAGGAGGCGGCGTCGGTCGCCCGCTCGCTCGTGCGCGGACGCGGCTTGGGCGGCGGCATCGGCGGCCGAGAGCACCGCGCCGATGGCCTCGAATTCGGCTGAGGCGGCGTCGAGTCCGGGCCCGTCGTGGGCGGCGAGCGCGACCGCGTGTTTGGCTTGGATCTGGACGAGCCTGCCGTCCACCCGAGCCGCGAGGTCCGCGAGCCGGCCTGCCACCGAGTGGTCGCCGAAGCGGGCCGCGGTGTGCAGCGCCATCGCCTCGATCGCGTGCTGGTGCGAACGGGCGGCCGAGTCGGCGGCGCCGATCGCCAAACGGACGGCAGGCGTGACGGTGCCCTCGGCGCCGGCGACGCAGGCCTTGGCGATCTCCAGCTGCGGCTCGTAGACCGCGCTGTGCCGACCGCCGCGCCGCGCCGCCTCGGCCACCGATTCGGCGGCGTCGTGCGCGCGCCCCAGTGCCGAATACGCCTCCGCCAGACGGATTCTCGCCGGGAACAACCACGCCGCCGCGCCTTCGGTTGTCAGCGCGGCGAGCGCCTGCTCCAAGTGCTCGATGCCGTCGATGAACCGCCCCTGCGCCACGTCGACGGTGCCCTGCAGGATCTTCGACAAGCCCCACGCCAGATACTGTCCCGGCGCGGTGTACCCGAAATACGGTGTGGCACAGCGCCTCGCCGCCTCGAACTCACCGCTGTAGATGAGCGCGAGCACCTCGCCGTGGGTGGATATGAATCGGTTGAGCCCGTCGATCTCGCGCTCCACCTCGTGCCCCCGCGCGGCGTACTGCCTGGCCGCCTCGGCCTTGCCCATCAGCGCCAGTGCCAGACCACCGCCGAACGAAGCCCACCAGACCGCCCACGCCGGAGCGCCTTTCGTGGTCATCACCGTCTCCGCCTCGGTGAACGCGTCCTCGATGCGGTTCTCGTTCACCGCGCACGCCGAGGCGAGTCCGCCCAGCGTGGCGATGATCTTCGGATGACGCACCCTGGCCCGAATATCGGCGAGCACCTCGTCGGCGCGATCGGCGTCACCCATGGCCCACAACAGGTTCGACACCCGGGTGCTGCCCCAGCGGGCCAGTTGCACCTCGTTGAGCTGATCGGCGTCGAAGCTGGCGAGCGTACGCTCGGCCTCGATCCGGTGCCCCTGCCACAGCAGCGCCCTGGCCAGCAGGTCGGCCGACTCGACGCCGCCGCGCCGCTCCACCGCGGCCCTGGCGAAGCGCTCGCCGAGGGGCAGGTTGGCCAAGTTGATGGCGTCCGCGGCGGCGGCCTCGAACAGCTCCAGATCGGCGGATTTGTCGCTGTCCAAGGCCAATTCGGCCAACCGGATGCGATCGGCGGCGGAATTGATGCGCCGTTCCTTGAGCGAGGAATACAGCTTGCCGCGCAGCCGCCGGGCCGACGCGATGCCGAGCCTGCGCCGGATGACCTCGCCGAACAGCGGATGGTTGTATCGCACGATGAGCTGGTGCGAGTTCTCCACAACCCGGATCACGCCGCGGGTTTCGGCGGCCTCCACCGCGTCCTCGCCGGCCAGTTCGGCGAGCACGTCGAGATCGATCGGCTCGCAGAAGGTGAGCAGCTCCAGCACCCGCAGCACCTGCTCCGGCAACTGCTCGACCCGATCCTCCAGCAGCGCAGCCAGTTCCGAGGTCACCGCGGCGCGCCCGCGCAGCTGCCAGACGCCGTTCACCTGGCGCAGGGTGCCCGCCTCCAGCGCTCCCTCCACCAAATGCCGCAGGAACAGGGCGTTTCCGCCGGAGGACTCCCACATCAGATTGGCGGTGAAACCCTCGAGCTGACCGCCGAGCATCGACTCGACGAGGTCCACGCTCTGCGGCTGGGTGAACGGGTTGAGGTCGACGCGCAGCAGGTGCCCGTCCTTCCACAGCGAGGTCACCGCGTCGGGCACCTGGACCCCGCTGCGCACGGTGGCGACGATGTGGGCGGCCTTGTCGATGGCCAACTGCAGCAGCAAGGTTGCGGACAGTTGGTCCAGAAGATGGGCGTCGTCGACACCGATGATGGTGTGCCCGTCGGCGAGCAGCGCCTCACGCGCGGCGGACATGAACGTCACCGGATCGTGTGCCGTGTAGACACCGACCATGTGCGCGAACACGCCCAGCGGAATACTGCGGGCCGACTCCGTGCCCGCTACCCACCGAATATTTCCGCCGACCGCCGCGGTCGCCTGTCTCGCCAGTGTCGTCTTGCCCACTCCGGCATCGCCGGTCAGGACAGCACCCACGTACGTCGAACCGGTGAGTGCGGACCGGATCGCTTCGAACTCGGTCTCGCGCTCGATCATCGGCCAGTTCCGAGCCATGCTTCAACTGTAGTTCTTCACAGTTCATGATCGAAGATGAACTGCGAATGGCGGACGTGCTCAGCGCGTCGCGGAGCGGAAAAACGCTGTGGTTCAGCCGAGGACGTCGTGCCTGACGATCGTTTGGTCACGACCGGGACCGACGCCGATGCAGGAGATCCGCGCGCCGGAGAGCTCCTCGAGCCGCCGCACGTAGGCCTGCGCGTTGGCGGGCAGATCCTCGAAGGTTCGCGCCCCCGAGATGTCCTCCCACCAGCCGGGCATTTCCTCGTAAACCGGCTTGGCGTGGTGGAACTCGGTCTGGGTGGTCGGCATCTCGTCCACGCGCTTACCATCGATTTCGTACGCGACGCAGATCGGTACCCGGTCCAAGCTGGACAGTACATCCAACTTGGTGAGGAAGTAGTCGGTGATGCCGTTGACGCGGGTCGCGTACCGGGCGATCACTGCGTCGAACCAGCCGCAGCGCCGCGCGCGGCCGGTGGTGACGCCCACCTCGCCGCCCTGCTTGGCGAGGAATTCGCCGTACTGGTCGAACAGTTCGGTCGGGAACGGGCCCGAACCGACGCGGGTCGTGTAGCACTTGAGGATGCCGAGCACCGTGTTGATTTTGTTCGGCCCGATGCCGGAACCGACGGCCGCGCCACCCGAAGTCGGGTTGGACGACGTGACATACGGGTAAGTCCCGTGATCGACGTCGAGCAGGGTGCCCTGAGAACCCTCGAGTAGCACGGTTTCTCCGCGCTCGAGGGCCTCGTTGAGCTGCAAACGAGTATCGGCGATGCGGTGCTTGAAACTCTCCGCCATGGAGAGCACTTCGTTCACAACCTGCTGCGGATCGAGCGCGCGGCGGTTGTAGATCTTCACCAGCACCTGGTTCTTGAACTCCAGGGCGGCCTCGACCTTCTGGGTGAGGATCTTCTCGTCGAGCACGTCCGCGACGCGCACGCCGACGCGCGCCACCTTGTCCTGGTAGCAGGGGCCGATGCCGCGGCCGGTGGTGCCGATCTTCTTGTTGCCGAGGAAGCGCTCGGTGACCTTATCGATGGCCACGTGGTACGGCATGATCAGGTGCGCGTCGGCCGAGAGCAGCAGGCCCGAGGTGTCGACGCCGCGGTCCTCCAGTCCGGCCAGCTCGGCGAGCAACACACCGGGATCCACCACGACACCGTTGCCGATGACGTTGCGCACACCGGGGGTCAGGATGCCGGAGGGGATGAGGTGCAGCGCGAACTTGTCGCCGTTGGGCAGCACCACGGTATGGCCCGCGTTGTTGCCGCCTTGGTATCGGACCACCCATTGCAGTCTGCCGCCGAGCAGGTCGGTTGCTTTGCCCTTACCCTCGTCGCCCCACTGGGCGCCGATGAGGACGATTGCCGGCATGGTGGTGTCTCCTACGGTTCGACGCGCAACACACCCGTGTTGCAGCTACCTGCCGTACTGAGGCGGTGGCCGGAAGCACAGTTTACCGAATGGCCTAGGGCACCCCGGCGGGAAGGCACCCCGCGCCGGTCACAATGCCGACTCGGCCCGGGCGCGGCGGGTTGAACACGGCTATGGTTGCTGCGGGCGGACCGGGGCAGCGTGCCCGCCCGACAGGTGCGAGGGAGCCGGTGGGGTGTGCCCGGCAGGATTCGAGGAGGGTGTACGGCCGTTTGAGTACCCATGTTCTCCGCTGCGATGGCGCGCCCGTCCCGATCGCCCTCGCCGCACTGCCGACTACTCAGACGGCCGCACTTCCGGACACCGCGGTGATCGATGAACTGCTTCCCGTGCTCGCGGCCGACAGTCTGCCGCGCCTTATCGTGCTCGGCGAGGACGCCGCGCTGGCCGCGGTGCTGACCCATCTGATGCGGACCGAGCGGCTGCACGTCGAGATCGGTTACGTGCCGATCGACAAGACCTACGGCTCGCGCGCCTACCAGACCGGCACCGGCAACGCCGCCGCCAAGCGCGCGATCGAGGGCAAGGCGCGCGAGACTCCGCTGATCCGCGACGACACCGGCAAAGTGCTGGTCGGACGGGCGACCATCACCGGGCCCGAGGGCGGCAAGCTGGAGGGCGAGGCCTACGTGGACGACACCCAGCTGTTCTCCGGCAAGGTCACCGCGATGCACATCTCCCCCAGCCTGCACATGCCCGGCGTCCGGGCGACCGTACGGAAGGGCCTGCGCAAGCGCCGGTGGATCGAGGGCAGGGCCGCGCAACTCGGGACCCCGGGCGCGGTGGTGACCCGCGACGGCATCCTCACCGAGCGCACCGTGCCGCGCTCGACCTTCTACCGGCACAACGAAACCTGGCTGTTGGTGCGATGAATTACTCCTTCCCGCAGCGCCGAACGGGTCTCGGCGCGGTTCGGCCGAGTCCGGTCTTCCTGCTCGTCGTCGCGATCACCGTCGCGGGCGGCGTGCTGGCCTGGGCCTCCGACTACGGTTCGACGCGGGCCAAGGTCGGCGTGTTCGTGCTCGTGGTCGCGGGCTGGATCGTGACGCTGTGTTTGCACGAGTTCGCGCACGCGTACATGGCTTGGCGCGCAGGCGATCACGAAGTGGAGTTGCGCGGGTATCTCACGCTGAATCCGCTGAAGTACTCGCATCCACTGTTGTCGATCGTGTTGCCCGTGGTGTTCATCGCGCTGGGCGGATTCGGTCTGCCCGGCGGCGCGGTGTACGTGCACACGCACAGCGTCAGCCCGCGGATGCAGCGGCTGATCAGCGGCGCGGGTCCGGCGGTCAACGCGGCGTTCGCGGTGCTGCTGCTCGTCGTTGTCGAGGTGTTCGGCAGCCAGACCTCGCATCCCGCATTCTGGTACGGGCTGGCGTTCCTCGCCTTCCTCCAGGTCACCGCGGCGGTGTTGAACCTGCTGCCGATTCCGGGGCTCGACGGGTACGGAATCCTCGAGCCCTCGCTGAGTTATCAGACCCGGCGTTCACTGGACCAGCTCAAGCCGCTCGGCATGCTGCTGCTGTTCGCGTTGATCCTCACGCCCGCGATCAACGAGCCGTTCTTCGACGCCATCTACACCATCTGCGAGGTGTTCGGCGTCGAGTCGTCGTGGATCGCGAGAGGCGCTGGGCTGGTGCGTTTCTGGCTCTGAGACGATGGTCGCCCGGCCTTCGCCGAGACCGGGCGACCTGCTCCGCCCGACGCCGATATCGTCCCTACCCGCCCCGGCCACCACACCATACTGGCCGGTGAGACGCGTCGTCGTGCGAAGTGTCCGACCGTGACACCCCTCGTCGTCGCGGTCATGAAACGAGGTTATGGAGCGCGGCGCGCGAGATCCCGAGTAGTGCACTACCCGAAGATCATCACGGCGGCCGCGCGATGGCGTGAGAAGACTTCGCGGACCGCGTCGTTGGCCGAAATCCGCTGAATAGCCGGGTCAATCCGCCGGGCGCACATAGGGATTCGGCACGGTCGGCGGCAACAGCGCGATCGCCGAGATGCGCTTCATGCCACAGACCTGCATCAGATCGACCACGATCGAACGCACCTGCGCGAACACCACGTGCGCCGAAAGGCCAGCGCCCGCAACCAGTTCCGGACGCGCTTCCTTCGCGACGGTGCGCAGCACCCTGGCCGCCTCCGCCTGATCGGGCTGTTCGCCCGGATCGGCGAGCATCATCTTGCGCACCACCTCGACGGCCTGGGCGAGCCGCTCCACCTCGTCGACGAGCCGGGGGTCCAGGATCTCGTCGTCGCGCACCAGAGTGAGCGAACGGCGCAGCAGCACCCTGGTATTGCGGACCGCGTTGTCGAGCGGATCGGCGGTGGCGCGGATGCGCTCGAGACGGGCGCGCGAGTTCCAGTACAGCGGGGAGATGCGGCTGATCTCGCGACCGCCCTCCAAAGTGGAGCGGAGCGAGTCGATCTGCGACTGCGTCGCGCGGGCGGCGGACAGCGCCTCGCGGATCTTCTCCGGATCCTGCTCGATCAGGCCGTCGGCGCAGCGGGACAGCGATTTGCTCATCACCGCAAGGATTTCCGCGGCGTGCTCGCGGGCGCGGCGCACCGGATGCAGCGGGATCGCGGCCACGATCACCACGCCGACCAAGCCGCCGACCAGCGCGTCGATCATGCGGTCGAAGCTGCCGCCCGCCGAAGGGGGCATCAGGGTGGCGACCAGCACGGCCGAACCGGCCGCCTGCATGGTGATGATGGAACCGCCGTCGAGGAACACCGCCAGCGCCATGGCCACGCCGACCACGAGCGCGATCTGCCAGACGCCGGTGCCGGCGCTGGAGATGAACAGGTCGCCGATGCCGATGCCGACCGCGACGCCGACGACCAGCTCGATGGCGCGCTTCAATCGAGCGCCGAACGAGATGCCGATCGATACGACCGCGGCCGTCGGCGCGAAGAACGGCTGCGGATGGCCGATGACATTGTGTGCGACGAACCAGGCCAGCGCCGCGCCCAGCGCGCACTGCACGATCGGCAGCGCCGACAACCGCAGCCGAGCCCACGCGCCGCGCAGCCGGTCCGCGCCGCCCGCCCTGGCGACGCCGAAACGCGATTGGGGGTCGATCAACTACGACTCAGTCGAGGCCGAGCTCCGCCGCGGCGCGGGGGTCGCAATCCTCGAGCAGGTCGAGGCAGCGCGCGTACTCCTCGGTCTCGCCGATCGCCTTGGCGGCCCTGGCCAGCGCGCCGACGCTGCGCAAGAAACCGCGGTTGGGCTCGTGGCTCCACGGCACCGGGCCGAAGCCCTTCCAGCCGTTGCGACGCAGCAGGTCGAGGCCGCGGTGGTAGCCGGTGCGGGCGAAGGCGTAGGCGGCGACGATGTCGTGGTTCACGACTTCGTCGGCCGTCGCCGCGCCGCCCCGTTCCAGCGCGGCCTCGGCGAGGTGCGCCCAGGCGATCGACGCCGCCGGGTGCGCGGCCGCGACCTGCACCGGATCGGCGTTGTCGAGCAGCGCGTCCTCCGCCTCGGAGTTTTCGGGTAGCAGTACCGGTTGCGGACCGAGCAGATCACCGAACGAGGTCATGCGGTTCATTGTGCACGCCGGTAGGGGTGGGGCGCCCGCGGGGCGCAGGTCGCCCGGCCATGCGCGCGGCTTTTGACGGCCCTCGGCCGACCGCGCCTATTAGGCTTGCGTCCGACTTCACAGATCCGCAGGAGCGAGGGGTAGTAGGTGTCCGACCCGAACGACGAGAAGAACCCGGCACGCGACGCCGGTTCCGCCGATCCGGCGGGAGCGCGGGAACCGCGCGACCAGCGTCCCGTCGTGCCGGAACACCCCCGGGGCACCATCCCTACCCAGCCCATGCCCGCCACGCCGCGCGACGCGGAATCGACCTCGGACGCCTCTGCTTCGGCGGCCGAGTCCGCGCGGGACACGGCGGGTGCGAGCCAGTCGCGGATCATCACCGGTGGAGGTTTCGGCGCGGCCTGGGATCAGGACGAGACCCCCGCCCCGCAGCCGACCCGTGCGAGCGGACAGGCGTCCGGGGCTGCGAACGCCGGTCGGCCCGGACCGGCGGACGCCGCGACGACCGAGCTTCCGCAGAGCACCGCCGCCAGTGCGGGTGCTTCGACGCCCGGCCAGGTGCCGTCCGACGCGGACACGCGGCCCGCTGCGACCGGCCGAGCCGACGCTGGTGGAGGAGAGCAAGCCGCGGCGGGCGCGGCAGTGGATCGACCGAGCACGCCCCACGACCGCCCTGCTACCAGCAGCGAACGCTCCGGCTTGCTGGACGCGGCGACCACCGAGATTCCGCGCCGCGACTCGGCCGCATCCGAGCCGGGTCGATCGACCGGCTCGGGCGGGACAACTGTGGCCACAGGAGCTGGGGCTACTCGCCAAGGCGCTTCCGCCGGACAGCAGGGTGGGCCCGCTTCCGCGCCCGGCGCCCCCGCCGCTGCACAGAGCACGCCCGCAGAAGCCAACGCCGCTCAGCGCGGTGCTGCCACCGGTGCGGTCGGAGCCGATGCCGCGCGATCGGACGCTCCCGCCGCAGGCGGAGCCGCTCGGCCCGGAGCTGCCGGAACCGACGCCGCTGGACGCGGAACAACCGCCGCTGGCGGAGCCGTCACGGCACAGTCGAGGCCTGCTGGCGCGGGTGCGGGTACTCCTTCCGGCAGCGCGGATGCCGCCGCGCAGCAAGGTGAGTCCGGCGGCCGGCCGGGCCAGCGCGACACCGCCTCCGCTCAGCAGACCGCCCCGGCTCAGGCAGGCGGCCAGCGGAGTCAGGGCGCGGTCGGCTCCGCCCAAGCCGCGGGCGCCGGCGCCTCGTCCGCCGCACAGCCGGGCGGGCCCACCGGCCAGCAGAGCCATAGCGCGACTCGTCCAGAGGACACAGCCGCCACAGGCGCTCAGCCCGGAGCGAGCGCGCAGCCGCACGGTACTGCCGCCGCCGGTCAGCAGAGCGGCTCCGGCGGCGAGAGCGGAGCAGTCGATCGACAGAGCGCGCCTACCGCCCAGCGCGGAGCTGCCTCGGTCCAGCAGGGTGCGGCCGGGCAGCAGGGCGGACCGTCGACGCAGCAAGGCGGACCGTCGACGCAGCAGGGCGCGACGGCCGCGCAGCAGGGCAGGCCCGCCGGACAGCAGGGTCCGGGCGCAGGCAGCTTGGGGCAGGCGGCTGCTGCTGCCGCTGCTGGCTCGGCTTCGCAGCCGCAGGGTGCCAGCCCGGTGGGCGGCGCGACCTCTGCGCAAGGCGCTGGTGCTCAGCCGGAGGCGGTCGCCGGTCGAGGTCCGGCTTCCGCGCAAGGTGGGGCTCAGCAGGGAGTAGCTGCCGGGCCGGGCACGACGGCACAAGGTGCTCCCGCTCAGCAGACAGCGGCAGCCGGACAGGGTGCTCCCGCTCAGCAGACGGCGGCAGCCGGACAGGGCTCGCCCACGCAAGACACTTCCCCGCACCAGACGGCAGCGGCCGGACAGGGCGCGTCGACGCAAGGCGCTGCGCCCCAGCAGACGGCAGCGACCGGACAGAGCGCGTCGACGCAAAGCGCTTCACCGCAGCAGACAGCGGCAGCCGGACAGGGCTCGCCCACGCAAGACACTTCCCCGCACCAGACGGCAGCAGCCGGACAGGGCGCGTCGACGCAAGGCGCTGCGCCCCAGCAGACGGCAGCGACCGGACAGAGCGCGTCGACGCAAAGCGCTTCACCGCAGCAGACAGCGGCAGCCGGACAGGGCTCGCCCACGCAAGACACTTCCCCGCACCAGACGGCAGCAGCCGGACAGGGCGCGTCGACGCAAAGCGCTTCGACCCAGCAGACGACGACAGCCGGACAGGGCGCGTCGGCGCAAAGCGCTCCCACTCAGCAGACGACGACAGCCGGACAAGGTGCGTCGACGCAAGGCGCTTCGACCCAGCAGACGACGACAGCCGGACGTGGCACGCCCGCGCAAGGCGCGGCTCAGCAGGGAGTTCCTGCCGGGCAGGGCGCCTCGGCGCAAGGCGCTTCCACGCAGCAGTCGCGGAGTGCCGAACAAGTGGCACGCACGCAGGGCACTTCCACCGAGCAGGGGGCGTCGGCTGGTCGGGGTGCACCTGCGCAAGGCGCTTCCGCTCAGACGGCAGCAGGCCAAAGCGCTTCCGCTCAGACGGCAGCAAGCCAAAGCGCTTCCGCTCAGACGGCAGCAGCGGGGCAAGGTGCTTCCGCTCAGACGGCCGCGACCGGACAAGGTGCGCCCGCGCAACCCGGCGCGGCCGATGCCAAGACCGCGGAGATTCCGCGGGATCGGGCGGGTGCGTCGCAGGAGGCTGTGGATCAGCGGCAGGGCGGTGCGCAACCGTCGAGTGCCGACTACGAGACCATGGTGATGCGGCGGGTCGATCTCGTCGGTCAGGACGACGAGGACGAGCCGGAGACGGGTGGGGCGGATGCCCAGACCGTGGTGATGCGGCGGGAGCCGCAAGGCGAGCAGGCCGATGTGGCCGGGGCCGATGCCGCGACCGTGGCGATGCCGATCGTTCCGCACCCGGGCGACGACGATGCGAAGACGATGGCGCTGCCGATTCAGCGGCCCACGGGCACCGATCGAGTGCAGGGGCAGCGACCGCCGCTGTCGAAGCCGCCGACCACCCCGCGTCCCGCGCCGGGGCCGAAACAAGCAGGTCAGCACGGTCCTTCCAGTCCGCCGCCGAGCGGACCCGCGTCGGCCGACGACGTCGAGGAAACCCGGCCGTCGCCGCAGCGACCGACCGCTAACCCGCGTCCGGTCGCGTCCGCGCCGTCGCCCGCCGACATGAACGCGACCCGCCCCGCGCAGTCGCTGACGGACGGCCCGGGTCAGCGGCCGCCGCAGCCGGGCCAGCCGCAAGGCGCCCACCCGCAGGCACAGGCCCAATCGCCGACGGCCAAGGCTCCGGGGCAGCCGCAAGCACACCCGCAGGCGCAACCCCAGGCCAAAGGCTTGGCCCAGCCGCACCCGCAGGCTCAACCACACCCGCAGGGCCAGGCCCCGGGCCAGCCACAAGCACAGCCGCACCCGCAGCCCCTCACCAAGGGCTCACCCCAACCTCAGGCCAACGCCCCGGCGCAACCGCGCCCAATGGCCCAACCCCAGCGCGTCCCCCCGGCCCCACCGACCCCAACTCCATCCACCGACACAACCCCCGCACCCCGCTCCAAGCGCTTGCTACTCGCGGCGGGCGCGGCAGTCGCGGTGCTGGTGCTCGTCGTGGTCGGCATATTCGCGCTCTCGGGCGGGGAAACCGAGGAGGACAAGGTCCGCACCGCCATCGGCGACTACACCAGCGCGCTGCGCGACGGCGATCTCGAGTCGCTGCGCGGCAGCACCTGCGGACCGCTGCACGACTTCTACAAGAACATCCCCGACGACCAGTTCGCCGGCGTGCATCAACTCTCCAAGGAACGCAAGAACATCCCCGTGGTCGACAGCGTCGACGCGATCAGGATCACCGACGACACAGCTATCGCTCAGGCAACGGTCTACACCGAGGCCGATCCGAGCAAGCGTTCGGCGCGTACCTTCGATTTGGAGCGAACCGACACGGGTTGGAAGGTCTGCGATCCGCCCGCGGGTACTCCATAGGCGTCAAGCCGGGTAAGCGGTGCCAGTGCTCACACTTACCTGGTCAACGGACCGGTACGGCCAGTAGCATCACCCGGATCATGGGCAGGGAGCAGACGATGGTGGAGCCGCGAGCCGTGGATACGGCGGCGCTGGCGGGACGACGATTCCAGGTTCGCGACCACTACGAGGTCGGCCGGGAGAAGGTGCGTGAGTTCGCGCGCGCGGTGCAGAACTATCACGACGCGCACCACGCGGAACCGGACGCGCGCAAGATCGGTTACGACAGCATCGTCGCCCCGCCCACCTTCGCCTCCGTGGTCGGCACGGCGGGCACCCGCGCCCTGCTCGCCGAGGTGCTCACCGACTACGACCTGACCCAGATCCTGCAGACCGACCAGACGTTCGAGATCCACCGGCCGATCCTGGCCGGTGACACCATTCGCACCGAGATCCTGATCGAGTCGGTCCGGCAGTTCGGCGACAACGACTTCGTCACCGTGAAGTTCGAACTGGTCAACCAGGACGACGAGACCGCCCAGATCGGCTCGACCACGATCGTGGCCCGCCGCGGCGCCGAGGTGGACCCGAACCTGGTCGAGGCGGTCGACAAGATCTTCATGCACTCGCCTCCGCAGCACCGGACGGGCGAGCTCTCCGACAGCAGCGCGCTCATCCCGATCGAGGCCGAAGCGAACGAGCACCCACCCGTCGCCCCGCCGCGGCCCGTGCACACCGCCCTGGACTTCGTTCAGCTGTCCGTCGGCGACCAGCTGCCGCCAGGAACCGCCACGCTGACCCGCGGTGACCTGGCCAACTACGCGGGTGTCGCGGGCGATCCCAACCCGATCCACTTCAGCGAGCGCGCCGCCGAGCTGGTGGGTCTGCCGACCGTCGTCGCACACGGCATGCTGACCATGGGCTTGGCCGCCGAGTACCTGACGTCCTGGCTCGGCGATCCGACGGCCTTCGAGAAGTTCAGCGTCCGCTTCTCCGGTTACGTTCCGGTGCGACCCGACGCGGCGAGCACGATCGAGTTCACCGGCAAGATCAAGTCGCTCGATCCCGAGCGGCGCGCGGGCACCATCGTGCTCGGCGGCACCTCGGACGGCCGCAAGCTGTTCGGCCGCGCCGTCGCCGAGGTCCGCTTCTCCTGAGTCTCACTCCTCGATGGCGGCGTGCATCAGGTAGACGTTGTAGTCGCTCCAGGTCGTGATGTTGAAGTAGAGGTCCGAGCCGGTCGACCACGGGTGGATGAAACCGCCGTACAGCTCGGGATAGTCCAGCACGGTCACCGTCGGCGTCCCCGCGGACCACACGCCCTGCGGTGAATCCGCTTCGCACAGCACGATGGCGGCGCGCGTGGTGTCGAGGTAGCTCATCTGCCAGACGTCGCGCGACGCGTCGTAACGGACGGAGAGTTCACCGGCGGGCGCGTCGACGATCGGTGTCGCACCGCCCGATCCGCCGACCGGCGTCCACTGCCCGTCCCGCCAGTACTGGTAGGCGGTGGTGTTGAGGATCTGGTCCTTCGCGACCCTGGCCAGGCCGACGGCGCCGAGCCGGGTGTTGGGCGTACCGAACATGTACACGTGGTCCCCTTGCGGAACCATCGCGCTCACTTGGAAATTCGACAGCCCGAAGATGTTGTCCCAGCGCGCGTGCGGGTCCTTGGTCCAGGTCTGGCCGTGATCGTCGGAGTAGGCGATGCCACCGTAGTTGGTGTAGAAGGTGCCGGGCAGGCTGTGCCAGGTGCGAATCGACATGTAGCTCAGGTACTGCCGGTCGCCGAGCGCGAAACCGGAGGTCGGGATGGTGGTGATCTCGACATTGTCGAGCTTGCGGCTGGACAGCACCTCGGCGGCGTGGCAGCGGTCGTCGGTGACCATCCGGTCGTAGACCATGCCGTCGGAGAGCTCGCGATCGGTGCTGAAGGCGAGCACGTTGCTGCGCCAGTCGCCGCCCATGCCGCCGGGCGGATGGAAACCACGCCCTACCGTGTCGCCGAACGCGACGGCGATCTCGCCCGGCGCGCTCTCCCACATGATGCCGAGATCGGTGCCGTCCACCTGCCAGCGCTTGTCGGTGCGGTTCACCGAGTTGGCGCCGGTCTGCTTGGCCACCTCGCGCACCTCGGCGACCCGCGGCGCCGGACGCGCGGGCGACTGCGCCGCGGGTTCGGCAGGCGGGTCGACCCGCGGCGGTGGCGGCGGGACCGGACCCGGATCCGGGCCGGGGCCCGGCACCCCGAAGTGGAAAGGCTTGGGGCTCAAGAGGATTTCGGGAATCCCGAGCTGCCCCGCCAGGCTGGGCGGAGGCGGCGGACCGTCGGTGAGATCGGGGCACGGGTTGACGCAGGGGTCTTCGGGCAGCGCCATGTCGGTGCGCACCGGCGCGGGATCGGGCTGGCGCGGCGGCAGCACGGTGATCACCGGATACGGGATCGGCACCTCGAGTGTCTTGGGAACCAGCGGCTCGTGCACGGGCCGAGGATCACTCGCGCACGGCCCACTACCCGGCGCACCCGCCGCGAGACCCGGCTCGGGCGCCGCCAGGGCGAGCGACCGATCGCCGTACATCAACGCGCCGGCGCCGAACACCACGGCGCCCACCGCGGCCATCAGCCGCCTGGCCATACACAACCCCTCGACGTTCCACGCTCGGCAAGATCGGATCGACCCTACCGGCCGACCCCCACAGACCAGGCGGTGTTTTCCGAAACCCCCCGCATGAACAGGAGTGTCGGGGCCGAGTTCAGCCGCGCGCCGCGTCCGGCTCGCCTATCGACAGACCACGCCCGGCGGCCGCACGTCGGCAGCGCCTTCGCCGAGCGGTGCGCGAACTGTTGACGGACTCCATCCGGCGGCGCACGTTGGGTAGGTGAGGAATTCCGTGATAAGCCGATGCGCCGCCGCGATCTTCGGCGCCGTGACCATGCTGGGGATGGCCGCACCCGCCATCGCCGAATCGACGCCGTTCTCGGTCGTCTCCGGTCCGAGGGACGCCGATCCAGGGCCGACGTACCGCCCGGGACCGAAGGGCGACAACGTCCCGCCGCCGAAGGACGACGAGCGCCCGCGCCGGTACTACGCCAACTGCGATCAGGTGCGCGCCGAGGGCGCCTGGCCGCTGTACCGCGGCGAACCCGGCTACGCGTCGTACCTGGACTTCGACGGCGACGGCATCGCCTGCAACTAGCGAAGTACCTCCGGGACGGGAGCTACTGCAACGCCTGGAACGTCAGGATGGTTGCGCCGATGCGGATGACGTCGCCGTCGGCCAGCAACGCACCGCTCTCGATCGCCTCCTCGTTGATGTACACGCCGTTGGCCGAATGCAGATCCTTGATCAGGAGTCCGGCCCGGCTCGGCATGATGTGCGCGTGGTAGCGGCTGGCCTTGGGGTCGTCGAGCACCAAATCGTTGTCGGTCATCCGGCCGATCCGCATGCCGCCCAAGGCGATCGGCTGCACTCGCCCGTCCGGCATGCGCAACTGACCGCTGCGCACCGAGCGCGGGAGTTCGGTGACGGTCTCGGTCATCGCGGCGGCCAAGCGTTCGGTGCGCTTGAACTCCATGGTGTTCAACGGTTCCTGGCGCAACACCCGCTGCTCCAGTTCGACGAGCGCGGGACCGGGATCGATGCCGAGTTCGTCGGCCAGCACCGTGCGCACCCTGCGGCACGCGTCGAGCGCGTCGGCCTGACGTCCGGAGAGGTAGAGCGCGGTGATCAGCTGACCCCACAGCGGTTCCCGCAGCGGATGCTCGTTGGTGATCGAGACCAGCTCGCTGATCACCGAAGACGCTCGCCCGCAGGCGATCTCGGCGTCGATACGGGCGGACACGGCAAGCAGCCGTTCCTCGTCCATCGCGGTGGCGAAGCCGTCGGCGAACTGGAGACCTGCCAGGTCGGACAGCGCCCGGCCGCTCCACTCGCGCAGCGCGTTGCCGAACAACTGCGCGGCCGCCGCGTGATCGCCGACGCCGGCGGCCTTGGCGGCGGCATCCCTGGTCGCCTCGAAACGGCCTATGTCGCAGGCCTCTTCGGGGATCTCCAGGCGGTAGCCCGATGACTCGGTGCGCAACACCTGCGCCGGGTCGACACCCGAATTCCGCAGCGCCTTGCGGATATTCGAGACGAACACCTGCAGGCTCGCCGCGTAGGAATCCGGCGGATCCTCGTTCCACACCATGTCGGCCAGTGCGGCCGAGGCGACCGCGCGCCGCCGATTGACGGTCAACGCGGCAAGCAACGCTCGCGGCTTGGGCCCGCCGACCGCCACCGGCTCACCACCGACGAGCAGCCGGACGGGCCCGAGCACACGCACATCAAGACTCATGAGCTCGGGCCCCCGAAGAGAAGAGGGGTCAGGCGCTGATCGACCGCCCCGCAGACTTCAGATCATTGCACGCCTCGAGGACGCGCGCCGCCATCGAGGTCTCGGCCTTCTTCAAGTAGCTGCGCGGGTCGTAGGCCTTCTTGTTGCCGACCTCGCCGTCGATCTTCAGCACGCCGTCGTAGTTCGAGAACATGTGCGCGGCGACCGGACGGGTGAACGCGTACTGGGTGTCGGTGTCGACGTTCATCTTCACCACGCCGTAGCGCAGCGAGTCCTCGATCTCCGACTTCAGCGAGCCCGAGCCGCCGTGGAAGACGAAGTCGAACGGCTGCGCGTCCGAGCCCAGGCCCAGCTTGGCGGCCGCGACGCGCTGGCCCTCGGCGAGCACCTCGGGCTTGAGCACCACGTTGCCCGGCTTGTACACGCCGTGCACGTTGCCGAAGGTGGCGGCGAGCAGGTACTTGCCGTTCTCACCCGCACCGAGGGCGTCGATGGTCTTCTCGAAGTCCTCCGGCGAGGTATAGAGCTTCTCGTTGATCTCGGCCTCGACGCCGTCCTCTTCACCGCCGACGACGCCGATCTCGACCTCGAGGATGATGTTGGCCGCGGCGGTCGCCTTGAGCAGCTCCCTGGCGATCTCCAGGTTCTCGTCGATCGGGATCGCGGAGCCGTCCCACATGTGCGACTGGAACAGCGGGAGGCCGCCGCCGTTGACCCGCTCCTGGGAGATGGCGATCAGCGGACGGACGAAGCTGTCCAGCTTGTCCTTGGGGCAGTGGTCGGTGTGCAGCGCGATCGTCACGTCGTACTTGGCGGCGACCACGTGCGCGAACTCGGCCAGCGCGACGGCGCCGGTGACCATGTCCTTGACGCCGAGACCCGAGCCGAACTCCGAACCACCGGTGGAGAACTGGATGATGCCATCGCTGCCCGCGTCGGCGAAGCCCTTGATGGCCGCGTTGATGGTCTCCGACGACGTGCAGTTGATGGCCGGGAAGGCAAAGGAGTTCGCTTTGGCCCGACCGAGCATCTCGGCGTAGACCTCCGGAGTCGCGATGGGCACTGTGAAGACCTCCGTGTTCGTGCGGCAAAGGACAATTCTGTCAGGCCACACCATAAGGCAGGGGCGTTTCGCGACCTATCCGGCCCAGCAGCCTGGCCAAGCAGCCCGGCCCTGCACAGCCCAGCAGCCCGGCCCAGCACAGCCCAGCAGCCCGGCCTGCAGGGGCGACCGGGGACGTCCCCGCACCGCGGGCCCCCACGGAGCGAGTCTTACGAGCGACCGTTCGCGGCCGTCTCGCTTCCGAGCGGTCGAAGCGCATGCGACGCAGTCGCGAGTCTCGACCGCTCGGAAGCGAGACATGAAGGCCGCGAACACGCGCGCGCCAGCGCGCCGACAACACAGTTAATCGGGGGTAATTTATCGCTCGACGGTGGATTCTCAGCGTTACCCGGTACTGTGGGCCGGGTAATTGCGCTGGCAGCTTCCGACGCGGTGGCAAGCAATGTATGGCCAGCCGCACCCCGGGACAGGAGGCCGCGTGATTCTGCAGGCAGCGACCGAATCGGTGTCGACCAACCTCGCACTGACCCAGTTGCTGGACCCGATGTACCTGCTCCAGGAGACGTGGCTGAAGAACGCGGTGCTCCCCGCGATCCTCGTGATCGTCTTCATCGAGACCGGTCTGCTTTTCCCGCTTCTCCCCGGCGACTCACTGCTGTTCACCGGTGGTCTGCTGGCGGCGCAGGATCCGCCGGTGGTGTCCATCTGGGTGCTGGTGCCCGCCGTCACGTTCATCGCCTTCGCCGGTGACCAGTGCGGTTATTGGATCGGACGAGCCATCGGCCCGGCGATCTTCCGCAAGGAAGACACCCGATTCTTCAAGAAGTCCTATGTGACCGAGACGCACGAGTTCTTCGAGAAGCACGGCCCGAAGACCATCATCCTGGCCAGGTTCGTGCCGATCGTGCGCACCTTCATGCCGGTGCTGGCGGGTGTGTCCAAGATGGATTACCGCAAGTACGTCGCGTTCGACATCATCGGCGCCGTCCTGTGGGGCGGCGGCGTCACGATCCTCGGCTACTTCCTCGGCGGCGTCGCGTTCATCCGCGACCACGTCGAGGCGATCTTCCTGCTCATCGTGTTCGTCTCGATCCTGCCCGGGATCGTGGCGGTGGCGAAGAAGGTGCTCAACCGCGACGCCGAACAGCCCGAGGTCATCGAGCCCGAGCTGACCGCTTCGACGAACGAGACCACCCGCTGAGGCCGGTGTCCAGCGCGTCGTCGCCCCTCGCGGTGGGCAGTTTCGATCCGCTGATCTCGGCGGGCCCCGCGCTCGTCTGGACGGTGGTGCTTACTTTCGTCTTCCTGGAATGCGCCCTGATCGTCGGGCTGTTCCTGCCCGGTGACTCGATGCTGATCACGGCGGGCATCGTGATGGCCTCGCACGCCACCGGCGAAGCGCAGGTGTGGGCGCTCTCGGTGGGCGCCATGGTCGCGGCGATCACCGGCAATCAGGTCGGGTACGTCATCGGGCAACGCACCGGCCATCGCTTGGTGGCGCGCAAGGACGGCCGATACATCAACACGCGCAACCTCCAGCGGGTGTCCGAGCTGCTCCAGCGGCACGGGTTCCTCGCGGTGCTGGTGGCCCGGTGGATCCCGTGGGTGCGGACGCTGTGCCCGATGGTCGCGGGCGCCGCGCAGATGGATCACCGCAAGTACACGATCGCCAGCACCATCGGAGCCATCATCTGGGCGCCGGTGCTGCTGCTCATCGGCTTCTACGCGGGCAACTTCCTCGAGCGCGTGCCGTGGCTGATGCCCGGCGTGATCTGCACGCTGGTGCTCGGTCTCGTCATCGGCACCATTCTCGGCATCCGGCACTACCGGATGGAGATGGCGAAGCCCGCGGAGGAGTTCGACGTGGACGTGGACGCGCCGACCGTGGTGCTGCCGCGGGTCGAGTACTGATCGAGCGCCGGGCGCGGGATCCGGCGCTCGGCGTCGATACTCAGAGTCCGGCCGCGCTCACCTGGTAGGCCGCCTCCATCAGCATCCATCCGGACAGCTGCACCGACAGGTCGCGCTCGGGCACCTTCGAGGAGGTCACCGAGCCGCCCGACGTGAAGTAACCCGCCCCGGCCGGGCCGCCGGGCAGCTGAGCGGGTCTGCTCCAATCGGCCCCGAACAGCGGCTCCCCCTCGACCTCCAGACGATTCGCCCAGGCCGCAGTCGCCGACGCCCGGACGATCGCGGCCGCCGCGCGCCGATCCGCGACCTGCTGGCGGTCGTCGCCGGGCAGCATGACCGCGACGTACGCGAGGTAGCGGGCGAGGATGCCGTTGAACAGTCCACCGTCACCACCGCCGCCGCCCTTGATGACGCCGCCCGCGGTCATGTGGTCCTCCACCGCCACCAGCAGCCGGTGCACCCGCTCCAGGTGACGTTCCTCGCCGGTGTGAATCGCCAGCTCGGCCTCGACGCCGAGCACGACGCCCTGGCAGTAGGTGAACGTCGGGCGTTCGATCACGCCGGACGGCAGGTGGATGCCGTCGAGGATCAGGCCGGTGCCGGAATCACGCAGGGTCGCGTCCAGCCAGTCCGCCATCTCCTGCGCGCGGGTGTGCCGGCCGAGGCGGCTGAGCGCGATCGCCGCGGGACCGTTGGCGGGCGCGTTGTAGTAGTCCGAACGGACCCGCCACGGGATACCGCCGCCGACCTCCGGATTCCACGCTTCGTACAGCTTCTTCTCGAGCGCGACCAGCGCGCCGCGCGCCTCGGTGATGCCCTGGGTCCGCTCCGCCCGCTCCAACGCGATGGCGAGCCAGGCCATGTCGTCGTAGTAGTTGTTGGTCCAACCGGTGATGTTGCGGATGCGATGCGAGCGCACGAGTTCGCCGATTCGCCTGCGCCGCACCGGCATCGGCGATCGGTTCGCCGCGTCCACCGCGCAGTCGATCAAATGCGCCTGCCACCAGTAGTGCCAGGACACGAACGCGCGCTCGCGCTTGGTGGCAGGCCAGCCGACGACGCCGAGTTCCGTTCCGGGACAAGCCCATAACGCTCGCAGGTGCCGAGAGACGATCGCGGACTCCGCCATATCCGCCCGCTCCGACCAGAGCGCGGGCGTCGGTGCAGCATCCTGCCCAGTCCGTGGGCTCCGCGAGGTCATACCTCAATGGTGCCAGTTGGAAGCCGATTCTCGCCGCCGAATTGTTACCCGGCCGACGCCGAATCGTGCACCGCGAAACCGTTCACCACGCGGTCGCGAGATCGGCGTGCTCGCGAATCCAGGCGTGCATGGCGATGCCTGCGGCCACACCCGCGTTGATGCTGCGAGTGGAACCGAACTGGGCGATCGAGACCGTCATCGCCGCCGCGTCTTTCGCGTGCGCGGTGACGCCGGGTCCTTCCTGGCCGAACAGCAGCAGACAGTTCCGCGGCAACCGTGCGGTCTCCAGCGGCACCGAGCCGGGGACGTTGTCCACCGCGACCACGGTGAGACCGGCGCGCTCGGCGAACGCGAGCAGCTCGGCGATGTCGGTGTGGTGCTCGATGTGCTGGTAGCGGTCGGTGACCATCGCGCCGCGACGATTCCACCGCCGCCTGCCGACGATGTGCACCGCGGCCGCGGCGAACGCGTTGGCGGTGCGCACCACCGTGCCGATGTTCGCGTCGTGTCCGAAATTCTCGATCGCGACGTGGAAGGGGTGCCTGCGTGCGTCGATGTCGGCGACGATCGCGTCGCGCGACCAGTAGCGATAGGCGTCGACCACATTGCGGCGGTCGCCGTGCGCGAGGAGTTCGGGGTCGAGTCGCGGGTCGTCCGGCGGCGGGGCGCCGTGCTCCGCCAGCCACGGACCGACCCCGTGCGGGTGCTCGCCCCACTCGGTGGGGCCTGGTAGATGCTCCCCCTCGGGCGGGCGCGCGGTGTCCGACGACGACTTACTCACCTGGACGATGCTATGTGTAGCCGACCAAAGGTCACCTTCAGCGGGCCACACCCGGTCGCGGTCACCTTCTGTCCAGCCGAACCAGTAGCCGACCAAAGGTCACCTTCAGCAGGTCACACTCCGTCGCGGTCACCTTCGGTCGGTGGTCAGTACGACGACGACGAGTTCGCGGCGACGATCGAGATGACGATGACGGCGATGATGCCCACCAGGTAGACGAGCATGATGATGGTGCCGACGATGCCGCAGACGTAGCCCGCCTTGACGTTGCCGCGCCCGCCGATCGCGCCGCCCGAAGCGTCGATCTCGTCGAGCGCGCGCTTGCCCATCACCCAGGCGAACGGCGCGCACAGCTGGCACAGCACCAAGCCGAGAATCCCGAGGACCAGGATGGTGGTGGATTGCGGGTGGTCCGGCGGCGGACCGTACGGGTTACCGTAGGGTTGCTGCGGATAACCGTACGGCGGTGGATAACTCATGCGGGTGATGCTAGTTCCAAAACCCGCCGGGCGGCTCCGATGGTGTAGCTGTCCACACCCTCGATCCGGCGGTCAGCTCCATCGAGAACGCCGCCGTCGGCGCGAAACATGGAGTCCATGACCGAGACGCAAGCCGAACCCACCCTCGTGCTCGACAAGCCGACCGCGCCGCCCGCCCGATCCGTGCTTTCGGACGTCCTTCGCGCGCCGATCCAGGCCAGGACTTGGAAGGAACTCGCCTTCCTGATCACCGCGTTCGTGCTCGGGTGCCTCGCCGTCTGCTACCTGTTCTTCGGCTTCGGCGGCGGGCTCTACGCCTCGATCTTCCTGGTCGGCATCCCGTTGCTCGCGCTCGTCCTGCTCGGCGGCCGCGTCTGGGGCCGGATCTACCGCGCGCTGTGCCACCACCTGCTCGGCACTCCGGTCGAGGCGCCGCCCGCGTTCACACCGCAGCGCGGGCTGTTCGGATTCCTGAAGAGCGCGTTCACCGACCGGGCGAGCTGGCGGGCGATGCTCTTCCTGCTCGCGCAGTTCGTGCTCGGTGTGGTGATCGGCTACCTGGTGCTGGTCACCGTTGCGGTGGTGGTGTTCATCGCGATCTCGCCGATTCCGTGGGCGCTGTTCGATCCGGTCAACATCGACGAGAACGGGGTCGAGCGCCATTCGCTGATGCAGTTCGGCTCGTTCTACGTCGACACCTGGCCGCGCGTGCTCCTGATCTCCGCGCTCGGCATCGTCTGCTGTTTCGCGCTGCCCTGGTTGGTGCGCGGCGTCTGCCACCTGCACCGGCTGCTCACCGTCTGGCTGCTCGCGGCCACCGTGCGGGATCGACAGCTGGTCGAGCTGCGGGCCAGCAGGCGCGCGGCGGTCGAGGACGCGGCCGCCACGCTGCGCCGCGTCGAGCGCGACCTGCACGACGGCACCCAGGCTCGGCTCGTCACCATCGCCATGGCACTCGGCCGGGCCGAGGAACGCATCGCGGCGGGCGGCGACGCCACCGACCTGATCGCCGACGCGCACGCCAGCTCGAAGGAAGCGCTGACCGAACTGCGCGAGCTGGTTCGCGGCATCCATCCGCCCGCGCTCGAGCTCGGCCTCGCGCCCGCGCTGGAGACGCTCACCGCACGCAGCGCGGTGCCGGTGGAGTTGCGGGTGCACCTGCCGCAGCGGCCGAGCCCGGCCATCGAGGCCATCGCCTACTTCTCCGTCGCCGAACTGCTCACCAACGTGGTCAAGCACGCGCACGCCGACCGCGCCTGGGTCTCCGTGCTGCCGGACAGCGTGCGCACCATCGCGGTCACCGTGCGGGACAACGGAATCGGCGGCGTGCTGCCGCCCGCCGAAGGCGCGCGGGCGGCGGGCAGCGGGCTCGCGGGTCTCGCGGCGCGGGCGCGCGCGGTGGACGGGACCCTGACGGTGCACAGCCCGACGGGTGGGCCGACCGTGGTGACCATCCTGCTGCCCAAAGGAGATCCGCAGTGAGCACGCCGTTGCGCATCGTCATCGCCGAGGACAGCGCCATCCTGCGCGACGGACTGGCCGGGTTGCTCGTCGAGCGCGGACACGAGGTGGTCGCGATGGTCGGCGACGCCAGCACGCTGAGCGACGTTGTCGGTGAACACAATCCCGACGTGGCGGTCGTGGACGTGCGGATGCCGCCCACCTTCACCGACGAGGGACTGCTCGCCGCCATCGAACTGCGCAGGAAGTACCCGATGACGGGCGTGCTCGTGTTCTCGCAATGGATCGAAACCCGCTATGCCACCGAGCTTCTCGCCGGTGGCGCGAGCGGCGTCGGTTATCTGCTGAAGGATCGGGTCGCCGACGTGCGCGATTTCGTCGACGCGCTGTACCGGGTGGCGACCGGCGGTACGGCGCTCGATCCCGAGGTGGTGAGTCAGCTGATGGGTGCGTCCCGCCAACAGGATTCGCTGGCCCGCCTCACGCCGCGCGAGCGCGAAGTGCTCGAGCTGATGGCACAGGGCCTGTCCAACAACGCGATCGCCGACGCGCTCACCGTCACCGAGCGGGCGGTGGAGAAGCACATCGGCAATATCTTCGCGAAACTCGATCTGCCGCCGTCGGATACGCATCATCGGCGGGTGCTGGCGGTGTTGCGGTTGAAGGGCTGAGTCAGCGCGCCATCGTGCAGGCCGCGGCGATTTCCTTGGTGTCCCAGTAGAACGGTCGTCGCGAAGAAGCGCTCCAGCCCCGCGTGGCCCCGCCAGATGCCGCCGTACGGCATGCCCTCGGCCTGATGGAGCACCACGTCGTCGGCGAAGAACGGGGCCAAGGTGGTGAACGAGGCGCGGCCGGGGCCGCCCGCGGCGAAGTAGGCAGCCTCCGCGGCATACATTCCGGTGAGGACGTCCGTGGTCGTTGTTTCTGGGGTCGTCGCGCTCGGCATAGGGACAGCGTCGCGCGCGGGGCGGGTCGGCGCCGGCGGAGATCGGACCGGGGCGTTACGGGCGCGGATGTCGACGGTCGGTACCGAGCGTCCGCGCAGGGCCGGCCCGATATTCGCAAGGTACCGAATCGGAGGCCGGTGGCCGCCTATGCTTGAAATGCGAGGTCAGTCGGGGTGTAGGCCGACCGATCCAGCCGGACGAAGTCACCGCGCGCCGCCGGAGCGAAGGCGGTGGCACGCGCCGATCGGAGTCCGCCCACAGCCGCGCAGTGCCGGAACGGAGGTGGCGGTACGCATGGACCACGCACGGATTCTGCGGACGGTGCTCGGCGTCACCGCCGTGTACCTGGTGGTGCTGTGCTTCTGGCTGGGTTGGCTCGTGCACCGCACGCCGCCCGGCACGGTCCCGTTCCAGGTCGTCGCCCTGGTCGGCCTCTTCGGCTCGTGCGTCGGCATCGGCATGCTGCTCGCCGCCCGCCCCTCCCGCGCCGACCGCCGCCTCTGGCGCCACGGGCTCGAAGGATGGGCCACCATCGAAGGCGTGCACCCCCTCGAGCGCACCGATCACTACAGCGAACTCACCGAACTCGACCTCGAACTGACCGTCCCGGGTTCCGAGACCTACCACGGCTCCGTCGTTTTCGACGTCATGCCCGCCGACAAACCGAAACTCGCTCTCGGCGAAACCATTTCGATCCGCGTCGACCCAACGAACCGAGACCGCATCATCCTGGTGCTGTAGAGCGCGAAGGGGTTTGGTTCCCTCGAGTGTTGGGACGCGGCGCGGCTACGAGTGGTTCGGCGGGGTGTGGGCGTGGGGGTCGGCGAGGAGGTATTGGGCTGCGGCGTAAGTGGCGAGGATGACGCCCTCGGTGGCGCGGCGGGAGCGGGGGGTGCGGGCGAAGAGGCGGCGCAGGACGATGAGGCCGTCGGAGAGGGTGAAGAGCAGGGCTCCGAGGCCGAGGCGGCTGCGCGGGTCGGCGTCCGGGATGTTCAGGCCCGCAATCTTTTTCGCGCCGGGGGCGAGGCCGGGATCGGAGGCGAGGACGGCAGCCGTGCCGAGGGTGACGCCGTAGGCGGTGAGCGGGGTCGCGACGGTGGGCGCCTTGGCGCGCAGCAGACCGGCGGCGCCGAGCCAGGCGGCCACCCGTGGCAGGGCGACCGCGGCGGCGGGACGAGCCCCGCGCCGCCACCACAGCGTCGAGTAACCGGCCTGCATGACCGCGAAGGAGGACGCGCCCGCGATGAGGCGGCGATCGTCGTCGGGATCGATGAGCAGGATGTCGCCGACGGTCGCCGCGCCGAGCGAGCCGAGCAGGATGGTGCGCTCGGCGGGCTCGATGTCGACGCCGCTGGTCGCCACGTCGGCGGCGAGCAACGGCATCATCAGCGGTTTGGCGACCCACTGGAGCCGGTCGCGTCCGGTGAGCGCGCCGTAGACGGTCACGGCCGCCGCGGCGAGGAACCCGGCGCGGAACGGACGCGCCGAGCCAGGGAACGATCCGGTCCGCGTCCTGGCCCCGTTGACACCCATGTCAGAAGCTCGCCTCGGCCGGGGCGGGCGGCAACGTCACGACCTGGCCCGCGTAGCTGAGGCCCGCGCCGAAGCCGAGCAGCAGCGCCAGCTGGCCGCCCTTGGCCTTGCCCGTGACCAGCATTTCCTCCATGGCCAGCGGGATCGACGCGGCGGAGGTGTTGCCGGTGTTCTCGATGTCGTTGGCCATCGGGATCTCGTCGGCGAGGCCGAGGTTCTTCTTCATCAGGTCGTTGATGCGGGCGTTGGCCTGGTGCGGGATGAAGACCTCGATGTCCTCCTTGGCCACGCCCGAGGCCTCCAGCGCGTCGGACAGCGCGCGCGGCAGAGTGACGGCGGCCCACCGGAACACCCGCGGGCCCTCCATGCGCAGCGACATCCGGCCGATCGGCTCGACCTCGGGGTCGGTGCCCTGCAGGGCCTGGGCCTTGTTCATGAACTCCAGGAAGTCGACGTCCTGGGCGATCGCCTCGGCGTTCTCGCCGTCGCTGCCCCACACCGTCGGGGAGATGCCGTTCTCCTCGCTCGGGCCGACGACGACCGCGCCAGCGCCGTCGCCGAAGATCATGGCGGTGCCGCGGTCGGTGGGGTCGAGTCCGACGGTCATCGTCTCCGCGCCGATCACCAGCACGTAGTCGGCGGAGCCCGCGCGGATCAGGTCGGCGGCGACGCCCAGGCCGTAGCCGAAGCCGCCGCAGCCGGAGGTCAGGTCGAAGGCCGGGATGCCGTTGATGCCCAGGTCGGCGGCGACGGTGGGTGCGCCGTGCGGGGTCAGCTTCAGCCAGCTGGACGTGCACAGGATGAGCGCGCCGATCTTGGACCGGTCGATGCCGGTGTTGACCAGCGCGCGTTCGCCTGCGGCCGCCGCGATCGACCGCAGCGTCTCGTCACCGCTGATCCAGCGCCGGTTGCGGATGCCCGTGCGCTCGTAGATCCACTGGTCGGTCGAATCGAGAACCTCGCACACCTCGTCATTGCTGACGATGCGCTGCGGTCGGTAAGCACCGATTCCGAGCATCGCAACATTTTCGCGACTCTTGTTTACTGCAATGCTCACCACAGGTGACTCACACGTCCTCTAACTGTCGGACAACCAAACCGTCGTCCAGGCTAACCCAGGGCAAGATCCTTGAGTCCGAGGATGGAGCGATACTCCAGCCCCTCGGCGGCGATCACCTGGTCGGCGCCCGTCTCCCGGTCCACGACGGTGGCAACGCCGACCACGGTCGCGCCCGCCTCGCGCAGCGCGCGCACCGCGGTGAGCGGGGAGTTTCCCGTGGTCGTTGTGTCCTCGACGACCAGAACGCGCTTGCCGACGATGTCGGGTCCCTCGATCTGGCGCTGCATGCCGTGGCTCTTGGCGGCCTTGCGCACGACGAACGCGTCGATGGGACGGCCGGGCGCGTGCAGCACCGCGAGCGCGACCGGGTCGGCTCCCATGGTGAGGCCGCCGACGGCGTCGAAATCCCAGTCCGCGACGAGCTCGCGTAGCAGCTTGCCGATCAGCGGTCCGGCACGGTGGTGCAGCGTCGCTCGCCGCAGGTCGACGTAGTAGTCGGCCTCCTTGCCGGAGGACAGCGTCACCTTGCCGTGCACGACGGCGAGCTCGCGCACCAGCGCGGCCAATTTCTCGCGGTCGGTCGCGGCTTCGCGGTCGGCGCCGAGCACGGAATCAGTGGTTGTCGCCTCGTCGATCATGTCTAAGTCCTTCCGCGTGAATTGAACAGGCCCCGATTCATTCGGACCTGCAGGGTTCGCGGGATGAGTCCGGCCACCGTGGTGATCGCTTTGTACTGCGCTCCGGGCACGCTGATCACCCGGTCCTTGTCCAGATCACTCAGCGAACCGGCGACGACCTGCTCGACGGAAAGCCACAACGGTTTCGGCAGCGAGGACATCTCGATACCGGCTCGCTCATGGAATTCGGTGTGGACGAACCCGGGGCACAACGCCTGGATCCGAACACCGGTTCCGGCGAGACCGCCCGCCAACCCTTCCGTGAAGGATACGACGTAGGACTTGGAGGCCGAGTAGGTCGATCCCCGACCCGGCACCAGACCCGCGACGCTGGCCACGTTGACGATCGAACCTTTCGCCGCGGCGATCATCGACGGCAGCGCCGCGTGGGTGAGCTGGAGCACGGAGGTGACGTTGACGTCCAGCTGCGCCTGCAACTTCTCGTAGGGCAGCGTCCAGAACTCACCGGAGTGCGCGAAACCCGCGTTGTTGACCAGGAATTCGATGCCCTCGGCGGCGCGGGCCGCGACCTTCTCCCGGTCGGCGGCCTGCGCCAGATCGGCGACGAGCACCTCGGAGCGGGTGTCGTACTTGCGCTCGAGTTCGGCCGCGAGCTCCCGTAGCCGTTCGTCGTCCCTGGCGACCAGCACCATGTCGTAGCCGAGCGAGGCCAGCCGCAGCGCGAAGCCGTGGCCGATGCCGGAGGTCGGTCCGGTGATCAGCGCCACCGGACGGGTCGCGCCGGGCAGGCGCGCGGGAACGGAACTGTCGGTCATCGCGGTGTCGGTCCAATCGAGCTGGTCACTGCGGCACGGGGCCCTGATACGGACGGAATCCGGGGTGGAACGGGCCGCCGGGGCGGTCCTGCTCGTCGGGTCGGGAGGCGGGCGGCTCGTCCGCCCAGTCGTCGGCGTCGCCGCGGCGCGATTCCGGACGCCAGTCGTCCTCGGCCTCGTCGTCGTCGGACCAGCGGTCCTCGCGCGTCCGAGCCCTGGCGTCGGGGACGACGGCCAGCGAGGGGCGGCGCGACTGCTCGCCCGCGGTCTCCCGCTCGTCCGGTTCGTAGTCCTCGTCGTAGCGGGACTCGTCGTCGCGGTCGTCGTAGCCGAAATCGCGATCGTCGTCGTCCGCGCCGGGCGGCAGCACACGGGAGGCGCCGCGCACCGGCTCCGAACGCGCCGACTCGGCGCGGTCGCGGGTCCGCGGGTGCGGACGGTCCGGGTCTTGCTCGGACTTGTTCGCGCCGCGCGGGTCGCTGACCGGAGGTAGCACGTGCAGCAGACCGGACAGGCGCAGCACCGCGTCGATGGCGGACTCCCAATCCTTCGCCGCCGTACCGACGTTCAGCATGCCGAGGGTCCAGTTGCCTTCGCTCCAGAGCATCTGCACGGTGTCGGACAGCGTCTCGATGAACGCGACCATCCGCTGATCCACCGCGTGCCTGGCGATCTCCGGGTTCGTCGCGAAGACGACCCGGTCGCCGATGGCGCCGAGCAGCTCCAGATCCGCGTCCTTCGGCGGGGACGCCGTCTTGAGCCGCATGTCGACATCGATGTCCGAACCGATCTGGCGGCGCACCGCGACCAGCGTCGCGGCGTCCTCCAGGTCGAACAGAACGAACTTCTCGCCCTTGCGGATACCGGAGACCACGTCGACCGCCGACAGATAGCCGAGTTTGGCCAGCGCGCCGCGCCGCCACGTCGACGGGAGTGCCGGTTCCACCGACACGTAGGTGTACCCCTGGGCCTTGGCCCAGACCTGGCGCGCGTGACCGGTCCGCTGTCGCTGGACCCGATCGAAATACAGCAGCACGATCGCACCAACGAGTGCGATCGCCGCCAACCCGAACCACATAGCCGTCATCGCGGTCTACCCTAATAGGCCCGGACGGTGGAGGGCCGCCTTTGGTACCGCGACGAGCCGCCGGTCTTGCGCTATCGGACGGAGTCCGGTCTCCGGCACCGCCGGACGGAGTCCGGCCGCAGGCACCGCGCCGCCGCTCATCTTCCGCCGCCGGGCAGCGTGGTGCTGATGATGATCCTCGCGCGGATCGATCCGTCCTGTCCCTTGTCGCCCTGCACCACGACCATGTCGCCCACGGGCAGGTCGGCGGGCTTCGCGCCGGAGAGCGAGATCACCTGGGTGAGTTCGTCGGTCGAGACGTTCACCGTGTTGCCGGAGACGGTGTCGATGGTGAGCTGGCCGCCGTTGTTGGCGCTGATGGTGCCCATGGTCGCGCCCAACTCGTCGATTCCGGGCAGGCCGGGCAGACCACTCGGCGACGGGTCGCGCGGCGACGGGTTCTCCGTCGGGAACGCACGACCGGTGGGGAACGGCGCGGTCGTCGTGCCGCCCGCCGTCGTGGTCGACGAGTCACGACCGCCGAGCACCAGCCCGGCGACCACCCCGGCCACCGCGACGAGCGCGACGACGCCGAGCGCGAGCGCGATCCACAGACCCGTATTGCGTTTGGGCGGCGGCTGATCCATCGGTGGACCGCCCGGCGGCACACCGGCGGGCGGGACGCCCGTGGGCTGGCCCGGCGCGCCCTGCCACTGCGTGCCGTAGGGGCTTTCGTAAGCACCCCACTGGTGCTCCATCGGCGGGAGCTGCTTGGTGGCGTTCGCGGGCGGCGGACCCCACTCGTACTGCTCGGTCGACGGATACCTCGTGGTGTCCCCGGACGGGTCGTAGCCGGACGCACCCGGCGAACCGAGGTGCTCGGTCGGCGCATCCTCCGGCCGCTGTCCCCAGGGATCCTTCGGGTTCGTCATGCCTCCAGGGTATGCGTACCTCCGCATCCGCTCCGGCCATGCGCGAGGTGTTTTCGACGGACTTCGTCCGGCAGCGCCTGGGCTGCGTGTCGACCGTCACGTCCAGGTGACCGAGCCGATTCGGCGAGCCACGCCGAACACCCGGACGCCCCGGCCCGCACCGGGGCCGGGGCGTCCGATCACACTCACCTGCCGACGATCAGACCGTCGCCGTTGCCGCTCACGCCGACCTTGACCGTGTCGCCGTCGGTGACCTCGCCGGCGAGCAGTTCCTTGGCGAGGGTGTCGCCGATGGACTGCTGGATCAGCCTCCGCAACGGTCGCGCGCCGTACACCGGGTCGTAGCCGCGCACCGCGAGCCAGAACCTGGCCGAATCGCTGACGTCCAGCTTCAGCCTGCGCTGCGACAGCCGCTTCTGCAGCTGGTCGAGCTGGATGTCGACGATCCGCTCCAGCTGCTCCTCGTCGAGCGAGTGGAACATGACCACGTCGTCGAGCCGGTTGAGGAACTCCGGCTTGAACGCCGAGCGCACCGCGTTCATGACGAAGTCCTTGTCACCGCCCGCACCCAGGTTCGAGGTGAGGATGAGGATGGTGTTGCGGAAGTCCACCGTGCGGCCCTGGCCGTCGGTGAGCCGTCCCTCGTCGAGCACGGCGAGCAAGATGTCGAACACATCCGGGTGCGCCTTCTCGATCTCGTCGAACAGCACCACGGTGTACGGCCTGCGCCGCACCGCCTCGGTGAGCTGGCCGCCCTGGTCGTAGCCGACGTAGCCGGGCGGGGCGCCGACCAGACGGGCCACCGAGTGCTTCTCGCTGTATTCGCTCATGTCGATCCGCACCATGGCGCGTTCGTCGTCGAAGAGGAAGTCCGCCAACGCCTTCGCCAGCTCGGTCTTGCCGACGCCGGTGGGGCCGACGAACATGAACGAGCCGGTCGGCCGGTTCGGGTCGGCGACGCCTGCGCGCGCCCTGCGCACCGCGTCGGAGACGGCCTGCACGGCCTCCTTCTGTCCGACGACGCGACGCTCGAGCTCGTCCTCCATCCGGAGCAGCTTCTGAGTCTCGCCCTCCATCAGCCTGCCCACCGGGATGCCGGTCCACGCGGACACCACCTCGGCGATGTCGTCGGGGCCGACCTCCTCCTTGAGCATCACCTCGCCGTCGGGCGCGGCGCCGTTGGCCTTCTCGGCCTGCGCGAGTTCCTTCTCCAGCGTCGGGATCCGGCCGTAGCGCAGCTCGGCCGCCTTGCCGAGATCGCCGTCGCGTTCGGCGCGCTCCGACTCGCCGCGCAGGCTCTCCAGCTGTTCCTTGAGCGAACGGACCTGATCGATGGCCTTCTTCTCGTTCTGCCACCGGGTGGTCAGCTGGTTGAGCTTCTCGCGGTCGTCGGCCAGTTCCTGGCGCAGCTTCTCCAAGCGCTGTTTGGAGGCCTCGTCGGTCTCCTTGGTCAGCGCGACCTCTTCGATCTCGAGGCGACGCACCGCGCGCTCGACCTCATCGATCTCCACCGGGCGCGAGTCGATCTCCATGCGCAGCCGCGAGGCCGACTCGTCGACAAGGTCGATCGCCTTGTCCGGCAGGAACCGCGAGGTGATGTAGCGGTCGGAGAGGGTGGCCGCGGCCACCAGCGCGGAGTCGGTGATGCGCACGCCGTGGTGCACCTCGTAGCGCTCCTTGATGCCGCGCAGGATGCCGACGGTGTCCTCCACCGAGGGCTCGCCGACCAGCACCTGCTGGAAGCGGCGCTCCAGCGCGGCGTCCTTCTCGATGTGCTTGCGGTACTCCTCCAGCGTGGTCGCGCCGACCAGCCGCAGTTCGCCGCGGGCCAGCATCGGCTTGATCATGTTGCCCGCGTCCATCGCCGATTCGCCGGTCGCGCCGGCGCCGACGATGGTGTGCAGCTCGTCGATGAAGGTGATGATCTGTCCGGCGCTGTTCTTGATCTCCTCGAGCACGGCCTTGAGCCGTTCCTCGAATTCGCCTCGGTACTTCGCGCCCGCCACCATCGCGCCGAGATCCAGTGCGACAACGGACTTTCCGCGCAGCGACTCGGGCACGTCGCCCGCCACGATGCGCTGGGCCAGTCCCTCGACGATGGCGGTCTTGCCGACGCCGGGCTCGCCGATCAGCACCGGGTTGTTCTTGGTGCGGCGGCTCAGCACCTGGACGACGCGCCGGATCTCGGTGTCGCGCCCGATGACCGGGTCTAGCTTGCCGGAGCGCGCGGCCGCGGTGAGATCGGTGGAG
This sequence comes from Nocardia bhagyanarayanae, assembly GCF_006716565.1. Lineage (NCBI taxonomy): Bacteria > Bacillati > Actinomycetota > Actinomycetes > Mycobacteriales > Nocardiaceae > Nocardia > Nocardia bhagyanarayanae. The sequence goes on along the minus strand of NZ_VFPG01000001.1, from coordinate 1,847,608 downwards.
TACTTCTCCAGCGCCTGGTAGCTGCCCTCGGGATCGGGGTTGGTCACCCGGGCGCTGCCGCGCACGGTGGTGAACGCCTCGCGCAGCGCGTCGGCCGTCGCGCCGTGCTTGGTGAGCAGCTTGGTGACGTCCGAGTCGCCCTCGGCGAGGCCGACGACGACGTGCTCGGTGGAGACGTACTCGTCCCCGAGTTCGGTGGCCAGCCGCTGGGCCGCGGTGATGGCGCCGAGCGCCTCGCGCCCGAGGTTCGGCGTCGTGGTCGCGCCGGTCGCCCTCGGCAGCCGGTCGACGATGTCCTGTGCCTCGCGCCGAACCGTCGCGGGGTCGACGCCGACGGCCTTCAGCAGTGGGGCGGCGATGCCGTCGGTCTGATCGAGCAACGCCACCAGCAAGTGCGCCGGACGAATCTCCGGGTTGCCCGCGGCCGACGCCGCCTGGAGGGCCGCGGTCAGCGCCGCCTGGGTCTTGGTGGTGGGATTGAACGAGTCCACAAGTCACCTTCCTCGAGTCGATTCCGCAGCATCGAGTGCCCTTCCCGCGCGCGATCGCGTGCGGGCTCGTGCTGTTCCAATCGGTCCAACGTGCGGGAGGTTGAGTCTGTTCCGCTCAAGTTTAAAAATTTTCCGGCCCGCCACCCGGCCGATTTCCGCGGCTCAACGCTACGCCGCGCCATCGCCGAATGCGATGAATCACGGCGTCGGTGGTGTAGGGATGCATACGAGCACCAAAAGCGGTTAGTTGATGCATCACCCTTCAGCCGAACCGAGGAGCGGAACCGATGCGCGCGATCGTGGTACGGAAGTTCGGAGAACCCGTCGAGCTGGCCGAGATGCCGGTACCCGAGCCGGGCGCGCAAGCGGTCAAGGTGCAGCTCGACGCCGCGGGCGTCAACCCCTTCGACCTGAAGATGGCCAATGGCATCCTGGAAGGCCGGATGCCGCACGACTTTCCGGCGATCCTCGGCGTGGACGGCGCGGGCAGCATCGCCTCGGTCGGCCCCGGCGTCACGAAGTTCACGATCGGCGATCGGGTGGTCGGCAAGTTCCTCGTCCCGCCCGCCGGGCACGGCAGCTTCGCCGAATACTCGGTGCTCCCGGAGGACGCGACGCTGGTACCCATCCCGGAACCGGTCACCACGATGGCCGCCGCGGCGCTGCCGACCGCGGGCGTCACCGCGCAGGACCTGGTCGACGCGGCCCAGATCCGGCCCGGCCAGAAGGTGCTGATCGTCGGCGCCACCGGCGGCGTCGGGTCGTTTCTCGTGCAGCTGGCCAATATCGCGGGCGCGCACGTCATCGCGACGGCGCGCGGCGACACGGCCGACCAGATGACCAGGCTCGGCGCGGCGGAGACGGTGGACTACACCCGCGCGTCCGTCGCCGATTCGGTGCGGTCCACCGAGCCCGACGGCATCGACGTGCTCTTCGATCTGGTCAGCCCGCCCGAAGCGCTCGCGCCGCTGACCGAACTCGTGCGCGCGGGCGGCGCGGTCTACACCACCGTCTTCGCGGCCGACGAGGCCGCGCTGCGTGAGCGCGGTCTACGCGGCGGCAACTTCGAGTCCAAGGGCCGGGCGCCGGAACTGACCCGGTTGCTGGCGCGCGTCGCGGCGGGCGACGTGGTGGTGCCCATCGACGCGACCGTCCCGCTAGAGGAAGCGTCAACCGTGCTCGGCGCCACGGGCGCGCGCGGCAAGACCGTACTCACCATCTGAGCCGCGAGATGAGCGCTCGCCCTGTCGAATTCGGACTTTTCCTGATCCCCGACGCCGACGACTACCACCAGCTCACCCAGGTGGCGGCCTACGCCGAATCCGCCGAACTCGACCTCATCGGCATCCAGGACCACCCCTACCAGCGCCGTTTCCTGGACACCTGGACCCTGATCACCGCGCTCGCGGTGCGCACCGAACGGATCACCTTCTTTCCCGACGTCGCGAACCTGCCGCTGCGCAACCCCGCGGTCCTCGCCAAATCCGTCGCCTCGCTGGACATCATGACCGGCGGGCGGATCCAGCTCGGGCTGGGAGCCGGCGCGTTCTGGGACGCCATCGCGGCCATGGGCGGCGAGCGGCTGAGCAAGGGCGAGGCGGTGCGGGCGCTGGCCGAGGCGATCCACGTCATCCGCGCGATGTGGAGCGACGAGCGCGCCGTCCGGGTGCCCGGCGCGTTCCACCGGCTCGCGGGCGCGCATCCCGGCCCGCGGCCGAGGCACGATCCCGGCATCTGGCTCGGCGCGATGGGACCGCGTATGCAGACGCTGACCGGCACGCTCGCCGACGGCTGGCTGCCCTCGGCCGCCTGGGCGCCGCCGGAGTTCCTCACCGAGGCGGGCAAGCGGATCGACGACGCGGCGGCGGCCGCGGGCCGGGACCCGCACGCGATCCGCCGGGTCTACAACGTCTCGGGCACCATCACCGACAACGGCGTCGACCACGGCTTCCTCGAAGGACCGGTGAGCCGGTGGGTGGACGATCTGACCGCGCTGCACGTCGAGCAGCGCATCGACGGCTTCGTCTTCTGGCCGACCGAGGGCGACCCGGCCGAACAGATCCGCCGCTACGCCGAACAGGTCGCCCCCGCCGTTCGCGCCGCCGTTGCCGGGTGAGCAGGGTTCACGCCCCCGCTGGTGAACTTGTGCGTAAACGGCGCACAAGCGGCCCCTGCCCTCCCGTTGCAGGTACCCGTCCAGAGAACCACACCCTGAGCAGGTACACCCGCCCCCGCCGTTGCCGGGGCGTGAGCAGCTTCACCCTCGCTGGTCGACTTGTGCGTAGACGGCGCACAAGCGGCCCCTGCACTCCCGTTGCAGGTACCCATCCAGAGAACCACACCATGAAAGGTTCGCCCGCCCCCGTTATCCTGGTCGAGGGCCCGACCATGGGGCCGAGCGCAGCAAGGCAACAGCGGGCGCGTGCGCGCCGCGAGAGCCGGCCGGGCCGACATCCCGAGCTGCCGACTTAGCCGAGGGATAACTCGGAGCGGTCGAGAGCGTGCTGCGCATACCCACACGACCACGGACTTTTCGGGGATACTTGTACCCCGATGGACCGCCGGTTACGGGCACGTCCCTGCGCAGCAGTCGATAACGGATGCGCAGCTACAAGCGGGAAGGAAGGGAATCTCGTCGTGGATGCGCGTTCGGCAGCGCTGGTCCGCGCCAACTTCCGTTCGGTGAGCGAGTCACCGGGCGGACCCGAGCGGTTGATCAGTGCGTTCTATGGTCATCTGTTCGCCGAGAACCCGCGTTTGCGCGAGCTGTTCCCGCCCGCGATGGACATGCAACCGAAACGGCTGGCCACGGCCATCCAGTTCGTGCTCGACCACCTGGAGGACTGGGACCGCGCGCAGAAGTTTCTCGAGCAGCTGGCGCGCGACCATCGGAAATACGGCGTCGAGGCCGCACACTACGACCAGGCGGGCCGCGCGTTGCTCGCCGCGTTCCGCGTGTACAACGGCGCGATGTGGAACCGTCAGCTCGAAGAGGGCTGGCGCGACATCACCATTTTGATCTCGGCGTCGATGGCGATCGGCGCCAACTCCGACAAGTCCCAGCCGTACTGGGAGGCGACGGTGGTCGGCCACCGCAGGGTGCTCGAGGACCTGGCGATCGTGCGTTTGCAGTCCGACTCGCCAGTGCCCTACCAAGCCGGACAGTACGTGCCCGTCGCCGTGCCGCAGCGGCCCAAGATGTGGCGCTACTTCTCCCCGGCGATTCCGTCGAATCCCTACGGCGAGATCGAATTCCACGTGCGCAAGATCCGCGGCGGCTGGGTGAGCCCGGCCATCGTCAACGAGACGCAGGTCGGCGATCGCTGGCTGATCGGCGGCCCGCTCGGCGGCCTGCACGTGGACCGCGACGCCGGACGCGACGTGCTGCTGATCGGCGCGGGCACCGGCATCGCCCCGCTGCGCGCCCAGCTCATCGAGATGAGCCAGCGCGGCATCAACCCGCGCGTGCACTTCTTCATCGGCGGTCGCTACCCGTGCGACCTATACGACGTGGAGAACATGTGGCAGCTCTCGCAGAGCAACCCGTGGCTCACCATCGTCCCGGTCTGCGAGCAGAAGACCAACCCGTGGTGGTACCCGCACCCCGCCGCCGACGCGCCCTACGGCATGCACCGCAGGCTGGTCGGCAATCTGGGCGCGGTGGTGGCCAGCTTCGGCGCGTGGGCCGACCGCCAGATCCAGATCGCGGGCTCGGCGCGGATGATCGCCGACACCCGCAGGGCGCTCATCGCGGTCGGTACGCCGGAACACGTCATCAGCTGCGATCCCGTCTGATCCACAGCGGCACGCGCCGCACAACTACAGAGGAGTTCTCATGACGGAGCCGGGCGCGCTCGGCAACGGAGTCGCGCAAGCGGAGTGGACCTCGACCGTCGTCGGCCACCACCGCTTACGCCACGACGTGGCGGTGATCCGCCTGATCGGCGAGTTCGTGCCGTTCGTCGCGGGCCAATCCGTCGAGGTCCGGGTGCCGCAGCAGCCCGGCGTGCGCCGCAGGCTCTCCCCCGCGCTACCGCCCTCGCTGGACGGCAAGCTGGAGTTCCACGTGCGCACCGTGCCGGGCGGCTGGCTCAGCGGCTCGCTGGTCGCCGACACCCAGCCGGGCGACGAGTGGCGCATCGCCGCGCCGCAGGGCACTTTCACCGTCGACCCGGAGGGCGACGAAGTGGTGATGATCGCGGGGGGCACCGGCCTGGCACCGATGCGTTCGCAGATCCTGGAACTGGCGCGGGTGTCCGAGCCGCCGCGCACCTACCTGTTCGTCGGCGGCAGTTCGCCGCGCGACCTGTACGCCGCCGACATGCTCTACCTGCTCGCCGAGGAGCTGGACTGGCTCACCGTCGTCCCGGTGGTGGAGAGCCTGGACGACCCGAACTGGGAAGACGAGTGGTACGAGCAGACGCGCGTCGACATCGGCTTTCCCGCGGACGAACTGCTCCAGGGCACCCTCGCCGACGTGGTCGGCTCGCACGGCGCCTTCGATCACCACCAGGTCCTCGTGTGCGGTTCACCCGCGATGACGCGAGCCACCCTGGATCGGCTGGTCGAGACCGGCACGCCCGCCGAATGCATTCAATACGAAGGACTTTGACAGCCATCGTTCCGGCGAAGGCCGGGATCCAGTCGCAGACCCGCGGATAGTCGTCACCCGCTTGGATCCCGACCTTCGCCGGAACGACGACTCAGAACAGCGGATCGTGGCGAATGTTCTTGGTCTGGGTGCCCGACGCCATCAAGCGGAACTTGGTGGTCTGCACCATCGAAGGCGAGCCGACGATCTGCACGTCGCGGTCGGCCCACGGCCCGTAGCTGGCGACGACCTTGCCGATCTGGCCGGTCATGCGCGGCTCGAGGCCCGGCCATATTCGCTCGACCTCCCCGGCTTCGTAATGCCACCAGGGATTTTCGTCGCTCTCGCTGACCGGTGTGACGGTCAGCCAGCGGTTGGCCATGGCCAGCTTGCTCAGCGTCTCCAGATCGTAGAGATCGCACGGGTGATGCCCGCCGACGAACAGGTGCACCTTCGGATTGGTTCGCCGCAGCGCCATTTGCATGAGCTGGGCGCGCAGCGGCGCGATTCCGGTGCCGCAGCCCACCATGAGCATTTTGCGTTTCGTGTTGCGCGGCACGCCGAGCCCGCCGAGCGGCGAGCCGATCAACCACTGATCCCCCACCTGCGTCTGGCCGACGATGGCGGGGCTGACCCAGCCGCCGAGCACGCCGCGCACGTGGAACTCGATCTCGCCGTTGGCATTCGCGGGCACGGCGGGCGAGAGGTACCGCCACATGCGCGGTCGCGACGGGATCTGCACGCTCATGTATTGCCCTGCGGCGTATTGCATCGGCTGGTCGAGTTGTAATCGCACGATGGCCAGATTGCGTAGGACGAGCCGGTTCTCCAGCACCCGGCCGGACCAGACCGCGGGCGTCACCTCCTTCTCGGCGGCGCCCATCATCGTCTCGCTGATAACCGTCAGGCCCTCGTCCCAGGCCCTTTCGACCTCGTCGGTCCACATCTCGGTGCCCGCGAAGCGCCGCATCGCGGTCTTCAGCGAAGTGGCCACCGCGACGTAGTGTTCGGCCTGCACACCATATTTGCGGTGATCTCGGCCGAGTTGAGCGAGGAAAGGCAACAGCTTGTTCGGTTCCTCGAGCCGGTCGAGCGCGTAGCCGATGGCCTTGACGAGACGGTCACGCTGCGAATCCATCGCGGCGGGGAAGAAATCGCGGACCTGCGGATACTCCGAGAACAGGATCGCGTAGAACGACCTGGCCAGTCTTTCCGGCCCCCCTTCCTCCGCAGCAACCGCCTTGAACGTCGTTCTGATCAAAGCGACAGTCCGCGAATCCATTTGTGTCACAACCTCATTTCGCACTAGAACACAATGCGCGCCGGCGAGTGAGGTGCTGCGGGACACTCGACAGCAGCCGATGCCAAGGAGTGTAAGCGAGGTTAGCCAGCAACGGAATGCCACCTTCGAACATCACGCGTGTAATTCCATGAAAACAAGAATCGAAAGAGTAAAGATCCCAAATAACAGACCGAAAGCCTGTACTAGAGCGGCGGATTCGGACAAACCTCCACCGAATTCGCGCGGCCCGCTTTGCAAGACTCGTCCAGTTGACCGCGGCCGAGCGATCATGTGGCAACCCTTTGTGCGCCACCGCGGTTCGGGCTCGAGCAATTTCCGCGCATCCGACGTATTCGAAAGAAGAGGACCGGTCGGTTCGATACACCGTACGAACGCAACAGCGAAAAGACTTGCGCGCCAGCAAACTCGGGCACTTTCCAGCAAACTTGCACCGATAATCACGGCGAGCTATCCCGCGCATTTCGCGCACCCGTCGAAACTGGTCCAATGTCCAGAAATAGCGAAGGGCCCCGCTCCGACCGGAAAGGCCGGCAGCGGGGCCCGAGAACCCTTCGCCTCAGCGCTTATTACGTGGCTTCCACACCACCAACGCCGTACTGCGTTGCGGCGGCGAGAGATCCGGACGGTAGCCCGCTCGCAGCCGCTCCACCTCCGCACGCGTCTCGGCGAGTTGCTCGCGCAATTCCTCGACCTGATTGGTCAGTTCGATGATGCGTTTGATGCCCGCCAGGTTCACGCCCTCGTCTTGGGACAGCCGCTGCACTTCGCGCAGCAGCTCGACGTCCCGCGCCGAATAACGTCGCCCGCCACCCGAAGTGCGTTGCGGCGTCACGAGTCCCAGGCGGTCATAGGTGCGCAGGGTCTGCGCGTGCATGCCCGCCAGCTGGGCCGCGACCGAGATCATGAAGAACTCGGCTCGCGACCCACCGGACGCCTTCTTCGGATCAGTGGACATCACGCACCTGCCCATCCCGCACGAGGATCGAATCCGCTCGACTTCTCCGCCTCCTGATAGCGCCTCAGCGCTTCGGCGGCATCGCTGTCCAGTTTCTGCGGCACCGCGACCTTGACGGTGACCAGCAGGTCACCGGCACCGCCGCCGCGCTTGGGAACGCCGCGGCCGCGCACCCGCAGGATCCGGCCGTCGGCGGTGCCCGGCGGCACCTTCACGCCGACGCGCCCTTCCAACGTTGGCACGGAAACCGTTGTGCCGAGCACCAACTCAGCGTAGCTGACCGGCAGCACCAGAGTCAGGTCGTCGCCGTTTCGGCCGAAGACCTTGTCCTGGCTGACGTGCACGGTGACGTACAGGTCGCCCGAGGGCGCACCGCGCAGTCCCGCCTCGCCCTGTCCGGCCAACCGGATCCGCTGGCCGTCGCTGACGCCCGGCGGAATCCGGACCGTGATGGTGCGGGTGCGGTTCTGAATTCCGTTGCCGTGGCAGTCGGGGCACGGGTCGTCGATGATCGAGCCGGAACCCCGGCACTCGTCGCACGGCTCGCTGAATCCGAACGCGCCCTGGTTGCGGCTGATCACACCGGCGCCGTTGCAGATGGGGCAGACCCGGGGACTGGTCCCCGGCTTCGCGCCGCTGCCGTGACACGTGGTGCACGGCGACGGACTGGTCATCCGAAGCGGGACGGTGACGCCCTGTGCGGCCTCGCGGAAGCCGAGGGTCGTCTCGGTTTCCACGTCGGCGCCGCGCCGCGGCCTGCTCGTGGTGCGGGTGCCGCCCCGATTGAACAGGCCGCCGAGCAGGTCGCCGAGCCCGCCGTCACCTGTGGTGGCGCCGCCGAAGATGTCGCCGATGTTGAATTCCTGCGAGAAGCCGCCCCCGCCACCGGGTGTGAACCCGCCACGCGGATAACCGCCGCCCGCGAAGAGTTTTCGCGTGTCGTCGTACTCCTTGCGCTTGGCCGGATCCGACAGCACGGCGTGTGCCTCGCTGACGGCCTTGAAGCGCTCCTCGGCCTTGGTGTCACCCGGATTGGCGTCCGGGTGCAGGTCGCGGGCGAGCTTGCGGTAGGCCTTCTTGATCTCGTCCTGCGAGGCGCTGGAGGAGATACCCAGCTCCTTGTAGAAGTCCTTTTCGATCCACTCCCGTTGGCTCACCGAGTATCTCCTCCTTTCGCAGTATTAGTCGTCGGCATTGGCATCTACATCCGATGCCTCGTTCTCGGCCAGATCGGCCACGCCATCGGTTACCCCGACGAGCGCGTGCCGAAGCACCCGATCGCCGAACCGATAGCCCTTGCGCATCACGACACCGAGCACCGGATCCGCGCCGGAACCCTCGTGCTGCACGGCCTCGTGCAGGGTCGGGTCGAAGGGCTCGCCCTCCGTACCGAACTCCTCGAGGCCTTGCTTGCGCAGCGCGTCGACCAGCTTGTCCGCCACCGACTTCAGCGGTCCGGACTCGAGGTCGCCGTGGGCCCTCGCGCGATCCAGATCGTCGAGCACGCCGAGCAGTTCGGTGACCACGGCCGCCTTGGCGCCGTCGATGGCGGCCTTGCGGTCGCGCTCGACGCGGCGCCGGTAGTTGGCGTATTCCGCGGTCAGCCGCTGTAGGTCGGCGGTGCGCTCGGCCAGCTCGACACCGATGGTGTCGGCCAGCGTCTCGGCTCCCTCGGGAGTCCCGACGCCGTTGCCTTCCGCACCGTTCCCGCCCTCGGGGCCGGGCCCGGCCGCGGTGTCCGCGACCGGTTCCCGGACCTCACCGGTGGCCGGGTCGACCTTGCGCTTGTCGACGAAGGTGATCGGCTCCTGTACCGAATCGCCCTGGTTGTCCTCGGTCACTTCTTCTCCGTGTCGACCGGCTCGTCAACAACCTCGGCATCCACGACCTGGTCGTCGTTCGCGGAGCTGGACGCGCCGTTGCCGGACGCGGCCTGCTCGGCGGCGGAGGCCTCGTATATGGCCTGGCCGAGCGCCTGGGACTCGGTGGCGAGCTTCTCCACCGCGGACTTCACGGCCGCGATGTCGGTGCCCTTCAGTGCCTCGTTGGCCTCGGCGATGGCCGCCTCGACCTTGGACTTCACGTCCGCGGGCACCTTGTCCTCGTTCTCCTTGATGAACTTCTCGGTCTGGTGCACCAGCGACTCGGCCTGGTTGCGGGTCTCCGCCTCCTCGCGACGCGCCTTGTCCTCGGCCGCGTGCGCCTCGGCGTCCTTCACCATCCGGTCGATCTCCTCCTTGGACAGGCCGGAGCCGTCCTGGATCTTGATCGTGTTCTCCTTGCCGGTGCCCTTGTCCTTCGCGGTGACGTGCACGATGCCGTTCGCGTCGATGTCGAAGGTGACCTCGATCTGCGGCACGCCGCGCGGGGCAGGCGGGATGCCGGTCAGCTCGAAGGAGCCGAGCAGCTTGTTGTGCGAGGCGATCTCGCGCTCACCCTGGAACACCTGGATCTGCACCGACGGCTGGTTGTCGTCGGCCGTGGTGAAGGTCTCCGAGCGCTTGGTCGGGATGGTGGTGTTGCGCTCGATGAGCTTGGTCATCACGCCGCCCTTGGTCTCGATGCCCAGCGACAGCGGGGTCACGTCGAGCAGCAGGACGTCCTTGACCTCACCCTTGAGCACACCGGCCTGCAGGGCGGCGCCGACGGCGACGACCTCGTCCGGGTTCACGCCCTTGTTGGGCTCCTTGCCGCCGGTCAGCTCGCGGACCAGGTCCGAGACGGCGGGCATACGGGTCGAGCCGCCGACGAGGACCACGTGGTCGATGTCGGAGACGTTGATGCCCGCGTCCTTGATCACGGACTGGAACGGCGCGCGGGTGCGGTCGAGCAGGTCCGAGGTGATCTTCTGGAACTCGGCGCGAGTCAGCTGCTCGTCGAGGAACAGCGGGTTCTTGTCCGCGTCGACGGTGATGTAGGGCAGGTTGATCGAGGTCGACTGCGACGACGACAGCTCGATCTTGGCCTTCTCGGCAGCCTCGCGCAGACGCTGCATGGCCATCTTGTCCTTGGTCAGGTCGATGCCCGAGCTGCCCTTGAACTTGTCGACCAGCCACTTGACGACCCGCTCGTCCCAGTCGTCGCCACCGAGGTGGTTGTCACCGGAGGTGGCGCGGACCTCGACGACGCCCTCGCCGATCTCCAGCAGCGAGACGTCGAAGGTGCCGCCACCGAGGTCGAAGACCAGGATGGTCTGTTCCTTGTCGCCCTTGTCCAAGCCGTACGCGAGCGCGGCCGCGGTGGGCTCGTTGACGATGCGCAGCACGTTCAGACCGGCGATCTGACCGGCTTCCTTGGTCGCCTGGCGCTGGGAGTCCTCGAAGTAGGCGGGCACGGTGATGACCGCGTCGGTGATCTCCTCACCGAGGTAGGCCTCCGCGTCGCGCTTGAGCTTCATCAGCACGCGGGCGCTGATCTCCTGCGCGGTGTACTTCTTCTCATCGATGCCGACGGACCAGTCCGTGCCGATGTGGCGCTTGACGGAGCGGATGGTGCGGTCGACGTTGGTCACGGCCTGGTTCTTCGCAGGCTGACCGACCAGCACCTCGCCGTTCTTCGCGAACGCGACGATCGACGGGGTGGTGCGCGATCCTTCCGAGTTGGCGACCACGACCGGCTCGCCGCCTTCGAGAACGGCGACGACCGAGTTCGTGGTCCCGAGGTCGATTCCGACCGCACGAGCCATGTTTGTTCCTCCTGATTGACGTACTTGGTTGTGTCGGTGCTGGGCGAGCCGGGCCCGCCCTACGGCGTGTCTTGCACCGCCGTGAGACCTCGCCCCTAGCACCTCACGGAGCACGGTCCCAGCAACGCTGAGCGTGGTCGGCTCAATCCTGCACCCGATCCACACCGGGCGTCAACTCAAACTTGAGTCCGACGCGCTCAACGTCGTCGACAAGCTCAACCTCCGACCTGCGCGACCTATTCCCAGAATTTTTAAATTGACCTGTGGGTACAGAACTCGCTAGGCTCGATGGCGTGGGCAGGCCGAAACAGTTCGATCCGGACGCCGCCGTGGCGCGGGCGACCGAGGTGTTCTGGCGCAAGGGCTATGCCGACACGACCCCACAGGACCTCGTCGACGCGCTCGGCATCGGAAAAGGCAGCCTCTACAACACTTTCGGCAGCAAGCACGCGCTGTTCGAGCGGGCGCTCGAGCACTACCGGGACAATCAGGCCGCGGCCATCACCGGGTTGCTCGAGCGACCCGGATCGGTGAAAGAGCGGCTGCGCGACGCGTTGCGGCTGGTCGCGGAGGCCAACCTCGCCGATCCGGACCGTCGCGGCTGCTTCGCGGTGAACACGGCGGCGGCGCTCGGCGGGGCGGACGCGGAGGCCACCGCATTGGTCCGGCGGATGTTCGATCGCACCGAGGCGGCGTTCCAGGCCGCCATCGAGGAAGGGCAGCGCGCCGGGGAGATCGACCGCGGCCGGGATCCACGGGCGATCGCGAGCATGCTGCTCAGCACGTTGGTCGGGATGCAGGTGATGTCCAAGACGGCCGACGGGCCGGATCGCTCGATGCGCACGATCGACGCGGTGATCGACTCGCTCTGAGGTTGTTTCTCTTGCAGGGCTTTCGCGTACCCAAGTTTTGTACCTCTAGTTAAAGAATGGAAGGCGACATGGATCTCCAGCTCAACGGCAAGACCGCGGTGGTCACCGGGGCGAGTCGCGGCATCGGGCTCGCGACGGTGCGCAGGCTGACCGCCGAGGGCGTGCGCGTCGTCGGCGCGGCGCGCAAACCCACCGCCGAACTCGAGGCGACGGGCGCGGTGCCCGTAGCGGTCGACCTCGCCGGGCCCGAGGGTGCGGACGAACTGGTGGAGCGTGCGACGGCCGAACTCGGCGGCATCGATCTGCTCGTCAACAATGTCGGCGGCGGTGACGCGGTGGAGATCGGCGGATTCGCCAGTATCGATGACGCGCACTGGCGAGAAGTGTTCGATATCAATCTCTTCGCCGCTGTCCGGGTCACCAGGGCGGCGCTGCCGTTGTTGACCGACGGCGGCGGGGCGATCGTGAACGTGTCGTCGATCGGCGCGCGCCGCCCGGCCGGACCGCCGCTGGCGTACAACGTCGCCAAGGCCGCGCTCACCGCGTTCGGTAAGGGTTTGGCCGAAGAGCTCGGACCGCAAGGAGTTCGGGTCGCGACCGTTTCCCCGGGTCCGGTGCGGACCGATATCTGGGAGGCGCCGGACGGTTTCGGCGGAAAGCTGGCCGCCGCTGTCGCGGTGGAGCAGGCCGAGTTCTTGAAGCACGTGCCCGCGCGGATGGGGATGGTGACGGGGCGGATCACCGAGCCGGACGAGGTCGCGGCGCTGATCACATT